>CAYOHZ010000008.1:34504-44474 GCA_964403925.1 uncultured Salinarchaeum sp.
ATCATATCCGGGTTGTTGGGAATCTGGTAGCCGCCTTCTCCCACGTCTTCCTGACAGTGAATCACCCGCTCGCCGCGCCGAGTTTGTTCGCGGAGCCGTAGCGGACCGAGGATTGTGGCCCCGGATTCCTCTGGACGCATATGGAAATCCTCACGAGTCACCCCAGAGACGATTTCCAGATCCTCGATGAGTTGGTTCGATTCGTCTTGGCTGGAAAACTGTGCCTGTTCGTTGCTCCAAGATTCCGAAAGATAATACAGCTCCCGCAGCGTCGAGGAACGATCTTCATCGAGTTGGTCGACCAGAAACTCGATCGTATAGGCGGCCTTCAAAAGCTTGCGGGCACCGCTGATGGAGTTCGCCGATCGGGTTGAGGTTCGATCACCATACACCCACACGTCGTCTTCCTCGCTGTATTCGATATTGCTTTTCGTCCGTGTTGGGAGTTCCATCTCCGGGATTTTACCGGTATCGAGTTGTTCATAGAGCTCTGCGGCAAGATCAACCAACTGTTGGATCGCCTCGCGATTCTGGGGCTCGGAAGATGTGCTTGCAGTCATGGATTCAGGCAGTAATTGTGAGTTTCTCCGGCTCGACACCGTCAACAGACAGCTCAAAACTGGTGTCGGTCGGCGTTCGATACTGGAGATGGGCGTCACCATCCGTGCTGACGGTTGGGGTCCACTTGATGAACCACTCCCCATCGACCTCAACGACAGTCGCATCCTCGGGCAGGTCGGTCGGTTCGGCCGAGATGATCTCAGTGAGTTCAAGCGTTTCGTTGGTGGTTGTATGATTCTCGATGGTCAATTCGACCTGTTGGGTCATGTCCCCGTCGGGACTGACATGGCGCTCGATGAGCACGTTGTTCATGATGCGCGCTAAGGCATCGCCATACTCGGGCTCTGCCCGGTCGGTAACCTGTGCGAGTTTATCGGCCATCTCTGGGAGGATCTCCGCAAGCGTCTCGCGTTTCCGACGACGCTGCTGCATCGAGCGTTTCTGTTTGAGATAGGACTTGAGATCACGGGCAGCCTCACGAACTGCCAACTCGATTTCGTCTTCGATCTCGGGAACGTTCGCGATCGCATCCTTTGATTCGCTGGTAAAGGGAACGTTCGTCGAGGCAACGTGCACTAAGACCACTGCCGGGCCGTTTGGGAGTCCTGTCCCACCGGGTTGATCGAGCTTGTAGTTCCGCCAGCCGATCGATTTGACCACATCCGTGACGGCACACGCACCGCGCTGGTACACCAACGGCACCCGGTTGGCAAACCGCATCAGATCAATCGTTCCACCGTCGAGTTCGCCGCCATAGGCGATCCCAGCTTCAACGATGAACGGATCACCGCCATGAACGTCAGCGTCTCGGGTGGCTGCCGTGTAGAAGTCCGCGTCAAATTCTTTTTGCAGCCCGGCTTCAACAAGCTCAGCAGTAATCGGCGAGAGACACGATGTCGGCGGCGACAGCACACTCACCGATCGCATTGCGTCCAACAGATCACTCGCCATATCCCGATTGTTCACAAACCTTCGAACCTTCGGCGGCGCATCCGGAACCGTCCGTGTATGCTCCCACAGCGCCTCGAAAACGTTCTCGCGGGCAGTGTCACCGAATGTCACATCCTGCTGGCGTTCGGTCAAGTCTGCCGCTCGATCGATGTGTGTGGTCAGCGTATCGGCCGTAAACCGATCCTGATCAGAGTCCGCAGTCGCGAGTTTATCCGCAAGTCGTTCGGCAACCCCATCGATTGTTGCGTCGTCTTTGCGCGCGGTTGTCGCCTCATCGATCACCCGATAACAGGCAACACGGCGACGCTCTTGTGACGCGATTGTCGCCCACAGAGCAGCCGTCACCTTGCGCTTGACCGTCTCACCAAAGGGCCGGTCGTGTGCATCGGCAACCTCAGTGGCGGCTGTTGTGACGATGTCGGCAAGCTCGTGGTGGGCCAATCGCTCCTGCTCTGTGATCCGGCCTGCGATCAGTTCTGCGAAATCCGCTGTCGCCGCTGCGCCTTTGTTCGCGGTCGCGTCAGTGACGACCGCTTCGAGATCGATATCCTCGTGTGGTCCCGGTGTTGGCCAAGCGAGTTCACGGCCGTAATACCGGTCTCGAAACGCAGCAAGGATCGAATCGGCCGTTTTCCGGCCGACGCGGGTGAACTCGGATTGGAGAAACCCCGAGACGGAATGGGACTCGGTTGCATCAAGCATTTTCAACAGCGTGCCCAGTTCCACGCCATGTGGGTGAGGAAGGATCTCTTCGGTAGCAGCCGGAAGTTGGTCGGTTGCCCGTTCGTATTTAAGTGGTTCGTCAGTCGCCGGCTCATCGAGTTCGATCCGGGCATGAGGATTGACAACCGCGGTGTGTTTGATATACTGATGGAGCTGCTTGCGCGCCCGCATGTTTGCCTCCATTTCGAGCTCGATACGCGTTCCGTGTGGGCGGTCCCAGGTTGTGGTCTCGTGAGTGCGGATCTCCGGGTCGTTGGTATCCGTATCAATAACTAACTCGAAGTACTCCGCAGTCTCGTTTTGTTGTGTGCGAGAGGTGATCTTCGCGGGTTTGCCGCTTGTCAGTTGCGCGTACAAAACGGCAGCACTGATCCCGATCCCTTGTTGGCCACGGGTTTGTTCTCTGACATGAAAGCGTGACCCGTACAGTAACTTCCCGAATACTTTTGGGAGCTCTTCTTTGGTAATGCCGGGGCCATTGTCCTCAATGACGAGCTGATAATAGTCGCCGACATCACTGATATTCACATAAATATCCGGGAGAATATCGGCCTCCTCACAGGCATCAAGACTGTTGTCGACCCCTTCTTTCACGGCGGTGACGAGTCCACGAGCGCCCGAGTCGAACCCGAGCATATGCTTGTTCTTCTCAAAGAACTCGGCGATCGAAATGGATCGCTGGCTTTCGGCCAGCTCCGCGGCGATCCCAGGCTCGTCACCGAGTGTCGACTGTGGCGTCATTACGCCAGAATAGCGCGGGAACCATTAAAAGGTGAACGGAGCGTGGTGAAAGTGAACGGTAGCCACAAACAACTCCCAAACGACAGTTGCGGAGCCACAAACGCTTGCCCGACAGTAGGCCGAGGATCTGGCAACCGGGGCGCCGTTGGCACTTGGGGCAATCAAACGCGTCTTCGAAGCCGAGAACGCGAGAAGAGACAAGCAAAGCGTCACCGCGTTTGGGGAGTTGCTGCAGACGACAGATTTCAGGGAAGGTGTTGCGGCCGTTAGGGCCGATCGAGAGCCACACTTTGATGGAGAGTGATCGACAGCAAAGAAGCTGTGGCGATAGATACTAACCGCCACCGTGACACGTTATAAGCGACGACTGATGTCGCTGCGGGGGCTCATAGAAACAGTTCGGAGTCGTGAGAAGACCCTACGAGTATATAATGTGGCCGACGACACCCGGACTGCTATCGAAGAGGGACTCACAACCCGAAACGTTGCGATCGAGCCTATTGAGACCGCTTCTGGTCGACCGGCAACAACAGTAGTCTTGCTTGATGGCGAAACGCCGATCGCGATCGCGGATGCCACAGCCGTACAGAAGCGACTCGATGGGACTGAGCCGGCTCCGACTACCCACTCGTTTGATCAGACGTATCTGTCACCACGTTCCGATAGCACACCGACACGGAACCCCGAGCCAACGACACCGGCAGCGGAACTGCTGGCTGCGATTCCGGATCGAACGTTCCTCGCGTATGATACGACACAAATGATCTATCTGTCGCGGGAAATCGAGGACCGGGCCTGGCGCGTGGGAACAGGAACCCTGTATGCGGGGTTTCAACGCGTATCAGCGATTCACGACCAGCATAGACGATATCGGCGGCTTGTCGAGCGCGGGGTGACAGTCCATGTCTATGCTGGCACACAGGATACCCACGCGCCACAGATTGATGGACTGTATACACATTTCGAAGAAACTGAGGAACTGCAACAAAGCTGGTTTGTGATCTTCGATGGCGGCGGTCACGAGCAGCAAAAAACTGCCCTCATCGCGCAACGCCAGTCAGAAACCGATCACGAAGGTGTCCTCACCGATAACCCACAGTTGATTGATGACGCCATAACATATCTTCAGCGCCAATATGGAGAGGGCAACCGGATCACGCAACAAGACTCGGAGATGGCTCCGTGACTATCTGAAAGCCCGGGCATTTATGACAGCGTGTACCAACAGTCAATATAGAAACGGGTCAGAGAGATATGTCACAAGACTCCCCCGAAGTGCTTGTGGTCGATGATGAATCGCGGCTGGCAGACCTATTTGCCGCGTGGTTAGAAAACGATGGATGGACTGTCGTGACAGCATACGACGGTGAGACGGCACTAGAGACCTTTTCGGAGTCAGTCGAAATCGTTCTGTTAGACCGCCGCATGCCGGGACTGTCCGGTGATGAAGTCCTGACTAAACTCCGAGAACAAGATCCCAATGCCAGTGTCGTCATGGTCACGGCAGTTGATCCGGATTTCGATATCATCGAGATGGGGTTTGATGATTATCTCGTCAAACCAGTCTCGAAAGACGAGTTGCTTGAACTTGTCAACCGCGTCATGACTCGGTCGGAGTATGCAGCCGACGTCCAGGAATACTACTCGTTGGTCTCAAAACAATCGCTGCTTCAAGTCGAGAAATCAAGTCAAGAGCTTGCAAACAACGAGGAGTATCAGCGCCTTGAAGACCGGATCACAGAGCTCAAAGCGAAAGTCGATGATCGACTTGCCGAATTAGAGCAACATGATGACTTCGTGGGGGCGTTTCGTGATCTTGAAACCCCGGAGGACACCTAAAAGTCAGCTAACTGAAACGGTGCTGAGAAACTACTCTGAACGACGATCGTCAACAGCGGGAAAGGAGTTCCGAACGGACTGAACCCGGTCCGGATCAATCGAAGCAACAGGGAGGTCAGCCGTCTCATTAGCCTTGCTGACCGGAGCACCCCATGGATCGTATAGTGCCGATCGACCGGCAAGCGTTGTGTCAGCAATTGTTCCAGCACCGTTGATCGCAGCGAGATACATCAAATTCTCAAGTGCCCGTGTTCGTGGCAGCAGCTGCCAGTGATCCACGCGATCGGCCGGCCACGCGGATGGGACGAGCGTGAGCGTAACACCGGCGTCTAGATACTGTCGATACAGTTCGGGAAATCGGAGGTCATAACAGGTGGTCACACCAATGGTAAATCCGTTAATCGTTGCCGTGGGGAGTCGCTCGCCGGGAACAAGTAGCGCTGCCTCGGCAGACTCATAGCCAAACAGATGATGTTTGCGATAGACGAGTTGTCGGGTCCCCGTTTGATCGAAAAGAACAGCCGTGTTTGCCAGCCCAGTGGTTGCTGGTCGCGACGTACTGTCGGTGGCCGCTAGATCCTCAATGATCGTCCCAGCAAGGACGGCAATGCCGGCATCGGCTGCGGCATCGGCAATACGGCCAAGCGTCGGGCCCGTGAGTGGTTCTGCTGCTGTCTGATACGCATCAAACGCAAAATACCCAACCGAAAACAGTTCCGGCAAAGCAACGAGATCAGCCCCGTTTGCTGCTGCAGCCGCGATCGAATCGAGCGCCCGATCGAGGTTCCGATCGACGGCGCCGGCGTCACTTCGCATCTGTGCCAGCGCGAGGTTCATTATTGAAGCGAGCGACGAAGTGCGCGCTCGAGGTTTTCGAGTTCAGTATCGAGATTGTGTTTGAAATACCGCTCGACGCCGGGAAGTGCACCGTCAACGGTGAACGTGTTATACAGCCGGCTGCCGTCTGCAGTCGCCTCGATACGATGTTCACCGATTACATCCAGTGCCGGCGACTGCCCGACGAACCGAACGTATCGTGGTGGATCACGGTCGGTCTCTTCGGTCCGGATCGATACCGTTCGGTCAATCAGCGGAAGGGGCAACGAGACATGCCAGATCGCGACCCGTCCATCGTCGTCTTTGAGCTCGTATGAGGACACGACACTGATCGCACCGGCCCGTTTGGCAGGATCAGCGATAAATTCCCAGACAGCTTCCGGTGACGCATCGATATCGATCGATCGCTCCAAGCGAACAGTCATCTGACGGAACCGGGAGCTACACAGCGAAAAAAGGCCCGGTCACTCGGGCGTTACTTTCCAAGTTGTCGACCGAGTACGGCCCCACTTTTCGATCTCGATGTCATCAGATTCGTCTGCGAGTTTCGGGAGGCGGACACCAACCTGCTTGGCTGAGAGTCCAAGCGCATCGGCGATATGTCGGGCCTTGAAATAGCGCTTGCCACGCGCAGCGCTATCCTGCAGGTACGCCAGGATCCGTCGTTCTTCCTCCGTATACTCTGTCATCAACGAATGTACGGGGTTAAGCGACTTAATCTTTCCTTCCCCGGAGAACGACCGGGACGAAAACGGTTTGTCGGTGCCGATGATACCGAGCGGATATGTGGGATTTCGTTGTCGTCGGGGCCGGACCAGCTGGCAGTCGATTTGCCCGCCAGGCAGCGTTGGCTGGTCATGATGTGCTCGTCCTCGAGCGAACCACTGTCGGCCGGCCGCTTGCCTGCTCGGGACATGTCAGCCGGGATATCTGGGCGTACACCGGAGACGTTCGAGCGCAGTTGTTACAACATGAGATCGACACAGCACGCTTTCATGTCACTCGGGGGCCAGGCAATGGCTACCAGTTTTATGCTGATGCGCCGATTTCGCAGGTGATCGATCGCGTCGGCCTGGATACCCATCTGGCAGCGCGTGCGCGGGCTGCCGGTGCGACGATCCGTGAACAGCACACGGTCATTGATGTCTCCCCGGATACAACGGGCGTAACGGTGACAGCGCGTACTCCGGATGGAACAACGACCTACCGCGGGAAGATGGTTGCCGGCGCCGATGGGCCACACTCTCGGGTCCGGTCGGCGCTTGGGCTTGAAGAGCCGCGGCGATTGTTCCATGGGGTGTTTGGCCATCACGACCAACAGAGCACCGAGACGGCTGTCGATGTCAATCTAACTGTCCCCGGCCTGTTCGCATGGCGGATTCCGCGTGGCGAAGCCGGGATCGAGTATGGGGTGGCAGTCCCACCAGGCACAAACGCGAAAGCACACTTTCGGGCGCATCTCAGTGCCTATGACGTCGATCCAACACAGGTTCAGACCCGTTCGGGGGTGATCCCAGTTGGCCCACCACCAGAGACGGTGGGCAACCGCGGGTTCCTTCTCGGCGACGCAGCAGCACAGACGAAACCGTTTACCGGTGGCGGGATCCTCTATGGGCTCTCCGCTGCGGACCATGCGGCCGCGACGATCAAGCCGTGGAATCCGGACTCACTGGCCGCATACGAACAAGCGTGGCGAACGGACCTCGGACGGGAAATCCAAATCGGCCGGTGGCTTCGTTATGCGTATGACTTGCCAACGAGCTTACAGCGGATTGGGTTAGCCCTGACAGCTGGGGAACTCAACGTGCATATGGATCGGCCAACAACGTTACTTCCAGGACGATGATCAAAACGGGAGCCACTCACGGACCCGATCGAGCAGTGAGGTGTGCTCTACTGTCGAATCATCCGGAAGTACCGCATCAGTGGGCTTGATTACGGTCTGATCAGTAGATCCAGACCGGCTTTCGACGACAATCGAACCGTCGTCTTTGAGCCGAGTAAGTGCCGCTTCGATCTCATCAATGTCGGCTTCGACATGTGATCGGAGTTCAAAGATGGTCATCCCATCATCACTACGATCAACTAGTGCTCGGAGAATCGCAGTCTCGATTTCATCACGGCTCTGGGACTCCCCCTTAGCAGGCATTGGCCATATCTTCGGGAAGGAGGGGTTTAACTTTTGCAGGCCGTCGCTGGCAGAAAAGACACAACCAAAGACCAATCTCAGGCGTCGTGGAGAACGATCTCGTCGTCACCGTGGGGGACCGCACAGAGAAACGCTACCTGCTCGGCACTGTCGTTGATATACCAGTGGACAGTCCCGGCGGGTATCAACAACGCGTCACCGGGGGAAACGCGACGTTCCGTGGCGGCGTCGCCCGTCCCGTGTCCGACACGGTAGTTACCGGTCAGGACATACTGAATGTGCTCAACCTCGTTGGTGTGTTTGGGAACACTACCACCGGCCTCAAGCGTGAACCGACGTAAGGCGAAGGTAGGCGCTCCATCGTCTTCGCCGATCACAACGGCTTTCGAAAGGCCATCAGCAGCCTCAACGGAGGTCGATTCGACGGCTGTAGCATCACGCAAGAGCATCAGTATGCATAATCAGCGTAGCCATCCGAGGTAATGACATCGGTGCCATCCTCGTCTTCGAGTTTCTCAAGAGCGTTCTGGAAGTCGCTCATTCGAACGTCCGTCCGATCATCTCGGATCGCAAAGATACCAGCTTCAGTTGCGAGATTAGCGATCCGTGCACCGGAAAAGCCCTCCGTGTCAAGCGCTAATGTGTCGAAATCAACAGTCGGGTCGATATTCATATCCCGGGTGTGAATCTTGAGAATGGCCTTCCGACCGCGCTGATCTGGAGTTGGGACTTCAATGAGCCGATCGAACCGCCCAGGCCGGAGAATCGCTTCATCCAGCATGTCGAACCGATTGGTGGCAGCAATGATCCGGACGTCATCACGATCCTCGAAGCCGTCCATCTCACTGAGCAGCTGCATCATCGTCCGCTGGACTTCCGCGTCACCGGAGGTTTTCGACTCAGTGCGTTTGGAAGCGATCGCATCAATCTCATCGATAAAGATGACTGCTGGGGCTTCCTCTTCTGCGAGCTCGAAAAGATCACGAACCAATCGAGAGCCTTCGCCAATGAATTTCCGAACCAGCTCGGAGCCGGCCATCTTGATGAACGTGGCATCGGTCTGGTTGGCGACGGCTTTCGCCAGCATCGTCTTGCCTGTTCCCGGCGGGCCATGGAGAAGAACCCCACTTGGTGGCTCGATGCCGACCGCAGCGAACTCACCAGGATGTTGAAGTGGCTGTTCGACGATCTCCCGGACTTCGCGGATCTGTTCGTCGAGCCCACCGATATCGCTGTAGGTGACAGCCGGCGAGGAGTCGATTTCCATCGCTTGCGCACGGGCGTCGGTTTCCCGATCGAGAACCGTTTTGATTGTAAAGGAGTCATTGACAGCGACGCGATCGCCGGCGTCAAGCTGCTCGGCAATCCGGTCGGAAACCGTTGTGAGAACCTCCTGATTGTTGCCGTGCTGTTTAACGATGACTTCACCGTCGTTGAGCTCTTTGACTGTCGCGACGTACAACGACGTTGTTTTGAGCGTCTCGTTTTCCCGTTCGAGCTGATCGGCCCGGTCTTGTAGCTTGGTCTTACGCTCATCAGCAGTCTGGAGCTGCTGATCAAGCTGCCGATTAACCTCGACGATTTCCCGGTAGTGCTCACGGAGCGCGGCCAGTCGCTCTTGGTCGGACATATCAGGATCGAGATTCAGGCGTGGCCGGTCCGGAAGCGAAGGACTGTGCGACATTGATTATATAACATTACGTGGCACCTTAGAAGTGCCTTTTGGGTGCGGTGATTCCCGCGTCAAAACCGACTATTGATGTCCGTGCGATACAGATCCAACTCTGCGACTACGCCTGCACTCCGGGTATCAAGACTCATCCGCGCGGAGAATGCGATCGAGTCAGCGACTTCGGCCGGTGAGAGCGTTTGCGTATCAAGCCGTTGCTCGTTTGCCTCGTCGTTGTACTCGCTGCCGAACGCAGTCCGGACACCGGACGGATTGACAAGAGAAACACCGACAGTACTCGTTCGGCCGGCAACACTGTGAGCAAATCCCTGAAGCCACCACTTCGTGGCCGCATACACCGGGATTGACGTACTCGGGTGTTTGCCAAGATAGCTGCCAACGTACACGAGTGCGCCGTTGTTCTGTTTGAGCGC
The DNA here is from genome assembly GCA_964403925.1 of uncultured Salinarchaeum sp. Lineage (GTDB taxonomy): Archaea > Halobacteriota > Halobacteria > Halobacteriales > Salinarchaeaceae > CAZFMU01. The sequence continues at coordinate 44,409 of CAYOHZ010000008.1, forward strand.
CGACAGGCTCGCCTTCGTCGTGTAAAATGCGCCATCGATGTTAGTTCGAGTCACCTGTCGATACTG
>CAYOHZ010000008.1:44574-53266 GCA_964403925.1 uncultured Salinarchaeum sp.
ACGACGTTCGCACCGGCGGCGGCAAAGGTACGGGCGGTTGCTGCACCAATGCCGGAGCTGGCACCGGTCACGATCGTCGTGCGATCGGTAAGTTGCTCGTCCATACCGAACGCGGGGCCGGGACGGGCAAAAAGTCAGTGTCGAAACGCGGCATCTACAATGCCGGCAGTCTGACCGATGCCGACCGCGATCAGTCCCACAACCGGCGCCCCAAGAAGATGGCCAGCAGCGCCAAGAAGGCTCACTAGCCCACCACCAACGTAGACGGCTGTTGAAGCGCCTGGCTGCCAGCCGGTATACAGCAACGCAAGTGCCGGCACCACCATCCACCCGTACAACGAGATCGCAAACAGCCAAGCCGGGGCGACAATCGTCGCAAGCCCAGCTGCAGTGATGGGGATCCCCACCAGAATCACCAGTCGCCAGACTGACAGCACCGGATCGGTCATAGAACGCCAACCAGCACCCAGGAAGCCGACAAGGAAGACGACCATCACAAGGTGGGCGATCAATACGGTCCGGACGGTCACAAGACGCTGCGTTGCGGCAAGTGCAAACAGCCAGGCAAGCGGGACGAGGGCAGCCGGACCGGTTTCAAGCAGTCGCTGGAGCATAGCACAACAGCCGGTTAGAGGAGGGCAGTCATGTCATCGAGGGCACGATCGTACTCATCAATGGCGGCCTCGATATACGCACTGTCGGTGACATCGACGCCAGCAGTGTCTAGGATCTCGGCTGGGTACTGGCTTCCACCAAGCCGGAGCGCATCCAAATACCGATCGACGGCAGCCTCGTTCCCGTCAAGGATCTCGGTCGCGATCGCGACAGCAGCACTGATACCAGTCGCATACTGGTAGACATAAAACGCCCGATAGAAGTGCGGAATCCGCATCCACTCCCGGGCGATTCGATCATCGATCACCGCAGAGGGATAGAACTCATCTTTGATGTCAGCGTATAATTCGTTGAGTCGGTCGGGTGTCAGGGGCTCATCGTGTTCGACACGGCTGTGGGCACGATCCTCGAAGGTTGCAAACATCGTCTGTCGGAACAACGTTGAGCGGAACCGTTCGAGATACTCATTAAGTATGTGTCGCCGGAACTGTTCGTCATCGACCGTCTCAAGGAGGTGATGGGTCAACAGGACCTCATTGACCGTTGAGGCAACCTCCGCGACGAAGATCTCATAGCCACTGTCGACATACGGCTGGTGTTCGTTGGCCAGCTGAGAGTGTATCGAGTGGCCGAGTTCGTGTGCCAACGTGTACATCGAGGAGACATCATCCTGGTAGTTCATCAGGATGTATGGATGGCTGTCGTAGGTCGCACTGGAGTATGCCCCCGATCGTTTGCCTGGCGTCTCATACACGTCAACCCAGCGTGAACTAAGCCCATCGGCGATCCGTTGTTGGTAGTCATCACCGAGTGCGCCGAGGGCCTCGATGATGTAATCGGTCGCGGTGTCATACTCAACGGTTGGGCTCGGTTCGGCTGCCAACGGGACATACAGATCCCACATCCGGAGTTCATCAACACCCAAGACCTGCTGTTTGAGTTGGGCATGACTATCGAGGACCGCACTCCGATCTTGCACGGTCTCAGTGAGTGTCTCATAAACGGTTGGCGGTACATTCGACGCGTCAAGCGCGGCCGCCCGAGCAGACTCATAATACCGAGCGTTGGCTGTTTGGACATCGGTTGTGACGCTTTTCGCGTACGTTGTCCCGATGGTGTTTGTCAGCTCGCCCCATCGGTCGTAGAATGTCTCATAGACTCGTTGTCGGAAGTCCCGATCAGGGCGTTTCTGTAGGGTTGTGAAATTCGCAAGTGTGATCTCGACGGCCTCACCATCCGGATCCTCAACGGTCGGAAACTCCAAATCGGCGTTTGTCAGCGACTGGTAGATCTCACGAGTGGCGCCAGTGACCTCGGAAAGATCAGCAAGTAGCTCCTCAACTTCGGGAGACCGTGTATGGGGTTTCTGCCGGAGGGCATCATCGATATAATGCTCGTAGGTCGCAAGGTCCGGCTCGACATCACGGAAGGTGTCGATCGTCGAGCGATCGAACTGCTGGATTGCCGGCTCGATGACACTGGCGGCACTTGACGCCTGTGTATACAGTGACTGTGCCTGTGCAAACATCGCTTGGGCGTCTTGATCGCGCGTGTTCTGATCGCGCTGCATTCGCGCATACGCAAGGAGGCGTTCGGTTCGACGCATGACCTCATCACGTAGCTCAAGAGCCCCAAGCAGCGAATCCGCATCATCAATCGCGTCTAGATCCAGCGCAGCCAACTCCTCGATAGTCGATTCAAGGTCCTCACGATCGTCGGTCCACACAGCCGGATCAGTATAGATACTTGAGAGGTCCCAACGGTACTCCGGGTCGATCTCTGAGCGATCTGACACTGAACTCACAGCCCACAGGAAGAGTGGCATGGTATAAAGGATTTCACTCCTGGGCCGAGACGAGCACGCCGAATGGGAACCCAGGGCAACGCTCACAGCCCGGACAGGCGAGTGATGATTCGGTCAGTGACCTGAGCACGAGTTTGTAGTGTCCGCGCTCGATTTTGAAACGTGCTGGCGGGGTTGGTGTCTGCTGCAGGTTCAAACGACAGCATTGGATAGGTGACATCGACTAACAGCAACGGGAGCGGCGATGCGGGTGCGATGCCAGCAGGTCCTGGGAGTGGTTCTGGAGTAAGGACACGATCAATAAACGAAAGGGACTGATCACCGGTTGAAACGCTTCGAAGCAGCGTCACGGCCCGGCGAACGAACTGCCTGGGGAACCCGTCAGCCGCGAATCGAATAACGAAATACGGATCCTCACTGCGATAATCGACTGTCAGCGTTCGAACGGTGCCTGACTGATCGGGCGTGAGATTAGCAACGTTATGGGTGCCAGTAAGCCGTGATACCGCAGCATCGAGCCGGTCTGTGGTACACATCGGACAAAAGAGATAATACTCGTAGGTCCGCCGATCGGCATCATGTGTCGCATGAAACTCCGACGGCGCCTCAGCATGCGCCCAGACACGGATATCAGCGGGCAGTGCCGAATTAAACGCCGCCGGATTGAGCCACTCCGGCGCGACAAAGGCGACTGTCTGTGCAATCGCCGAAACACCGGCATCGGTGCGCCCGGCGGCCGCATAGCCTGGTGGGATCGTATCGGCACCAATGACGGACAGCTCACGAAGCGCGGTAAGAATCGCATCCGAGACAGTCGACACATCGGGTTGACGCTGGAAGCCGTGGTAGGCGTACCCGTCGTATGCAACCCGAAACGCCTGCATCTTACACGAAGGTCTCGTAGGTCGGGCGGTCGTGGTCGCCGGGGAACTGTTCGTGTGGGACTTTGACCTGCTCGCCACTTGCCATATCTTTGATCGTTACCATGCCATCGGACAGATCCCGCTCACCGACGATAACAACTGTCTCGGCGTTGATTCCATCGGCATAGTCAAGCTGGGCGCCAAAGCCACGATCAAGGAGATCGAGTTCAACAACATGGCCACGGGTCCGAAGCTCACGGGCGATCGTTGTGGCAACCGGACGGGTGTCACCGACTTGGAGCACATAATAGTCCGTGTGGAGCTGTTCCGCAGGCCAGACACCGGCCCGTTGGGCTAACAAGCCGAGGGTAGCATGACCGGGAGCGACACCGACAGCCGGCATCGACGGGCCGCCGAACGATTCAATGAGATCATCATAGCGGCCGCCGCCGAAAATCGACCGCGACACCGTCCCTTCGGTATCAAAGCACTCGAAGACAGTCCCAGTATAGTAATCGAGGCCACGAGCAGTGTCAAGCGAGACCGTACAGTGCTCTCGGACGCCTAGATCGTCGGTCGCCTCAAGCACCGCGCTCAGGTTCCCAACGGCATCCCGAACACGGTCGGTCTCGGCAAACTGGACGAGCTCGTCAAGCTCTTCCTCCCCGAGTGTGAGCAGCCGATCGAACTCACGGGCCTGGTCCTCAGGCAACCCAGCATCCGAGAGGAGCTGATAGTAGGCATCCGTGTCGATTTTCGCCTTTTTGTCAACCGCTCGAATCGCAGCCCGGGTGTCGATATCCTCATCAATCGCATCTAATAGCCCACTAAGGATATCACGATGGGAGACTCGAAACTCAAACTGCTCCGTTGTCAGGCCGAGATTCTGGAGGGCATCCGCCGCCCACGCAAGGATTTCCGCATCCGCAATCGGGCGATCGGACCCAAAGATATCAACGTTGGTCTGATAGAACTCCCGGAATCGGCCTTGCTGGACCTGTTCATAGCGCCAGAACGGGCGTGTGGAATACCATTTGATTGGTTTCTGGAGTGCCTTGCCGCGCTCGACGACCATCCGGGCGACCGTTGGGGTCAGTTCAGGGGTCAGGGCAACATTGCGACCGCCCGCATCCTCAAAGGAATACAGCTCTTCGACGATCTCTTCACCACTCTTGTCAACATACATCTGTGTTCGTTCCAGACGGGGCGTCCCGATCTCTCGGAACCCGTATTCGGCAGCTGTCGACTCAAGTGTCTCGACGACCTGCTGTCGGGCTTGCATTTCCGCGGGATAGAAATCGCGAAAGCCCTTGAGTCGATCGTACATACCACCGGGTTTGCGACCGCCGCGTTTGAAACCTTCCGTTCGGCGAATATCCTATCGGCGGCCGCGGACGACCGACTGCTGGTGGGCTGGAAAGATTCGGTCGATTTCGGCAGGAGCAAGCCGCGCACGGAGTTCAGTCTCGTAATCACCCTTCTTGATCGTCTCACTTGGGCCGGTTTCGATCCGGAGTGTCCGGGCAGCAAGCTGATCGATCGCCTCGCGACCGAACCCAGAGAGTGGTGTCACATACGAGAGTCCATGACGATCTTCGAAACTCTGGGCGGCAGGACGGTCAATCGTCGGGACCCGATCATCACGACGAGTCCCATCGGCAATGGCATCTACCGATAGCGTGCTAGCACGTTCAAGCGCATGCTCATGGATCCGTTGGATCCCATTGCGCGGATAACCATCATCACGGAGATCCTGAAGCGCACGTTCTGCGACCGATCGGTCAAGCTGTAGTCGGTGGTGTGGATACCCGAGGGTCGCAGCAACCTGGCCGGCGTGCTGCCAGTCATCGGTGATCCCGAACGTGCCGGTAACAAGTGACACTTCATAGAAGGGATCAAGCAACACTGCTGCGAGTGTCGAGTCTTTACCACCGCTGAACAGGACGCCGACACGCGCCATCGGGTTATCGGCGTTTGATATCGAAACTCTTCGAGTCAGGCTTGAGTTCCTGAAGGAGTTCCTTCATTTGTTCTTCATCGATTTGTTCGCGGACCCGGCCACTCTGCGCGAGGGCAAGGATTTGCTGTTCGACTTTCTCGCCGAACTCCGGTTTCGACATCTGGACCGTGTTGAGCCGTTTGCGGGCCCCATCGGTGAGATGCTTGCGCAAAAGGGCCTTTTTTTGCTGTTCGGCTTGCTGTTGGGCCTGTTGGCGCTGCTCGTCTTGCTGTTGCTCGGCCTGTTCGCGGAGCTGTTCGAGTTTCTGTTCACGGAGGTCCTCGATATCGTCGTCAGTTGGGCGCTCGCTCATAGGGGATTATTGCGTCGTGAACGGAAAAACGGTTACGACAATCCGGTGAGACTGATCAGGCGTACCGCTCAAGTTCGGGGCGATCGAGATCCGCAAGGACCTCAGCCGCCGTCTGATCGAGATAGCTTCGTCCCTCGTCGGTAACGACGCGGCCTTCACCTTCAGCGACGGCGACAAATCCCTCCTCTTCGAGTTGTTGGAGGATCGTTCGGAGCACGTTTTTACTGCCGTCAGTACGGTGACTTGGTGCGACCCGGTATCGGTTCGAGCCGTCTTTCGTGCCGCCGTAAGCTGTCGAGAGTCGTTCGACGCCGATCGGTTCTTGATCAGCAACGCGACGGAGGACGCTGGCCGCACGGCGGAACCAGAAATTAGCCTGTTCTGGCGGGAGTTCGGCGTCAGCGCCTGACTTTGCATACGTTGCCCATGCTGGTTGCTCAAGTCGATCCGCGAGATCCTCGGCGAGCGCGTCGAGAAGCGGCTCAACCGGAGCATCGTAAAACGTAGCCATACAGGCCGCTATCCGGGCAGCGCATTAAAACGCATCGAAACGCCCCCTCCCACAGGCTTATCGAGCCGGCTCAACAGCTATCGACATGGACGAGCGAACGCTGTTGGGGCTGATCGGTGAGCGACTTGAGATGGCCGGGGACGATGCGGCGGTTATCGGAGAGCACGTACTGACAATCGATATGCTTCATGAACGGGCCGATTTTCCGCCTGGGACGACACGATATACGATAGGTTGGCGAACCATCGGGGTGTCACTTTCAGATATCGCAGCGATGGGTGCAACTCCGCAGGCGGCAGTGGGGGTCTATGGAGCCCCCTCCTTGGTACGTGCAGAGATCGAAGCATTCCTTGATGGAGCAAAAGCGGTCTGCGATCAAACGGACTGTCAGTACGTGGGCGGGGATCTGGATCGACATCAAGAGTTGACCGTCGTGAGTGCTGTGTTCGGGGCCACAGGCGATGCAGGTCCAGTCTATCGAGGAGGTGCGAAGATTGGTGATCGGGTTTGTGTTACTGGCACCCTCGGTCGGAGCGCTGCGGCAGTGAGCCTTTTCGAGACTGGAGCCCACGAACGAGCCAATGACCTGTTCCAGTTTCAGCCCCGTAGCAATGCCGGACAGCAGTTAGCACCGTATGCAACAGCAATGATCGACAGCAGTGATGGACTGGCACGCTCAGTTCACCAACTCGCCGAAGCGAGCGGACACGGGATCACAATCGAGTCTGAGCAGGTTCCCATTGATACGGCAGTGGATGCTGTGGCGACAACCAACGCGGAGCGACAGCAGTTAGGGCTGTTTTTTGGTGGGGATTTCGAACTCGTCTGTACGATCCCGTCGGAACAGTTCTCAGCTGCACAGGCAGCGACTGACGCGCCGCTTACGGACATTGGAACCGTCACCGAAACAGGCGTGCAGATGGACGGCAACCCATTACCGGATCAAGGCTACGACCATGGGGAAGACGAGCCGGCGAATACTGGCTGACAACCTCTCCGTCCGACAGGCTAAAGCGTTGCTCCTGTATGGTTCTGATGTCTCCCACGACTGCAGTCGTGGGCGGTCGCGCTGCGTCCGCTGTAACCATCCGATACCAAGTCATTTTTTGGAGCCTCAGGACATTCGAGAGATATGGACACGCATATCCCCGCAGAGAAGGACCGATGGAGGCAACGAACATGGTAGATGTTGCACTCTCTGCAGGTCGATTACTGCTTGCCCTTGGGTTAGTTGCCCTGAATGGCTTTTTTGTTGCTTCGGAGTTTGCCCTCGTGCGGATCAGATCCTCGGCAGCACAACAGTTACTCGACGAAGGACGGCCAGGTGCAAAATCGCTTAATACCGCGTTGGACGATCTCGATCAATACCTCGCAGCAACACAGTTGGGGATTACGATCGCATCGCTTGGTTTGGGGTGGGCTGGTGAGCCGGCCGTAGCATCACTGATCGAGCCGATTCTCGGGGCGGCACTCCCTGCCGGAACAACGCATCTCATCGCGGTCGCAATCGGGTTCAGTGTCATTACCTTCCTGCATGTTGTCTTTGGCGAGTTGGCACCAAAGACGGTCGCAATCCAGCGAGCAGAACAGCTAGCACTCGTGATCGCGCCACCGATGCGAGTCGCGTATTTCCTGTTTCGACCAGCAATCTACATCTTCAACGGCGCGGCAAACGCGACGACTCGGGCGTTCGGCGTTCCGCCGGCGTCGGAAACAGAAGAGGTCCTTGGCGAGGAGGAACTTCGGATGGTGCTGTCACGCTCAAGCAAGGCAGGACGGATCGCAGAAGATGAACGAGACATGATCCAACGGGTCTTCGAACTTGATGATATCCAGGTCCAGGAGATCATGGTGCCACGTCCGGATGTTGTCAGCGTGACTGCTGAAACCACACTTGAGGAATTTCAGACAGTCATCGCCGAAACGGGCCACACGAGGTATCCGGTCATCGAAGTGGCTGAGGAGAACTCAGAGGAGGGGGCCGAAGAAGAAGTAATCGGCTTTGTTGATGTCAAAGACGTCGTGACTGCAGACCCAACGGACCAAACTGCCGGTGAGCTGGCTCGGGATATCACGATGATCCCCGAAACAGCGACCATCGACGAACTGTCGAGGGTGTTCCAGCAGGATCAAAACCAGATGGCAGCAGTGATCGACGAATGGGGCTCGTTTGCTGGGATTACGACTGTCGAAGATATTACCGAAGAGATCGCTGGAGAATTTTATGATACGTTCGATCGGCCCGAAACTGACCCATCAATCGAGTCAATTGATGATACAAACAAGACATACAGAGTCGATGGAAGCGTCCCGATCGCAAAGCTGAATGAGAAATTAGGAACAACACTTGAAGCGGATACTGTTGGGACAATTGGTGGCATCGTGCTTGATACGCTTGGGCGAGCGCCAGAAGTCGGCGACCAGACAACTGTGGCCGGCTATACGATGCGAGTAACGGCAGTGGATGGCGCACGTATCAAGACACTGGTTGTACAACCAGCCGAGACAGCAGAGACGACCGAGTGATAAACTACCGTTCCAATTTTCAGTAGCTTTCAGTAGCACACCGTATAAAACGGGTACACTG
>CAYOHZ010000009.1:0-52227 GCA_964403925.1 uncultured Salinarchaeum sp.
ATAATTCCAAGAGAGTAACAAAAGAGAACAACCCTATAGTCATGGGCAGACCAAGTTGTCAATAAGTGAGACTCTGTGAAAGATCGTGCTGTCGCGCCGGTCGTAGGCTTTGCGCTGTTAGTCGCGATTGCGTCGATCGGTGCGATGTCAATGTCAATCGTCGCGCTGTCGGTGATCGAAGACACCGAACGGACGATTACTGATCAGCAAGCCGAAACGGCGATGGTTGAGACAGCAGCCACGACAAACGAACTGCGTGGCGCCACACGGCAGACAGCACCACTATCACTTCCAGTGTCCGATGGTGCGGTCGTTCAAGTTAACGACACAGCCGGGACAATGCGAATCGATGTCATCACAGCTGCGAACTCGGCAAAAACAGTCCTCCCAAACCGATCGCTGGGGCGGATCGAATACAAGCTTCCGGACGGGACCCAATATCTGTATGAGGGTGGCGGCGTCTGGCGTGTCTCACCAACCGGTGTTGTTCAGATGGTGCGCCCCCCAGTGATCGAGTATCGGGCAGACGCTGGGATCGAGCCGACGCTCACTGCCGAGTTGCTTCGGATATCCGGTCCGACCACGCTTGCGGATGGCCAAGGGGAAATCCGACAACAGGAAACGGTCGTTCACTATCCAAATCGGACCACTGACTTCCAGAACCCGCTTGCGAACGGCTCGGTGAAGCTTACAATCGAGTCAAGTGCCTGTTCGGGCTGGGAAACGTACTTCCGTGAACGAACCAGCGGCGGGATCACCGAATCGTGTGCCGCCGGCCAGAACGGAAGTACAACGGGCACTGTACCACGGCTGGTCGTTGAGTTGGTTGTACCAAACGAGCTGTTTACCGGGCTTGAGTACGCGGCGGTCTCTGGGGATGAAATCGAGATCAAGGGTGGCGGGACTGTCAACGGGGACACCGTTAGCGGGGTCGAGACGATCCAATCAGCATCAACAATCGTTGAACGACGGTTCGAAAAGACAAGCGAGGATGAGTTCGGTCCAGCACATGATATTACGAGTCCGGGACCATACTATTTCGAGTCTATTGAGGACGGTGTTGAGATCGATGTATCCGGCGAGGAGCCAGTGACGGTTCTGGTTGACGGTGAGATCAACATCGAGGGCGACAAAGGGATCCCGGTCACGGCAGACGAAGACCAAATCGTTCGGGTCTTCGTTGATGGAGAAGTGGAGACAACCAGTAATAATGTGCAAGTCGGAAACGAAGAGCAGCCGACACAGACGCGGCTCTATGTGGCAGACGACGTGGAAGTCAACGGGAATGCACAGATCGATGCGATCGTCTACGCGGATGGTGAAATCGACGTACAGACCGGCGAGATAACCGGGAGCCTGATTAGCGGCGATGAAGTGGCGGTCCAGAGCGGGAGCGCGACAGTAACATATGCAAACACGGCAAGTGACGTGGTACTCGAAGAAGCGATCGGTGAAGGTAACCAGCAAATCCGCTATCTCCATGTTGCAGAAACGCGACTTGATATCGAAGACTGACGAAGCCGATCGAGTCACGCTCACCTTGATTTCCTCTATACGGCGAACGTCGATGGGCGTTCGCCTCGCTACCCCTAGAAGCCGCTTTCATTCGGATTCGTTGCCAACAGTTCCTTGATCACGCCCAGCAAGACTACCAAGGCCGGGAATCGCGATCGCTCGTTCGAATCGACACATGAGATCGATCGTCAAGATCAGTCCCAAGGAGACAATCCTGACGAAGGCGAAAATAGGTGTATACGCGAAGGTCTGGGAGCTGATCCGCTGGGCCTGATAGGATACCTCGGAAACGTTACGAAACGCCGCCAACGACGAGTACGTCGCTAGATAGACAAACTCGTGTGTCCATGCCGGGACGGCACACTGGAGGGGCTGTGGTAAGACGACATGTCGGATTCGCTTGAACTTCGAGAGCCCCACCGTCCGGACGGCCGTCAGCTGGCCCGCAGCAACGCTCTCAAGCGCGGCCCGGATGTATTCGGCCTGATGGGCGCCGCGACCGTATTGTTGGTAGTCGTTACTGACTGATCGGTCGAATCTGAACGGTTTTTATCCGATCACGCTGTTCTATCCGAATATGGCCCAGGGGATCGTCGATGAGTTTATGACCCTCAAAGAGCAGGCTGATGCGGAGCTGTTGGCAATGCAGGTCGGTGATTTTTACGAGTTTTTCGGCGAGGACGCAGAGACTGTCGCAACCGAACTGGATCTCCAACTCTCGGAGAAATCCGCTGGTGGTGAGTCGTATCCAATGGCCGGGGTGCCAATCGATGAGTTGACCCCGTATCTGACGGCATTGGTCGAACGTGGCTATCGGGTTGCAGTTGCCGATCAGACCCAAACGGAGGGTGGTCACACACGGGAGCTCAGTCGTATCGTCAGTCCGGGAACACTACTAGAGACGACCGATCACGAGCCACGGTACTTAGCAACCCTTGTCGCAGATGAGACCTACGGAGTAACGTTTGCGGACATCACGACGGGGCAGTTTTTTGTGCAAACCATCGAGAGTGGGCTTGAAACACTGCTCTCGGAACTGTACCGGTTCGATCCTGTCGAGATCGTCTTGGGGCCTGCGGCACGAACAGATCAGTCCCTTCGGGAGCGCCTCCAGGCGGAACTGTCTGCCCCCGTCACCGAGTATGAGTCAGACGCGTTCGCACCAGGGCAAGCAGCACATCGCGTCCGCGAACAGTTCGGGACGGGGGTCCTTGAGAGTCTCTCAGTCCCCCCGGAGAGTCCAGCGATCAGGGCTGCAGGCGGGACACTCGCATACATCGCAACAACGGGACCCGGAGTGTTAGCATCGTTTACGCGTCTTCAACGGGTCAGCGACCACGCGGACGTCCATCTCGATGCGACTACCCGTCGAAACCTCGAGTTGACCGAAACGATGCGAGGGGACAGTGCCGGATCGTTGCTCGCGACGATCGATGAAACGGTCACAAGTCCTGGTCGACGACGATTACAGGAGTGGCTCCGCCAGCCCATCCGTGACCGTGAACGGCTTAAACAACGGTATGCAGCCATCGATGCACTCACCGAGCGAGCACTGGCTCGTGATCGACTTCAAGAGGAATTACAGGCTGTCTATGATCTCCCACGCCTCGCGAGTCGGGCAGCACACGGGAGTGCAGGCCCACATGAGTTGCTCCAAGTAAGCGACACACTAACCGTACTGCCGGTCGTTCGGGAGATCATCACTGCGGATCGTGTGCTTGCGGACACACCACTGGCGGCGATTATCAACGAGCCAGATCAGCCGGCCGTCGAGCAGCTCCACTCGACACTACAAAACGCACTTCGTGACGATCCTGCGTCGGGACCAGCCGACGGCGGTGTTATCGCACCTGGATACGACCCTGCCCTGGATGAGATCCTTGAGGAACATGGTCAGCTCACGACCTGGTTCGACGAGCTTGCCGATCGGATCAAAGAACAACACGGACTCACGCATGTGACCGTCGATCGGAACAAAACTGACGGGTATTATATTCAAGTCGGGAAATCGGAAGCAGACCAGGTCCCAGAGCGGTTCAGGGAGATCAAGACACTCAAAAATTCAAAACGGTTCGTCACTGACGAGCTTCAAGATCGAGAACGAGCACTGCTCGAACTCGAAGAACAGCGGAGTCAGCGAGAAACGGAACTGTTCGGAACCCTTCGTGAGGAGGTCGCTGAAGCGACCGAGCTCCTGCAAACGATCGGACAGAGTCTCTCAACGATCGACGTGTTGGCCGGGCTAGCAGAACGTGCCGCAACACAGGGCTGGGTCCGCCCGGAACTGGGCGAGCCGGGGGGACCAATCGAGATCGATCAAGGTCGTCATCCGGTCGTTGAGACAACGACGCGGTTCGTGCCAAATGACGCGACGCTAACTGACGAGCATCGCGTGACGATCGTGACCGGGCCAAATATGAGCGGGAAATCAACCTATATGCGACAGGTTGCGTTGATCGTGTTGCTGGCACAGATCGGCAGTTTTGTGCCGGCCGATCACGCTCGGATTGGCCCGGTTGATGGGATTTACACACGGGTTGGCGCGATTGATGAACTCGCACAGGGGCGGTCGACATTCATGGTCGAGATGGAAGAGTTATCCCGCATTCTCCATGCCGCAAGCGAAGCGTCCCTTGTCATCCTCGATGAGGTCGGCCGGGGCACGGCAACCTACGATGGCATCTCGATTGCGTGGGCGACGACGGAGTATATCCACAACGAAATCGGTGCAAAAACCCTCTTTGCGACCCATTATCATGAGCTCACGACACTCGGCGAGCAGTTGGCTCACGTGCGGAACGTCCATGTTGCAGCCGATGAGACCGATGGGGACGTCACGTTCCTCCGAACGATCGAACCGGGGCCGACTGACCGCTCATATGGGATTCACGTCGCAAACCTAGCCGGGATCCCGAATCCAGTCGTCGGACGTGCACGGACAGTATTAGATCGCCTGCGAAATGAAAAGGCCATCGAGGCGAAAGGAACGCCGGATCCCGCAAACTCGACACAAGTCGTCTTTGATCTCAACAGCGGCCAGATACGATCCCAAAAGGAGCAGGGTGAGACAGACACAACGCCGACACTTACCGATCGATTCGGATCCGACGCCGAAACTGTCCTCGAAGCACTAACGGAACTAGACGTTGAGACAGCGACACCGATCGAAGTTCTTGCGACGGTACAAGACTGGCAGCAACGACTTGAGAACAACACAGAGTGACCGATTGAGCTCCTTCTGTGTCTATCGGTCTGGTCACAACTGCACAGCGTATCGAGAGACCAGCCGGATCGATGCCGACTGTGTGACAGCAATCGTTCTCATTTCTGAGCCCGGAGACGCCAGTCGGCGAGTAGCCACTCTCCGATGATCGGTGCTGGCACACCAACAGCGAAGACAACCGGAAGAAGGCGATCACCGAAGAACAACAAGACCACGATCACCACAGCGTATCAGGTAGTCCCGATTCGATGTTGTTGTTTGACAGGAACCGTTTTGAGGATAGCGTCGAACAACTATGTGTGACCGACGCAGAAACCGAGATCCGTGAACTCGATGAACAGACCATTGCACGGATCGCTGCGGGTGAGGTCATCGAGCGACCGGCCTCGGTGGTCAAAGAACTCATTGAGAACAGTGTGGACGCCGGCGCAACGGACATAACCGTTGCTGTCGAACGAGGCGGGATCGATGCAATCACCGTCGAAGACAACGGGAAGGGCATGCGCGAAGCCGACGTTCGGATGGCTGTCAACGAGCATACGACAAGTAAGCTTACGACACACGAGGACCTCCGGACGATTGACACGCTCGGGTTTCGTGGAGAAGCATTACATACAATCGGTGCGGTCTCGCGCATGACGATTACAACCAGACCACAGGATGGCAAAGCGGGGACACGGCTCCGATATGTCGGTGGTGAGATCGAAGCTGTTGAACCGGCAGGCACACCACCGGGGACAACCGTCGAAGTCAAGGATCTGTTTTTTAATACGCCAGCACGGCAGAAACATCTTGCCGAGCCAGCAACGGAGTTTCAGCACATCTCACGGGTAACGGGTCGGTATGCGATCGCAAACCCAGCGGTTGCACTTACGCTTACACACAACGGCTCAACGGTGTTTTCGACAACTGGGCAAAACGACCGGCAGGCAACGATCATGGCCGTCTATGGTCGGGATGTGGCGGCATCGATGAACGAGCTTCCCAAGGAGCCACCGGAGCCGTTGACCGGCATTGATGGCTTTGTGAGCGATCCGGAGACGACCCGTGCCTCACGAGCGTACGTGTCGATTTATATCAACGGACGATACGTTGAGCCAACAGCGCTCCAACGTGCAGTGATCGATGCCTATGGCGGGCAACTGGCAGCCGATCGATATCCGTTTGCAACATTGTTCATCGAAATGCCACCGGAGCAGGTTGATGTGAACGTTCATCCACGGAAACTCACGGTTCGACTGGACAACGAGAAGGCAGTACGCGACGCGGTTGAGACGGTTGTACGAGAGACGCTTCTCAATGCAGGCCACCTTCGAGAGAGTGCCCCACGAGGGCGATCAGCACCGGGAGAAACCGATGTCGCAATCGAAGACACTGCCGACGATGACAGCCCCCAAACGCAGACTGCGCCGACAGCCGAGAAGAAACAGACTGCAGCTGCACAAGAACGGTCACAGCGTGGGGGGCAGTCGTCCCAAAACAGCAGTCAGTCACAGCCAGCGTCTACGACGATCACGGCAACGACCCAACAGTCGCTTACAACGACTGAGACACAGTCCACACCAACCGGTGAGCAGTTGCCTGACATGCGAGTGCTTGGGCAGCTCCATGGAACCTACATCGTCGCAGCAGCCGAGACCGGGTTGGTGTTGATTGATCAACACGCAGCAGACGAGCGGATCCAGTATGAGCAACTTAAAGCGAAGTTTCATGGCGACACACAGATCCAACAACTCGCTGAGCCAGTTTCAATCGAGTTAACCGCTGACGAACGGGCGACAGTCAGTGCTCAGGTGGACCGACTAGCGGAGCTTGGCTTTCACGCTGGACTCGATGGCAACCAGCTGACTGTCAGAACAGTACCGGCAGTCCTCTCTGAGTCGCTTTCGGCAGACCATATTCACGACGTCCTCGCGGCGGTGACAGACGAGGGGCGCGCTGGCGATCAGACGATACGGGATCTTGCGGCAACGGAACTCGCAGAGTTGGCCTGTCGCCCGGCGGTAACTGCAAACACGGAGTTGACTGACGGGCAGATTACCAGCCTACTCACAGAGCTTGATGCGTGTGATAATCCGTACGCGTGCCCGCATGGTCGCCCAACAGTGATCGAACTCCGAACAGATGAACTGGCCGAGCGCTTCGAACGAGACTATCCCGGCCATGGCGATCGACGGGAACCGTAGGTGCGAACCCAAAGAGCGATAGGATCTTGTCAGTCGGCCATATACCAAGCGTATGATCGATGTCGCGTTGATCGGCGCATACGGCAGTGCAGGAGCTGCTGTCGCAAACGAATTAGCCGGACACCCGGAGATTCGATTGCGAATGATCGATGACGGAGACCCTGGTGGCGGACTCTGTATTCTTCGTGGGTGTATGCCCTCGAAAGCAGTCCTCTCGGCGGGCGCACACAAGTTCCAGGCTCGCGCGGATGATCGGTTGGCTGGCACGCCAACAGTGGATGTCCAACGGACGATCGAACGCAAAAACGACCGGATTGATGGATTTGCGAGACACCGTCGGTCAGGGATTCAGGAACTAACAGATCATGACGGAGTCACACTCCATCGTGAAACAGCACGATTTGTGGACGACCGGACGATCGCGGTCGGCGAGCAGACGATCACCCCGGACTATATTGTCATCGCTACCGGTTCAACGATTAATGTCCCGCCGATTCCGGGGATCGATGACGTGTCGTATCAGACCAGTGCCGAGATTCTCGATCAAACGACATTTCCGGACAGCGGAGTCGCGATCGGGTTCGGTGTGATCGGCCTCGAATTAGTGCCGTATCTCAGTGAGGTTGGCGATGTCGATCTCACAGTCCTCGAGCAGTTACCGGGGGCACTCCAAAACGCAGATCCGGAATACGGCGAGTTGCTGGCTGACTATTACCGTGAGGAATTTGACGTAGACATCAACTTCGATGTTGCGACGACAAACATCGACGAAACTGCAGACGGCGTTCGTGTCGAGACGGCCGAGCGAGGGACGTTCGATGCCGAGGAACTGTATCTGTTCACCGGCCGCAAGCCGAACCTTGCAGGGCTGAATCTTGACCAGACAGCAATCGATCCGGGGCCAGGATGGGTCGCCGATACAATGCAGACGACTGCTGATCCGCAGGTGTTCGTCGTCGGGGATGCAAACGGCCGGCAGCCAATCCTTCATATCGCAAAAGAGCAGGGCCAGGTTGCTGCGCAAAATATCCTTGCCAGTGCGAACAATGATGATCTGACAACGTATGAGCCAACGACCCATCAGGTGATTTTCTCCGGCCTTGGCATTCTTCCGTTCGCTCGGGTCGGGCACACGAAAGCAAGCGCAAGCGAGCTCGATCGACCGGTTGTAACGGCGACGAATACAGCACGCAGCGAGGGAGTCTTCCAGGTCAAAGATGTCCCGGACGGACAGGCAACACTTGTCGTGGATGCAACGGATGGAACGGTCCTTGGGTATGAGGGACTCCACTATCATGCCGATGTGATGGCAAAAACAATGCAGCTGGCCGTTGAGATGGGGTTAGATGTCAGGGAGATCCCTGATCGCGCGTACCACCCGACGACCCCGGAGATTCTTGATGGACTGCTTCGCGAGACACGTGCCAACCTCGAGTAGGGGTCGCGGTCGACTTGCCCACACCTAAGTAGACCCAATCCCTATTGGAAGGCGTGTCGAGGCAGGTTCCGGACGTTGAAGTCCTGTTCGTCCATGAGATCGATCGTGGCTATCTTGTCGCGCCGATCAGAGAAGAGACGCGACTCTTCCAAGGGATCCTTGAGCTGAAACAGACCGACGCGGGCCCTCGTCCAGGGCGGTTTCTGGTCAAAGACGGCTCCGAGGAGCAACCCCGATCGCCGGAGGAGTTCATTGAGCTCGCCCGCCATGCTGATCGGATTCGAATCTCCGAACAGACCTCCAAGCAGGGGCGAGCAGACGTCCAAGCAATGCTTGATGCCTACCAGCTTGAGGGGCTGGCCGTTCGGACGTGTCGATACTGTGCAGCCCAGGGCCGATACAGTCCGATAACCGAGGAAACGGCGATCACAGCCGGGGACGACCAGATCTGCCGGGATTGTGCGCGTGAGGAACTCCAACGAGAACTCTCCTACCATGGTGAGATCACCGCACCGGCGAAAAAACGACTTGAGGAGCTACTCTTCGAAGTACAGGACTTAGATCGGATTACGGACCTGTTGAAAGGACAGCTTGATCCGGAATTAACAAAATTCGATACGATCTCCGCAACTGTCGACGACATCGAGCCGATCCCAGTCGCATCGCTGGCGTTGCATGAAAAGCTTGCAGCGGTGATCGAAGGGCAGTTCGAGACATTGTTGCCGGTCCAGACACTGGCAGTCGAGGGAGACCTACTCGCAGGACAGGATCAACTCGTCGTCTCGGCAACGGCAACCGGGAAAACCCTGATCGGCGAATTAGCTGGACTGAACCGAGTCCTCCAAGGAAAGGGGAAGCTCCTCTTTTTGGTCCCGCTTGTTGCATTAGCAAACCAGACGTATCAAGATTTTCAACAAGAATATGGCGACCTCGTCGATGTGACACTCCGAGTTGGTGGCAGTCGGGTCCGGGATAGCGGGACAGAGTTCGACCCTGACGCAGACGTGATTGTCGGCACGTACGAAGGGATCGATCACGCCCTCCGAACCGGCCAGGAGCTCGGTGACATCGGGACGGTTGTTATCGATGAGGTACACACGATCAAGGAAGGCCAACGTGGCCACCGGCTTGATGGCCTGATCGCGCGACTCAAATACTATGCACAACAGCGTGCGCAAACAACCAGTGGGTATACAGGCGCCCAATGGATCTATCTGTCAGCAACCGTCGGGAATCCTGCGGAACTGGCCCGAGCACTTGATGCACGGCTAATCGAATTCGAAGAACGGCCGGTACCAATCGAACGTCATCTGACCTTTGCAGATGGGCCAGAGAAACTCGATATCGAAAACAAGCTGGTCAGACGAGAGTTCGATCGGGAGTCCTCGAAGGGGTACCGCGGCCAGACGATCATTTTCACGAACTCCCGGCGGCGCTGTCATGAGATCTCTCGACGGCTGGAGTATGAGTCTGCACCGTACCATGCCGGGCTCGACTATGGTCGCCGCAAGCGTGTTGAAGAGCAGTTTGCCGACCAAGAACTCGCGGCGGTCGTAACCACAGCCGCACTTGCAGCCGGGGTCGATTTCCCGGCCTCGCAAGTGCTCTTTGATTCATTAGCAATGGGAATCGAGTGGCTGTCCGTGCAAGAGTTCGAGCAGATGCTTGGACGAGCGGGACGACCGGACTATCACGATCGTGGGATCGTCTACCTGTTGGTCGAACCGGACGGAACGTATCACAACTCCATGGAGCTGACCGAGGATGAGGTGGCGTTTAAGCTGCTGAAAGGGGAGATGGAGCCAGTGCGACCGGTCTATGATGCCGACGCAGCCGTTGCAGAAACACTTGCGAATGTCACCGTCGGTGGTCCAGCGACCAGCCGGCTCAACGACCGGATGGTCGGAGAGATCGCGACCAAACATGCGCTTGGAAAACTCATCGAATACGAGTTTATTGATGGCCTTGAGCCAACACCACTCGGTCAGGCGGTCACCGAACATTTCCTCACACCGGGCGCAGCCTTCCAGATGCTTGATGGTATCCGGAAAGAGAGACATCCGTATGCGATCGTTGCTGATATCGAGCTGCAGGATCGTGAGCTGTGAGCTCCACCGGACCTGAACGACCCACCCTGCTCGGGTACTTCGCTCATTCTTTGAACACGGGACCCGTTGAGTCCAGAAAACTCGAACGCGGGATATTTGCCGTCGGCACCGGACCGCTACATATGGCAGCAGATGCCGATGAGACTCTGATTGAGCTGTTTGAACTCATCGAGAAACGCAAAGAAACACTCCCAGAGGAATCGTATACAACCGAGTTACTGACCCACGAGAAAGGCCGGGATTTTGTTCTTGAAAAGCTCGGTGAAGAGACGACAGAGTTCGTCTTGGCCGCCAAAGCGGATGATCAAGATGCAATCCTCCATGAGGGCGCTGATATCGTCTATCACCTGTTGGTTGCACTCGCTGTGGCGGATCTGACAGTGGAGGATCTATACGACGAACTGCAGACCCGTCGCGAGTGACCGACCCCGCAATTCATTTAGCCGGACGGGTTGTAGAGCCAGCTATCCGAGCATGAGCCAGCGGGAGCAAAAACTCCTTGATACGCCCGGTCGATTCCTTCAAGCGGTCAAAGACGGCCGTCGACGAGAGGACGTAGGCTGGATTACCGGGCGAATCCTCCTCTCGAATCGGCGGGTAGTGCTTGCCTCCGACGCCGGAACACGGACGATCCCGCTTGACTCAATTAGTAACATCGGCGGGCGGTTCGATCATAACCAGGCGATTGCCCGTGTTGCAGAATATACCGCAATCCGCTTTGGTGATCGTGAGGAGCAGGTTATTCTGTTGACAGCTTCGAAGGATCCAGAAGAAATCGAAGCGCAACTCTACAGCGCTGTGCTCAATCATGCACGGATTTTGGCTCGGCACCCAGCCGTCGAAGGCGGGGTTATTACTGATGCAGAGTGGGTTGATGCGACTATCAAGGTCGACGACGAAGTCGTTGATGTCGCGTTAACTGATGGGACGTTTACAGAAATCGAGCTTGACGACATCTCGGAGTTCTCGACGACGGAACAGACGGTGCTTGAAGAACAACGAGACGTGCTGAAAGTTGCCCACACGACCGAGGAAGGAACGTCCGTTCAGACGCATCTCTCTGGGAGCCAACGGCACTGTGCGTTTCTTGAATCCCTCTTTCGGGAAGGAGAAGAGCGAAGCGAAATCGGCGTTGAACTGGAATACCCGGAGCAAAAAGTGCTGATGGCACTGCATTCAGGCGTCTCGCCGTTTAATATTCCCGAGTTTGTCGGGATGGACATCGAACAAGTCGAAGAGATTTATGATCGACTCATCGAGTTAGATGTTCTATCAGAAGTGCGGAAACGTCGGGAAGTCGAACTCACCGCCCGAGGACGAAAGATTGCCAGCGGTGCGATAGAGTCCGAATGACACGTAGCGAGCGGAAGCCCACCCCTTCAGGGGATGGCAAAACTCGTGGGAAGCCGAATCGCTCTTTGCTGTTCTCCCCGCGGTCAACTGTGAGAGTTTCGTCTCAAGTCTCTGTTGTCGAGAACACAGACAGGGTGCCTGCCCACCGCCAAGTTCTTACTGCAGAAGCAATCACAGAGTGGTATTCGATGGAGTATGTGTTTACATGGCAAGGGACAAGCACACGAAAAGATCCGAAGACAATAACCAAGTCGTATGACTGACCCAGCGATTACGGTCGGTGTTGATGTCGGTGGGACATTTACTGATGTAGGACTACTTGTCGGAACGGAGCTCACAACCGCCAAAGTCCCCACAACGGACGATCAAAGCGTTGGTGTCATAACAGGAATCAAGAAAGCAGCAGACATCGCGGGGATCGATCCAGCGATGATTGATGCGTTCGTGCATGCGACGACGGTCTCGGTAAATGCACTGTTAGAGCGTGACGGTGCGAAAACAGCATTGGTTACAACCGCTGGATTTCGGGACGTCTTGGAGATCGGTCGACAAGATCGGCCAGCACTGTATGAGCTTGCCGCTCAAAAACCGGATCCACTGGTCCCCCGGCACCGTCGACTCGAAATCGATGAACGAGCGTCACCGACAGGAATCGAGCGGGCGGTTGAGGACCCAGCGATCGAGGCGGTGATCGATCAACTTGCAGCGATGGACATCGATAGTGTTGCTGTCTCGTTTCTCCATGCCTACATGACACCGGAAAACGAGCAAGCTGTCGCGACACAGCTTGCGACAGCACTCGATCTCCCCGTCTCAAGCTCGCATGAAGTGCTCTCGGAATTCAGGGAATACGAGCGGACAGCAACAACCGTCGCCAACGCATATGTCACCCCCATCGTTCGCAGTTACCTTGATCGAATGACTGATCGAGCGGCGACCACTGGGATCCCCGAACCGCGGATTATGCAGTCAAATGGTGGCACAGCTGCCGTCGAGACGATTCGACAACAGGCGGTCACAACCGTGCTTTCGGGGCCGGCTGCCGGTGTTATCGGTGGGGCCGCGAGTGCAGGCGACGCTGCCCAGCTCATTACGTTTGATATGGGCGGGACATCAAGCGATATCAGTCTCGTCCGAAATGGGCGTGCCGAACGAACGACGGATGGCACGATCGGCGGTGTGCCAATTCGGACGCCGATGGTCGATGTAAACACCGTCGGTGCTGGCGGGGGATCGATCGCCTGGGTTGATAGTGGCGGTGCCTTGCGAGTCGGCCCGCAATCGGCCGGCGCGGACCCCGGACCAGCATGTTACGGTCAAGGAGGCGAGAAAACGACGGTCACCGACGCAAACGTCGTACTAGGCTATATTAGCCCCGAAACAACGCTCGGTGGAGAACTGGAAATTGACGCTGAGGCTGCGTATGCGGCCCTCGACAGGTTGGCTACAAAAGCGGACCTGGAGGATGCACAGGCAGCTGCCGAAGGGGTGTATCGGGTTGCAAACGCGACGATGACACGGACGATCAGAAGCGTCACCGTCGAACGGGGATACGACCCCCGGGAATTCGGGCTGGTCGCATTCGGCGGGGCAGGACCGATCCACGCCCCAGCGTTGGCCACAGCGCTTGATATCGAAGAAGTACTGGTCCCAAAACCGGCCGGTATACTCTCGGCATATGGGCTTCTCGCAGCTGATGAGGTCCATGATGCGGTTCGAACAGTCCGAGTACAGGCGGAGACAGCTGATGTCGATCGCATCAACAGCTTGTACGATGAGCTGATTGCAGATGTTTACGCGGATAGTACAAACCCCGATGCTGCGACGATCGAACGAGCAGTCGACTGTCGATATGTCGGCCAGAGCTTCGAACTGACGGTCCCTATCGAGGAGTTCACTCCCGATGCCGTGCGGGAGGCGTTTCACGACGCGCACGAACGCACATACGGCTACACGCTCGATGCGGCCGTCGAAGTGGTTAATCTACGCGTCAGTGCGACACTCGAACGATCGGCGCCGACCATCGAGCAGGCACCGACAGACGAGGACCCACAGATCGGGACTCGGACTGTGTGGTTCCCTGATGAGGGACGACAGGAAACGACAGTCTATGACCGTGCCCGCCTCGCTCCGAACGACGAGATTGTTGGGCCGTCAGTCTTCGAACAGACCGAGAGTACAACCGTACTGCCACCGGGCTGGACCTGTACCGTCCAGCCAAACGGCACGCTACACATGGAGGTAACCGATGACTGACGATCTTGACCCAGTAACACTCGAGGTACTGCGGAATCAACTGGAAAGCATCGCCGAGGAAATGGGTGATGTCCTAATCCAAGGCGCATACTCGCCAAACATCAAGGAACGGCAGGATTGTTCGACAGCACTGTTCGATGCCGAGGGGCGGATGATCGCCCAGGCTGAGCACATTCCAGTACATCTCGGAGCGATGCCAGCGGCAGTTGCGGCCGTCCGCAAGCAAGACCCGGCACCAGGAGATGTGTATCTGATCAACGATCCATTTACTGGCGGCACGCATCTGCCGGATATCACCATGATCTCGCCGCTGGCGATCGATACCGACATCATTGGCTATGCGGTGTCTCGGGCTCATCATGCGGATGTTGGCGGGATGGCACCAGGAAGTATGCCGGCCGGTGCACGGGAGGTGTATCAGGAAGGGGTCCGGATTCCGCCGACACGGCTTGTTGAAGCTGGCCAACGCAACGAGGGACTGATGGAGTTGTTGTTAGCAAACATGCGCAATCCAGCCGAACGCCGGGCCGACCTCCGAGCACAGTTGGCTGCAAATCACCGTGCAGAGACTAGATTACAGGCGCTGATCGACGACCACGGGCGGGAGTTGGTTGAGGCGGCTGGCGAGGCGTTGATCGACTACTCCAAACAGCGGATCGAAGCCGAAATCGAGACGCTTCCGGATGGTACCTATGAGGCAAGTGACGTACTGGAGGGCGATGGTGTCACAGACGAGGACATCCCGATCCACGTGTCCGTTACGATCGACGGCACGACGATCGACGTCGATTTTGCAGGTACGGCAAGCCAGGTCGAAGGGAATCTCAATGCCCCGCTGTCGGTCGCAAAAAGTGCGGTATATTTCGTCGTTCGATCCATCACCGACCCAACGATCCCGCCAAATCACGGGTGTTATGCACCGGTCACCGTTCGAGCGCCGACAGGAACGCTTCTGAACCCAACCCCGCCAGCGGCGGTCGTCGGTGGGAACGTCGAAACCAGTCAGCGAATCACGGATGTAGTATTCTTGGCGTTGACTGCGGCAGCGCCCGATCAAGTCCCAGCTCAGGGAGAGGGAACAATGAATAACATCACGATCGGAAGCCGAGACGGTTCGTTTGTCTACTATGAGACCATTGGCGGCGGTGCCGGAGCACTGGCCGATCAGGACGGGCTCGATGGCGTACAGGTCGGGATGACCAATACATTGAACACGCCCATCGAAGCGATCGAGACCGAATATTCACTTCAGGTCGATCGATACGCGCTCCGGCCGGATAGTGGCGGGGCTGGGCGGCATCGTGGCGGGCTTGGGTTAGAACGGACTCTGACGGTCAACACGGATGCGACGGTGTCGCTGCTCACTGAACGGCGACGACATGGCCCACGTGGTGTCGACGGCGGCAAAGCAGGTGCAACCGGCGAAAACAAGATCGATGGCGAAACCGTTCCGGCAAAGACAACCCGGGAGGTCACAGCTGGGACGACGATCTCGATTCTAACGCCGGGCGGTGGCGGCCACGGGCCACCAGCAGAACGCAGTACCGCTGAGAGGGCAGCCGACCGTCGAAATGGGAAGACAACCGGTGAGTAGCAGGTATCGACACAACGTTTTTGTCCGGGTCAGCATAGGCCAACGCATGGACGGCGTTGGACCACCACTGGTAACACCATTTACTGAGGACGGCGAGATCGACGACCAAGCACTCCGAACACTGGTTGGGCAGATCGAGGATCGGGGGGTTGATTTTCTTGTCCCGTGTGGCTCGAACAGCGAAGCGGAGTTGATGCGTACAGAAGAGCGACGACGGGTCATCGAAATCGTTGCGGAAGAAAGCTCGGTCCCAGTACTTGCCGGGACTGGAAATCCAGGGTATCAGGAAACACTTGCGTTGACACGGGCTGCGGCAACCGCCGGGGCAGATGCAGCGCTGGTTGTGACGCCATTTTATTATCATCATGACCAGTCGACGTTAGCAGCCTATTATCGGGATCTGGCCGATACAGCACCGCTCCCGATATATCTCTACTCGGTGCCGGCGTATACAGGCGTTCGACTTGATCCGGAAACAGTCGAAGAACTTGCCACGCATCCAAATATCGCTGGAATCAAGGATTCGTCGGGTGACATCGATACGTTCGTTCGGATCGTCAATCGGACCACAGACACGGCCTTTGATCCGATGGTCGGGAGCGGTGGGGTACTAAGCCAAGCGCTTGCTGCCGGCGCCAGCGGTGGTGTACTCGCGCTTGCAAACATTGCGCCAAGCGACACCGCGGCGATCTACCGCGAACAGCAGACCGATCCGGAACAGGCACGGCAACATAACGCTGAGTTGGTAGAACTGAATACCGCAATCACGGCCACATACGGGATTCCTGGGCTAAAATACGCGATGCGCCAACGAGGGCTCAATGCCGGATACCCACGGCGACCCCACCAAGCCCCAGCCCCAGCAGCCAAGAAGCATCTCGATAAGCTCATCGCGACGCTCGAATAGCCCCCTGACATCCGCCACGCGGCTACCGTCGGTGGGTGTTCCCCTTACACCGCTGTAATTGAATCGCTCATCACAGCAGAGATCGGAGGCCGGAAAACGATCGACCCACTCCGGAAAGCAATAACAGTGCAGGGTGGACCAAGCCATACGAGAACAGCCACAGCTACTGTCACCAACAGCTTCGTCAGTTAGGTCACGTTAGCAGCCAGCTGTGGAACTAAGCTCGTGCAGCAAGACTCAGCTCTGTCGGACCACCGAGATCTCCTGTGATTGAAACCGTGAGTTGATCGGGGATTGAACTACTGCGGTCAAAGTTCAATCGAAACAGAATATCGACCGGCGTAACTGCTTCCCCACAGGCAACATCATCGTTGGTTCGCTCAACAGTTAGTGGAACAGTAACCCCGGTATCGGACACCTGTGGTGGATCAGCAAGACCAAGCAAATAACACGTTTCTGGGGCGTAAGCAAGCACATACACCAACCGTTCTCCTGCCGAGAACTCGGTCGCTTCAATAAACTCGTGGACGATTGCTGTCGCGTTTTCCGGCTCCTCGGGGAGAGGAAAAGCGTCTGCTGTGGCAGTCGAACTCGCGAGGAACAGTCCAAACGCATCCATGTCTGAATATCGTTCGTCGGCAGGTTCGATCGCTGTTTCGCTGACTGTGTAGCCGTCCAGAACCGGTTGGTCACCAGATGCCGGTGACTCCTGGGAACGGGGCGCAACACAGCCACTAAGTCCTAGCATTAGCCCGGCAATAACAGTGCGACGGTACACCATATCAAAGCCAAGGTAATGACTGGGCAAAGGTATTCGGGAGACTGAAACGATCGGTTGAGCCTACACGTTAACCTCGTCGATGCGATCGCTTACGAACAGTCTCCCCCAAGAAGTGAGCGTCCCGGAGTCCGGATCCGTGATCAAGTCTTTCTCTGTGAGTGTCGCAAGAAGCTCCTCGGCCGCTGGTGAGGCCAGATCAAGCATCCCGCTGAGATTCTGGGGTTGCCCACCAGAATAAAGCGCAACTAAGGCTTCGGCCTCCGTGTCGTTGATCTCGATTTGCTGGAGTTCATCCTCAAGTTGGAAGTACCGTAATCGGAGATACCGGGCGAGGATATTGAGCTTTCGAACGGACGGGTGAGAGAGTTCGGTCGTGATCGCCTGTTGGTCGGTCATATAGCGAACGGAAAGAACCGGCTGGGTATCACCGTCGATCGTCCGTTGCATATGTGAGATATCGGTAATGACTGAGAGGTCGATCTCGAACTCGATATCCTCACCCTGGAATTGGACAGCGTCCGGCGTGAGATTGATCTGCGCCTCTTGATGAGGCGAGTCAACGATCCGTCCACCACGTCGAGCCGGGTGTTTGACGCTGGTGGTTTGTCCTTGGAGGGTCGCTTTATACAGATACATCGCAAATTTGTCGATCCGGTCATGATCGCCCTCAATAAGTACCGTCCGACGTGCTGTCCCAGTAGTATACCCGACGAGAACACTCTGATCGAAAAAGTCCGCAAGGTCGGCCGGGATACGGCTGGCGATGATATCGAAAATCGACGTGAGTGGGATCTGCCGGCGTCGCTCGTCGGTAACCACGACCAGCTGCTGTGTATTAAGAATCACGCGGCAGGGCTCTGTCTCAGTCCGAAAGGTATCGGCGAAAATCGCGTTGGCCTTGAAGTCGGCGATCACGGATTCAGACATCCAGCCGACTGAAGGTATGGTTAGGACGACTATAGGAGTTGCGAGGGGGAGGACAACAGTAGCTGTCGGAGAGAGACGAATCGGTCACAATATTCAAGTAGACTTCGGGTCGAAGTAAAACACTGTGGCCCTCACTGGGACCGCGCTCACTGGGGCGTTCGAACTTTTCGCCGAGGCAGGGGGATGGGAGACGCTGCTCCTGGCAGCGATTCCAACGTTTGTCCTGCTTGGTGTGTTAGACGGCCTCTTCGGATCCGACCAAGAGCGTCAACCGGACGAGTCCCAAGCTGAACCGGATGACGACGGCTCGATGTTTGGATCAGACGAAGACGGTGATTTAGCGTTCGATGATGGTGCGGATCCCTTCGAGGATGACGAATTCGGCGATGAGGGCGATGAGTTTGGTGATATGGGCGGTGGGCCCGATGTTTCGGATCTGGAGATGCGGGTCGATGAGCTCGAAGAGGAGCTCTCACAACTGTCCTCGACGGTCTCGACAGTCCGGACTGAAAACGAGCAGATCGGAGAAAGTGTCGAGGACATCGAGGAAAACATCCGCAAACTGCTTGATATCTATAAGATGGTTACAAAAGGGGTCAACCCGTTTGTCGACCAACAAGGGGGCAACCTTGCAACTGCTGTTGATGACGATAGCCTCGGCTTATTCGAAGACGAGACAACCGAAGAGGAAGAAGAACTCGATGAAGAGGTCATGGAGACCGACGCTGAGGAGTTTTTCGATGATGATTTCGGGGACGATGGATCGATCGGCGACCCTGATAAAGAAGACATGCCGGATGATACGTTCGAGCCCCTTGAGGAGTCGGACGACGAGTCGATAACGGACGATCCCGAGACAACTGCGGAGACCGACGAAGAGACAGACGCCCGCGGATTCGAAGAGCTCAAAGAAGCATATGATGACACCGGCGACTTCGAGGAGGACTCCGAATCGACTCCGGAACAAGAGGAGCCCCCGGAAACAACCGAATCCAACGACAGTCCGGACACGACCAACAAGGAGAACTCACAGCCGGACGATCAGAGGGCGACGTTCCAAACGCCGACCGATCCAAAACCGGCTGCTGAACGCGAACCACTTGCCGAAACCACCGATGGCCGTCCATATCTGAAGACGATCCCGGCTGGGTTTACTGAGGAACTGCTTGCACTCGAATGGATTGAGTTTCTGGTTGAGGAGAGTGGCCCCCAAGAAGCATACAGCGCGTTGATCTATTATGAGCGGATCGGATGGTTGGGTGCCGACGCCGGTGACCACCTTCGGCAACTGCTCAGCGGCCACCCAGCAGTAACAGAATCGGTGCGAGGAACTGGTGGCCCACTTGGACTGTCTGCTGAACAACACACACAAAGTCTCCGGTATGTCGCACAACTAGCCGGCGGAAATGTCGGTCCCCGAGGGCGGATCACACCACCGCGTTCCTGAAGCTCACGTATAGGATATATCCTGCTTTGCCTGTAGAAGCATTTATTCCGGTCTCGACACAAGTGAAGATATGGCCGTTGACGTGCTGATCGTCGATGATTCTGATTTCATGCGGAACCTTCTCCGGGAGATCCTTGAAGGCGAACACAATATTGTCGGTGAGGCCGAAAACGGGGTTGAAGCCGTCGAACTGTTCAAAGAACAGGCCCCCGATATCGTGATGATGGACATCGCAATGCCGATCCAAGATGGTATCGAAGCGACCGACGAGATCAAGGGAGTCGCTCCAGACACAACGGTGATCATGTGCACCTCCGTCGAACAAGAGGAAATGATGAAAGAGGCGATCAAAGCCGGGGCAGATGGGTACATCACCAAACCATTCCAGAAACCAAACGTACTCGAAGCAATCGAGGATGCGGTCGCGTGATCGACAATGCGACTCGATATCCAGACCCTCGGGACGTTTAACAAACTCGCCCATGAGGGAGCGACGGCGGCAGCACAGTCGTTGACACAGCTCAGCGGGCAGACGGCAGATGTGGCGGTGACACGGGCTGATCTCGTCCCGGTCGACGATCTCACACGCGAGTTTGAAGGACAAGCGTTCGTCGGCGTCGAAATCGAAACAACCGGCGGCATCGAGGGAACGGCGATGCTAGTGTTCGATCAACAGAGCGCTGACACACTCAGTGAGGCGATCATGCCCGAGTCATGGGGTGACGTAAGTCCCGAGATCGGGAAAAGTGGCGTCAGTGAGACGGCCAATATCATGATCGGCGGGTTTGTCGATGCCTGGGCTGACCATTTTGGGACGAAAATCGCGCTTGGACCACCGACCTATATCGCTGGTGAGTGGCCAGCAATCTTACCGGAGAATCTCCCAGTGTGGGATGAGCGCCAGACAGCAATCTCATTTACAAGCCAGCTCACCTCAACAAGCGAGACGATTGGATTTTATATCTACCTGTTCCCCAAACGGGACTCAATCGCCGAGTTAGTCGAGGCGGCAACCGCAGAGTTGCCACTCTCGGTCGACAAGCTCTCGTTGTTCAATGAGATGACGAAAGCTGGCGCCAGGCGGGCAGCCGAAAAGATCACCCAGATGACAGGGATCGAGACAGATGTCGAGATCAGCCGACTCACGTTTGTTCCGATCGACGCTGTCGAGGACTACGTTGCTGATGAAACCCGAATCGGAGCAGTCACACAACTCCAGGGCCCACCAGGTGGGTTTATCGCCATCCTCTTCGATACGGCCTCGGCAAAACAAATCGGAGATGCACTGTTACCCATTGCCGTCGAGGGCGATGGGCTGACCGAACAGCACCGAGCAGCACTCGAAGAGATCGGGAACATCATGACAAGCGGGTTTATCGACGGGTGGGCGAATACGCTCGATCGGAAGATCCAACACCAGCCGCCGGAACTCATCGAAGAGAGTGCAGCAACGACAATCGGAGCGCTGGCGGCCGACCTTCCAGCCGACCAAGACTACGCGTTCATTTTCAATTCGATGGTCCGAACGCCCGATGAAACGATTAACTGTCAGCTGTTCGCACTGCCGGAGGCAACTCAGTTCCAGGCACTTCTCAAAGAGTTATCCGTCGAAACCGCGGCCGAGGCTGTTGCGGATCCGGAGCAATTCGAACCACGAGCCTACGACGACCTCAAGTGAACGATAGGATGCGCTTGTCCTTAGAAACCAGCACTGCCCGGGAAGTTTTGTACTAGCAGGGAGATCCCATCAGCATGGATCACGTGCCACTAAAGGAAACCACAGAAGCAGTCGCTGGTGTTAACCTAGCGATGTTAGCTGGGGGCGAACGGATGAACGTGCAACATTTCGAGCTGGAACCGGGAGCGCGGGTTCCGGCACACAGCCATGAACACGAGCAAGTCGGGTTCGTTTACAGTGGGGAAATCCACTTTCTCGTCGATAACGAGACATATGTCGTTCAGGCAGGTGATAGTTATGCACTCCCCAGTCATGAGACCCATGCCGCGGAAAACCGCGGCGATGAACCGATCCGTGGTGTCGACATATTCAGTCCACCACGACCGAATCCGGATTGGAACGGCAACTGACGTCTCCCACGACTGAACTCGTGGGCGTTTCTGCTGTGGGGTCGATCAAATCGAGTAGGTCTTCCCGCGGGAGGCATCATCAGTGTGGTCACGACGATCATTCCCGTGGGCATCCATGGTCACCGTCAGCGGTCCAAACCCATCCATCCGGAACACCCAAATCGACTCTGAGTGGAGATCCGGCCAGTAGCGACCCTCAACAGCGTCGATCGCATCGACGATCAACGCCGAGATACTTGGGACGGTAAGATAGACAGCACCAGACTCGGCCATCGCTGCCAGGGTCTCTTCGTTCATGCCACCTTTGCCAGCTAGCACACGGACGCCAAGCTCGCGAATCATCCGCGGAGCAAAAAAGTTGAGCCGTTCGCTTGTTGTTGGCCCACCAGCAAGGATCTCATAGTCACCATCCTCAGTCTCTTGATACGCGGGCGCACAGTGATACACGATCTGGTTGTCGAGATCAACGGGCAGCTCACGGCCGGCATCCAGATAGTTCTGCGCTCGAATGTGTTGGGCATCCCGCAGCGTGTACACAAGCCCATCAATATAGACGGTCTCTCCTAACTCAAGGTCTCGAACGGTGGCCTCCGACACCGGCGCTTCGAGTCGCACGGTCATGCTAACAGTTCCTCGCCTGGGATAACTCGTGCTGCGTCGTGATCCGAATCCTCAAACCGGTCCCGGAACCGATATGAGTTGTCGTTCTCGATCCGGACGGTAAATCGTCGGCGCGGGTGACACATTGGCTTGACGGCGACCGGATTCCCGGCGATATGTGTTCCGGTGACGTTAACATGGACTGCCAGCGCGGTCGTATCACCACCGATACCCATCGGCCCGATTCCAGTCTCGTTGATCCGGCGTTTCAGTTCTTTCTCCATCACAGCGATCTCCGGGTCTTCATGCCGGGTGCCACACCAGCGTAACGCGCCAGCTCGTTTAGCCTGATTCGCAACCTCATTGAATGTCCCACCGATACCGACACCAACAGTGTAGGGTGGACACGCCTTCCCACCAGCTTCCTTGATACTCTCGACAACGAACTCTTTGAGCCCTTCAACGCCAGCGGAGGGAGTCAGCATCGCAAGGCGACTCTGGTTTTCCGAGCCAAATCCGGTTGCGACAGTGGTGATTTCCAGGGCATCGCCATCCTCGACATACTCAGTATGTACGATCGGGACATCGACGCTGGTGTTATCACCGTCGTTGTCGCGTGTTGTTGGATGGACAACTGACGGACGAAGCGGGACCTTCTCGGTAGCTAACCGGATCCCGTCAGCGATCGCCTCCTCAAGTTGGACGCCATCGGCAAGATTGACGTCCGCCCCGATCCGAACGTAATGTTCGTTGACACCGTTGTCCTGACAGAGTGCCATCCCTTCTGCTCTGGCCCGACGAGCGTTCTCAAGCATGCTCTCAAGGACGGTTGCTGCCTCCGAGTTAGATTCGGCGTCAATCGCCTCTTCTAGAACTCGCTCGGCGTCCTTCGGCAAATCGACTGCTACCAAATAGTAGTTCCGCGCGACCGCATCGCGGATCGTTTCGTGATCGATCGGCACGTCAGGCCGTTAGTGTGAATGTTTATAAAATTAATTAAGATTCGATGGTACGCCGTTATTCTGCAGTTCGGATGAGGATATCGACGATCGAGACGCCGTCAGGACCAACAAAGACCGGATTGAGATCCAGTTCCTCGATCTGTGGGACGTTCTCAGCGGTCAGCAGCCGTCCAACGCTGACGATCAGCTCTGCTAACGCATCGATATCGGCTGCTGGGCCAGAGCGTGTCGACTGGAGAGTTGCACCGAGCTGAGAATCAACAAGTCGATCGACGACGAACTGTTTGTTGACCGGCGGAAGAAAGGTGAGAGTATTGCGTTCACCCGTCGTTTCTACGTTTACACCACCGGGAGCAACAGTGATGACAGGGCCAAAGCTTCGATCCTGAGTTGCGCCGACAAGGACCTCTGTCATGTCTTCAGCAGCGACCTGCGGCTGAAGCAACACCCCTTCAATGTTAGCATCAGGCGCATAGGATCGTGCATTTTCAATCAGGGTTGCAGCTGTCGCCTCAACGTCATCGGGGGCCACCCCGACTGCGACTGCGTTCGCATCCGTCCGGTGTGGCACGTCACGTGAATCAACTTTCATGACGACCGGACCATCAAACCCAGCAGCGTCGGCGGCGGCCGCTGTTGGATCAGTAGCGTGGTAGGTTTCGATCGGTTCAACATCCACAGTCGAGAGCAGCGACTGCGCTTCCAGCCATGTCAATACTGCATCTGACGGTACCGATGGAACAATCCCCTCAACGGTATGATGGTCGGTTAAACGTGGGGTAGCAGGAGTTTCCTGACCGAAGGACACCAGCGAGGCGACAGCATCCATCGCTGTGGCGGGATCGTAGTAAAGTGTTCCCTCCTGTCGAACGTCCTCGTAAGGCAGCGGCGGTTCATCATCGTCCATCGGTGTTTTCCGACCGGTCCACAGGAAGACGACCGGATCATCGGCACGCTGCTGGATGGCTTGCATTTCAGCGGCGATTGTCTCAGCACGATCGCCGACAGCAGGCAGGGCAACAGCAAACACATACGCGTCGAAGGTGTCATCGGTCAGCAGGATATCCGCGATCTCGGAAAGCACCTCTGCACCATAGCCCCGGATGTCGGCCGGATTGTGCATCTCACCGAACGTAAGGAGCTCGTCCATTGCAAGCAGCGCCTGTTCGGTCTCCCCATCGATCGCAGGCAAGGACAGTCCCCGATCAGTCGCAAGGTCTGCAAGCAGCGTTGCGAGGCCACCACTTGTCGAGGCGACACACACGTTTGGACTCGCAGCTGTCGAGAGTTTCGCATGGGCCTGCCCACGCGAGAGCAGATCCGGGATATCCGGCACCCGTTCGATCCCTGACCGGGCAAACGCTGCATCCCATGCTGCATTGCTGCCAGCAATCGAGCCGGTATGTGACAGCGAGGCGGCTTTGGCGACCTCCGAACGGCCGATCTTGACTGCCAGGACCGGTGTGCCATCCGCAATTGCTTGTGTCGCAACATCGACGAATCGGCGGGGCTGGTCGATCCCTTCGATATACGTACAGATGACATCAACGCGATCATCAGCTGCCATATACTCCACGTAGTCAGCGATCGAGAGCCCGGCCTCATTGCCGCTGGCGATAATATAGGCGAAATCAAGGTCCTCGTCTTTGGCACGATCGAAAAACGTCGCAAACGCCAACGCGCCGGACTGGCTGACAAGTCCGATCGATCCCGGGTCTGGCTTGCGCGAACAGACCGACGAGACTACGGTATCAGCATGGGCATTCGCAAAGCCGATCGTGTTCGGGCCACAAACGGCCATATCGAGCTCATCGATCAGTGTCTCAAGCTCAGCTTCAAGCTCCGCCCCTTCGGCATCGGCCTCCGCGAAGCCAGCCGTAATAATGACGGCAGCCGGGACGCCCATCTCGCCGGCCTCCCGAACCGTGTCAAGAACATACTCACGAGGGACGCTAACTACAGCAAGATCAACAACAGTTGGCACCTCACTGATCGAATCATAGCAGGGTTCGCCAAAGACCGTCTCCCGACCAGGATTGACGTAGTAGAGTTCGCCATCGTAGCCATAGGTCGTGAGATGGTCAACCAGATTCGAGGCGTACCAAGAGTCCGGGCTTGCTCCGATAACCGCGATTGAATCAGGAGCCAGCAGTGCGTCCATATCGGGACTGCTCATACCTCGGGGTACCGCAGAAGGGATCAAAAGTCCCCCGGCTGATGGTACACACAGTCACCAACAGCGGAACCAAGCCCATCGCATCCGCCGTGGAAATCTGTGAAAACGGCCGTAGGATCTCTCAAAGAGTCGTTGAACATTAGAGAAGACGTTTACAGGAACACGATAATCGATCGATTGTAATGCAACGACGTAAGGTGCTTGCGATTGCAGGGACAGGACTCGCAGCCGGTGCTGCCGGCTGTCTCTCAAGCGCACAGACCGATGAAGAGCCGACAGCAACCAGAGAGCCAACGACAATTAGCGTCACCGGGAACGGTGAGGTGACAACTGAACCCACTATCGCGCGGCTTTCCATTGGTGTCACCGAAACTGGAACAGACGTCCCAGCAATCGGGGAGCGGTTAGCAGAGCGTAGCCAACAGTTGTATCAGACACTCCGCGATGCCGGAATCGCCGCAAACGATATTACAACAACCCACTATCAGATTCGTGAGGACAGCCGTGATAGTACGATTCGGGGACGGTATGAATACGGGATAACGATCCGAGAGATCGACCGTGTCGGCGAGGTGATCGATATCGCCTTAGATGCTGGTACGGATAATATCGGCCGTGTGACTTACACGATCGATGAGCAGACACAGGACGAACTCAGAGAAACAGCAATCGAACAGGCCATCGACGATGCCGAAGCGACGGCCGATATTATCGCGGCCGAAAACGACCTCGTCGTGGACCGGCCCAAGAGCATCACAACTCAGAACGCTCATGTTGGCCCACTTCGCGTCAACTACGCGGAGGCCCTTGACGACGCTGCCGCCGGCGGGACTGTTATCGAAAACGACGATGTAAGCGTGACTGCAGCTGTCGAGATCAGCTATTACGTCGAATAAGATCATAGCTTTGGTGGGGAACACGCGTCCCGAAAACAGGAGCCGCTTGCCACGTTCGGAAGATCCCCTGGCGAGGGATCTCACACAATTCGTATAAACCCTACAAGTGGTATCCAGATAGTATCATGCGTATCTTAGTTCATGGCGGGGCAGGTGGCGTTCCAGACGAGCCGGAAAAACGACAAGCCACACTTGATACGGCCGCTACAAAAGGGGCGAAGGCAGCGACGCCGTTAGATGCAGTCGAACAGGCGCTTCGTGTCCTCGAGGCGGATCCACAGTTCAACGCGGGAACTGGGGCACAGCTCCAGACTGACGGGATCCCACGGACTGATGCTGGGATGATGACCAGTGATCGATCGGTCGGGGCTGCCTGTTCGATGCCAGGTGTCGAGGCAGCCGTCAGCGTCGCTCGACACGTCCTTGAGGAAACACCACATGTCCTCGTCGCCGGCGTCCATGCCGTCGATTTGGCAGCCAGTGCCGGAATTGACACCGGGCAAGACCTCCGGACTGAGCGAACAACCAATCGGTTTGGAGAGGTTTCGATGCCGGAGGGGATTGACAGCCAGCGTGCGTGGACAACAGAGCATTTCGGGTCGAACACCGAGCCGACTGATCACGATACAGTCGGTGCGGTTGCAGTTGCAGATGGACAACTTGCTGCAGCAACATCGACTGGCGGCCGGTGGCTCGCGTTACGGGGTCGCGTTGGGGACGTGCCACAGGTCGGAGCGGGCTTTTATGCCTCGCCAACTGGTGCCGCAAGTACGACCGGGGCAGGCGAAGATATCGCCCGGGTGACACTGGCAAGACGAGCAGTTGGCCATGTCGAATCAGGTGTCGACGCTGCCACCGCAGCAACCCGGGCGATCGAGGAGTTCGAAGAGATCACCGGCTCACGAGCTGGCGTTATCGTGGCCGACGAGACAGGGGGGCTTGGGAGTGCATTCTGTTCGGATGCAATGCAGACAGCGATCGTAGAACACCCTACTACCTGAAAAACACCGGCGAGGCTTCGCTGTCGGAGAACACATGAAACGGGCAGAACGGAGACAGAATCTCTGTCTCGGTTCTGTCGGGAAAGAGCGTGTGACGAGGGCCCGATCGTGTCGGGAGAGGGCCCGGGGCCGTGGCCGGGGTCCCTCTATATGAGTCAACGACTGTACAGCACTTATACCTCGTCCAAGCGGAGTGAAAGTAAAACTAAAATCGTCAGAATCGATGGGAGCCAGCAGCGATGGCGGGTCAACCTTCAGTCTCGATCCGCCAGCGCCCCCCAAGTTCGTGGCGTTTATAATCAGTGTATTGGCCGTCCGCAAAGACCGTTACGCGACCGTTCTCCTCGCTGAGTGTGATCGCCGCAAGGACTTCATCGCGGACCGAGGCTTCGATCGCACTCAGGTGTTTCGTCCCCATCCAGTCGGCGTAATCGATGGTATCGTCCGTGATCGCATCGATGTTCGTCGGGCCAGTGATTCGAACCATCTGCTGTTGGACCGTTCCATCAGCAGCGACGATGACAGCCCCATCACGGTCCCGACTCACAGCACGAGCAGCCTCAACGAATCCATCGGGTGTGGTGGGAATCACTCGACAGGTGTCAATCGGCCATGTGTTTGCTCCTAATGGATCAGCGTACTCGCCGTAATGAACATCTGCAACGATCACGAAATAGAGACCTGGTCCCGTGACATAGGGTTCGCCCCAGCGGTCGAACTCCATGCTGATCCCTTCTGCAACATACTGTATCATATCGATCAGGTTCGGGACCGTGTCGTACTCGGCTCGCTGTGGATCGCGATCAGTCATATGTAGTCCCCACTTGACAACATCGAACAAGTCGAAACTAATAGAGGTATTGGCTGGAGTGCGGCGGGATGCGATTTTATGAGGGACCAATCCAATCTCTTGGTCGTATGCGTGCCGTTCAGGTCAGCAGTCATGGCGGTCCAGAAACACTCGAAGTCAGGGATATCGACCGACCAACGCCAGACGATGAGGAACTGCTTGTTGCGGTTACCGCGGCCGGCGTGAATCCGGTTGATACGTACTTCCGTGAGGGAACGTATGAGCCGGTTGGCTTGCCGTTTACGCCCGGTGTCGATGTTGCTGGGGAGATCATAGAGACGGGAGCAGATGTCAAGCAGTTTGCTGTCGGCGAAATGGTCTATGGGACAGGGATCGGAAACGGTGCCTATCAGGGCGCCTACGCGGAATACGCGACGATTCCGACTGATCGTGTCGTGACGTTACCGGAAGGAGTCGATCCGGTTGTAGCCGGTGCCGCCGGTGTAATCGGCTGTACAGCCTGGCGGGCGCTAATCGATCACGGGGAGTTGCGACCGGCTGAGACCAGTCTTATTCACGGCGGCGCTGGGGGTGTCGGGCATATGGCAGTCCAGCTTGGAGCGGCAGTGAATGCGGACGTGCTCACGACGGCCGCGCCGGACTATCATGAGCAGCTGACGGAACTTGGTGCACAAACGGTATTCGACTATACCCGAGAGGATCTACAAGCAGCAATCGACGACCGAGCTGATGGCGTAGATGTCATTGTGGATCATCGCCTCGATGACTACCTCCAGCTGGATGCAGAGGTTGCGGCACCACACGGTCGGGTCATCGGGATTGGCGAGAACAGTCCCGACCCAGGATTTACCAATGATGGACCAGCCCGCTCGAAAGACGTGACATACCAGTTTATGAGTCTGTTCAATACGCCGGATCTTCGCGTCCCGCTACGGCGGCTCGCAACGCTACTTGACAAAGGAGTTGTGTCAGTCGAGATCGCCGATACCTACACACTAGCGGAGGCACCAGCAGCCCATCGGGACGTTATGAACCGCAGCTATCTGGGGAAGCTGGTCATCAAGCCTTGAACCACGGACTACTAGTAGGGAGACGGCACATCGTGCACGTATGTACCGTGTGCTCGCGGGGATCGACAGGGACGAACAGCGCGCCCGACGACAGGCAGCCGGGATCGCCGAACTCCCGGA
Organism: uncultured Salinarchaeum sp.; assembly: GCA_964403925.1. Lineage (GTDB taxonomy): Archaea > Halobacteriota > Halobacteria > Halobacteriales > Salinarchaeaceae > CAZFMU01. The sequence goes on from CAYOHZ010000009.1 coordinate 29,460, forward strand.
AGCGACTGATAGTGTTGAAGTACTGCTCTTGCATGTCTTCCAAGACAACCCAGAAGGTGCGGCGGTCAACCAGCTGGGATCTGTCCGCCGGGCAGCGGAACGACTGGATGATGCCGACATTGCGTATGAGTTTCTCGAAGCCAGCGGGAATCCAGCTGCTCAGATTGTCGAACTGGCCGACGAGCACAATGTAGATCTGATCTGTCTTTCACGGCGGAAACGATCACCGACAGGAAAGGTCATTTTTGGCAGTACAACGCAGTCAGTTCTCGTTGGGACCGATCGCCCGGTCATGACCGTTGGTCGCACTGATTACACAGGGATGGGCACTGACGAGTAGGCAAAGCGACGACCACAAACGAGCGACCCAATCATCCCTTCGGCTACTGGACTGTGTGAGGACAGATTGCCTGATCCGGCACAGGGTCGGCCTCGGATCGATAGCGGATCTTCAGCGGGCCATCGAAACGACACCGACTCAGTAAGTAGCACAGAGACACACGTTTTTTCAGCCTGTTGGCCGAGAGGGTATACATGCAGACACGCCGGGAGGCGTGGCGGATCTATCGGGAAGCACTGCCGGTATTAGTGATTGCACTTTTCGGTGGCCTGTTTGCCGGAACAGTCCTGGGGGCATTAGTCGATCGCCTGGCCCGGTTTCCGGGACTACTCGTGATGGTGCCGGTCTTTCTGGCGACACGCGGAAATATTTATGGCGCTCTTGGCGGTCGTATTGCCAGCGGACTACATCAGGGACTGATTGTACCACGAGTTGTGATCGAACCACGAGTAACAAACGCGGTGGTGGCGTCTGTAGTGAACGCGATCGGGATCTCGGTTGTGATCGCAGTGCTCTCGTGGGGGATCCTCCAGATTGTCGGCCGGCCGACAGCAGCGCTCTGGGAGTTTCTTGCGATTATGCTCATTTCAGGGGTGCTGACAGCAATTGTACTTATTATCGGGCTGTTGGGATTGCTCTTTGCTGGCTATCGGCGTGGCTATGACCCCGATAATCTCGTTGGACCGATTGTCACAACGTTGGGTGATGTCTTCGGGATGGTGTTTTTGTTGCTTGCGGTAGCTGTCGTGGACGGGGTTAGCGGGGTGATCGGCTAATGCTTGATGACAGCACACACCTTGGCTCGTGGGCGGCAGGCAGTATCATCCGGCATATGTTCCCGCTGTTGGTTGTGCTGTCGGTATTTGTCCTCTGGGCGGGGATCGCACTGGATGCTGCTGAGGAGATGCTTGCTGAATTCGCGTTACTCGCGGTGATGATACCAACAATGGTCGGGATGGGCGGAAACCTTGGTGCGATCCTCGCATCACGACTGACAACACGATTTCACTTGGGAACAACGGCCTTTGACCCACGGGATCGGATCCTCTGGGCGAACATAATCGCCGTCCTCGGGCTTGCGGTGACGATCTTTACCGGATTAGCAATCGGGGTGTGGGGCATTGGGCTTCTTATCGATGCGAGACTCGGGTTGTCAGCATTGCTAGTCATTGCGTTAGGGAGCGGGCTTACGATCACTGTCTTGGCGATCGTCGTGAGCATTATAGTTACATACGGATCCTACCGGCTCGGTATCGATCCGGACGATACGACGATTCCAGTCGTTACAAACGTTGTCGATGTGGCCGGAATGCTTGTGTTCCTGTGGCTGGCGGCACGAACAGTCGGCTTTTAGACGACACAATGTCCTGTGCCAGGACAGAAACTGCAGGGCTCAATGTTCGGCGTAGTCGCGGAACATATCGGCAGCTCGGCGTGTTCCTTTTGCGATCAAGACATCACCGGCTTTGAGCTTGTCGTCGATAGTATCGATCAGAATCCAGCCGTCGCTCGGACGTCGGATCGCGATGAGTTGCATCGTTGGATCGACGTTCGGCAAGCCCCCCTCGACGACGACCCCCTCGAGTGTACTACCTGGTGTGACCTCAACACGGACGAGAAGCTCATCGCTTTCTCGAACAGCGAGGTGAACGACCGGGTGCACATCGATATCACGGAAGACACCACGGCTAATGTCGATCGCAGCGTCGCTGATCATCTCGGTGCTGACACTGAGTTGAAGGAGTCCACGAAGACTGACCGGATCAGCCATTGTCCCAGCCGCTTCAAGCACCCATGCTTCAAATCGTGACTGGAGACTATCTACTTCCACCTCGATGTTTCGGACTTCCTCGGCAAGCGGCTCGCTATCAAACAAGACGCTACTGTAGGCCAGATCAACAGCCAGCTCAGAGAGCTCTTTCATACGCATGATCGTCTCGATAGCGCGATCGAGATCATCGTCAATATCGGTCGGACTTGCTGGTGGCGTATATGACTGGCCGGTCAGTCGGTTGTAGACGGTCGTAACACCGGCAACAGGACCACGAAGTAAGATGACTGCCCCAGCAGGAAGAACCGTCTGCGGACCGGGAGTAAGCTGCCAGTCATCATCGGTTCGAACGGCAACAACACGGACACCAGTAGATGACTCAAGATCAAGCGCTCCAAGTGTCTTCCCGGCGTCTGTAGAATCGGCAGCGACAGTTGCTCGAACGAGCGGTTGACCGGCAGCAGGCAATGCAGTACGGATCGCAGGCGGAACGCCAATATCGTCAAGGATGATCTTCGCGATATCGCCAGCTGCATCGCTGATCGCATCAGTCGCAGCAACGATCCCAATAACAGGGGCGAGCCGTTCGGCATCATGAGGATTCCGTGCGGCCATCAAGAGACTCATACCGGCCCGGAGCTCGAGGCGATCCATCCGTTCTTCAAGCGCGAGGACCTCACGGGCGAGCTGTTTGTCAGCGGATAAGAGCGCGGAATAAGAGAGATCAATGAGGAGTTCGGCCGTATTTTTCATCTCGACAAGCAGGTCTTTGACGTTTGCCGGCTCGTAGCTGATTGTCGACTCTGAGGGCTCACCCCGGAACGGATCCATACAACATAACGAACACGCTGAGCCGAAAACGTTGCCCTCTACAGGAATACAGCAAGCGTGGGTTAAGACGTGTCTTCGAGGCGGTTGACAGTGGAAGTGGTACTTGCCTAAATCGCGCAGGATCACCAAACAGGGACAAACACGACAGGCAGCTCTCAGCGATCTTGAGGATGCGATCGTCCAACAAGAAACTACCCGTAGGCCGCGACCGACAGCTGCCGAACGCGACGTGCTAGATATGGATCCAGCTGAGTATCCGGATGAGTCATCGGACGTGTAATACTATACTATATTTGATACATTCGACAATCAACGATAATATCAACGATATTTGACTTAAAGTCTCGAGAAGCGGGAGTAATTCGGGGTAATACCCGGGATTAAGTCACCCACTTTTATTGGAATCGCGTTAATTACGCCTGGTATGGTGTTGAATCTCGAATTGTCTGAGGACAAATATGTATTGTTATCGGTCATTCCACTGGTGGTCATGCTGGGCGCGATGTTCATCGGTGGACAGACCGGGCAAGTAGCGTTTTCATACAGTGCGATTGCATTTATCGGGCTGTATGTTTTGATCGGGACACAAAGTTCCGCACGGCGATCGACAGGACGGCCCTTCCAGCTCCTTATTGCAGGCTTGCTCGTGATCTTGGGAGTTGCCTTTGCGCTGCTGTGGTTTTTCCATTTCCAGAATCCGAGCTATACTGATCCGATCTATTGGTTCGGGTTCCCGCGTGCAACTGCAGTCGTGATCTATCTGCTGTGGATGCCACCAGCACTCTATCTGATGTTCTCGTATCCATACCTGTTCGAACGATACATTTGGAGCGAGCAACAGGCCAAGGAGTTCCGCCAACGGGACCGGGCAACGACAGTGACAGCTGACGGTGGCCAGACTGAGGGTGATGATCGATGATTGAGACACTGCCGCTTCAGTCGCCAATCGAAGCAACCGACCCCGTGATCGTCGGTGTGCTGGCGGTTTATTTGATCGGCATTGTCGTCATTGGGATCTGGGCAACCGGGCAAACAGAAGATACTGAGGATTTCCTTGTGACAGGCAAGCGCTTTGGCATTTGGGCGATTGCATTCGCGGCCTTTGCGTCGATCATGAGTGGCTTCGGATTTATTGGCGGTCCGGGGCTGTTCTATGATGGTGGCTATGGGTTCCTGTGGATCGCAATTGTGGCGCCGCTTGCCTTCCCCGTCTCGTGGTTTGTCCTCGGCAAGAAGATGCGGTTGATGGCCGAGGTGCGGGACATCCTGACGATTCCGGATGCAGCGTACGCCCGATATGAGAGCAGCACTGTGCGCTTTCTGGTTGCCGTTTCAGTGTTGCTCGGCGTGATCTCGTATCTGGGCGTGCAGTTTCTGGCGATCGCATTCGTCCTCCAGTCCGTGTTCGGGATTGGCGAAGCAACGGCCCTTCTCGTTGGAGTTGCCGTAATCGGCGTCTATACAGTGGGTGGTGGCATGATCGCTGGCATATTTACCGACCTCATCCAGGGGGCGATCATGGTGCTTGGCAGTCTCGTCGTGTTCGTGATCGCGGTGACCCAGCTCGATGGCTTTACCCAAATCAGCCAGGACATCGCCCAAGCCTCGCCTGAGTTTGCCGGTGCCTTCGGTGCCAGTCCTGTCCTGCTCGGATTGTCGTGGTATTTCCTCTTTATCGTCGGGAACTCCGGGCAACCGCACATGGCGCATAAACTGTACATGGTTCGTGATACCCGCCTGCTCAAGTGGGGGGCCCCGATCGCCGGACTCTCGTATTTCGCCGCCTCACTGATGATGCTCGCATTGGGTGTTGGGATGCGCTCGCTGGTCGAAACGGGGGCGTATCCGGAACTTGCACACCCGGATCAGGCAGCGCCAGTGTTTCTCGTCGAGTTCACGCCGGCAGTCCTCGCCGGGATCGTCCTGGCAGCTGCCGTCGGCGCTGTGATGAGCACCAGTGACGCATTCATCAATATCGGCGCAGCGAACTTAGCCCGCGATATCCCAGAAAGCCTTGGCTATGAATATGAAAGCGACCAGGCGGAACTGCGTGCACACCGGATCGCAACGGTGTTGATCATTATCGCCTCCGTGTTGTTAGTCTACTACGTGGAGATCCTTGTTGGCCTGCTTGGGGTCGTCGGCTGGGGGCTGTTTGCAGCGGCACTGGTCCCGCTGCTTGGTGTTGGGCTCAACTGGAAGGGGGCAACTACCGAAGGTGCGATTGCCGGAGCTGGAGTCGGCTTACTGCTGAACCTCTCTCTTGCGATCGCAGTCACGTTCTATGACTTTAGCCTCCCGACAGGAGCCGCCGTCGAGGCGCTCTCGTTGATTGTTGCCATTGTCGTGACAGTCGTTGTGAGCTTGGTGACACAGTCAAACGCCAGAGAACGCATCGCGGCAGATATCAGACAGGTAATCGACGCGTGAACTACCCCACCCTACTCACCAGCTGACGCTGGTTCCTTGAGGGTGGGGCTTCCTGCTTCCACGACGCGCTTTGCAGACACGGATGTATCCACGGGGAGCGCAGTCTCCACAGGCGTTGATTCGGACTAAATCGTTTCACCATCGAGAACAATCTCGATGTCTGCATACTGTGTCCGCAGCTCTGTCGCAAGTGGCTCGACATCGTGTCGTCGCGAAAAATGATAATACGTGAATGCGGCATCGGCAGTATCGATCCGGAGACGCGGTTTTCGGAGCAACGAGCCGCTTTGTATGGTGATCGTTTCGATTGTATTGGCTGGGATCGTGTCGGTGCGGTCATCCTCTGTGAGCTGCTCGGCTGGTACCGAGACGTACTCGTCGCCTAGTTCGTGAGCATGCTGTTCGCGTCCGTCTTGGCGTAAGAGCAACGACTTGTAGGATTCGCCGGCAAACACCCGAAGTACGTGTTCGGGATCAAAAAACAGCTCTTCATGGATAAACGATCGAGGGGTCACCCGATACCACTGACTCGCCCAGATCCGGTCGTCAGGGACACGATCAGCCATGCAGCGGGCTTGGAGCCCGCTTCCATTAGAAAGGCTCGATAACCAAAGACCGATATAATCATTGGTCTGGTCGTTGTAGTTTCGAACAGCGAACTAACTGAGAGGGAATTATGGCATACGAACTCGATAACATCGATAAGCGCATTATCCATGCGCTGATGGACGATGCGCGGAACGTATCCGCAACTGCGTTGGCGGATGAATTGGGGGTATCAGACGGGACGATCCACAATCGAATTGACCGGCTGGAAAGAGAAGGGGTGATCAGTGGATATCAAGCAAGCATCAACTTCGAGCGTGCTGGCGGGCACCTTGTCGGGATCTTCATGTGTACCGTACCAGCTGCCGAGCGCGAGCAAAGTGCGATGGCGGCACGCGCGATTCCGGGAGTCATCAATGTTCGCGTGCTGATGGCTGGAAAACGGGATCTCCATGTCGTTGCAGTCGGGAAGACAACCGAAGACCTCCGACAGATCGGCCGACAGCTCTCGGAGTTAGGAATTGCAATCGAGGATGAAGAACTCGTGCAGACGGAATTCAAAAGTCCCTACGAACCGTTTGGTCCTGGTCGGGAGGCCCAAGCTGACGGGATCGCAGAAATCTGGCGAACGGAAAGCGCACGAATTCTCGAAATCACAGTTGCAGCAACAGCCCCCATCGTCGACCAGACCGTCAAGACAGCACGAGACAACGAGAACCTTGCCGATACGGTCTCGCTACTGGCGATTCGACGCGGAACGGAGATCATCACCCCGTCCAGTGAGACGGTACTCAATGCCGGCGATATCGTAACTGTCCTCGACCGAAGCAATACCGAAGGGATCGGCGCCGTATTCGGACAAGAAGAACCCGCTCGTCTATAGCAGGGTGTTAGTGTTCCCTGCTGGTCGTAAGGTAATCAACGACTGCTTGTGGCCCGATATACTCGACTGTCTGGATATCGTTGTTAATCCGCACAAGGTTGTTCTCCTGAAGGACTGGGAAATGCTGGTTTTGGAGGATCTCACGGGTCTCGTCTTTCTCATCCGGGAAGTGAGCCGTGTTCGAAAGGTCAGTAACAAACGCCTCAATGGGTACTTCCAGAGTTGTTGTTTCGACGAGTGATTCAAGCACAACCCAGCGCTGTTTGAGTTCTGTAGTCTCATCGCCGATCAACGACATTACCGTCAAGACACCATCGGATTCGACCGGATCGTGGGTGTCAAGTGCGGAGTCCATCTGTCGTTCCAGCAGCGAACGACGATTGAGACCGAACACAAGCCCGAAGGCAAACCCAGCCAGGGCCAGTTCTTCGAAAATGAACATCGGTTCAGCAACACTGCCAGGGCCGGTGGCAATGTGTGTATAAATACCCCAGGCGAGCCCGGTCGCAGCAACAAGGCCGATGAGACTCCAGGCGAAAATCGCCCAGAGATCACGAGCGGTATAATAGCTCTCCTTGAGCCGGTAGGCAACGACGACCGCACCAACAGAAACGATCGAGACAACGGCCAGTTCGACCCGCCAGAGAAGCGTCGGATCAGGATGGTTAAGAAGGTATTCGACAGTAATCGCGCCGACGATCAGGCCAAGCAACCCGATCAACCCAGTCGGAAGGACGCGTTGAAACTGCGAGGACTGCTGTGTGATTGACATCGCTACCAGAGGATATGAAGAGGGTTATAATAAATCTAATTGTTATCTCTTCTATTGGGAATATCGAAGAGTATTTAAATACTAGTGTTTGATATAGTGATAGAATGGTCTCACACGACTTGGATCGCAGTCTTGGATTATATCCAACGATGATGATCAGCATGGGGGCAATGATCGGGAGTGGGATCTTTGTCCTCCCTGCACTTGGCTTCAAGAAGGCTGGACCGGCAGTCATCTTGGCGTATGTTATTTCTGCGCTTGTGGTACTGCCGGCGGCCCTATCAAAAGCAGAGATGGCAACCGCGATGCCGGAAGCTGGCGGAACCTATCTCTATATCGATCGTGCCCTTGGTCCGGTGTTTGGGACGATCGCTGGGATCGGCTCATGGTTTTCCCTTACCTTTAAGAGTTCGTTCGCGCTGATGGGACTCGGCGCGTATCTGTTGTTGATCGCGCCAATTTCGCAGGGGGCTGTAAAATACGTCGCTCTGGGGCTGGGCCTTGTTGTTGTCTTGTTGAATATCTCCGGGACGGAGCTCAGTGGCCGAGTTCAAGCGATTATCGTTAGCCTTGTGCTTGTTGGACTGACTGCCTATACGCTCAATGCGGGCGTGTATGCTGACTTCGGTCAGCTGACGCCGTTTGTGACCCACGGCGAGTGGGGCGTGATTACAGCTGCTGCGTTTGTGTTCGTCTCGTTTGCTGGCGTGACGAAAATCGCAAGTATGGCCGAAGAAGTGGAAAATCCCGGGAAGAACCTTCCACGGGCAATGTTGGGTTCGATGTCGATTATGACGGTAATCTATGTGGCTGTCGTTGGTGCGATCGTCGTTTTAAGCGACCCAGAAGTGCTAATGCATGGCGGTCCTGGCGGAACTGCCTCGCTGACCCCGATGGCTGACGGTGCACAGATGCTCTTTGGTGGGTTTGGTGTCGTGATCATCTCCCTGATCGCGATTGTTGCTTTGACAAGCATGGCCAATGCCGGTGTGATGTCGACCTCGCGGTTCCCGTTGGCGATGAGCCGTGATAACCTGCTACCGCCACAGCTTGAAGTGATCGACGATCGGTTCAAAACCCCACGCAACTCCATCCTGTTGACTGGCGCAGTGCTGTTGACGTTGATTGCCTTCGTGCCGGTTATTGAGCTGGCAAAGTTAGCAAGCGCGTTCAAGATTCTCGTGTTCTCGATCAGTAACCTCGCATTGATCGCGTTCCGGGAAGCTGATCTGCCGTCTGGATCCTATGAACCGGAGTTTACCGCCCCCGGGTATCCATACGTCCAGCTGTTTGGGATTGGTGGCGGGTTCGTGTTGCTGACTCAGATGGGACTGCTCCCGATCATGGGTGCAATCGGGATTACTGTCGGATCGATCCTGATTTACTTCCTGTATGGACGCGATCGGACCGATCGGACAGGCGCACTTGGAACGCTCATCCATGAGTATCGTGATGAAGAAGACGACGGAATCGCTACCACTCAGCCGAAGTAACCCGGCTCAGGAGTAAGTCTCGACACACTCGTGTTGTTGGCTCTGTAGACGACTCTAAGCTATTTTCAGTTCTCCTCCAAGGAGGAACCCTCGCCGTTCGAGGATGGTGTGGGGATCTCTCGTTGGTGACCGTCCCGCCCTGCAGGTCGGACGTAGCTTCCTACTGTGGGACAACCAGTCAGTAATCCCGGCGAACGACGATCACGGGATCGGCTGTCTTGTTTTGAATCCGCTGTGGGAGTGCACCAAAGAGGAAATCGCCAGGGCGATCTTGGGCGTTATACATTACGACGGCATCATAGTCAGGTGCCACACGGAGCAGTTCCTTATCGTGTTTCGCATTTTCAGTGATCCGTGTGTTAATCGCATCAGGAGCGACGTCAGCAGCAACTAGCTGTTCGCGAACCGCGTCGACAATCTCTTCTCCATGGCTACGGTCGTGATCCCCTTCGATGACATGAAAGAGTGTGATCTCCTGTGGACCGGTGGGACTGAGCAGGCTAATGAATGTCGGCAATTCACTCAATGAACCGGCTGGTGGGATCGGAACAAGGATCTGATCGACAGCTGCCGATGGCGCAGGCAGCAATTCAGCGGCACAATCATACTCGATCATCAGCTCTTTGATCGCCGCCTGGCGGTCCTTTCCAAAAACGAGTTCGGGGGTAACAGCGGCACCAGCTTGGATAAGCGGTCGTGTGAGTTCATCCAGCGTCTGTTTGGCATCCCCCTCGAAGTGTTCGCTTGCGGATTTATTTGGTGTCTGCTCCGGGACCGGGTAGTGCCCGAGAGCGATGATGTCCATGTCGCTGAGGTTCTCTGCCAAGCTCGGTGGGAGTGGCGTCGGATCCGACAGATCAAACGGGATCAGGAGGTTCTTTGGCATTGTCACATCGTACAGTAATACACCTGGGAAAATAAAAGTGGGATATCCAACGAAGACATTGCAAACATGACAGCCTCCATGCTGTGGACTCCTTTAGGATATTTTCGGCAGTGTGAACATCTCATTGGAGGACACAAGCGGCAGTATTCCCGGTGGCAGCATTGACTGGAGAGCGATGGATATATAACCGTGAGATTAACAAACACAGTTTGGATGAGTCTAGATAACACACCAACAGGGAGCCGGCGTGCGTTTCTTACCGGTGTTGGAAGCGCAGGCGTTGCTGGGCTCTCCGGTTGTGTTGGATTTGGTGACAGCGACGAGAACAGCGATGGGACAACGACCGGTGATACCGGGCCGGAAACAGTCGTCTTTGGACAACCGGGAGCGCTTACCGGTGCGTTTGATTTTCTCCAACCGGGCGTGTCACAGGCGGCCGACGCTGCGAAGGCACATATCAACGATGCTGGCGGGCCACTCGACGCGGAGTTGGATATCCAGCGTCGAGACACGGGAGTCGATCCACAGGAGGCACGAACGGTCGTTACGCAGTTGATCAAAAACGATGATGCAGTCGCGATCGTTGGCCTGTTTTCGAGTGAGATCAATCCACTCTGGGAGTTCCTACAGGAACAACAGACACCCGTTGTCACCCCTTGGCCGGGATCCACGTTTTTAGACACCAACGGTGGTGACGCTGGGACTCCAGACGATGTGTCGGACGACGAGTGGGTCTGGCGAACAGTAGTCGGTGATACAGTCCATACAGCGGGGAGTGCTGTATACGCGCTTGAAGAAGGCTATGAGACCCTGGGTGTGATCAACGGCAATACGGAAGGCGAACGGAGCTATGTGGAGGGGTTCGTGGATGTCTATGAGAACAACGGGGGGACCGTTGTTGAACAGATTGAAGTCGAACTTGGACAGTCGACCTATCAGTCAGCACTGGGAACACTGTTCGAGGCGGACTTTGATGCCTTCCTTGTGAGCATGCCAGAGGAATCGGCAATCACGGCACTGAGTGACTGGACGGATGCCGGGTACGGACGACAGCCGATCCTCTCGGATACACTCGCCCAACAGAGTGTCATCGAGCAAGTCGGGGCCGAACTGCAGGGGGCATGGGTAGCAAATCCTGGCCAATCGGGGCCAAACTACGATACCTTCGAAGAGATCTATCGGGAAGCTGGGGACGCAGAGATCAACGGATGGACACCACCATCCTGGGATGCAGTCACAGTAACAGCACTCGCAATCGAACGGGCCGGCGAAGCAACACCCGAGGCGATCGAACGGAACCTCGGTCCGGTAAGTCGTGGCGAAGGGACATCGGTCGCAACGTTCGCAGAGGGCAAAGAAGCACTGGCAAACGGCGACGAGATCACATACGAGGGTGCTGCAACACCGGTTACATTCACGCAGTTCGGGAACGTCGTAGGGCCAGTAACGATTACTATCGCACAAGAAACACAGTGGGACACAGCCGATGAAGTAACGCCTGAGGACCTCAGCGAGTTCATCCCCGACAGCGAGTACTGAACGCATGGGGCTTGTCCAAAATATTATCTTTGGACTGGTATCTGGATCGTATATTGCGATTGCGGCGATCGGGTTTACGCTGATTTACGGGATCGTGAACATGATCAACTTCGCGTATGGCGAGTATCTCACCATTGGTGCGTTCATCGGGTTCGGAGCGACGGTAGTGCTTCCAGCCCCGATCCCGGTCGCAATCCTGATCGCGATGATTGGCGGAGGCATCGTTAGTTGGCTGCTGGCGCGAGCGTTTTTCACGCCAATCACACACACGGGCCCGGTGCCGTTGTTGCTAACCTCAATCGGGCTTGGAATCGTGCTTCGAAACGCAATCCGGATCTTCGGGGGTCGAGAGGCACGATATTTCCAAACCGAGACAAGCACCTACCGCTTCGAGATGCTTCCGGAGCTGTCGATCGGACAAGTCTCTCTTCTTGGAGACATATATGTAACATCCGAACACCTGCTCGTGATTGGGACTGCAATCGCTGTCTTCGGGCTGTTGCACCTGCTGTTGACCCGAACCGATGTGGGGATCGCGATGCGGGCAGTCGGCGACAACGAGGAACTGGCCCGAGTTCGGGGGATCGATACACAGCTCATCCGGGATAGCGTGTGGATCCTTGCTGGTGTGCTGGCTGGACTTGCGGGGACGCTCCTGGCGATTCAGACAAATGTCAACGCAGGGACGGGGTACAGCCAGATCCTCCAAATCCTCACAGCAGCGATCCTCGGTGGCGCTGGCAGTCCATACGGGGCGATCCTCGGTGCGTACATCATCGGGATCGTCGTCTCACTTGCGACGGTCGTGTTGCCATCAAGCATGACGGGACTGGCATCAGCAATGGCATTTGTCGTGCTCATTGCGGTCCTGTTGGTCAAACCAAGCGGTATCACGGGAGTAGAGGTGCGAAAGGCATGATCGGAAGCCAGTATCTTCCCGCTGGACATGGCGACCGAGCACTACTTGGTGGGGCACTGATCTTTGTCATCGGTGGGTTGTTCGCGCTGACACCGCTGCAGGCACAGCTCCCTGGAAGTGTCTATGTCTTCCTTGAGGTGGGGATCCTGTTTGTGATCTATGGGCTGCTTGTCCTTGGCTTGGACCTCCAATACGGGCATACCGGACTGGTCAATTTCGGTCATGTCGTGTTTTTCGCGGTCGGTGCATACACCACGGGGATGCTTGCAGCACAGGACCCCTTTGCTGGGATCGGGTTGGGGTATCCCTGGCCGTTGGCGATCCTTGCCGGGATCATAGCAAGCGCGATCGTCGGGGCAGCGGTCGGGATTACCTCAATCCGGTTGCGAGGGGACTTTCTTGCGGTGGTGACGCTTGCGACCGCCGAGATCGCACACGCAGTGTTTGTCAACATCGAATCGATTTTTGGCGGAAACACTGGAATCCTGAGTATCCCACGGCCGATCAACGCCGTAACTGGAGGCGGTGAGACAACGCTCATCGCGACACTGTTGCTCTTTGGAGGAATGACGATGCTTGCCCTTGGTGTACTCACACGATTGACGACAGCGCCGTATGGACGAGTCCTCAGAGCGATCCGCGCCGACGAACTTGTCACCCGATCGGTCGGCAAACGAACGGTTACATACAAGCTTCAGTCATTCATTTACGGGTCAGCACTGGCGGGGCTCGCTGGTGGATTGTTCGCCATCTATAACGGTGCCGTCGCGCCAGGCTTTTTCACGATCCAGGTGACAGTAACGGTCTGGATCGGGATGTTGCTGGGTGGGGCTGGGAACCATCGAGCAGTGCTCGGGGGACTGGCCATCATCATGGGACTCCGGCTGGTCTCGCGGTTCGCAAATGACCTGACGCCAGTCGGCAGTGACGTGTTCGCATCGATCCGGCTGATGGTGGTCGGGCTTATTCTGATTGCGATTATCCGGTACCGGCCGGCCGGGATTTGGGGCGATCCACAACGACTGGGGGTTGATTCATGAGTCTGCTTGCAGCGACAGACCTCCACAAGGAGTTCGGCGGGATTCGAGCCCTTGATGATCTGTCGATCGATGTTGATAGAGGAGAGATCGTTGGGATCGCGGGGCCGAATGGAGCCGGGAAATCGACGTTGTTCAACTGTTTGAGTGGCGTGATTGCACCGGATGCCGGCACTGTCACATTCAATGGAGCAGCTGTGACAGGAGCACCACCGGAAAGATTAGCACAGAAAGGCTTGGTCCGAACCTTCCAGCAGACCCGCGAACTGGAAACGATGACGGTCCGGGAAAACGTCCGGCTTGGAGCATTAAATCAACCTGGCGAACAGACACTCCCGGCAGTCATCCGGACAAACGCGATGCAGCAAACCGAGCAGACGGTTCGAACGCGTGCCGAAGAGCTGATTGAGCTGTTTGAGTTGGATCATCTCGCAGATGCATATGCCGGTGAGCTGTCAGGTGGTCAGCGGAAACTGCTTGAGCTCGCTCGCACACTGATGCTGGACCCGGAGTTGTTACTCCTTGATGAGCCGTTTGCGGGGGTTAATCCGACTCTAACAGCAACGATTGCCGATCACATCCAAGCGCTCAACGACGATGGCATGACGATTGTCATTATCGAACACGAGTTAGAAACACTTTCAGCATTGGTCGATCGGATGATCGTGCTCCAGCAGGGTAGTCTGCTGGCAGACGGAGACCCAACAGCGGTGCTCAACGATGAGCGGGTGATCGACGCCTATCTGGGGGGTGAACTGACGTGAGTCTGCTGACCGTTCGCGATCTCGATGCCGGCTATGGTGATCTCCAGATCCTCTCTGGCGTCGAGTTAACGGTCGCAAACAGAGAATACGTGACGATCGTCGGGCCAAACGGGGCCGGGAAATCAACGGTGATCAAGACGATCATCGGACTAGCGACATACCACAGCGGAACGATCGAGTACCAAGAGACAGATATCGCCAATAAATCACCGGAAGCAACGGTTCGTTCAGGGGTTGGCTATGTGCCACAGACTGAGAATATCTTTCCAGGACTGACTGTCGAAGAGAATCTCCGGCTGGGCGCCTATCCGATTGATGGGGTCCCAGCCGAACGGTTGGACTTTGTGTATGATCGGTTTCCCGTCCTTGGTGATCGACAGGGACAGCAGGCCGGCGCCCTCTCCGGGGGGCAACAACAGATGTTAGCGATGGGCGCAGCGTTGATGCCCGATCCTGAGTTGCTGTTATTAGACGAACCGTCTGCCGGGTTGGCACCAGATCTTGTCGACGAGATGTTCGATCACATCGACGGCATCAACGAGACGGGAACGACGATCCTCATGGTTGAACAAAACGCAAAGGAGGCATTAGCGCGGTCCGATCGTGGATACGTCCTGGTAAACGGTGAAAACCGGTATAGTGACGACAGTGATGCCCTGTTACACGACAAGGAGGTTAGACGACAGTTCCTCGGTGGCGGGTAAGCAGCCACAACTAGGCGACTGCAACGACCCCGAGATACCGGTGCCCCACCGGGGCAGTAATTGGAAGCCAGTGAACCATGCGGTCAGCCAGCGCTGTCTGTTGTGTGTGCTCGAATTGACTGGCTGGGTCGGCAGTGGTACCGATGAGGTAGCCGATCGGGAGTGGGCCAAACTGATCGAGACGAGATGTGAGCCAGCTATCACCGGCAGGTTCAACCAAGATCACTGGCAGTTCGGTAAGTGTCGCGACTGTGGCAGACAGCTGTGGAGCCCGACCAGTCAAGGCAACCGTCGTCCCGAAGGCTTGCGCAAACCGTTCGATTGCACGATCCAACGACGGGACACCAAGAAGGACGGTTTCAAGACCGGTTATTGGACGATCGGCAAGGTCGCCAGTCGGCTGAACCCGACGGGACCGCGGCGTCTGATCACTGATTAAAAACGGGAGAAACGCCCCAGGATCACCATCTCCAAGAAACGTCAGCTCCCACGCGATTGGTGGTCCTGCCTCCGGAACCCGTTGGTAATCGCTTGGCCCATCAACAGCGATCCCGCGATCAGCAAGTGTCGTTGTCGCGACATCAAGCTCCTCAACGGCAAGCGCCCAGCCACACGGACCAGCATTATGCACGATCGGGTCATGCCACCACGGCGAGCGTACAGTTGTATCATAACGAGAGATCAACTCGATATAGGTCCCATCGCCGAACCCGACCTGTGCCATGTGTGTGACATCGTTCGAGTGAACACCACCATACGCGGTTGGCAGACCAACACGATCGAAAGCTGCTTGAAGTGTCTCTAGATCCTGGCTCGCGACAGTCACATGATCAATCTGGGAGTCCATACAACGAGGTAGGCGGCGGATAACAAACACCTGGTGGGAGACTACGGACCAGAACCCAAGGAGAGACTGGTACCACGGTCTTCAGAGAGTGCTTGCTCGTATACGACACTGGCAGCAGCAAGATCAAGGACAGCCGTGCCGACACTGGACATCACTACATATCCATCACCATCCGGACGAGACACCTCGCCAGCCAAGAGACCCCCAAGTGGTGCCAGATCGGCAGCACCGTATGGCGTATCGATGAAATCTCCCGTTTCGGCTGCTTCGGTCGGCACATCCGCGTACAAGTGGGTTGCATCTTCTACGACAGCAGGCGCAAGTTCCTGCAGTTCAGCGGTATAGGAGCCGACCGCAATTACAAGCTCCGCAGCTGTCAGGCCATCAGTTGGGAACACTGGGCCGGTGCTGGTCGTTGCTGTGACAACGACCGTTGCATCCTCGACGGCAGCACGCGGCGTATCGACGGCGGTTGCCGGGATTCCGTCTGCACGCAGGTCAGCAGCACATGTCTCACGGGAGTCACTTGGAGAATAGATCCGAACGGACTCGATCTCACGGGTAGCAGCGATCGCCCGAGTTTGCCAGCGAGCCTGTGTACCCGCCCCTAACACGCCCAGTCGAACGGGATTGGATGCGAGCTCTCGGGCAGCAAGGCCGCCGATACACCCAGTTCGGATGTTCGTCACCCGCGTACCGGCTAACAACGCGACGGGGTCACCGTTCCGGACATCCGTCAACATGATCTGCGCTCGGAGTGTGGGATAGCCCCGCTTGGGGTTGTCCTCATGGTAGCTTGCCAGTTTCGTCGAGTAATATGGATACCCGTGAATATAGGCGGGCATCGTAAGCCCTAGCCCAAGTGGGGACGGACCGTCTCTCCCCGTCCCGATCGGAAAGTGCGGTCGTTCAGGCCGTTCAACGGCACCGTGATACTGATCGATCAACGCCTCCTCAACAGGGGGAAGTGTCGCCGCAATATCAAGCAGGTCTGCGACGGTCTGGTGAGGTAAAACCCGCATACGATAAGAAGGAGACCCGAACTGTAATAAAAGAACAGACAACACAGACCGTGAAAACAAATATACGAGACAGAAAAACAGAAGATACATACCAATAGTCTGAACAGTAGAATATATGCCCTCCATTGATCGCCGGCAGTATATCAGAGCTGCTGGACTCACCCTTGCTGGTAGTCTTAGCGGGTGTCTCGGTAGTACCTCAGAGTCGATGAGTGGTTCAACATCAACCGATCCAAGTATGGTCCCCGGTACTGAAGCGATGGCGGCACATCGATCGATCCGAGCAGATACCGACCAACCTGTCATCTATGATGGGGATCGCAGCCTCCAGGCTCGGGTGTTGACGCTGTCAGATGCGCTTGCGGACGTGCAAATCACCGCAGCCACTGAGCAGATCCGGTCGTTCGTTCGTGAAACCGAGTTCGAGACACAGTCGATCCTGCTTGAACAACGGGTGATCCCGGACTGTTATGAGCGAACACTGGTTGGGCTCCGAGCGGAGGCGGATGAGATACGGGTATGGTACTGTCGCTCCATGAAAGCGCCGACAACAGCCTGTGAAGCGGACACCGATCGGATGGAAGTACTGTTGACCCGAATCGATCGGGAGTATGAAACACGGCCATCGGGAATCGGCGCAAGCGAACGCCAGGGCTGTGAGCAGTTCAAGACAACGGAGGAAAGATGATCGATCGATCCCGTCGCTGGTTGTTACAAACAGCCGGAACAGTCACCGGGATCGGGATTGCCGGCTGCTTGAACCAGGATCGTCGAACCGACGAGACGACGAGTGTATTCGATTCAGCCGACATACGGCCGATTATCGCCGATCCCCTTCCAACAGTTGATCGACCGGAGCCGGTGTCCCTGCCAGAGGAGATGATCAAATCGGAATCCCATCGCGTGCAGGCACTGCTCGGAGAGCTTCCAGCAGACATCACCCGATCAACGGTCCCCAACGGGGCGGTCCGTGAGACGATCCGCCAGCATCGAAACAAAGCACAGGAGTACCTCGAAACAGGTGCCGAGCCTAAGACGAATCACTACGAGCAGCTACGGGATATCCCACCTGCCCGGGACAGCGCTCGACAGGCGCTGACAACCTATGAGAGTATCGACCGATATCGCGAGAACACACTGTCATCACTTCGGTCGGCGATCAACGATGAGATAGCTGATGCCAGAGCAACCGTCGATACCGTTCGAGAAGGGCTTGCCTACAGGGGTAAGAATACCGCAGCAGGCCGAGAGCGGACAGCCCTATTGTATGCCGACGCCGAAGCAGACCTTCGAATTGCAGACACGATGGGACCCCTCGCTGAGACAGCATCAGTGATCGATATCGGCGCCCATGCTGGTGACGCCGAGCATGCGACGGCCACGGCATCGGTCTGGGAAACGCTTCTGAACAGGACAGAGTCCACGACTGACCTGCGTGCAGTCTTTGCAACGGTTGTCGACGAAACGACCGAGGCGATCGCCACGACAGAGCTCCCAGAGTCGGACAGTCATGATGCAATCGAGACCGTACTGGACAGTGCGGATCCCGGAACCTTCGCAACGACCGTGGTGTGGGAACCGCTGCAGAGCGTCTTCGATGCTCGGGAGCAACTGACTGGACAGGTCGGGGAGGCGGATCCTGCAACCGGTGTCAAGACCGCGCTGCGATTTGAGCAAGACTACCGGGCGTTACAGACGATCTCTGATCGACTGCAGGCCAAGGAACTGACCCGTCCCGAGGATCCGGAGCGGATCCGGACAGAGCGAGCAGCAGCGATTAATGCAGTAGAAACGGCAGCCGACGAACTTGCGACGACACAGCAGTTGGCACAACGTCGACTGGCAGAAACACGGCAGGCCCTCTCGCGTGTCGATACGGCAGTCCAACGGGCGATCGATGCTGACGGCCGGGTCTCGATCGATACTGAATACGGCGAGTATGCCTACCAACGAGCGCGGCTCGAAGCACTGCCAGCTGCTGCTGAGACGATCGCTACCCGCCTTCAGAACGGGTAAGAAACCACACACTCAGCTGGAGTGGTATCTCGCCACTCCCGAAGGGTGGGCGTTTGCTTGCTACGTATCAGGTCCACGGACGACCAAGACGGGGTGATCGACCTGTGCAACGACCTGTGCGACAGCATCGCCAAACACCAACGGCGGCTGGTCAGGATCGGTTTCACCAAGCACAAGGAAGTCGAAATTCGCCGCTTCAGCAACGATTGCACTGTAGATGTCCTCTGTCTCAGTTGTCGCGGTAGTGATTCGATCAGCATCAATGCCGGCCTCAGTGAGCCGATCGGTGGCTGCTTGCAAGACTGTCGAAACCGCTGTCATGGGCCCACTCGCTTCCTGTGCTTGAAACAGCGTTACGGATGCTTCCGTCATCTCTAACAGTTCCCTGACCAGTGGGAGTGTCCGATCGAGCAACGCTTCTCCACGGAGTGGCACAAGAATGCGTTCAACCTGATCGACAGTGCCAGTGGTGAGGACAGCATCACAATCGTACTGGACAGCAACACGTTCGATCGAGTCATCACGATCATGCGTGAACGTGAGAACAGCCTGCGGGACAGGGCCTTCCTCCGCGAGTGCTGTGGTAATTGCATCGAGTCGCTCTCTGGCTTCCGATTCACGGGTCATCTTGAGCTGTTGTGGGACGGCCTGATCCGGAACTGGATAGTATCCGAGGACGACCACATTCGCTGGCTGAAGTATCTCAAGGAGGCGGCGCGGTGGTGAAGCGTCAGTCGAAACATCGACTGGAAGGAGAATCGTCTGGGCGCCTGTAACCGACATATCGGTGCTTGCTGGACGAGCCGTATATACCTATGGCCACTCGTTGGCCAACACCTGGCGATCGTTACGGTGTGTGTTCATCAGTTTCCTCGTCGGTGGTACGTGGGCCACGGACGATAGCAACGTTCGTCTCAGGTTGTTGGCTAATTAACTCCGCAATCGAGCCAAAGAGGATCCGAGACATGTCACTTTTTTCTGAGAGACCGACACAGACTGTCGACGCATCTGTGACGGCATCGATAATTGCCCCTTCGGTATCCTCAGCAACAACCACCTGGGAGGCGTAGTCTTCAGAGTCAAGTCCGGCACGGGTCGCGATCCAATCGATCGCCTCCTCACCGCGCTCTGTCGGATCAGTGGCACCACTGTCAACTGGAGACTGGACGTGAAGCAGCGTCGCCGGAGCACTCCCAGCAAACGTTGCGAGGTCAACGGCAAACCGAGCAGCCGACGGCGAGTGCGGGCCCGGGCCAGCCAGCGCGACTGGCGCACCAATCGTTTCAGTCTGAGTGTTAAACAGAATGACATCACCGGGCGCGTGTTTCATCACGGCATCCAGATGCTGACCGAAGACGTATTCGTCTCGATCGAGTTGTCCGTCCCATCCAAGGATACTCGTGTCGACGGCAAGATCCTCAATCAACTCAAGCAGTTTCTCACCAACATCTGTCGCGACCACAGCATGGGTCTCGATATCGATATCGAATTCCGCAGCGATATCACGTGTCTGGTCGAGTAATGCTTGTTGGTTATCAAGTCGTTCGGCGTCGACGTTCTGTTGGTCAGGAGACGCCGCTTGGATAACATTAATTGCCAGCAGTCGTGGCGTTTGGTCGTCAGTTGCACGATCACGGGCAACACTGGCAGCAGCTCGGATGAGTCCACGCTGTGTTGCTGGGTTGGCAACGGGGACAGCGACAGTATAGGTCGCTTCAGGATCGGCCTCAGATGCGATCGCGGTTCGAATAAGCCCGGTTTCAGTATCCCGATCACGGGCATAAACGCCATACCAGATCCCACCCAAAGCGACAACCCCAGCCCCGACAGCCAAGACAGTGAAACTCATCTGTGAGATTACAACACCTGTCATGAGGACGCCGAGAATAGGAACGATTGGATAAAGCGCGCTCGGCAAAACGAAATCGGGATCGTATTCCGGTGGATCAGCTCGTCGGAAGACGACAAGTGAGATATGGACAAGGGCATACGAGATGAGAAAACTAAAGCTTGCGACCTCCGCAAGCAAGGCGATAATCGCTTCGATTTCGAGCCCAAGACTAATCAGCAACGCCGTCACTGCACCTGTCGTCAGGATCGCTCGATGAGGCGTATTGAACCGATCATGCGTGCGGTTGAGCCAATTGCTCATGAGGTTATCCCGCCCCATGGCAAAGATGACCCGGGAGGCAGCCAGCACCGACGAGTTCGAACTCGAAATGGCCGCGATAACTGCCGCAAACACGATCGCAATGACGCCGGCTGTGCCAAGCGAGATTTCAGCAACATCCGACACCGGCACCAGCGAACCACCCAGTTGATCCCACGGCACGACCCCGGTACTGATGAGCATCAAGATCACATACAGTAACGTTACCGAGACCACTGAGAGGATCATGGTCATGGGAATCAATCGTCCTGGTTCTTTGATCTCGCCGGCAACGGTCGCGATAATCTCAAAGCCCAGAAACGTGACAAAGACCGTTCCAGTCGTCGCCAAGACCCCAGTTGCTCCTTTCGGCGCGAAATCCGCAAGGTTGGCATACTCGACAAAGAACACACCAGCGATCATGTACACAACAATAATCGCAAACTCGGTGCCGATCATGATATTCTGGGCACCGCCGGATTCTTCGGTCCCATAGTAGTTGATGCCGAGGATCAACGAGAGTCCGAGGAGCCCAAAGAGGACAATAAGCGTCCGTCCGTCAAAAAACGGGATCGGCTCAACGATATACTGGCCAAAGCCGATCATGTAAAACGCGCTCGCGAACATCAATCCAGTCCACATCCCCCAGCCGACGATACTGCCGAACACGCCACCAAGTCCACGGTTGACATAGTGATAGCTGCCGCCAGCAATCGGCATTCCGGTGGCGAGTTCCGACAACGAGAGTGCCGCTAAGAGCGCGACAAAGCCTGCGATTGCAAACGAAATCGAACTGGCAGGACCAGCACCTTCGGCAGCGATGCCGGGGAGAATAAAGATCCCAGCACCGATCATGGTCCCCCCACCGAGTGTCATTGCCTCAAGGAATCCGAGGTTCCGTTCCAGTTCGCTCGTGGTCTCGGGTGTCTCAGTACTCATACTAGAGTGATCAGGCGCGCATCGGCCGTTGTGTGAGCCAATCAATCATGTTCGAAGAGTAGCTGTTCGACTGGGAACTGGGAGACTGGACGACGGCAACGATGACAGCCACGAAAAGCAAGACAGCAGATGTGTTAGACAGCAACGTTATCGTACGTGCAACATGCACCGGTGTTGGGTTATATGTTTTTGTTTTCCCCACGAGGAAAGATAATATGGACCTGCGATCGGCATTTGACGCGCCGACATCGGCGATCGTCCTCGCTGAAGGGGCGTTTGGTGACCTGGGTGGCAAAACTGCCACCGGTGTTCTCCTCCACAGTAAACTGTGTGACGCTCGTGTCGTCGTTGATTTCAACCGAGTTATGGGTGGCTGAGATCGAGACGGCGATTGCTGCCGGCTGTAATATCGTCTCTGGACTCCATGTCTTTCTTAACGAAGACGAACACTGGCGCACCTTCGCGGCGGATCATGAGGTCCGATTGTGCGACGTACGCAATCCTGATCGTGATAAGTTCCGGGTGGCTGATGGCTCGATCGACGCCAATGTAGCCCTAACACTGGCTCCGCAGTCAGAACCGGACAACGACCGTCGAACTTTACAAATAAACAAGGCGAGTGCCTCGGGGCTTGCCCCCGAGGGTGAAGACCTTTCTGTGGCGACGGTTGCAGCGATCTCAACATGGGGTGAGCCAAAAAGCCAACAGGAACAACACGGTCTTCCAACAGTAAATGTATACAACGAAGGTGAGCCAAAACACCTTCTAGACGCTGTCACAGAGGTGTTAGAGTAAATTACCCATGACTGAAGTCATGAGCTTTCCCCCGCGATGGGGGTTCGGCCCACGCTTTGTCCGTCGTCATGGGCGGGCTGCACGA
>CAYOHZ010000010.1:0-3516 GCA_964403925.1 uncultured Salinarchaeum sp.
GTACTGAGGCCGCCATTTTTGACGGTAGACGGTGTCTCTAACGGTATCTGGTCGTGGCCACGGTGGACAGAGGCCCCGGTCAGGGCTACATCGGACTGCCAGACGCGGATTTATCAACGGTACCGAGTAAATATACAGTATGGCCGCAGAAATTTCCGACCGGGTTCGAGAAATCGCGGAGGCTCGCGGCCTTCCCGAGTCTGAGGTTTTCGAGCGGGCACTCGAACGCGGCCTCGAAGACCTGTGGGAGGACCTCCTACTCGCACAGTATCTTGAGGGCGAACTTGACCGCGAGGAAGCCATCGAGCACGTCGGTCGGACGCAAGTCGAGCGAGCAGACCGAGAGCGTGAGGTCATCGAGGAAGACGTCGACTGGGGCTTAAACGCGTGACACTCGCAGCCGTTTCTGATGCGGGGCCGTTCATTCATCTCGCCGAAATCGATTCGCTCGAGTTGCTCGCGGCGTTCGACACGCTCCTCGTTCCGGAGACCGTTTACGAGGAGGTACGAGGCCGGTGGTGTGCCGGACGAGTTGGCCAACCTCTCGTATGAACTCGTCGAAGCAGATGAAAGCCGAGTCGGCTCTGAAGAACTGGACGCCGGCGAACGCGCCGCGATTGCAGTTGCTGAAGAGCGTAGAGCCGTTTTCCTGACCGACGATCTCGCTGCCCGAGAGGCAGCATCCAACGCTGGCGTCGAAGTGCGCGGTTCTATTGGCATCCTCGCGCTCGGTTACGGCCGCGGACTGCTCGACAGACACGAAGCGGCATCGCGTATGCGAGCACTCCAGCGTGAGACGAGTCTCTTCGTGACCGAGGCGGTTGTGGAGCGCGGCATACAGATGCTGGACGAGCAGTAACGAGACGAGCGGGCTCTATAGCCGCGCTAAACACATTCACTATGGATAGATCGTGAGTCGTGAGTGCCAAGACCACCGACTTACTGGGATCGTCAGGAAATATATCCACCCCTTCAGCGCCGTGAAATCGACCGTAGCTGATATATCTCGCGGCCGTGTTGCAGACACACTCCGAATCCAGTACAAGGACTCATGAGACCTGCTGTATCGGAAGCCCCGTTTTCATGTAGCCCGGGAGAAAGAATTAACCCCCAGTCGTCAGAAGTATCTATATGGACAGCCGACGTACCCTCTATTCCGCTGCGTTTGTTGGTGCGTCGATATCGTACATCTTCAACGTTCTTGCGTTTACTGGTACCTTCGATGTCTTCCGTTGGTTCGTCTTCGTTGTCGTCTTTTTTGGGGTTACCTATGGGTTTGAGAGGTTCATCGAGTGGCAGATTGGATAGTGCTCGATCACGGACGCCGAGTCGTCATCCTGTTTGAAACCACGCTCTGTCTGCAGCGTGGCATTTGTCTCAACTGGTCCGAGTCAAGCATTGCGGCCGTTCTTCAGTGGTACGTTAACCGTATCTGGCCAGAATAACTCTCGATCAGTGCACCAGCCTTTCGTCACGTCGGAGGGGAGGAGCTGATCGATCGACACAATGACCTGCCGAGCAGCGACCGGCGACTGATGAGCGCATATCGCGGGGTATACACGAGACGAGTCGATCAGTTCGTCTCTTCGAAGACAGACACGAATGCATGACGGCTCACAAGCGTGAAAACGAGACGATCGGACCGACATTCTGCCGGCGTATCAGGAGCCCGATCCGAAGGACGTCACCAGAATCCTCCCATCAGAACTCACGATAGAGAGCCGACTCTGTCTCGAAAACGAATCTGAGACGGACAGTGACGGGAACCATACACTTCGGAACTGGCAGTAAGGTCCACAGTAGGCCTATACGACGTTCGCCGAACGTCTCACGAACAAAGCGTTGGTGGTGGACACGGTGGCCCCGACGTGACCCCGAGGCGGTTGACTGAAGTCGTTCGCTTCGTAGCTCACAACAGATGTGTTCGACCCGTCGGAGCGTATTGGGAGCTGGGGTCGCCGGGCTGGCTGGCTGTGTCAAGCCAGCCGCCACCGACGAGACAACACACATCGGGCTTGTCGGTGATGTCATGCTCGGCCGAAGCGTCAACGAGCGCTGGAAAGACAGCCCTCCGGAAGGGGTGTGGGGCTCGACGCTGGCCCGGCTTCGTGAGCTTGATGGCTGGCTTCTCAATCTTGAGTGTGTGATTTCCGATCGCGGGAATAAATGGCCGGACAAGACCTACTATTTCCGTGCCGATCCGGGGTTCGCGGTTCCGGCACTTCGGGTGGGAAATGCGTCGGTTGTGACGCTTGCAAACAACCATAGCCTCGATTTCGGGGCGACAGCACTCGCGGAGACACGCAGTTATCTTGAGAATGCCGGTGTCTCCTATACGGGTGCTGGTCCTGACCGCACAGCAGCATTCCAGCCAGCTGTTACCGATATCGGTGGGGTGACCGTCGCGACGATCGGCCTGACAGATCGGTATGGCGAGTATGCGGCGACCGAGACCGAGCCCGGGACTGCGCACGTGACGCTTGATCCCGCTGTGTTTGAGGCCCGTCAATCCGTCCGGCAGGCACTCGCTTCCGCTGAGAGGCACAACCCCGATCTCGTCGTCGTCTCCTTACACTGGGGGCCCAACTGGACGACTGCTCCCGAGGACTCACAGCAAGCGTTTGCTCATTGGCTTATTGAGCAGGGTGTGGATATCGTCCATGGGCACAGCGCGCACGTCCTTCAGGGCATCGAGGTCTATCGTGGCCACCCAATCATCTATGACGCCGGTGATTTCGTCGACGATTACATCCACAAGGAAGACTACTACAACAAACGCAGTGCACTGTTCGAACTGGTTATTGCTGAGGGGTCGCTCTCAACGCTCCGTGTCATCCCAACTGAAATCGACGACACGGCAGCGACGATGGCGAGTGCTACAGCGACTGAGTGGGTCCAGACGATCCTCCAAGAACGATCAGCTCCCTTCGAGACGACAATCGAGCGCACGTCGGCCGGGCTCTCGATCCCACTCGATCAGTAGCCGGTCTCCGTACTGACTAGCTTGTAGGCGCCGCCATCGATGACACCAGCTTCCGGATGCGGTGCCCGTTCAGCATAATAGATCGCCCCATCGTAGACCAGCGGTGTACTCGTCACAACGCCGTCGCTGTCTACATGCCAGACCTCCTCTGCGGTTTCCGTGTCGATCGCATAGAGGGTTTGATCTTTCGAGCCGACAACGATACGATCCGCACAGACCGTGGGGTTCCCCGTAATCGGGCGTCCGGTTTCGAAGTGCCACCGTTTCTCACCGGTCTGGGCATCAAGCGCGTAGAGATTACCATCATGGCTTCCCGCATAGATCTCATCCCGGGTGGGATCCACTCCGGGCCCGACCATCGAGTATCCTCCTGTGTTGAACGACCAGTCCTCGGTGCCGGTTTCCAGATCGACACGATAGATATGCTCGTCCCACGATCCAAAAAACACTGCGCCATCATACGCTGTCACTGGCGCTTTGATCTCTCCGTCAGAATCATTGGTCGGATCAGTGTCAAAACTCCATTTGAACTC
>CAYOHZ010000010.1:3616-13845 GCA_964403925.1 uncultured Salinarchaeum sp.
TAAAGACCATCCCCTCGGCGACGACCGGTGTTCCATGGATTCCTCTGCCATCCATGTCGGTTTCTCCCTGCCAGAGTACCTCTCCATCGGTCGAGACGGCCGTCAGATACCCTGTGTCGCCAGGGAACACGATCGCATCATCCGATAATGGGACCGCGCTTGCTTTTGCTGCGGAATGCTCGCCGGTGTTGTGGTCCGACAGGCGCCAGGCAACTTCGACAGCGTCCGGAACCGTCTCTGCAGGAAAATACCCCCAGTTCTCAAGCGAGTGTCGAAACTGGTATGCGCCATCGATCGTCGTCTGCGCTTGGGGATCAGCCACCGTCTCGGCCGGTGCAGGCGATCTATCAACAACTCCGAGACAGCCAGCGACCCCGGCGAGTGTGCTGGCACTGCCGGCGAGCAGTGCCCGGCGGGAGAGACGTCGTGTCATCGCAGTGGTATTGCTGCTTGAGTGTGTATATGCTTTGTGCGCTCCAAGTACCGCTATACAGTATCTGACGATCCATTCCAGGACCCGTTACAGTACTGGTCGCGTCTCGCTGTGTGGTACTAGTTGTTGCTCTCACGTATCATCGTTCTCCCACTGGAGAGTCCCCGACAGCGGGGAGAACATCGAGACGGTGCTGTGCAACTAGCAGAATCGACAGGGGTGATGGGACTGAACCAGGTGGCTTTTGTCAACCGCCTCGGGAGCTCTTCGAGGTAGTCGACATCGATCGAGATACCGATTCGTCAGTTCAGTAGTTGGATATTGATTAATGAATACACTGTTTCTCCTGCTTTGAATACAAAATTGTTTATTTCACTTCGAACAGATTGATCATACTTTCGGAAGGATTATATGTCTACCTGGATATTATTAATTCGTTATGGCAACTGGAGAAGTCGATTTCTTCAATGACTCTGGCGGCTACGGTTTCATCTCGACTGAGGACTCCGATGAGGATGTCTTCTTCCATATGGAGGATGTCGGCGGTGAGGACCTGACCGAAGGTACAGATCTCGAATTCCAGATCGAACAAGCGCCGAAAGGCCCGCGGGCGACGAACGTCGTCCGTCTGTAAGCGCCGACAGCGACTTACCGATCTTTTTCCATTATTTTCGCCCGCTAGCGACAGGACCGGTTAGATGTCCGGTCCATACATGGACCCACTCTGACGGCATTTTTAACTAGACCGGTATCGTATCGGGAATAGACACTGTGTTTCAAGACCGACAAGTTGCGTTGACTGCCCCAGCAGTTGCCGTATTCATTTCCGGCGTCGCCAGCATGGGACTGGAAATCCTTGCTGGCCGGATGATCGCGCCGGAATTCGGCGATAGTATCTACACGTGGGGAAGCATTATCGGTGTCTTCCTTGCAGCATTAAGTGCTGGCTATTATCTAGGTGGCAAGCGCGCGGCCACGCGAGCCAGTCTCAGTCGTTTGGTGGTGTTGTTAGTCGGTACGGCCGGCTATGTGGCGGTCGTGATTTTCGCGGGGGATGCGATCCTTCGGTCGACGACAGTTATCCCGCTTCCGAGCCGCTATGCCTCATTGCCGGCGATCACGTTGTTGTTCGGTCCGCCCACCTATCTCCTTGGATTTATCAGCCCATATAGCGCGGAGCTGTCACGGAAGCAAGGAACAGGGGAAGCCTCCGGGTACGTCTATGCACTCGGCACGATCGGCAGCATTCTCGGTGCGTTCGGGACGACATTTCTGTTAATCCCGTCATTCGGGGTCAATACGATTGCGTTCGCCTTTGGTGTCTTGTTGCTCGTGACTGCCCTCTGGTTGCTCGCACCGCAGTTTCCACGCCGTGAGACGATTACGACGATCGCTATTGCTGTGTTGTTGGTCGGCTCACTTGCGGCTCCCTCGGCGGGAGTTACAGCAGAGGGCCAGCTCATCCACCAGACTCAAACACCATATCAAGAGCTCGAAGTGATCGACCGGGGTGATATCCGAACCCTGTATCTTGGCGGCCAGCGACACAGCGCGATGGACCAGTCGAACCCGAAGCGACATGTCTTTGGCTATACCCGCTACTTTCATCTCCCTTATCTAATGACTGATACCCCAAACGACATCGATCGAGTCCTGTTTATCGGCGGGGGCGGGTTCACGGGGCCGAAACGGTTCGCCGCAGAGTATAACGCGACAATCGATGTTGCCGAAATCGATCCTGATGTCGTCCGCGTTGCCAAAGAGTACTTTGCGGTACGTGAAAGCGAGCAATTGAACATCCATACGATGGGGGGGCGACAGTTCCTTGAACAGACTGACCATACCTATGATCTGATCGTCCTTGATGCCTACCAGAAGGACAAGGTCCCCTTCCAGTTGACCACCCAGGAGTTCATGCAGCTAGCTGCCGATCGACTGACGGCGGATGGGTTGTTAGTTGCTAATCTGATTTCTGCTCCGTCGGGACCGGCATCGGACTTCTATCGGGCCGAATACAAAACGATGGCTCAGGTCTTCCCAACGATCTATGTTGCCCCCACGACCGGCGCACCCGTCGTCCAGAACATCGAACTCGTTGCGACCAACACGGAGACGAACCTCTCTACGGACACGCTCATGGCTCGCAACGACCGTCGAGCGATCGGGAT
Organism: uncultured Salinarchaeum sp.; assembly: GCA_964403925.1. Lineage (GTDB taxonomy): Archaea > Halobacteriota > Halobacteria > Halobacteriales > Salinarchaeaceae > CAZFMU01. The sequence continues at coordinate 6,218 of CAYOHZ010000010.1, forward strand.
CAACCTATCGGCTGAGATCCAGCAGCTCAACAGCGCACCGCCACCGACCGATGATGTCCCGATTCTTCGGGACGATCGGGCCCCTGTTGACCGGCTGCTCGATTCGATGGTTGGACAAGACTACGTCATCGAGTCGACAGCAGCAAACGAAACTGCCAACTCATAGCCTTTGAGAGCCCAGTAGATACTTTTCAGGCGCGCTTGTGCCTTTTTGTATGGTCTCGGTCAGTCAGGTTATCGAGCAGACAATTCAGGGGCTGTACCAGGATGTCGTCACGATGCTCCCACGACTCATCTCTGCAGCTGTTATCTTGGCTATCGGCTATGTAGCGATCAGAGCCGTAGTTCGGACGATCCGCTTGTCGCTGTCGCGAGTCTATCCGCCAGAGCAGGTTCTTATTGTTGATCTGATTGTCACACTACTCAAGATTATTCTCTGGTTTACCTTACTGTTGACACTCTTGAAGATCCTTGGCATGGGCCAGATCGCCGCCAGTCTCGGCACTGCGACTGGCTTTATCGCGCTGGGAATCTCCTATGCGCTGTCGGATATGATCGAGGATACTGTCGCTGGATTCTATCTCCTCCGGGATCCGGATTTCAACGTTGGCGATCGGATCACCAGTGGAGCTGCCGACGGTCGGATCGACTCGATCGGACTGCGGAAGAGTCGTATCGAAACCGACTCACAGACGCGGGTGATCGTCTCGAATCGACAACTAGAGTCAAAATGGACACTCGTCGAGGATGCCTCAGAGCCCTAGAACCGATTATGGGCGTTGCCAGGCCGTTACAATCCCACCGCCACCACCGATACTCATCCCGACAACTCCATACGTCAACTCTTCCTGCTGGAGTTGATACGCCATCGATGTTGCAAGCATGCCGCCGGTCGCGCCGATTGGATGCCCAAAGGCGATCGCGCCACCGCGTGGATTCATGTTTTCACGAGGAATGCCAATCCGCTGGCAGACGTAACTCTCCTGGACCGCAAAGGCCTCATTCAACCACCACGTGTCGATCTCTGCGGCGTTCGGGTCGATCCGGTCGATGAGTCTTGCGACAGCATCGCCGATGGCTTCGTTGAGTTCCCCTGGGCCTCGATAAACGAGTGTATAATCAAGCAGTTCTGCCATCGGCTCCAGTCCTGCTTTTCGGGCCGTTTTCGCATCACCAAGTAAGACCACTCCAGCGCCATCAGCCAATCCTGATGCGTTGCCAGCGGTGATCCGTCCGTCCGCACGGAATGAGGGGTCCAACGCTGTGAGATCTGTCATCGTCGACTCCGGTCGGGGGCCCTCGTCCCGTTTGTGGGGTCCTGTGGGCGTGTCAACGGGCACGATTTCGGGATCATACTGTCCGGTATTGATTGCGGTTGCCGCCCGCTGATGGCTTTCCAACGCGTATTCGTCTTGGCGCGTTCGTGAGAGGTCATACTCGTCTGCATGCCGATCAATAAACGCCTCAGTTAATTCGCCCATGTGCTGCTCGCGGTTTTGATCCCATAGCGCGTCCTGAATCATCGAGTCCTCAGCTGTGACTGCGCCATGTCGCGTTCCCTTCCGATAGTCCGGTAAGATCCAGGGGGCGTTTGTCATCGATTCAAACCCGCCGGCGATTGCAAACTCAGCGCGGCCGGCTGCGATTCGATCGGCAGCGAGCGTGATTGCGCGTACTCCTGACCCAGAGGCCTCGTTGATCGTGGTTGCCTGCGTGCTGTTTGGTAGTGCCGACTCGACAACGACTTGCCGACCGGGTACCTGTCCAATTCCTGCTTGAATCGCGTTTCCAAGCCCGGCCCAGTCGATCCGGTCTGCTGGCAGGGTGACCCGATCAAGCAAGCCATCGACTGCAATCTGCCCGAGTGTCGGTGCATCGATCTCCGCAAGCGACCCTAAGAGTGTCCCATGTGGCGTACGAGCGCCGTCGATCAGTACGGTTGTCACTCCTTAGGCTATGGAGAGTATCCCTATCAACGATGGGGATGGGTGCCGATCGATCAGGAATAGAGCCACGACTCGTCGATCTGCTCCCACTCGATGAGTTCTGTCTCATCGAAGAACAGCTCGATCTCCCGTTCGTTTGCACCGGGATCCTCATGATCGGACCCATGGATCACGTTCCGTTCTAGGTCCAGTCCCAGATCGCCCCGGATCGTTCCAGGCGCGGCCTGTGCGGGATCGGTATCTCCCATCATCCGGCGGACCTGTCGTGTCGCATCGTCGCCTTCCCAGACCATCGCCAAGACCGGGCCAGCCGTGATAAACGAGACGAGATCGTCGAAAAAGTCCTTGTCGCGATGTTCGCTGTAATGTTCCTCAGCGAGCGATTCGTCGATCTGCATGAACTTCGCGCCGACGAGTTTCAGTCCACGCTGCTCCAATCGGGAGATGATTTCGCCGATGAGCCCACGCTGGACCGCGTCGGGCTTGGCCATAACAAACGTCCGTTCGCTCATTCTTCCTCGTCGTGAATCCACTCAAGATCGCGGGGTTCTCGCCCCATGAAGTAGTTTTTCTCACACTTCGAGTCCTTGAAGTGCAGGACTGTCCCGTCGTTTTTGACATACATAACGCCTGTGCCAGGCTCGATCTCTTCACCACTGTAATCGCAGATCCGTGTCTCAACCATTGTTACTGCCCTCCGATTGCATCTGCTTCACGAGCCGTTTCCCGCAGCTGTAACACGTCGCCCTCACGGACAGGGCCCAAGACATTGCGTGTGATGATCCGCCCCTTGTTTTGGCCTTCTTGGATCCGACATTTGACCTGCATGGCCTCCCCGTGCATCCCCGTCTTCCCGACAATCTCGATCACTTCTGCGGGCGTTGACCCGCTTTCAGAATCGTCTGCGCTCATTGTTTATACTTACCGCTCGGGGTTACCTGAGTTCTTCGACTTTCTCTGCGATCTCATCGACAGCGTCCGCAGCGTCCCCGACGTCGGTGATCGCGGCTGCGGCACTCCCGACTTCAAGGCCGGACGCACGTCCGACATCGTCCTGTTGACCGACGAAGACATATGGAACGCCTTTCTCGGCGGCCAACTCCGGAAGATGCATTACGATCTCTTCCGGCTGGACGTCTTCGGCGATCAGAATCAACTCTGCGGTTCCACGCTCGACAGCTTTCGTTGTTTCATTTGTTCCTTTCTTTACTCGTCCTGTGTCCCGGGCGACCTCAAGCGCTTCAAGCGCATCGTCTTGGAGATCGGCCGGTACGTCGAAGTCTACGTATACTGGCATTGATGGTCACCTCCCTGCACCCGGGCTCAGGCTCCCCCGCCATCCGGTGTCCTATTCGGAACCGGGCCGCCATTCCGGCGGAATGATCCTGTACGGCTGGGAGCATCATCAACCCAACTGCAGGCTGTACCTCTCGCTAACGGTATACCCCAATAAAAGCGCTTTCAAACGGCCCGCGCCTGTCAGTCGCCCCCACAATCGGGGTCGGAAGCTACTTTCTCTCTGACCGCTATATGCCGGTATGAACCTCCCGGCGCTGGTCTCACAGCTTGTTGTCGAAGCACAACGGAGTAATCAGCGACGGATGATTGTGCTTGTTGGCGACCAACAGGCTGGTTACCGCGCTGCCAAGACGGTGATTAATACAAGTAACGTTTCGATGGCTGAGACGACGCTTATCGGGTCGGCTGATCGACTGGCCTGTGAACGGTACTCCCCGGATCAGACACACCAGCTGCTCGGCCAGACACGCCAAGCGGTCATCGTTGACGCACATATCGGGGTGACACCAAATACTATCGGACAGCTTGCGGGTATCGTCGCGGGTGGTGGACTCTATGTCGTCCTTATCCCTCCGTTTACCGAATGGATCACCCAACAGGATGCCGTTACTGCTCGCCTTGCAGTCCCACCCTACCAACCGGCTGCTGTTGGCACGCAGTTCCGACGTCGCCTTGTCGAGACCTGGCGTCGACACCAAGGGATTGCGATCGTTGATCTTGCGGCTCAGACGATTCGCACGGACGGACTCACCGATCCGGCGCCAGCAACGGGTCGGACACAGCTTGCCCCGCCACCGGACCATCGGTTCCCAGCCGTCGTATACGAGGCTTGTCTGACTGCCGATCAACGGCGTGCAGTCACAGCACTCGAGACACTTGCGGACCAACAGACAACGGTACTCATCGAATCGGACCGTGGTCGTGGTAAATCAAGCGCTGCTGGACTGGCGGCCAGTCAATTGGCTGCTGATGGGGAGACAGTTACTGTCACGGCCCGTACTCCGTCGCATACACAAACACTGTTCGACCGGGCCGCTGAGCTTGCCGGTGCACGTGGGGCGACTGTTGATCGCTCTATGGATCCACCCCGCATTGTGTTCGCAGACGGCGGTGTAATCCGGTTTCAGCTCCCCGATGATATCGAAACTGACACTGGCCCAGTCATCGTTGAGGAGGCAGCTGCCATCCCGGTCGATCGACTCCGTACGCTCTCCGCGATCGATCGCGTTGCGTTTCTTACGACGATCCATGGGTATGAAGGCGCTGGACGGGGCTTTTCAGTCCGATTTAAACAGTCACTCTCGATTGAGGGGCGCCAGAGCGTCTCCTTGACCGAGCCGATTCGTTATGCTGCTGGCGACCCGATCGAACGATGGGCATTTGACGCGCTGTTGCTTGATGCACATCCAGTTGCCGACGAGGCAGTTCGTGACGTCGATCATGATACGGTGACATATCAGCGACTTACCGGTGCAGATCTGGTTGGGAATGACGCCTTCCTCCGGGAGCTGTTTGGCTTGCTTGTCGTTGCCCATTATCGGACTGAACCGAATGACCTTGCTCGCTTGCTTGATGCACCAAACCTTGCGATTCGAGCGCTGTGCTGGCAGGAACATGTCATCGCAGTCGCTGTCCTTGCCCGTGAAGGCGGGCTCTCGGCCGCCCAGCGACAGGAGCTCTATGAGGGCGGTCGGATCCGTGGCCATATGATTCCGGATCTGTTGACCAGTCAGCTTCGTGATGAGCATGCTGGCACGCCAACCGGTGCTCGGATCGTCCGGATTGCGACTCATCCAGCCCTCCGGTCACAGGGCGTTGGCTCTCGGTTACTGGCGTTGCTCCGTGAAGAAACACAACAGGGAATCCCGGAGTGGTCAGCACACACTGATCAGCTTGACTGGCTTGGTGTCGGATTCGGTGCCACACCACGGTTAGTGTCGTTTTGGCGATCAAACGGGTATCAGACACTGTACCTGTCTGCAACCCGCAACGAGCGCAGTGGCCTCCATTCTGCTATTATGCTTGCTCCGCTGACGGAGTCGGGACAGGCTCTTGCTACCCGCGTTAGTCGTCGGTTCTTGCGCCAACTCCCTGCAGCCTGTCCTCGAACGTTTGCTACGGTGGACCCAGCTGTGCTCCGGAATGTGTTGGCCGGGATCGATCCAGCTACTCTGTCTCCGTTGTCGCTCTCTGACTGGGAGTGGGATGTGGTTGGTGGTGTCGCGTACGGTCCAGGCCTGTTCGATGTCGCACCGCGGCCATTCGTCCAGCTCGTGTGTCGGTACCTCATTGAGACGCCGCCCGGAGCTGGCCCATTAGCTCCTGAAACCGAGCGGCTCCTCATCCAACGGGTGTTGCAAGGCCATACGTGGGAGACAGTACGGCAAGCACTTGGGCATCGATCGGTTAGCCATACCAAACGTGCGCTTGGGACCGCGATCGAACCGCTTGCGGATCGATACGGTGGCGAACCCATCGAACGACTAAACGATCGATTTGACAATGACTGATCCACTCTTTTGGCTTGCGATCGCTCTGCTTGTCGCTGGCATTCCAGCTAGTTTCCTGCCGGTCGTGCCTGGCAGTGCATTGACTGTTGCTGGCTTGCTCGTTCATTGGTTCGGGGTTGGAACAGTCCCGACACCAATCATGATCGGGCTACTGGTGCTCGTTTTCGTTGTGTTCGTGTTGGATTTCCTTGCCGGCGTTCTTGCAGCCCGCGCCGGCGGTGCATCATGGGCAACTGCTGGAGCAGGACTTGTCGTTGGACTCGTGTTGAGTATTGTGCTTACCCCGATCGGACTCGTTGTCGGGCTCGCTGGAACCGTCTTCGTCGTTGAGCTTGTAAACGGCCGTTCGGTCGAAGACAGCGGCCGGGCAGCAGTGTATACGACCGTTGCGACGCTTGCATCCAATGTCGTCGAGGCGCTTGTCTCCGTGGGAGTACTCGTTGTTGTGCTCCTTGCTGGTGGGCTGTGATTATTCGATCACAACCAGCGTATCACCGGTCTCGACGCTCTGGCCTTCCTCAACCAAGACATCGACGACCTCTCCGCCGGTACTGACCACAATGTCGTTTTCCATTTTCATCGCTTCAAGCACGCACACGACATCGCCGCTGGTTACTTCATCGCCAACAGCAACTTTCGTCTCAAGAATTGTCCCCTCCATTTCAGCAGTTATCTGTTCCCCGGCGGTACTTGTCGTCGATGTTGGTGCTGACTGTGGGCGTTCTGGTGTTGGTTTCTCGTCCGTGCCAGCTAACTGCGGACTGTCGTGAGCTTCCAGATCAACCTCGAATCGTTTCCCGTTCACTTCAACGGTATATGCCCGCGTGATCGTCTCGTCGTCTTGTGTGCCGGATGTTGGTTCTGTGCCCCACTGCGCTTGGGCCTCGACGATTCGTTCCGGATCCACTGCTTCGTCGAGATACTTCGTCGAGTGAGTTCCTTCGTTGAATTGCTGATCGGTCAGCATGAGTCGATGGAAGGGAATGATCGTCTGGACGCCCTCAATCTCGTATTCTCTCAGTGCTCGGAGTCCACGGGCGATCGCTGTATCACGATCTGGCCCCCACACGATCAGCTTGGCGAGCAACGAATCATAATCCGTGACAAGTGTATCACCCTGACTGACCGCATCATCGACACGAATTCCGATCCCACCTGGCGGGGAATACGTCTCTAATCGGCCGCCGGCTGCCGGCGCAAAGTCATCAGCTGCGTTCTCAGCGTTGATCCGGAACTCCATTGCGTGTCCATCCAACTCAACAGCCGACTGGGGGAACGTGAGTTCGTCACCAGCCGCGATCTTGAGTTGCCATTTGACAATGTCGATCCCCGTCAGTTCCTCCGTAATCGTGTGTTCGACTTGAATCCGGGTGTTGACTTCCATGAAATAGAATTGCCCGTCTTCAACGAGGAACTCGACGGTCGCTGCGTTGGTATAGTCAGTTGCCGCGATCCCGCGTTTGGCTGCTTCCCCGATCTCAGTCCGCAACTTCTCTGAGAGTGCTGATGATGGTGCTTCCTCAAGCACTTTCTGGTGACGCCGTTGGAGCGAGCAGTCCCGTTCTCCGAGATGTCGCACGTTGCCATGCTCATCGGCTAGGATTTGCACTTCGACATGCCGTGGCGCTTCCAGATAGCGCTCTACATAGACACTCTCATTGTCGAAGTACGCTTTTCCCTCCCGTTTTGCGGCTTCGAATTTCGACTCGATTTCCTCGGGGCCGGTCACGACTTTCATTCCACGACCGCCGCCACCTCCCTCGGCTTTGATCGCGATCGGATAGCCATGCTCCTCGGCAAATGCCTTTATTGCCCCAACGGACTCAACCGGATCAGTCGTTCCTGGCACGATCGGAACGTCTGCCGTGTCCAT
>CAYOHZ010000010.1:13945-48623 GCA_964403925.1 uncultured Salinarchaeum sp.
CAAGGTGCGCGTCGATTGCTGCGACGATCGCTGCAGCTTCCGCTGGTGTTGCTGCTGGTGGGATCGTTACCTGTCGGTGAGCTGTCTGGTCTGTCATTATTAGAGTGGAATGTTCCCATGTTTTTTGTCTGGCGTCGAGACACGCTTCGAGCGGAGCATCTCCAAGTCCTCAATGAGTCGGCGACGTGTCTCCGGCGGTTCGATGATGTCATCAATATAGCCTCGGTCAGCTGCGATATACGGGTTCGCAAACTCATCGCGATACTCTTCGATCAGCTCTTGGCGTCGTGTCTCTGGATCGTCAGCAGCCGCCAGTTCATCACTATAGAGGAGGTTCACCGCACCCTTTGGCCCCATCACGGCGATCTCCGCTGTTGGCCACGCGTAATTGACGTCGGCCCCCAAAAACTTCGAGGACATCACACAATAGGCCCCGCCATAGGCTTTCCGCGTAATGACCGACAACAGCGGTACCGTCGCTTCTGAGTAGGCGTACAGTAGTTTGGCGCCGTGTCGGATGATACCCCGATGCTCTTGATCGGTCCCTGGCATATACCCGGGAACATCGACGAGCGTGATAATCGGGATATTAAACGAATCAGCGGTTCGAACGAATCGCGCCGCCTTGGTACTCGAATCAACAGTCAACGTTCCCGCATTCACACGCGGTTGATTGGCAATGATGCCGACGGATTGTCCATCCATCCGGGCAAACCCAGTGATAATTTCCTGGGCGAACTGCTCGCCCACCTCGAAAAACGACCCTTCATCGACGATCGTGTCAATGACTTGTGCCATGTCATACGGTTTCCGTGGCTCTGCAGGCACGATCTCGGATAAGGTCTCATCTGTTCGCTGTGGATCGTCCCACGGGTCGACCTGTGGCGGGTCCTCAAGATTGTTCTGTGGCAAATACGAGAGCAACTGTCGAATCCGGTCGAGTGCAGCTTCATCGTCCGGTTCAACGAACTGCGCGACACCGGTCGTGCTGGCATGGGTTTGTGCGCCGCCAAGCTCCTCGTGAGTAACGTCTTCGCCGGTGACGGTCTCGATCACGTCTGGTCCGGTAATATACATATGACTGGTTTCGTCGACCATGACGATGAAATCCGTCATCGCTGGCGAGTACACCGCACCCCCAGCGCACGGTCCCATGATTGCGGTGATCTGTGGGACCACACCAGAAGCCTGCTGATTGCGTCGGAAGATCTTCGCGAATCCAGCTAATGCATCAACGCCCTCTTGGATCCGGGCCCCCGCAGAATCGTTAAGCCCGACGATCGGGGCGCCAACCTCCATGGCTTTGTCCATCACTTTGACGATCTTCTCGGCGAACACTTCTCCGAGTGACCCCCCAAAGATCGTGAAATCGTGTGCATAGACGAAGACTGTCCGGCCATTCACCTCGCCGTAGCCAGTCACTACACCATCAGTAAGCAATTGCCGTTCTTCTAATCCGAAGTTATGCGATCGGTGTGTTCGGAGCTGGTCGAACTCGGTGAACGTGTCCTCATCAAGAAAATACTCAACACGCTCACGCGCAGTGAGCTTCCCTTTCTCGTGTTGTGCGGCAACCCGATTCTCACCGCCGCCCTCACACGCCGTTGCTTTTCGCTGCCGGAGCTCTTCGATTCGATCATTCATCGTCATCTGACGATCCTCCGGTTCGTCATTTCTCGAAAAAATGAACAGGGGATCAAAAAACGTTCTGCTATTATCTCGTTTTTTGTTGCGTGATTGCATAACCGTTAAATGGGCGAACTATAACATCACTGGGTATGGGAGAGAAACTCACCCGTCGTACAGTCCTTAGTAGTGTTGGAGCCGCAGGTGCCTTGGCACTAGCCGGCTGTTCCGGTAACGGTGGTAGTGCTGATGCCCGTGTTGGTGTCCTTCAGCCGGCAACAGGGGATCTTGGTGACTTGGGGGCTCCGATTCAGGATGCTGGGGCCCTCCCAAGTCTGCAACTGGAAAACGAAGGGGTTGATTTTACGATTGATCTCCGGCGAGAGGACACGGAAACTGATCCTGGCACTGGGACAACACGGGCCCAATCGCTGGCTGATGCGGGCTATCCGTCGATTACCGGTGCTGCGTCATCGGCAGTGACGATTCAGGTTGCAAACGAGGTGCTGATTCCACAAGAGATCGTTGGCATCTCACCAGCTAGCACCAGTCCGGATATTACGGATCTAAGCGGCGATTACGTTCTCCGGACCTGTCCAACCGATGCGCTCCAAGGGATTGCGCTTGCAGACTTGGCATACGACGAGGAAGGGATTAGCTCGTTTGCGACATTTTATGTTAACAACGATTATGGACAGGGACTAAACGACTCGTTTGTCGATAACTTCACCGAGCTTGGTGGCGAGGTAACCGCGGAAATTGCATTCGAACCGGAGCAGCCGTCATATGACTCAGTGTTGTCACAGGCACTTGCTGACAACCCCGGTGGGATGTTGATTATTGGGTATCCGACCAGCGGCGAACAGATCTTCACCGATTTCTACGAAAACTACAACCCCGACGATACCACGATCTTCGTCACCGACGGACTACAGGAGAACAGTCTCCCCACGGATGTCGATAATCCGATGGAGAACGTCCTCGGGACAGCACCGGCAGCAGTCGGTCCCGGCCGCGATACGTTCAATAGTCTCTACCAAGACGAATTTGGACAAGAGCCTGGTGTGTTCACTGCCCAAGCCTATGATGCGACCGCAGTCCACATTCTGGCCCAGCTCCGTGCTGACGAGCTCAGCGGGCCAGCAGTCAGTGAAGAGGTCCGCAGCGTCGCACAGAATGGTGGTCAAGAGGTCACGCCATCAAACCTTGCTGAGGGCCTTGAGATGGCTGCAAACGGTGACGAGATCAACTACCAAGGCGCGTCAAGTCCGGTTGCATTCGACGAGAACGGTGATCTTGCCAGTGCAGTCTTTGATGTCTTTGAGTTCAGCGCTGAGGGCTACACCGTCACTGATCAGTACGAACTTTAATCGGAAAGTACCGTGAGTTTTCCGCCCCGCCGTGAACGGGACTTGCCTCCGAGCGAACTCACCCACCTAAGAAATCCTGTCGCACGTCTTCGTCATTGAGCAGCACTTCGCCACGGTCTTCATACCGGTTCTGGCCTTGGACGAGCACATAGCCTCGATCACACCGTTGGAGAGCTTCTTTCGCGTTTTGTTCGACCATAAGGATCGCTGTTCCGTTGGCATTGATTTCATCGATCCGATCGAACATCTCATCGACAAGATCCGGTGCCAATCCGGCAGACGGTTCGTCTAATAACAATAGATCCGGGTCAAGCATCAAGGCCCGTCCCATGGCGAGCATTTGCTGTTGGCCGCCACTCATCGACCCAGCCGTCTGCGATTTGCGTTCTCGCAGGATCGGGAATCGATCGAAGACCTGCTCGAGACGGTCCTGGGGCACCTCATCGAGAATATAGGCGCCCATCTCGAGGTTTTCCAGTACCGTCAAGGACGGAAACACGTTCTCGCTCTGTGGAACGTATCCAATCCCGATCTGGATGATCTCCTCGGGACGACGGGTGCTGATGTCTTGGCCATTGAACTCTATTGTCCCGCCCATATATGTCGTCAGCCCGAAGATCGTCTTCATGACCGTCGATTTGCCGGCACCGTTCGGTCCGACAACGGTGACATATTCTCCCTCGGTAACCGTTAGGTCAACCCCCTCAAGAATCTGCAAATCACCATACCCGGCATCCAGAGTAGACACCTCAAGTAGTGCCATCTACGCTTCCCCCCCGAGGTAGGCCTCGATCACTGCCTCATTGGACTGAACCGCATCCGGTTGTCCACTTGCCAGCACGTCACCTTGATGCATGACGATGATCCGGTCTGAGTGGTTCATAATCACATCCATATCGTGTTCGACAAACAGGAACGTATAGCCCTGGGATTTCAGATCGTTGATCCGAGCAAGGAGTTTCTCTTGGAGAGACGGATTGACGCCCGCCATCGGTTCATCGAGCAGTAACATCTCCGGGTCCGTTGCCAACGCCCGGGCTAACTCAAGGAGTTTTCGCTGGCCGCCTGACAATGACTTCGCGTATTCCTCCGCGAGATGGTCGATTTCGAAAAACTCCAGCGTTTCCCAGGCCTGTTCGCGTCGTTGCGCTTCTTCGGCAATTACTTGTCCCCGTGCGCCAGGGGTAACAGACCGCCACAGTGATTCTCCGAGCTGGTCTGGCGGTGCGAGCATCATGTTCTCTAGGACCGTCATCTCCGGGAGTTCTCGGGCGATCTGGAACGTTCTGACCAGTCCATGGGTTGCGATTTTCTCGGGACTGTTCCCCGTGATATCCTTGCCATTGAACTGGACACGGCCACCGTCAGGCTGGTGTACTCCGGTGATACAATTGAATGTCGTTGATTTTCCGGCACCGTTTGGGCCAATGAGTCCAGTGATTGATCCCCGTTCGATGTCAAAACTTGCCCCATCGACGGCCACGATCCCGCCGAATCGCTTTTCTAGCCCATCGACCGCAAGGATGGCGTCTCCCTGATCGGCCTGTGGCTGTGTGATACTATCGTCACCTGGTTTCGGTTGTGGTTCACTCATTGGTCTCACCATCAGTCGTTGCGCGTCGTTTCGAGAGATCAACCGCTGCAGCGATCTCTTTGCGGTCACCAAACAGCCCCTGTGGCCGGTAGATCATCAACAAGATGAGAATGACTCCAATGACAATCCAGCGCAGCACATCAAGCGACCCAATCAGATACCCAATTAGTGCTAGTGGCTCCGATCCAGTCGTGAGGATTGCCTCATAAATCGTCTCTGGTGACTGAATATTCAGGTTCGTCCGAAGCACTGTCCGGAGGAATCGAGGGCCTTCCCAGAGAAACGCCCCAAAGACGAACCCGCCAACGACGCTGCCAGTGTTCGATCCGGCGCCGCCGATGATCAATGCAACAAACACATAGAACGTTACGATCGGAAGGTACTGTTCCGGTGACGTAGACGAAAATCGTCCGTACCGGAGAATCCCGGCCAGCCCCATCAACGCCGCGCCAAGGGCAAAGATCTTGATTTTCGCATATTTGGTATTCTTTCCAAGTGATCGTGCTGCCATCTCGTCTTCGCGAATCGCCTTGAGTATTCGGCCGAAGGGTGAGCGACCGATGCGATCCAACAGAAGATAGAACAACAGGACAAAGCCAATGAGGAGCCCGGTATAGATGACCCGCTCAGCAACCGACGTGGAGATGCCAAGGCTGCCAATTCCCGCAATGATTCCGTTCCCAATCAGACCGATGCCAGGGAGATCTAACAACCATGGGACGACCGAATCAACTGCCGTGTACCCGATCCCATTGCCACCACCAGTTCCATACACGCGGTCACCGACCGGAATCTGGCGGAGTGATCCGGATGTCACAGAAAGGCGGACGATCTCTGAAAAGCCGAGCGTGATGATAGCAAAGTAATCTGCCCGCACTCGCAAGGCAGGCAGTGCCATGATGCTCCCAGCGATCCCGGCAGCGATCGTCCCGCCGATTACTCCGACCCACACCGGCAACCCGAAGCCGGCGGGAGTTCCATCAGGTGCTGCTGTCAGCACGGCCATCGCGTACATCCCGATCGCGATAAAGCCAGCAATACCGATGTTGAACATGCCGGTATAGCCCCAATGGAGGTTCAACGCGAGTGTGAGCATCGCAAACGTTGCACCGAACAGCGTCACGCGCTGTAAGACACCCGCCATCTGATTGGTCCCGACACCAAAGAGCAGACCAATCAGGATAAAGACGGCGTACGTTCCAGCCAAGAGCCCAACAATATACAGCAGATCCTGCTGCCATTGTGGCCGTGTGCTTTCTGTCGTGCTCATGCCGTACGCACCCCACTGAAGAGTCCGTCAGGCTTGAAAATCAATACCAGAATCATCAGCGTGAACGCAGCTACATAGTTCAGATCCGACGGAATCCAAATCAGTGATACGTTCAATGTGAGGCCGATCACGAGCGATCCGAAGAGGGCTCCATAGATCGATCCGATGCCGCCTAAGATGACGGCCGCAAACACCAACAACAACAGGAACCAGCCGAGATTGATGCTGATCTGTGATTGATTGAGCACGATGAGATACCCGGCGGCGCCGGCGAGTCCACCACCGATAATCCACGTCGCTGTAATAACCCGTTCGGTAGGGATCCCAGTAATCAACGCGAGATCACGGTTGTCCGACATCGCCCGCATCGATTTCCCGAGTTTCGTGTACTGCAACAACAGATGGATTCCAATGATCGCCGCGACACCGATACTGACCAGCGTCATCTCATGTAGATTCACCGCCTCGATCGGCAGCGGTCCTGGCACTTCCACGAACGGTGCTGAGGCGATGATCCCTCGTGCCTCTTGGGTGTAGATCAACGCGATGACATACCGGAGCGCAAGCGCGACACCAACACTGGCAATCAAGAGCGTGATCCCTTCCGCGTCACGTAGCTTCCGATACACGATCCGATCGATAGCGACAGACACACCAATCGTGATCACCACAGCAGCAATCAGTCCGATCAAAATCGCAACTGGTGACGCAAGGACATCAATCCCCAGCTCGCCTGCTGGTGCATTCCCGTCCGCATCGATCAACAACCGGCTCCCGAAATCAGCAGCACCGATCCCAGCAATCACATACGCAACACTCCACCCGCTGAACGCTCCTGTTGTCAGCAGGTCTCCATGCGAGAAGTTTGCAAAGCGGAGAATACTATACGTCATTGACAGCCCGATGGCTGCCAGCGCAATGTACAGTGAGTCAACGATCCCGTTCCACACCAGCCCGCCAAACCGGAGAGCATCGAGTTGTCCGGTGATGATCCGTCTGATGAGATCTAAACTGAGTATGATGATCAACAACAGTAGTCCAGCCCCAAACAACTCCTGAATACCGGCGGTTGAGAGTCTGTTTCGTACCTCCACGCTCATGTATATCTCCGATTTCACTCCGGTATTATATACCCTACGTTACCGTGTTACGATGTTGCTGTTACCATGTACCATGATTGGCTCGAACACCGGTCGGTAGCCGATTATAGAAAGTGCAAGGCGAAAACCCTCCCCTTCAGGGGCGGGAGGAGGTCAATGCTGCGTTGCTATTCTCCCTGCGGTCAACGACCCTACTCGCTCACGGCCGACGCCGTTCGCCCCTTAAGCGAGGAGGCTTAGCGCCTGCAATCAGCTAACACGCGGGGGTGTGCCCATACTGCCGTACCAGCGTATTCAGGGCCAGGTTCCGGCCTGTTCGTAGGCTGCTCCGACCTGTTCGAGCGCGAGAACGTATGCGGCTGTCCGGAGTCGCTGTAAATCACGGGCCTCGAAGACATCGATCAGCTGGTCGAACGCGTTGACGATCGTCGTTTCAAGTTCGTCATTAACTCGTTGTTTCTCCCAATAGAATCGCTGTCGGTTCTGGACCCACTCGAAATACGAGACAGTGACACCACCAGCGTTGGCGAGGATATCCGGAACGACAAGGACATCCCGATCCGCAAGTACGTGGTCTGCGCCTGGTGTCAAGGGACCGTTTGCCGCTTCAACGATTACATCCGCTTGGACCTCCCTCGCGAGTGAGTCATCGACAGCATTCTCAAGTGCAGCTGGGATTACGACATCGACATCGAGTGTTAGCAGCTCATCGTTTGTGAGCTCGTCTGTCCCATCAGCAAAGCCGATGACACTACCGGTGTCGGTTTTGTGTGTCCTTACTGCCTGCGGGTCAAGCCCATCGGCCGCATAGATGCCCCCGGAGGAGTCACTGACTGCAACGATACGGGCTCCTGCTGCATCGAGTAGCTTTGCCGCGTTCCACCCGACGTTTCCGTATCCTTGGATCGCAACGGTTGTGTTCGTGAGGTCTCGATCGAGGTAGTCGATTATTTCCCGGGTAGCAATGGCTACCGATCGTCCGGTGGCTTCGATCCGTCCCTGGCTCCCGCCGCTGTCGATCGCTTTCCCGGTGACGACTCCCGGCTCGGTTGTCCGTTCCAGCGTTTCATAGGTGTCTTTGAGCCAGTTCATTTCCTGTTGGCCAGTGTTCACATCCGGCGCTGGGATATCACGATCAGTCCCAATAAGTGGGCGCAGTTCGGTCGTGTATGCACGTGTCAGTCGTTCGAGCTCGTCTCGTGAATACTCTCGTGGATCGATCGCAATCCCACCTTTCGCACCGCCGAAGGGGATATCGACTGTTGCCGTCTTGAACACCATCCACCCTGAAAGGGCCTTGACCTCTTCTCGTGTGACGCCAGGATGATACCGGATACCACCCTTATACGGCCCTCGAGCACCGTTGTATTGCGCCCGGTATGCCTTTACTGTCTCCAGTTCTCCGTCGTCCCGTTGGATCGTCAAATTCGTTTCCAGAACCCGTTCGGGATGCTTGAGCGCTTCAATCAGATCTGGGTTGAGATCAGCGTACTCAGCGGCCTGGTCGATCTGCGCTTGGAGATTTCGAAACGGGTTCGACTCCTCGGACATAGCGTTTGCTTTGACGAGTGCTCCAATAAGCGTGACTACCCTGGCTTTTCGCATCAACCAGCGCCGGCTTCTCAGTCCCAGAAGGATTTCGTGCGGGCGTACTGGCGTTCAGCTTCGAGGATGTCACGGTAGAACCCTAACTGGTCCTCGCGGTGGTTGTTGAGGATCCGAGCCGCCGTCTCCGGTCCAACACCGCGCCCGGCCATGGCAATAACGGCCTGTTTGCCGTGTGCTTGGACCAGACTCGCACGTCGGTATGCCCGCCGTGTTCGATCGTCTTGGTCGCTGGTTTTCTCATCAGCACGGATCGCTGTCGGTGTCTCCTCATCCCATGGACTCAGGGCCGCGATCAATGTTGACCCACACTCGGGGCACTGAGGCTGCTCGCGGACCCTGCCCACCGGTTTGGTACGTTCCCAGTCCTGGCAATGGACACAGAACAGCCTGACTTCGTCTGATTTGATCCGTTCTTCGACTGTTTCAATGACACTGGCATCGGCGTTTTCCGGAGCGAGTAGCTCCTGATTTCCGGTTCGGCCGGCTGTTCCGACCGGTGTCCGCCCCCCAACTAGCTCGATCGCAAGCGTTCCGGTTTGGATCGACTCCAAGACTGCCTGTGCACCATCGAGGTTCAAATCCTCGTGGATAATCGTTCGCTTGGCTTCCTCATAGGCCGGCGTCTCCTCCAGGGCGGATCGAAGTCGTCTCCCATCGGGGGTTTGATCGCCGCGCCAGGGTTTGACCGCACCAAAGTGCTCAGCGATCTGCGAGAGCCGGAACGTTAGGGTATCCGACCGATCAAGCGTGAGTTCAACAATCGGCTGGAGATGCTCCGGATCCGTCTTGGTCAACAGATCACGAATGGTCATTCCATCGACGCCTGGCGGCACGTCCAGCTCGATTCGGTAGGGATCCGTTTCAAGCCCGACCGAAGACCCAGTCTGTTGCCCCAGCAATGACGAGAGAACGCGCCCCAGCGTCTCATTGACCTTATGCCCAAACGGTGCATTCACCACGACTGTCCCTCCGTCCGCTTCAATCACGAGTCGGTCATCGGTTGGGAGTGGTGCCACCTCCAGCTGGCGATCAATCGGGGCAAGTGCCTGATCGATCCCGTCGGTACTCGCGGGATACCGTGTCGCTAAGTCTCTCGCAACGCCAGCCATTGGTGCTCCAGTGTCGAGTTGTTGACCGGCGATCCCTCTGAGTTCGCCGACCTCGCGGGCAACCGGCTCCGGCACTGGGATCTCCTGGCCGATCCATGTGGGGACCTCGCCGGCCGGATCTTCCATTGGCGTGACTGTGAGTGCGTTGTCAGTATCGTCGATTTCGACGACCCGCCAGACATCCCCACCTTGAATAAACGTTTCTCCTGGGGCGAGCATCGTGCTCACGAATCGCTCATCAAGGGTCCCGACGGTTGACCCGCTGGCCACATCCTCAACGGTATATGTCTCCTCATCCGGGATCATCGAGAGGTTCGCGTAGACGTACTGCCAGGTCCCGGCCGGTTTCAGTCGATCGTCCGATTCATGGAGTCGAATGATTCGGTTTGTGGCCAGTGCTCGAACGACAGCGCGGAACGTCTCCGGCTCGATCGCTCGGAATGGGTAGGCTTGTGTGAGGAGTTCATACGCCTTCTGTCCTCGGAGCCCATCAACACTATCGACAAGGGCAGCGATCTGGTTGGCTAAGACATCGAGACTTCCATCATGGATGTCCATCGGCTCAACATCGCCGGCTTTTGCACGTCGGGCTAAAACCATCGCCTCAAGCGCATCATCGCTGTGTGTCGCGACGATCGTTCCTGTGGACCGCTGGGTTTCGCGATGGCCAGCCCGGCCCACCCGTTGAAGTAGTCGGGTTACCTGCCGTGGACTGGCATACTGAATCACATGATCGACATGCCCGACATCGATCCCGAGTTCCATCGAGGAAGTACATAACAACCCGTCTAGCTCCCCGTTTTTGAACCGGGTCTCGATATCAACTCGTGTCTCGCGGGCCAACGACCCATGATGGACACCAATATCAACAGCATCGAGTTGCTTGAATCGTGACCCAAGTGCCTCCGCTGTTTGGCGTGTGTTGACGAAAATGAGCGTCGAATCATGGTCTTCAACAAGCTCTGTGATCGTCCTAATTTGACTTGCCAGTTCAGTATCGATCATGAGCTCTCGGGCTCGTTGCTCGTCTGTGTCCGTGACTGTTGGCACGGTCACGTCGATTTCGATTCGACTGCCAACATCGACAGTCCGGATCGTCGCTCCTCGATTTCCCGTGAGGAAGTCGCCAATCGCTTCTGGATCGCCGACTGTTGCCGATAGTCCGACTCGCTGGAGAGGACCGGCGTGCGCACGGAGTCGTTCGAGTGCAACAGTCAGTTGTGCGCCGCGTTTCGCCGCAGCCAGTTCATGGATCTCGTCGATAACCACATGCGCAACATCTGCAAGCGCTTCCCGAAGGCGCTCGCCGGTAAACATTGCCTGCAGGGTTTCCGGAGTCGTGATCAACACATCCGGTGGATCGGTTGCCTGCTGGCGCCGTTGGTAATCGGAGGTGTCACCGTGTCGAACGGCGACATCCAGGTCAAGGTGGTCCCCCCACCATTCCAGTCGGTCACGCATGTCTCTGTTGAGTGCCCGCAACGGTGTGATATACAGCGCTGAGATCCCATATGACGGCTCGATTGCATCAACAATCGGTAACATCGCCGTCTCAGTTTTCCCAGTGCCTGTTGGGGCGACGACCAGCGTATCCTCGCCACGAGCGATCGGTGGGATCGCACGTTGCTGAGGTTCCGTTGGCCGGTCGAATCCTCGCTGCTGGAGGCCCTGTTGGACCCGTTCACCAAGCTGCCCGAAGACATCGTCACCAGACACGGCCTCACCAGCCATCGCCAGTTATTGGCGTGGCGGCTGCTTAAACGCGGTGTTTTCCACTGTCCACGATATCTATCGCGTTGTGGGCCTGAACTTCCTCCGCGCGGGATCCCACCACGTGAACGCGACGGCTGTCAAATCGTTTGGTAGTCGCCTAATGCCGTCCCATCGAGTAAATACGCCGTCGCCTCCAGCAGGGCTGCCGGGAGAAACGGGGCCAGAAACGATTGCCCGTCGACGTTGACCCAGGTTCCACCAACAAGGTCGTTGAACGCAGGACAGATAACGAGTTCTTGATCGCGAGTGTCGGTAGCGAGCCCGTGCTCTGCAAACGGTGTCTGCTCGAGCGGTCCACGCAGCCAGACTCGCTCAACCCGACTGCCGCCGACCGTATCGGTCAATCGGACCTGCGGATGTTCATGTCCCATACAAATGATCGGCGCATCGAGAACACGTTCTGTCGGCCACGTATGACCATGGAGCATTCCAATGGGCCCGAGCCGACGACCAGTTGTCGCAGTCACCTCGACATCCGGCAACCAGGTTTCGATCTCCCCATCGTGATTGCCCTTCACTACCAGTATCGAGAGCCGGTCGGGAAGCTGTTCGACGAGAACTTCAAGCTCGCCGCGTTCAGCACCGCCTGGCGCACCAATTGAGTGCATGAAATCACCGAGCACCACCAATCTGTCCGGCTCGGTCTGAGCAACAAGCGTGAGAAGTCGCTCACGACGTGTTGCCGCGTTTCCTGGATGCTCAAGCCCCTGTTCAGCTCTCAGGGACGCTTCGATCCCGGCATGATAATCAGCGATTATGAGTGCGCGCTCCCCATCGAGATCTGCGATCGCAGCCGGCTGGTTCGGGACTGGACGGAGGATCTCCATTCGCGTTAGATCGGTTTGATGCGGTTATCTGCGGGCTCGAAACACCGCCCACTCAACAATGCATCGTCGATTGCCTCTTCGATTGTCTCTGTTGGGGCCCCTGTCTCGGAGCGCACAGCTTCGATAAGCTGCTGTCGGTCGGCTCCACGCCCATCATCGAGGGTTTCCATCTGATCGAACAGGACCCGATCGATGGCTCCCGGATCCGGCTCTGATTCGGCAGCTGTGGGCTCTTGCTCGGCTGGCTCTTCCTCAACAGCGGCCTCCTCATCGGCTGGTTCGATCTCTGTGGCGCTTTCGAACTCAAGGCCGTGTTCGTCCTCAATCCGTTCCCGCTCTTCAGGGTCAAACTCGTAGAGTTCGTCGCTTGCCTCCGGTTGTGATGGAGCTGTCGGTTCACTTTCTGTGGTCGTTGGTTCGACATCAACCTCCGGAACTGCCTCTTCGGTCGTCGTTTCACTGGTCTCATCGGTCTGTTCGACCGTCTCGGCGTCTGCTCGCTGCGGTTCGTCGGTGCTTCGCTCGTGATCAACTGTCGGGAGTGTTGCCACCGACAGCCCGTCATCGGTTCCCGGAGCAACAGTCGTAGCATTGATCTCGGAGCGATCGCCAGTCACTACTTCAAGTGCTTGGCTAATGACCTCTACCAAAGAGTGGAGGTATGTCGGCGTCGTCCCGTAGTGTGTCACTGCAAGTTCGACGCCAGCTGCGAGCTCTGTATCGATCCCGCTTGCAGTCAGGGCATCGTGCTCGCTGTCTTCCTGTTCAATCGCGGTCCCAACAGCCGCGATCCGATCAAGTGTTCGCTCTGCTGTCGTTACGATCCAGCGATCCCGTGTCGTGGACTCGACCTCATTGACCGATTCAGGACGGATCGACGTGAGGATCTCATCGCTGCCTTCCGGCGTAAACGCGTTTGTCTTCCCCGTGATCGCGACGAACGTTGGCGGATCAGCCTGCTGGAAAAACGAGAGCGCGTCCGGCTGGTACTGGCCAGCATAGACAACGAATGCGCCTGTCGGATCGACGACCCGTGCTCTGACCATCCCATCGTTGACCTGTTCGACGCTAGTTAAGACGCCAACAACAAACAGGCGGTTGACCTTCGCTCCCGTTGGTGTCACGAGGTAGTTCGGTGCCCTCTCGTCATCGCTGTCGGTGTGTTCAAGCGTTGTCGCGTCGTATTCCGTTGCAAAGACTCGATACGCTGTTTCGCGCGTTTGTGAGGAGCTCATTGTTCCACCTCCGCAAGCAGCGCCTGGGCACGATCACTCGGTGGCTCTGTTTGTGGTTCAAAGACTGTCGCATCGAGATTTGCGCCATAATCGTCTACAGACAGATGGCCGCGGACACGATAGGTCTGGCCGACGATCCGGTCTTCGATCTCCGCTTTGACGACTGTCTGATCCATTGCTTCCCGAGCAGCTGCTTTGGCCTGTTCAATGCCGCCACCGTAGATGTCGGCTGTCAGCTCCGAATTGAGGACGACTGTCAATGCGTCCGTCCCATCATCGAGGATCGCTTTCACACGAAGATCATCGACGGGATCGACATCTCCGTGAGCCCGGCACTGTCCGTTCTGGAGCACGCGATTACACTCCGGACACCGTTCGATGAGCCCCGATCCATCACGGACGGCGATCACGGTGCCGATGACGGTCACATCGTAGGCTCCATCGGTCTCGATCGCCTCGGCAACCGATAGTGTCGTCGTGTTCGAATCCGGCTCGATCTCTCGGTTGAGGTCACTAACCGTGGTAAACTGCGAGAGGTTGACCTCGGGGACGCCCCGGAACTCCCGAACATACACATCCTCAAGTCGAACCGCCGCGCCCTCAACAAGCGCGGCTCTGGCGTCCCAGTCAGTAAACGGGAGCCGCCCGGACTCATCAGCCAGCACCCCACTTTTGATCGTTGTTTCGCCGTCCCGGCCGTCGATTGTTCGGGTCTCGACGTCTTCAACACGGACCTCCACAACACGACCGCGGTCACCAACTGAGAGTTCGGTTAGTGTCCGCTCCCCACCAATCGGATATGGAAGGTCCATCGACTGCTCAGTCGGTGTGACGGTTGTCGAATCGTTGATGTTCAGTTCCGGATTCCCCTGAAATTCCCGCACGCCTGCGTTGCCGATCGTCACCGTTTGTCCTGGTTCGAGTCCGACATCTGCCCAGGCTGTATAGCCGATCGTCCCTGTTTCGTCGGCCAGTTCGCCTTCCCGGATTACATGTCGTTCGCCGTCATATTGGATTTCCCGTGTCCCAACTGTCAGGACCGTTGCGGTAATGTTGATCGTGTTGTCAGCGGTCGTGATCTCCTCGATATGGTCGACTGTCGGGGTTGTCTCTGTTGTCGTCCCATATTTCCGTCTGAGGCTCTCTTTGGCCTCGTCGATCGGGACACTATACTCGACAAGGTTTTGTAGGTCGGCTTTGACCTCCGCTTTGTCGACGCCGAGGTCGGAGGCGAGCTCCTCGACGTGGTCTTCAAGCGACATACTAAACGATTCGGCTGCTCCAAATAAAAGGATTCGCTGCGACCGGGGATGCCGAGGATTCAAGAGGGTTCGACCACCTCTCAGGACTAATGGGGCCTGACCACATCCTCACGACCAGACAGCTCTCCAGAGCCGATATGCTTGCGGTGCTGGACCGCGCTGCAACCCTCGCTGAGCAGCAGCGAACTCGATTTGATCAGTTTCCAGGGACGATCCTTGGCCTGTTGTTTTTCGAGCCGAGTACGCGAACGAAACTGAGCTTCGAGACAGCAATCAAACGGCTCGGCGGTGATGCCATTGATTTGGGAGCTGTTGAGGCATCAAGTGTGTCGAAAGGCGAGACCCTGGCGGATACAGTCCGTGTCATCGAAGGGTATGCCGATGCGATCGTGTTGCGTCATCCAAAGGAGGGCGCTGCACAGATGGCAAGCGAGTACGTTGATGTTCCCCTCATCAATGCGGGTGATGGAGCTGGTCACCACCCGACACAGACGTTGTTAGATTTGTATACGATCCGGACCGCACAACAGCTCGATGGCCTTACGATTGGGATCATGGGCGATCTCAAATACGGCCGGACAGTCCATTCGTTGGCTACTGCGCTTACCGCCTTTGATACCGACCAACATTTCATCAGCCCGGACAGTCTACGATTGCCGGACCAGGTTCGATATGATCTTCAGCAGGCCGGCGCCACGGTCACTGAACACACGGAGCTCGCGTCGATCCTGTCGGAGCTTGATGTCCTCTATGTAACACGCATCCAACGAGAACGGTTTCCCGACGAAAGCGAGTATCGGGCTGTTGCTGGCGAATACCGGATTGACATGGACACGCTTGCAGCCGCCCCCGATGATCTGACGATCATGCATCCTCTCCCCAGGATTGATGAGATCGCACCGGCTGTTGATCACACTGCGTACGCACATTATTTCACCCAAGCGCACAATGCTGTCCCAGTACGAATGGCCCTTTTGGAGCTTCTTCTCGGTGATCAAACATGAGCGAGCACACGCTAAAGATCAACAAAATTCATAATGGGACTGTCATCGATCATGTGCCGGGTGGGATGGCACTTCACGTGCTTTCTATTCTTGGCATCGATGGCACCGGCGGCGAAACCGTGTCCGTCGCCATGAATGTCCCAAGTGAACGCCTTGATCACAAAGACATCGTCAAAGTCGAGGATCGGGAACTCAGTCAAACGGAAGTCGATGTGCTCTCGTTGATCGCACCTGAGGCCACGATCAACATCATCCGGGACTACACCGTCATCGAGAAACATCAACTCGAACGGCCAACGGAAGTCCATGGGGTGTTCGCCTGTCCCAATCCCAACTGTATCACTGTCGGTGACGAGCCCGTTGAGTCCTCGTTTGCTGTCGTTGCGGAGGGGGTTCGGTGTGAGTACTGTGGAACGCTTATCACCGAGGCGTTCGCCGAGCACCTCCAGTAGTCGATCAAGAGCTACCGTTTGTTGTCAGCACAGATGATGAAACCAGAGAGTGCGTGGGACCGGATTTGAACCGGCGGACCCCTACGGGACAGCGCCCTCAACGCTGCGCCGTTGACCTGGCTTGGCTACCCACGCCTGAATGCACATTGAGGTAGCCACCGATTAATTAAAAGGTCTTTCTTTTCGCTGTGATCGCGGGCTCGCAGAAGGTTGTCTCGCTGAACCTGGTCTTTGTTTCGATCCTGGTTAAGAGTTATACAGGACTCGACCCTAGATAGGACATGGCCAAATACACAACCGGCAGCTCGGAGGATGCAAGCGAAGGTGACACCTGCGAGCTGTGTGGGACGCGCTCGGATTCGCTTCGTCAAGTCACAATTGCAGGGGCATCGTTGCTCGTGTGTCCGGACTGTGCACCACATGACGATACTGACCGTGACAGTAATGGGACTGACAGTCCGTCAACGGATGACGCTGATCGTTCACGGTCCGTTCCAACCAGCTCAACCTCACTATGGGAAGGCGATACCGAGCACTGGGAACAGCAAGGAACCGACTACGATGCCGATCCGCTTCCGTATCTGGTGTCCGAATATGGTGACCGAGTGAGAGCTGCCCGTCAAGAGGCTGGCTTTCAGGTTGTGGAGCTGGCTGCTGAACTCGATGTCTCAGAGGACGATCTTCTGGCTGTCGAACAGGGCCGAGCAGCACGCGCTAATGTTGGGGGATCCGTTATCAAGCTGCTTGAGGAGTTTTTGGATATCAAGCTGGCTGAGTCGACCGACTAATTCCGAACCGATCGGCTTACCCTACTTGTCCCGTATACTCGACCATGCCACAGACAGCACAGGACATTCGCTCATACACCGGGGATGAGCCTCTGACGATGCTGACTGCCTACGACGCACCGACTGCAGAGCTGATTGACACAGCCGGCGTCGATATGATTCTCGTTGGTGACAGTATGGGCAACGCTGTTTTGGGCTATGACACAACCCTTCCTGTCACGATCGAGGATATCGCAAGCAGCACTGATGCGGTTACCCGCGCTGTTGATGATGCACTTGTCATCGCTGATATGCCGTTTCTCAGTATTGGTGTCGATCGAGCTGAGAGCATTCGCCACTGTGGCCGACTCATCAAAAAAGAAGGGGCTGATGCCGTGAAACTTGAGTCCGGCCCCCATACCGTTGAGCTGACAGCGGAGCTCGTTGAGCTTGGCATTCCAGTAATGGCCCACCTCGGGTTAACCCCACAGCGAGTCAACGAACTTGGTGGTTACACCAAACAGGGTGTCGAGCAAGAACAAGCCGATCGGATCCATGAGCTAGCAGTCAAACACGAGCAGGCTGGTGCGTTTGCGCTTGTGTTAGAACACGTTCCGGCGGCCGTCGCTGCCAAGATCACAGCAGAGCTATCGATTCCCACAATCGGGATCGGTGCTGGGCCGGAGACCGATGGGCAGGTGCTTGTGATCAACGATGTGATCGGTCTCAGCGATCGGTCGCCGCCATTTGCGACGCAGTTCGGTGATGTTCGCGGCGAGATGCGCAACGCGATCGAGGCCTACGTCGAC
Source organism: uncultured Salinarchaeum sp. (assembly GCA_964403925.1). Lineage (GTDB taxonomy): Archaea > Halobacteriota > Halobacteria > Halobacteriales > Salinarchaeaceae > CAZFMU01. The sequence continues at coordinate 31,752 of CAYOHZ010000010.1, forward strand.
GCTGTGAGTACTGGACAGTTCCCACCGGCAGATGACCACAACGAATAGTCGTAATCGGCGGCTCCGAGACCCCTGTCATCACACGGGGCTCAGTGCGGGGGTATTGGCTTCGTCATTGCCGCCGTCTGGTCGTTCAGCTGGTTGGCATAAAATGGTTGGCTATTCTTCACCAAACATTTATATATCTAAACCACTTACCTATGGTTAGTATGGTACCAAACCAGGAGACGAACGATGAGGATCGTCGAATCCGGACGATCGATCGTCCGGACAGCACGTCGATGGTTGTTGATCTCGGCACCAGTGCTGGGGGGTCCGTCGATATCGTCGATGGCACGGCAATCGTCGTCATCGGTGAGGACCAGTATGATATCGACTTGACCGGTTCGGTTGAGCGAGCCGCTCTTAACAACGGTATCCTTACAATTGACTACGGTGAGACCGCATGAAACTGACAGTTCGCCCACTCAAGCAGAAAGATGCCGGTCGCGGACTAGCCGCGATCGATCGTCTCTCGATGCAGGAATTGGATGTTGAAAACGGTGATTACGTTCTGATAGCGGGTCCAGACGATGAGCGAGCAGTGGCTCGTGTCTGGCCGGGGTATCCCGAAGATCGTGGAAACGGCGTCGTCCGGATCGACGGTCGTCTTCGAAAACAGGTTGGTGTTAGTGTTGACGACCAGGTGAGTGTTGAGCCCGCTGATGTCAAGCCAGCGACACGCGTTACCGTTGCTCTCCCACAGAATCTGCGGATTCGCGGGAATATCGGTCCGCTGGTCCGCGATAAGCTCAGCGGTCGGGCTGTAACTGAGGGCCAAACGGTACCGTTCCCACTCTCGTTTGGTCCGTTTTCGGGCTCCGGCCAGTCAGTGCCAATCAAAATTGCCGCAACTGATCCCGCTGGGACAGTCGTCATCACTGACTCGACAGAAATCGAGGTCAGTGAAACCCCTGCCGAACAGATCGGGCGTCCGTCTGGCTCTGGGCCGGAGGGCGTTCCGGATGTTACGTACGAAGATATCGGTGGACTCGAGAACGAACTCGAGCAGGTTCGGGAAATGATCGAATTGCCAATGCGCCATCCGGAGTTGTTCCGGCAACTCGGCATCGAGCCGCCGAAAGGCGTTCTTCTCCATGGGCCTCCAGGAACCGGGAAAACGCTGATGGCGAAGGCCGTCGCCAACGAGATCGATGCCCACTTCCAGACGATCTCTGGCCCGGAGATCATGTCTAAATACTACGGCGAAAGCGAAGAACAGCTCCGTGAGGTCTTCGAAGAGGCCGAAGAAAACGAGCCAGCGATCATCTTTCTTGACGAGATCGACTCGATTGCGACCAAACGAGGCGAAACACAGGGTGATGTCGAACGGCGGGTTGTCGCTCAGTTGTTGAGTCTCATGGACGGGCTCGAAGAGCGTGGTCAGGTCACTGTGATCGCTGCGACAAACCGGATCGATGACATCGATCCTGCGCTCCGTCGTGGTGGGCGGTTCGACCGCGAGATCGAGATCGGAGTCCCGGACAAAGACGGCCGCCAAGAGATCCTGCAGGTCCACACTCGTGGGATGCCCCTGACTGACTCGATCGATCTTGATGAGTATGCTGAGAATACACACGGGTTTGTCGGTGCCGACATCGAGAGTCTCACTCGAGAAGCAGCGATGAACGCGCTTCGTCGGATCAGACCGGATATCGATCTTGAAAGTGACGAAATTGATGCTGACGTGCTTGATTCCCTTCGAGTCACTGAGGCGGACTTCCGTGAGGCACTCAAGGGGATCGAACCGTCGGCGTTGCGTGAGGTATTCGTCGAAGTGCCGGATGTAACATGGGATGATATTGGGGGGCTTGCGGAAACCAAAGAGCGACTCCGTGAGACCGTTCAGTGGCCGCTGAATTATCCGGAAGTCTTCCAAGAAATGGACATGGAAGCTGCGAAAGGAATCCTACTCTATGGGCCGCCAGGCACTGGGAAGACACTGCTGGCAAAGGCCGTGGCCAACGAGACACAGTCGAATTTCATCTCTGTGAAAGGTCCCGAGCTACTCAACAAATACGTCGGTGAATCTGAAAAAGGGGTCCGTGAGATCTTCAGTAAGGCCCGTGAGAATGCTCCGACGGTCGTGTTCTTTGACGAAATCGATGCGATCGCGACTGAACGTGGCGGTGGTGCTGGCGATTCGAACGTAACCGAGCGAGTCGTCTCACAGCTGCTCTCGGAGCTTGACGGGATCGAAGCGATGGAAGATGTCGTTGTGATCGCAACGACCAATCGCCCGGATCTGATCGACAACGCGCTCCTTCGTCCGGGACGGCTCGATCGGCACATCAATGTCCCGGTCCCTGATGCGGAGGCACGACGCCGGATCTTCGATGTCCACACCCGTGACAAGCCCCTCGCAGAGAACGTTGATCTGGAGTGGTTAGTTGATCAGACCGATGGTTATGTCGGAGCTGACATTGAAGCGCTCACGCGCGAGGCCGCGATGGCAGCAAGCCGTGAGCTGATCAACTCCGTCTCTCCAAATGAGGTTGCCGAAAGTGTCGGGAACGTCCTGATTACGCGTGAGCACTTCGAGACAGCCCTTGATGAGGTTGGGCCGAGTGTCACGCCCGAGATCAAAGAACAGTACGAGAAGATCGAACAGCAGTTCTCCACACAGGAACCCGAGTCAACCGATCAGCAGTTGGGCCGCACCTTCCAGTGAATCGCCTTGGGGGTAGACCCCGAACCGCTCGGAGCCCCCTCACTGAAGCCGTTCAGCAGCGCCCTGTTCGATCAGTGGCGTCGCATTGGCTTTTGGGAGCGTAACCACGTCTTCTACCGTGAGGTCATAGGTACGATCATCAATACCCATAATCTCTCCGACATCGTCGGTGATTCGCACCATCGTCCGCGTTATGTCAGTTGTTTCGGTTGTTACTCCACCATCCGTCGACGCTGATGTGGGGTCTGTCGAGGTGTCAGTTGGGTCGCTGTCTGAGCCAGTGCCCATTACTGCTGCCGCCTCAAGGGTCTGTTCTGGATCTGTTGAATCGGGTGTTGGTGTCGGTTGGTCGTCGGTCGCTGGTTCCGGATCTGATGTTGTCGTCTCAGCTGCTGGGGTATCCTGCGTGGTTTCCTTGATCAGTTCCAGAACGGTCTCTTTGTTTGTCTGGATCTGCTCGACAATCGTCTCGAATAGCGCCTCCTCTTGGGTCGTTAATCCGGCAGTATCGACCGTATAATCTGCCGCCGCAAGCGACGCATGATCCACGATCTTTCCGATCCGTCGATCATAAATCGAGCTTGCAACGTCTTCTGCTGTATTGATCTCATCCGAAAGACGTGTTACCTCTGGATCGGAGAACGGATCCTCTGTTTGTTCGGCAACGCGGTCACGCTGTGCTTTCAGCTCGGCGATATAGTCGCCGACCTCTTCGTAAAACGAGTCCCGGAGCTCCTGTAGGTCATCGCTGTCTCGTTCGCGTCTCTGAACGGATCGGAGCTCGTCAAGGTTCATTCTTTGTCTTTTTCAGCGTGGCCACGGGCCATCAGGAAGATCCCGAGATATTCCGGATATGATCCGGGCCCCTCTGTAATTGTAAAACTATCGCCACCGAGTTCAACCTTTCCCACAAGTGGCTCGTCCCAGGGCGGGACTTCAGTCAGATCAGTCACGTCGATTGCGATATTTGATCCAACAAACGTTTCTGGAATCGCATCCACGAGCGGCTCAAACGCATCCAGTCGTGATCGTTCGATCCGCGTTACTTCGAGGCCACTCCCGCCATGAAGACTTCCAGGTAGTCGGATCAGCCGATGGGTGTCCGTTGTAACCGGCTCGTCAATTGGTGCGCGCTGTGTCCTGACCGTTGTTTCGGTTATCTCTTGAACAAAGGAGACAAACGCTGTATGGAGGTCGATGTTGCCGGCTTCGATCGCTTCCCGGCTGTTTTCGATCACTGTGAGGATCGCGCGTGCCTTTTCCTCACCAATCCCGTCGTATGTTTGCAGTTCCTCTGTGGCCGTCGCATGATCGGCTGTGGCCAGCCTCTCGATTTCTTCAAGCAGCTGTTGATGAACACGCCGTCCCCATCCCCCATCTGTCCGGAGGAGCCGCTTTTTCGCGGGGGTCTTTCGTCCGACAGTCCCGCCGACGGTTTCTGTGGTGCTGACCTGCTCGAAATCGACATCGATCCCACGGACATACTCAACGATCTCCCGGCGATCCGTTCGGTCAAGCTGCTGGACTGTCTGATCCCGAACATGGACGTGATATCCTCGTCCCCCGGAAAACACGATCGTCAGGTCTTCGAACCCAAAATCCCGTTCGAGAAAGTCTACCAGCCGATAGAGGGCGTCCTTACACGCCGCAAGCATCTCTGCATAGCTCGTCCGGTCGGGATCAACACCCGGTAAATGGTCTGCATCGAGATCGAACACGAGATCCGAGCCTTGCCAAACTTTCTCGTCCATCGTCGGAGCGCCAGGGTCGGTATACCGTCCGGCGGAAAAATAGACGTGTTGTGGCCGTTCACGCTGGAGGAACGTTCCGAGTTCGCCGAGTTCATATAATGACTGGTGACGGACCATGGTCGTCCCGCCGGGCCCAAACGGGATATAGCCCCACTCACGACGCTCGGCATCCGGCGGCGGATCGATCGACTGTCGGCGGTAATGATCCCGAAACCGCCCCCGTAGATATGCCCGTGTCCGATCTTCCATTCCGATTTGGCGGTAAATGCTAGGGTAGGTAAAGCCTTGCTGTCGACGGTGCGATCCCCGTGCTCTTACTTGAACAGCTCAGACAGCCGGTCAGTGAGGTTTTGTTTGCCCAACCGGAGATAGTAGGCATCCCCCCCATCTTCGTAGTAATTCTGGATATATCGATCAACATCGAACCCCATCGTCCGGTAAAAGCCCAGTGCTGACTCGTTGCTTGCTCGTGCGTGACAGGTAACTGCCTCGTGTTCGGCAGCAACCTGACTGATCAATCGACGTCCGAGTCCTCGATCTCGATACTCCGGATCCACCGCCAAAAAGAGCAGGTAGCCGTCCTGACGAACAGCAGCAAACCCAACAAGCTTCTGGCTGACAAGAAGGACATGAACACGTGCTTTTCGATACGAATCAGCAAAAAATCCCCATCGTTGTTTCAGTACGTTTTCCTTCTGTCGGATCCGCTCTTTGAGTTCCCACGCGGCATCGAGGTACTCGTCAGATCCGGGGTCGACAACTGCCCCCTCGATGTTGAGACTCACTACGTTTTTATATGGGGGTCTGTCATATAATTCCATTGCTGTTGCTCTTTGACACACCCACTGTGAACCGTCATGAGCGTGACGGCCTGCATACTGTTTCTCCCTTCTAGCTAGACGACAGACACTTACGGGTGCTACAACTCGCGTACGCATGGGCTTTCAGTTACGGGATCATACTGCTGATATCGCAGTTGAGGCGACCGGTGAGACATTCGGCGCAGCAGCTGCATCTATTGCTGATGGCCTCGCAGCTGCAATGTCCGACTCCTTGCCTGCAGCCGGCGATCGCTTTGCTGTGACTGTTAGTGCTGAGAGCCGATCAGCCGTTCTGTTTGAGTATCTCGACGAGCTGATCCTCCAGCGCGATCTTCGTGGGGTCATCCCAACCGCAAACCGAGCGACGGTATCACGCACTGATACGGAGTGGACGCTAACAGGTTCTGCACGTGGGGTTCCACTTGAGCTTGTCACCGCTCGCGATGTCAAAGCTGTCACCTACTCAGAGATGGAACTCGCTGAGACGACCGATGGCTGGCGACTATACGTCGTCTTTGATGTGTGACCAACGTGGTCGGCTATGCGAAATCATTAGGCGTGTCCTCCGATCAGTTCGGATATGGAGACCTTCGAGGCCGATGGCATTACGCTTGAACGACTCCGCGAGCACGTCTGGCGGCTCCCCAAAGACGGCGGAATGCGTGTTGATGGCCGGGTATATGCCAGCCGTCGCTTACTTGAGGAGATCGCTCAGGACAAGACCCTCGCGCAGTTACAACATGCGGCACATTTGCCGGGGATCGTTGCGCCCGCGATTGTCATGCCAGATGGACATCAAGGCTATGGCTTTCCAGTCGGTGGTGTTGGGGCAACTGATGCCACCGACGGCGTGCTTTCACCGGGCGCAGTCGGGTATGATATCAACTGCGGCGTTCGAATGCTTCGGACGACGCTGACCCGCGCGGATCTCCGAGGCAATGAACAGGAACTCGTTGAGGCACTCTTTGAGAACATCCCAACGGGGCTTGGTGGTGGCGGTGTCCTCCAAGTCGACCGCGGTACGATGGACGAGATCCTCGCCCGTGGTGCCGAATGGGCTGTTGACAACGGCTACGGTATTCAGGCGGATCTCACACATTGTGAGGATAACGGTCGGCGACAGCACGCTGCTCCTGAGAAAATCACGACAGCGGCCAAAGATCGTGGCCGCAACCAAGTCGGGAGTCTTGGGAGTGGGAACCATTTCCTTGAGGTGCAGGTCGTCTCTGATATTTACGAGCCAGCGACTGCAGAGGCTTATGGACTCACCGAAGACCAGGTCGTTGTCCTGATTCATACCGGCTCACGGGGACTAGGACATCAAACCTGCACCGACTATCTGCGGGAGATCGAGCAGACTCATCGCGGTCTGCTCGAGCAACTACCGAACAAGGAACTGGCAGCTGCACCAGCTGGCTCACAACTCGCTGTCGATTACTACCATGCGATGAACGCTGCGATCAACTTCGCGTGGGCTAACCGGCAGTTGATCACTCATCGAACCCGGCAGGTATTCCAGCAGGTCTTCGATCGCCGGTGGGAAGAGCTTGGCATGGAGTTGCTCTATGATGTTGCTCACAATATCGCAAAGAAAGAATCCCATGAGGTCAACGGACAGACACGCGAGCTATATGTCCACCGGAAGGGTGCGACACGCGCGTTTCCCCCTGGCCATCCTGCCGTCCCAGCTCCATACCGAGATGTTGGCCAGCCCGTGATTATCCCCGGAAGTATGGGATCAGGCAGTTACGTACTGAGTGGTGGCAAGCGGTCGATGGAGCTCTCTTTTGGATCAACAGCGCATGGTGCTGGACGGCTGATGAGCCGCACCCAAGCGAAAGACGAATTCTGGGGAGGCGATGTGCAGGACCAGCTCCGCGAAGAACACCAGGTCTATGTTAAAGCTCAAAGTGGGGCAACAATCGCTGAGGAAGCGCCTGGAGTGTACAAGGATATCGATGAGGTTGTGGCGGTGTCCGACGCGCTTGGCATTGGACAGAAAGTCGCACGAACGTTCCCGGTCGTCAATATCAAAGGCTAACCCAGTCTGCTCATCGAGTCTACAAGTGAGGCGATCGGCCCCTCTGGTCAGGACTGAAAGTCGAATCGTGGTGGGTCCTCAAGCCAGCCACCGGCATCGATTCGCTGGCCACGCTCGAAGGCCACGAAATTGAGGTAGAACTGCCGACCACATCCCTCAGGGACCGTGTTTTCACGGTCGGTCCCCACACGATCGTCGACCCCACAGACGAGTGCAATCCCATCTGCAGCCTCTCGGTCCGTATCGGTCAGTGCCGCATACTCATAGCCATCGATTGGTGTTGTCGTGACCGATCGATCAGCAAGCCGTGGCGGACGATCAAGCTCATGGACGGCCCCGCAGTATGGACAGGTGTAGGTGACAGCAACCACACCGACTAGAGGGGACTGGCCCTCTTGAGCACCCCGGTTTTGCTGTGCCCGTAAGGGCTATCCCCGTTAGTAGCGACGTTCCGAACATGATCGACGAGACAGCCGCGGAAATCGAGTCGATGCATACCCACAGCTCTTCAGAGGTAGCCATTAAGGCTGCTCAGGCGTTGCAGGCGCTCCTTGATCGGGACTACGCGACGGTCATGGAATTCCATCGTGATCTTGAGCATAACGCCGGGGTCCTTCGTCGAGCCAATCCATCCCATCCAACCTTAGAAAACACGCTGCGTGAGATCGAGACGACGGTACTGGATGCCGACCAAGATACGGTTTCGGACGCTCAAGACGTCCTTGCGGCGGCGATTTCGACTGCCGTGACTCGGATTGAACAGGCCAAGCAGGGCGCCGCACAGGCTGCTCGCGAGTTGTTCTCCGACGGTCAGACGGTCCTGACACACGATTTCTCGACGACAGTTGTCGAAGCATTGACCGCTGCTGCTGGTGATGGGCTGACACTTGATGTGCTCGTCACCGAAGCACGTCCCCGCTATCTAGGCCGGAAAACAGCACGCACGCTTGCCAAGACGGATGGCCTTGGGGTCACACTCATTGTTGACTCGGCCGTTGGCCACCATCTCACGGATGTCGATCTGGTACTTACTGGCATGACAGCTATTGTTGATGAGACACTCTATAACCGCGTTGGTACCTATCCGATCGCGACAACGGCTGCCGATCAGAACGTCCCGATGGCTGTCACTGGATCAAGTCACAAGATTCTCGCATCGGGGTTTGTGTTCGAGAACGATTTCCGGTCTACAACAGAAGTGCTCCGCGAACCGGCTGACGGGTTTGAGATCTCGAATCCGGCGTACGATGCGACGCCCCTCCGGCTAATCGATCATCTTGTTACCGAGGACGGCATCGACTCGCCACCAGTCCACTGATAACCGTCGCCTTTAGTATCCGGTCACTGGAACTATTCGGTATGGGTGACACGTCTGAGCCAGAGGTTCCGGTCATTTGTCCGGAGTGTGAGACCTCCTCGTCGGTACCACTTTCCACGCTTGAAGAAACGATCGACCAGCATAATCAACGTCTTCACAACGGCGAGGATGTTGCCACCGTCGATCCGGCGGTCAAGACCCATCTTACCGATCTCATCGCAGAGGATCTCGGCTTACTGGACGACGAGTAACCGGTCGATTGAGTACCTATTGTGGTGTGATTGAAACGGTTAGTCCGTCGCTTGCGATCCGAGTATCGATATCCGTGTACTCGGTGATCGAGTCGACAAGTGAGGCCTGTTCGCGTTCGGCGGCCGGATACAAGTGGGTGAGATACAAGCGACCGATCGCCGGTGTGACCGCTTGTAGGGTCTTCCCCAGTGTTGTCGGTGTTGGATGATTTGACACATCCACGCCATCCGGGAACGAACAGTCATGAGCAACGATTGCTGTCCCATCGAAAAACTCCAGTAGTTCGGGGATGGCCTCCGAATCAGCGCTAAACCCGAACTGATCGCCGAACCGGTATGCTAGACCGGGCATCGAATGGCGAGGTTCCCGTGCCCGAATCGTAAAGTCCCCGATCTCATGCACGCCCGGGCCAATTTCTCGCACCGTCACATCCAGCCGACCCTGCATGTACGAATGAACCTCAAACAGATCGTTGACTAGATCATTGGTCCCTGGCCCACCGACGATCGTCAATGTTGGCTCGCCGGCCAGCCACCGCGCTTTGGCCAATGGCATGAGATCAGACACGTGATCGAGATGATGGTGGGTCAACAATACTGTTGAAATTGCCTCATGTCCGGGACCATACTGCTGTAACCGCTGGAGGACACCGCTCCCGGCATCGATGAGGATCCGATTCGTTTCATTGGCCACTACAATCCCTGTCTGATACCGGTTTCCGGTCGGAAGCGCACTGCCTGTACCCAAAAACGTAACATCCATATCGAATCCTCCGTTTCGATCCCAAAACGTTCTCCGGTCGTCTTACCTATATTTTTCTGATATTCTTTCTGGAATAAAATATTAACAAAAATTAGATAATTATTTTTCATGCGCGCTGCCATTACCAATTGCCATGGAAGAAAACAATGGCAAAATGACAGAGTTCCTGGCACAGCACCCGAAACTAATCGGCGCCGTCTTCGCGATCATGCTGGCGCTCTCAAATGTTGGGATGGCCGCGGCGAACAGCCACTCGACCATTATCGGTCCCTAAATTTCGTCGACGTCGAGTTCCGTACTCCACGTTAACTGTTCTTGGAACTGGACGGGGATATCCTCGAGTTGCAGAAAGTCAGTAAGTTCCTCCTTGTCAAGCGTAAAGGTCGGTGTGTCACTTGTTGAGAGGAAGTGCGACTCGTTATCGCCAATATATGGGATAAACATCGATCCCATGCCTGGTTCAGCCCCAAATGCCTTGATCCAAGTTCGATATCGATCACCAGAGTCCTCAATATGGTACATCTGAGGCGTCCCGCCTTCTGGTTGCACAACAGACAGCCCACCATCGCCGACAACGACATATTCCGAGCCCATTACACTCTCATCTTCGGCAACCTCAAGGGCAGCTCGCAGCGGGAAGCCACTATTGAGCAGCCGCGCGACCGCCCGGCCGATCCGGACTGCGCCGTAATTAACGACATTACTGAGTGTGACGATCCCGCCGATTGCTCCCGACCGGACGAGTTCGAGCCCCTGTTCGTAGGACTGGCACGCGTTAAGGAAGAATGCGTCAATCCCGACTGTATCAAGCTCCGTTGCATCAAGACGGCCATCAGCACAGCGAAAGCCGGTCTCGTCAATGTGACCGATATAATGCACGAAATCATGATCCTGTGCGAAGACCTCAGCGAGCTCTGCGGTCGTGAGGTTGTTCTTGACGGAGACAGAAAACGGCAAATCGGATCTGGAGCCATACGTAGAATCGACATATTCTCGCTCGGTACTCATTGCGTCTGAGTTCGCAACAACCGTGATATCAATCGTACCGGCCGATGGTGACCGCCCGATCCGATTCTGGTAGGCTTGGGGGAGGGCTTTACTCGCATCGATTGGTGTCCCCTCACCAACCCATGTCTGTTCGATGGCATCCAACTGTTCGCCGACTTTCACAAAGTTCCTGTCTGTCTGGCCCGTTCCACGAAGCATGCCACGGGCTGGGACCGTGTTGAACTGCTCCATCGTGACCGGTTGTGGGGTGCCGATCCGAATGATGGCGAGGTCATCAAGCATATACGGCAGTGTTTCCAGGCTTGTTGCTGTTGGCTCGACCGTCCCAACGAGTTTCCACGTTGGGAGTTGATCGGCGATCGTTTCGTATGGGATTTTGAAATATCGTTGGAGTCGGCCCACCAATGGACGATCATACAGGCTCGCAAAATCCAGGTCCGTCCGAGATTCCAAGATCTCTCGTTCGTTTAATTCGACCGGATACAGCCCTTCTGTTCGGGTCACAACATCTAACAGAAAGATTCGTTTGAGGGCTCGTTCAGTCGCCTGTTGAAAGGATGGCTCGGTCAGCTCCCACTCAAAACTATCGCCGACAATCCGCGGTACCGCTCCTTGGGTTAGTTCAGCACCGAGATAATACGACAGCGGGGCAACCGGATAGAGATACTCGTATTCAAGTGGAACCTCAAGATGAATTTCGTCTGTCGGTGGGACTAATCCATCGGGGATCGCCGTTGACTCCCCGAACTGTACTTCCGGGGGATGGCCACGAAGTGTGGGGAACGATCGTTCCGGGCTCGTTGTTTTGAGTGCAGCGCCAAACACTGAAATCGCGTTTTTGACACCAGTTGGTGTCGGTGTGACCGTGATCGACGTCGACGGTCGGTTATGCGGTGATCTGGCCCCAATCTGGATTTGTGTGGGTTCCTGTAGGTCGATTGTCGTGAGCCCGTTTTCAATCCCTGCTTCAAACGCCCCCTCAACGTGGAAGTAGATTTTGATCAGGCCACTGAGTTCGACGCTGTAGGTCCCTGCCGGAAACGATTGGTCCGTATCACGCTTGATCTGGGTAAGCAGTGTTCCTGACTCATCGCGCACAAACAGCTGTTCCATCGTCGGGATCGTGATCGCATCCGTCGTCACCGTAACGGCGACTTCGACCGGGAATCGGAACGGCGCTGTGTCGGCAGGCTGTGGTGTGACTTCATGTGGTGTGTACAGTGGAATCCGTCGCCGTTCGATCGGATCGATCACCTCAAGGCCTTGCCCGTTGTTCGGCGATTCGATCGTTACACTGACCCCCGTCCACGGCTCCGACATTGAATTACGTTCGTTTCTGGGACTGACAAATAAAAGATGTTGTCGGTGTTACGGCCCCGTATTTTCGAGTGGGACTCGGAGAGTGACCGTCGTGTTGCCCCCATTCGTTGCTTCGATCGATCCGTTGCTGCTCATCACAGCCCACCGAACCGTCCACAGAGAAAGCCCTGTTGCATGCTCAAGTGCTGTCTCCGTCTGCCCGTTGAGTGCTCTGAGTTCCTGATTTGTGATCTGTGGCTGCTCGATCTCGATTCGAAGTTGTGCGATAGACTCACTTGCCCGATCGAGATCGAAGGCCACGACCGGAGTTGCGTCGGTTCGCTCAATTAGGTGTCGTCGAAACTCGTACAAGCCCGTTGCGACTCTGCTATCGACCGGGATCGACTCTGGCGGTGTTCTCACCGTTGTTGTCGCTGCCGGCTCACTCTGCTCGATCATGTCACTTGCGTGGCTGACTATCTCCCGAAAATCAGTGGGCCGGCCAGGAGTTTCCAAGGACCGGAGACGCTTGGCAGCTTCTCCAACACCGAGGAGATCATCGGTCACCGCACTAATCGCGTCTGCGGCGTTGCTGACCCGACGCTCTCCGAAGTCGGTTAGCTGGCTTGTGTGTCCGTCGATGACGTTTAATTCATTCCGGAAATCATGCCGGAGAATACGATGTAATACCGCTAGCTGTTCTCGATTCCGGTGTTGCTGGGTGACATCTTCGTACCGAATGTGCACCCGTTCGATTGGGGGCTGGTCAGCTAATGGAATGGCTTTCAGACGAACCGTTCGGTAACCACTTGTCGTCTGTCGGCGTTGTCGTGTTCGCGCGACTGAGCCATCTGTGACCCGGTCGAGGAGGTTCCATTCGGGATCGCTTTCCTGTAACTGGCCGTTTTTTCCAAAGACTGCTCTGGGGGACCCAAATCGCTGTTCGAACGCTGGATTTACTGCCTGAACCGTTGGCTCATCAGCCATCCGAACGTCGATCATCGGTGTATCGGTGCGTTCGAAAAGCGACATCTGACGCTGGCTCTCTGTACCCATACGTGGTTGTTAAATGGCGCGGACAGCGCGCGCCGAGCTGGCGGCGTCTTGGGGGGAATGCACGGCGCAATGGGGGTGGCGCGCGGGCACCGCGCCTGTTTGGTCAATAGACGCAGTGCCATTTATAATTTCCGATAGAAATGGCGGTTAATAATTTCCAATGGTAATTGCTTTGACTGCAGGGAGAGAGCCGCCAGATTTGGAACGATTGCGGAAAGCATATGTTATCGGCTGTCATAACCTGTAACAGAGATAACGTGAAACTCAGACAACCGACGGATTTTCTGGTCCTTGAGGCGCTTCTTTCCTATGGACGGAATGTTGCGCCAAATCTTGCTGAACTGACCGGTAAAAGCCGAAAAAATGTCAACAATCGGCTTCCCGTTTTGGACGATTACGATCTTGTTCGAAAGATCGGGCCCGCCGACCGCTCTGGGCTCTATGAGATCACAGAGCGTGGTCGGGCCGCCCTCCAGCTTCGCGAGGAGTACGATTCAGCGTCGGATTTCGATACGCTTGTCGACCGTCGTGTTGAGACCCTTGAGACGACTGCTGGCCAATCTGCTGAAGCAGTCGTTCGTGGCGGGGCCGACCCCGAATCCGAAGACGAATCTGACGCTGAGTAGCGTGGTCGTTTGTTTGGACTGATTTCCGCGTGTCACCCCACGACAGCTACTGGCTACCGCAACACTAATTCACTTAGGTATTGATCTCTCATCTCCGAGTGATGGCTCTTGAGGATCGGTTTGCTGAGTACGATATTGATCCGGCAGCCGTTCCCGATCGGGATGTTCTCCAGCGGTTCTCTGCTCCTGTCGCTGATTGGTGGCTTGCAACGTTTGGCGAGTATCTTGAGGCCAACGGCGGTCTGTTTACGCCGCCACAGCGCGATGCGATCCCGCTGATCGACGATGGGACAAATACGCTTATTGCTGCCCCGACGGGAAGCGGAAAGACTCTCGCGTCGTTTGCCTCAATTATTGACGAGCTAACCCGTCGTGAGCAGACAACTGGGCTTGAAAACTCAGTCTACTGTCTCTATATTTCCCCGCTGAAGTCTCTTGCTAATGATATCCATCGCAATCTCACGGAACCACTCACTGGGATCGAGGCCCGAACCGACGGCCTTTCGATCAGACACGCGATTCGTCATGGCGATACCGATGATAGCGAACGCCAGCGGATGCTCCGGGAAACACCACATATTCTCAATACCACTCCGGAGACACTGGCGATTCTGCTGAACTCCCCGAAATTTCGGGAGAAGCTTCGCACTGTTGAGTATGTGATTGTTGATGAGATCCACGCGATTGCCGATTCGAAACGCGGCACTCATCTCGCTGTCAGTCTCGAACGATTAGAGGATCTCGCCACCGGGTCGCCCACACGGATCGGCTGTTCGGCAACGATCGAGCCCTTGGATGCCGTTGGTGAGTTTCTCGTTGGACGTGATCGTCCCGGTGGGCAGGCACGTGAGTTTGAGGTCGTTGATGCCCGGTTTGCGCGAGACTACGATCTCTCATTGTTGACCCCAACTGATGATCTGATCAATACACCCCAAGAGACCGTCACTGATCGATTCTACGATCAGCTGAATACGCTGATTCAAGCCCATACGAACACGATCGTCTTTGCGAATACTCGGTCAGGTGCCGAGCGAATTCTTCACCGACTCCGAGACCGATACGAGTATACTGAGGCTAACTCCGGGGCCCATCACGGCAGCCTCTCGAAAGGCCAACGCGAGCGCATCGAAGCTGGGCTCAAATCTGGTGAGCTTGATGTTGTGACCTCCTCAACCAGTCTGGCGCTGGGGATCGATATGCCACATGTCGATCTGGTCGTCCAGGTTGGGTCCCCAAAATCCGTTGCGGAGCTGCTCCAACGGGTCGGTCGAGCCGGACACCGTGTCGGCCAGACAGTCACCGGGCGAGTGATCGCCCTCGATCGTGATGAATTAGTCGAGTGTGCGGTCATGCTTCAGAAAGCTGAGGAGGGATTTGTCGACTCGGTGTCGATCCCAGAACGCGCCCAAGACGTTGCCGCCCAGCATATCTACGGGATGGCGATCAACGATATCCGACCGGAACAGGAGATCAGAGCGATCCTTACACGCGCCTATCCGTATCGTGAGTACTCTGACCAAGAGTTCGAGCAGCTTATGCGGTATCTGACTGCGGATTATTCCGGACTTGAGGATCGTGATGTGTACGCGAAAGTCTGGCGCGATACGAACGATCCCCCAGACGGCGATCACCATTATGAGGAGTATCCCGTCGGCAAACGGTTAATCGGCAAACGCGGGCGGCTTGCTCGGATGATCTATATGACTAATATCGGGACGATCCCGGATAGTTTCTCTGTTGATGTGTTTACACGAGCTGACAACGAGTGGGTCGGTGATCTCGATGAGGAGTATCTTGATACACTTGAGAAGGGCGATGTGTTTGTTCTTGGTGGGGAGCATTTCGAGTACCAGTATCGCCGTGGATCGAAAGTCTACGTAGATCGGACGAGTGCACGGCCGACAGTCCCATCATGGTATAGCGAGCGATTGCCGCTTTCCTTTGATCTGGGACGGGAGATCCTTACGTTTCAGCGTTCGTTACTCGGGCGATTAGACCGTGAGGGTCCGGCTGGTGTCCGCGACTGGCTTCGTGGGTTCCCGCTTGATGATAACACTGTTCGGGCGCTCACGCGACTGTATGAGACGCAGGTTCGGTATGCCGGGGCGGCGAGTGTCAGCACGCCGGGGCGACTCGCAATCGAAGTCGAACGAGACCGTGATGACTATCGCCGTCACTACCATGTCCGAACCGTGTATGGACGGCAGTTCAACGACGGGTTCTCCCGGTTGCTTGCCTACCATTGCGCCCAAGAAACCACCGCAAACGTGTCTGTAACAGTCGCGGATAATGGCTTTACCTTGACCATGCCACTAAATCGGAAGGTCGATCTACCGGAGCTCATCAGGTCGATCGATCCGGCGGCCGTCCGTGCGGATCTTCGAGCAAGCCTTGATGGGACTGATCTGCTTAAACGATACTTCCGGATTAATGCGACCCGTTCATTGATGATTCTCAAACGGTACAAAGGGCATGAAAAATCGGCCAGTCAACAACAGGTGTCCAGTGAGATGCTGCTCTCGTTTGCCCAAGACCTGGACGACTTCGCGGTTATCGAGGAAACCTACCGCGAAATCCTCGAAGACAAACTCGACGTGCATGCGATCGAGTGGTTCTGTCAGCGAGTGCAGGCCACTGATGTCACGATCGAATACCAGCATATCGACACACCGACGCCCCGGAGCTTTGGACTGGCGACGCTTGCGGCCAGCGATGTCGTGCTCGCAGAGGACGAAAGCGCTGTCCTCCAAACGTTCCACGATCGTGTCATGGCGACGCTTGCGGATGACTCGACCCCAGCCTCTGGACAGTCAGTTGATGAACGGTAACCCCAAGATCCTCGCCTCCAATGCTGTAGCTATGACCGAGTTTGATCCTGCGAAGTTCACTGACAAATACAAACACTACTTTTCGGAACTCCAGCAGGCATATCGAGCAGCATTCACGCATATGGATGAAGAAACCTCATACGACTCCGAGCTCATTCACGCCATCGATCAGCTCATCTTAGCCGATAGCGATCCCATCTATGAAGGAGACGGGCAGTTCCAAGTACAGCTCCCAGATGATGCAACCGACCGGATTGATCACGAGCACCTTGAGGTGGCACTTGCAGACTACGTTCGCGTCCTCGAAACGGAGCTGGCAGCCGTCTTCGGGTTTGCCGACAAAGATTAGCTGATAGCAGGCGCTAAGTCCCCTTCCTCAAGGAGCAACGCAGGAAGCGGA
>CAYOHZ010000011.1:0-47884 GCA_964403925.1 uncultured Salinarchaeum sp.
AATAGACAGGATTATAGGATCGGCCCGGAAAGACACGGGTACTATGAGTGGAAACTCGCGGGCCAAAAAGAAGCGGTTGGCCAAACTCGATCGACAGAACAGTCGTGTCCCAGCATGGGTCATCCTCAAGACCGACCGGGATGTAATGCGAAATCCCAAACGCCGGAACTGGCGGCGCCACAGCACTGACGAATGAGCGCGAACGACTTCGAGGAGCGGATCCTCACGGTCCCGCTTCGTGACGCCCGTGCCGCACCGAATCCCGAACGGGCCGACAAGGCGATGGCCATCGTTCGCGAGCATCTCGCACAGCAGTTTTCCGTTGCCGAGGCCGACATTCGGCTCGATCCGTCGATCAACGAGGCTGTCTGGGCCCGGGGGCGGTCGAAACCGCCGAGCAAACTGCGCGTTCGGGCAGCGCGGTTCCAGGACGGCGAAGACGTCGTCGTCGAAGCCGAACACGCGGAGTAAACATTGCTCCAGACGTCGTTCTCGGGGTCGCCCCACGTCGGTGTGTTCGCACATGCAACCGATGAGTATCTACTGGTGCGACCGGATCTCGATGAGGCCCAGCTTGATGCACTCACGGGGGAACTGGCGGTCCCAGCCATCGAGACCACCATTGGTGGGGCCGGCACTGTCGGGGCACTGGCTGTCGGGAACACCCACGGGATCGTCGTCAGCAGCCGGATCACCGAATCGGAGCGAGCGCGGCTCGCCGACGCGATCGATGGCGAACTCGTGGCACTGCCCGGCGGGATCAACGCCGCCGGGAACGTGATTCTCGCGAACAATACCGGCGCGTACGTCCATCCGGAGCTGTCAGCCGACGCCGTCGATCGCATCGAGCAGGGCCTTGGCGTACCAGTCCTGCAAGGCTCGCTTGCGGACGTTCGGACCGTCGGGACAGCAGGGATCGCAACGGATCGCGGCGTGTTGTGTCATCCACAAACCAGCGACGAAGAGCTGACACGCTTGGCCGATCATCTGGATGTGTATGCTGATATCGGGACAGTCAATTACGGTGGACCGCTGGTTGGGTCAGGGCTGATCGCGAACACTGCTGGTTTTGTCGCCGGTGCAGACACGACCGGCCCGGAACTAGGGCGCATCGAGGAGACGCTTGGCTATCTCGAATCGCCGGCAGAGTAACATCGCTTATTTAGGCCCTCGTCGTACCAGCACTATGGTCACCGTCAGTGAATCGATCTATATCCACGCAAGCCCGGCGACAGTCTTCAACTATCTGGATGATCCGTACAATCACGTGGAAGTCACACCCAGCCTGGTCGAAGTCCGAAACGTCAAGCGACTCGACAATGGCGGGAAACGTGCCGATCACACCTACCGGATGGCCGGGGTGTCCCTTGATGGGGAGATCATCGAGATGATTCATGAGGCGCCAACACGGTTGAATTTCGAGTTGCAAGGCCAGCTGGATGCGGAAATCGATATCGGACTGTCTCCCGAGCGATCGGGCACCCGGGTCTCGTATGCGGCGACCTATGAACTGCCAGGCCGCGTGCTCTCGCGGGTCGCCGAACCGTTTGTCAGGCGGTACAATCACCGCGAGTTGCGGACAGCACTTGAAAACCTCCGGGATCGACTGGAAGTTACCGAACAGAGCACCTGAGGTTGGCATAGGAACTTTCTTCCGACACGCGACCCCAGGTGCGGTATGGACCAACTCCGAGATGTCTTCCCGGGTGACCGACAATGAGTGGTGGACAACAACAACTCGAACAGCTCTCACAGGAGCTACAAGAGATCAACGAACAGATCGAGGGCCTGGAAACGGAGGTTACAGGCCTCAAACAACAACAACAGGAGATCGATGAGGCGATCGAGGCCATCCAAGAACTGGAGACTGGCTCGACGGCACAGGTGCCACTCGGCGGTGACGCGTACCTGCGAGCGGAAATCCAGGATATCGATGAGATCGTCGTCAACATCGGTGGCGAGTATGCGGCCCAGCGAGACCAAGAGGGGGCAATCGAGACACTAAAGCGGAAACGCGAGACGCTGGATGGCCGGATCGCTGAGCTCAACGACGAGATCGACGATCTCGAAGGCGAATCCGAGCGACTCCAACAACAGGCCCAACAACTCCAACAGCAGGCACTCCAACAGCAGATGCAAGGAATGGGCCAGTCACAGGACGAATAGGCCATGTTCGACGGACTCAAGGAAAAACTCGATCGCTTCCGAGAGGATGCCGAAGCAGCAGCCGAAGAGAAAGGCGACACGCCTGAGGATGTCGATGAGACCGAGCCAGCGACAGACGATGAGGACGCTGGCGATGATGTGAGTTTCACAAAGAAGGCAAAGAGTCTCGCGACCGGCCGGGTCGTGATCCGCGAGGAGGATCTCGAAGACGCCCTCTGGGAACTTGAGATGGCCCTGCTTGAGTCCGATGTTGAGATGGAGGTCGCCGAGGCACTGCTTGAACGGATTCGCGATGAGCTCGTCGGCGATACCCACCTAGTAACTACCTCGATTGATGAGGTTGTGGAGGAAGCGCTCCGGAACGCACTCGTTGATGTGATGTCCGCTGATGGACTGGAGTTCGATGCGTATATCGAAACCGCCGAAAAGCCGGTCGTGATCGTCTTTACTGGCGTCAACGGCGTCGGCAAAACAACGACGATTGCGAAACTCGCCCAGTATCTAGAGGATGCCGGCTACAGTTCCGTCCTCGCGAATGGGGATACCTTCCGGGCAGGCGCAAACCAACAGATCGGCGAGCACGCGGACCGGCTGGACAAAAACGTCATCGCTCACGAACAGGGTGGTGATCCGGCCGCCGTGATCTATGATGCCGTTGAGTATGCGAAAGCCAACGACGTGGATGTCGTCTTGGGTGATACGGCCGGCCGGCTGCATACCAGCGATGACCTCATGAGCCAACTCGCGAAAATCGACCGGGTCGTCGAGCCGGATCTAACGGTCTTTGTCGATGAGGCTGTCGCCGGTCAGGATGCGGTTACCCGCGCTGCGGAGTTTAACGATGCTGCCGCGATCGATGGTGTCGTATTAACGAAAGCTGATGCCGACGCCCAGGGTGGGGCGGCACTTTCGATTGCCCATACGATCGGGAAACCAATCCTGTTTTTGGGAACCGGGCAAGGCTATGGGGATCTCCAGCGGTTCGATCCGGAATGGCTGGTCGATCAACTGCTTGTCGAGCCCGATATCGACCGCCAGCCACAGCCCGAGGAAGCCGCCGAATAGCGGCCGTGGCTGGTAAAGGCTTTAACGGCACTATCACCTACCGACTAGCAAATGGTACTCGATAACCTGGGTAACTCACTCCAGGATTCGCTTGATGACCTTCGGGGGAAATCCCGGATCGAGGAATCCGATATCGATGACGTGGTTCGGGAGATCCAGCGCTCGCTGTTACAAGGGGATGTCGAACTCTCGCTTGTCCAAGAGCTCTCTGGAGATATCAAGCGTCGCGCGCTTGAGGAGGAGCCACCAGCAGGGACGACCGTCCGGGAACACGTCCTTCGGATCGTCTATGAGGAACTGGTTGATTTAGTCGGTGACTCGACGGAACTACCACTCGAAGAGCAGACGATCCTCTTAGCCGGACTACAGGGCTCAGGGAAAACGACATCGGCCTCGAAGATGGCGTGGTGGTTCTCGAAGAAAGGACTGCAGTCGGCGGTGATTCAGACGGATACGTTCCGGCCGGGGGCGTACGAACAGGCCGAGGAAATGGCGAGTCGGGCTGATGTTGATTTCTATGGTGATCCTGAGGCGGATGACCCTGTTGCAATCGCCCAAGCAGGACTGGAGGCGACTGCCGATGCGGATGTCCAGATCGTCGATACAGCCGGCCGACACGCCCTTGAGGACGATCTAATCGACGAGATCGAGGCCATCGAGGGCGTCGTCGACCCCGACACTTCGCTGTTAGTCTTAGATGCCGGGATCGGCCAAGGCGCACGCGAACAGGCCGAACAGTTCGAGGCGGCAATCGGGATCGATGGTGTCGTGATCACCAAGCTTGATGGGACCGCCAAGGGTGGCGGGGCACTCACAGCAGTCAAGGAAACCGGGTCATCGATCGCGTTTCTTGGCACCGGTGAAGATGTCAAAGACATCGAGCGGTTCGAACCGGATGGATTTATTTCACGGCTGCTCGGGATGGGCGATCTCAAGCAGCTGGCCGAACGTGTCGAGCGAGCGATGGAGGAAACCGGCCAGGATGAAGAAGACTGGGAACCCGATGAGCTCCTTGAGGGCGACTTTACGCTCCGGGATATGCGCAAGCAGATGGAAACGATGAACAGCATGGGGCCGCTCGATCAGGTGCTGGATATGGTGCCCGGCTTCGGTGGCGGCGGTGGGCTGTTAGACGAGCTGCCGGATGATGCAATGGATGTCACCGAAGAACGACTGCGGGATTTCGAGATTATCATGGATTCGATGACCGAAAAGGAACTCGAGGATCCTGACCGGATCGGTCAAAGTCGGATCGAACGGATCGCCTACGGCAGTGGTACCAGCGAGGATCGCGTCCGGGAACTACTCGAACAATACAACATGATGGAACGGATGATCAACCAGTTCCAGGGCATGGGCGATGCCGACATGGAGCGGATGATGAAACAGATGGACGGCCAAGGCGGCATGGGCAATATGGGTAATATCGGTGGCGGCAACGGTCCGTTCTAGACCGGATACTGTGCCAACGTTCGGTCCTGCTGTATCAAGCCATCTACAAAAAGCGATATCAACTGTCTTGGGGTCAGGGCCGGGACACTCGGTGTGTGTCCTCTCCGGACGAGTTTCTCAGTAAGCGATGAGCTAGTTATCGGACTCGGCACGGTTGCGGAGGACGATTGCCGTCCCATTCATGCCGATTAAGACGACCAACAGTGTCACCACACCAGCAGCGAGGACACCATAGCGGAACTCCGGCTGTGGGAAATCAGCCCACGCATAGATCTGCATTGGCATTGCAGTCGCCGAGCTGAACAGGCCGTCCGGTGCGCTAAAGGACGTCGTTGGCGCGCCGATCATGATCAACGGAGCCGTTTCGCCGATCGCACGCCCTAACGCAAGGATTGTTCCGGTAAGAATACCAGGGAATGCTTCCGGTAACACGACCTCACGGATCGTTTGCCACCGGGTCGCTCCCATCGCATAAGAGGCTTGTCGGAGATCATCCGGCACCGCGCGGATCGCTTCTTGAGCAGCAATCACCGTAATTGGAAGGATCAACAACGAGAGGGTGAAGCCGGCTGTTACGACCGTGCCGAGTCCGAGATCAAGCAGGTTAACGAACACGCCCAACCCAAGGAGCCCATAGACGACCGAGGGCACCGCTGCCAGGTTGGCAACGTTGATCTGGATCAGACGGGTAATCGTCCCGGATACCCCCTCACCGGCAGTATATTCTTCCAAAAACACAGCGGTCCCAACCCCAAGGGCCAGCGAGAGAACGGCAACAAGCGCAATAATCAGTATCGAGCCGACGATTGCCGGATACAGGCCAGCATCTGCAGGGGTTCGAGAGGGAGCACTGGTGACATACGATGGATTGAGCCACGGATCCGGGGCCGGAAAGCCGAATGTCTCAACGAGCACTGTTCCCACGAGAAGCCCACCAGCAAGCAAGACGGGCAGGAGGAGTCCGATCCGGCCGTCACTGGTGATCGATCGCCGAACGAACGTCACTGTCGGGACAGCGATCATCAAAAGAACCAACAAGGCCGCCGTGCGGTTGACGCCACCCAGGCCAGCCAAAAGGCTGCCACCAGCGGCGAGCACCCCAATACTACCACCGATCACAAGCCCAGTCCGAACGCTCGTTCGTCGGCTCCAAAGAACTCCGATCAGCGCTGCAACCGGGATCACAAGCGTCCAAAGGTAGATGACCCACCGTGTCGGATAGACGTCGATGATATCACGGAGGATCACGGCACCTGCAAAGCCAACGATACCGACAAGGAGCGCTCCCACAGCGGGCCAGTCCGGCCGCCGCGTGTAAAGATACAGCCCGGTTCCAAGCGCTGGAAGGATCCCAAGCGTGTACCCAAGAAACCACAGTCGGGGATCGAATACAACAAAGAGAACATACAGTGCAAGGCCGACACCAGCGCCACCGAGAAGTCGGCCAAGGAGTCCAAGCCCGATCTGACCGATCTGACGATGTGCACTGAGATACGTGGTATATGCGGTAACAGGAACAACAACGCCAAACAGATACGTCAGCGGCCATGTTAATCGCGGGATCGGGCGAATGATCGTTTCGATCGCGGTAAATCCAACAGCAACGACAACGAGCCCACCACCAAGTGCAGCACCAACACGTCGGGTGATCCGAGGATCACCCACACTGTAGACACAAAATCCGATAAACGGGAGCACGAGGGCAAGATAGTATGTCAGTAGCCATTCCGGACTGGCAGCGGTCAGATCGAAGGCGTCAATCGAGACATAGATGAGCAACAACGCTAACACAAATAGCCCGAGAACAGAAGCACCAAACGAAACAGCCTCAAAAACCCGGCCTTTGAGTCTGCTAACCTGTTCGAACGAGACTGTCGGTGTGGATGCTTGATCGGTTGTCATGTCAGTATGCCTCCCGATGTCGTTCCGCGATGATATCACTGAGAACGTTCATGGTGAGTGTGATTACGAACAGGACCAGCCCGAGGGCAAACATTGCCTGGTATGGTAACGTGCCACCCGCAAGATCACCGCCAGCGATCTGGACCATCGAGACGGTGATGGTCATGCCGGGGTCTAAGAGGATATCACCCGGATGAACGTATGGAATCCCGAGAAGCCCCTCCCGAACGGATGGCAGGCTGGCTTGGGCTCCCATTGCCACGACGACGATCATTGTCTCGCCGATTGCTCGTGACACCGCCAGAATATACGAGGACGCGATCCCAGAAATCGATGCGGGAACCACAATGTTCGTCGAAACTTCGAATTTGGTCGCCCCCAGCGCATACCCAGCCTGTCGGAGTTGATCCGGGACAGCACTCATGCTGTCTTCGCTGATCGAAGACACCATCGGGATCGTCATAATACCAACCATCAGCGATGCTGAAAGGGCATTGAACGTGCTGATGGAGGGAAACAGGGTTGCTTTGAGCGCGGGCGTGACATAGACAAGCGCAAAATAGCCATACACGACCGTCGGGACCCCAGCCAAGATTTCAAGCAACGGTTTGAGGATCGACCGGGCCTGCGGGGACGCGTATTCACTGAGATAAATAGCGGTCAACGTGCCGATTGGGATCGCGACAACCGCTGCGGTGATCGTGACCGTGAGTGTCCCAACAAGGAGTGGGACCATCCCGAACACAACGGTCCCACCGGCCGGATTCGGGCTCCAGTCAAGCCCAGTCAGGAACTGGCTGATCGGGTACTCAGCAAAGAAGGTGATCGAATCCGACAGGAGTGTAAGAAAGATTGCGATCGTTGTCAGCAGGGATACGACAGCACTCACGAAAAACAGGCCACCATACGACCGCTCTTTAATCCACGCGAGACCACGTGACCGGCTGAGATCGAGATCAGCTTGCGTATCACTCATCGCGGCGTATTCGGAGCATCCTGATGAACGCTTATACGCCTATCGACATGCGATAACCCAGCCGACGACACATGACCGTGTCTAGATGACATGTCGTTGAGTGGTAGCTACGCTTGATCGAGGGCGTCTTCGAGCTTGTCCATCTGGGTTTGCTGTTGGTCCTCGGTCAGTGGCACGTACCCGACATCTTCGGCGATGAGTTGTTCGTTGGTGAGTTGTTCGACAACATACCGTGCAAATTCCGCGATGTGCTCCTCACCAAGCGAGGAGAGGCTCGGATAGGTAAACAATGGGCGGGACAGTGGCGTATACTCGCCCTCTGATGCCGTCTGCAGTGACGGTTCGACCGCCCCGTCCCCATCATCGATTGCAACAGCTTTCACTTGCTCCGGGTTCTGATAATAATAAGCGAAGCCGAAGTACCCGATCGCGTATTCGCTGCCACTGACACCCTGGACGATCGTGTTATCCTGCTCGGTTGCCTGATAATCGTCGGTGTGCCCGCGATCGCCCATGATGTTCTCGATGAAATAATCATACGTTCCAGACGTATCGGCAGCGCCGTACCGTTCGATCGGCTCGTTTGGCCAGTCGGAGTTAACGTCCTGCCACGTCTCGGCGGCATCAGCCTTCCAGATCTGGGCCAGTTCTTCGACGGTTAGTTCCTCGGCAAACGTGTTGTCATTGTTAATGACGACAGTCAACGCGTCCGTCGCGACTTGGAGCTCAAGATACTCGACATCGTTTTCCGCACAGAGGTTCTCTTCTTCTTCTTTGATCGCCCGACTCGCGTTGTTGAAATCAGTGTCACCAGGACAGAAATAGTTCGAAAAGCCACCCCCAGAGCCGGTTGAACTAATATTGATATTAACCTGGTCGTGTTCGGCCTCGAAATCCTCTGCGATTGCACTCATCAGAGGAAAGACTGTACTGGACCCGGCAATATCAATATCGCCGCTTAGTTCATCGCCAGTACTGTCCTCTTCGGTCGTGCACCCAGCAATGACGGCGCCACCGAGTGCCGCCCCGGTTGCCAAAAACCGCCGACGCGTGTTTGTGACCGATGTATCGTCCCCGCTGGTCGGACTGTGTGACATTAGGTAAAACGATGACAGCATGGTATATGAAACGTACTATGACATATATATAGACGGAAATAGATATATAGATCCCCATAGAGGCTCCGGGCAGGCTGCTATTGCTCCTCGAGTTCGGGGATCGGTTCATCGCCGGTCGTCGCTGGGGCAATATAGTCGATATAGGTTTCCACGTCCGGTTGCTCGACGTGGATGTGAACGGCCAACTCCCCAAGCTCGTCAGGCTCGCCGACTGCAAAGGTTACGACACCTTGCAGCGCTGCCTGCTTTTTGAGGTGAACAGCAATGGTCGACCCACGACGATTCGCGAGCAGTTGTTCTCTCGCTGTGTCAAGGATTTTCTGCTCCCGGAGCTTCGTTGCAAACTCCGTCAGTGAGTGGGTTGTACCGATCAGTTCCCCCTCGCTGTGCTCAATGTCGGCCTGTGGAAAAAGGGCCGTGATAGCAGCTTCGACACGATCGACCTGCTCTGTATCATAGACAGGCGCAGTAATCTGGACGGTGATTTGCCGAATCATTGATTCTCAGTGAGGATTGATCGAATCCGGGTTCGATAGCGAGTAAGCGAATCGGTATTCTCAACGTGGATATCGGCCTGCTCCATGGCAGCGGCCATCCCAAAGCCGAGTTCTCGTTGGTCCCGTTCTTCGAGCGATTCGGCACTCACATCGCCATCTCGGTCAGCAAGCCGGCGTCGGCGAAGGTCAAAGGGCGCTTCGATACTGACCAGCAGGAACGCATCGAAGGCTGTTTCGAACCGGTCGACTTCAGCGTCGCTGCGGACACCATCGACAAGTACGGTTTCGTTGTCAGCGAGTGCCGTCTCGATCAGAGGGATCGCACGCTCGGCGACGGCTCCCGGACCATGTTCGTCTCTGAGCGCAGTCGCGACACGGCCGTGATGGACAGCCGGATCAAGCCCACGATCACGGCACTCCTCGCGGATCACATCGCCCATCGTTATCACGGGGATATCCAGGTCTCGGGCGACAGCTGCCGCCTCGCCTTTGCCGCTGCCCGGCAGTCCGACAGTCGCCACAACAGTCATTACCCCGCGATTTGCGGTTGCCGAGGTTAACGATAACGATCCGGGCACCCGGTTGGGGAGACGATCGTTTATCCGGATAGAGCAGAAACGACGTCTATGAGCTGTCCGGTCCATCCCGACGCTGGTGTGACCGTTGCAGTCCCCCCACGGTATCGCCAGTATGCTCCGAACGCCGCCGAACGGGTGACACAGTGTCCTCACTGTCTTCGGGTCTGGTCCGGTGGTCAGGAGCCACAGTCACCGCAGGCCATCACGGACCAGTATCCGGCAGGGCCGGCCGGCGCTGGGGCTGTCCTTTTGATTGGTCTGTTAGCGTCGATTGCAGGACACAGAGAGCAACTCGAATCGCTAGTCGCTGACCTTGAACGCGATGGCGTCGATGTGTTCTTGCTGTTGGATCGGCTGGCCGGCGCAACGGACATCGAGCCGGCTGTCGATCTGGCGGCACGACAGCGACAGTTAGCACAACTCCTCTAGACAGTCAACTGCCTTGGGGGCAAGCCCGTGGCATCCGCCTCGCTGTCCTATGAGCTGCCCCGCCTATGGTGGGGAACGCGTGTTGCTGTCCGGTCAGATACCGGTCGAATATCGCAAAATTCCGGCGATCCCGCCAAAGGCATCATAGAGCTGCTCGCCTTTCTCAAAGTCAGTCGAAATAAAGACAACGTCCGTGCCACGCTGGTCGGCGATCCCGATGAGATGATCGATCGCGTCTTCCCGAGTGGTCGGCTCGACAGGCTGGCCACACTCAGAACACTCATGCTCGGGTGTTGAATGACGCTGGTCGACAAGCTCGTAATCTGTCGTCCCACAGGCATCACACTCGAAGACGATCACGTCCTCTCGAAGGTCCTCGCTTAACAGCAACGTATCAACTGATCCCATCATGAGATTCTGACGGGTTGGCTCGAACCCGTAGGTCGCCAACTTCCCGCCGTGGAGTTCTTCAAAGAACTCCTGCATGTGTTGTTTGTCCTCGATGATCTCTGCGTCCGCAAGTGCCTCTTCGGCGGCATCAACCAGATCATACAGTCCGGACTCGTCAGTATACGAGACATCGAACTTCCCGAGGACCTTGTCTTGGAGTTCGTGATGGAGATAATCGCCGTTGAGAAATTCGTCTTTCGTCGGGGACGGCCCACCAACAAGAACACCATCGAGATCATGGCGCTTTGGCACGAACAGATCGTTTGCCATCCCGGCGACTTCCTGATAGAAATTATCGATTGCCTCCAGTCGAAGGCGGGCAAATCGCTGTGCTGACTGGCCGCCTTTTCGCTGTTTGCCAGGAACAAGCGAGGTGGCGGATTTAACCGGGTCAATACGTTTGCCCTTGAGCCAGCCGACATTGGCCTCGCGGCGATCGAGGACGATCAACCCATAGAGGCCGCTATCGGCGAGCATATTCTCAAGCGGTTCGGTGTAAAACTCCGAATCACAGTGATACCGGAATGACTGGATCGGGTCCGGTGGGTTCTCGAGGACTTTCGTTACCATTTCCGTTTGGCCGCCACCGGTGTCGATAGCACCGGAGAACAACACCATCCCGTTTTCCGGCGGAGCATCGTAGTATTGCAAGCGAGCCTTAATCGAGGAGAGTGCGTCCTGGACGTTCGTACGCGTCTGTTTGGACTTGATATTTGAGGCCTCACTGTACTCGGTAGTGACATGTTGTGTCACTTCGCTAATTGGGGTGTCCGGTGGGACATAGATCGTGACCAACTGTGTTCCCGAGCCCTTGTACTCTTGGAGCTCCTCGATGACCTTTCGGTACTGGTATTCCCGACGGTCGGAATCAGGCTCCGCTTCGACCTCCTGCTCGGACATTACCCATACTAACTAAGCGAGGAGTAAGTACCTGTTGAAACCCCAGATGGTCGGTCGCCCGTCCGACAAATCCTTTTATAATCGCGCGGTCTCTGAGTCAGATACAAACAGCGATGACTACACGCAGTCACGATCGGCCGATTCCGGACGGGGGACAACCAACCGCGCCGGCGATCGAACCGGATGATACGGTATATGCGATCGCCAGCGGGAAAGGCGGGGTTGGAAAGACGACCATCACGACGAACCTGGCGACGGCACTGGCCGATCTAGGCCATACCGTTGCGGTCGTGGACGCGGATCTGGGGATGGCAAATCTGGCGGAGTTTTTCGGGCTCGATGTCGACGGCGAGCAGCCGACACTCCATGATGTACTGGCACAGAAGGCAGCTGTCGAAGCTGCCAAGCGAGAACTGCGCCCTGGGCTGACAGTCCTGCCCAGTGGCACCGATTTGGATGCCTACTCTGCGACTGATACGGCCGAGCTTCGCACGGTCGTCGCACGGCTTCGCCAGCGATTCGACTACGTGCTGTTAGACATCGGCGCCGGGGTAACCTACGATACTGTCCTCCCGCTTGAGGTCGTCGACGGCGTGATCCTCGTCACAACACCCGATCAGGCAGCATTGGACAACATCCGGACGACCATGGAGTTGATCGACCGGGCCGGGAGTCGGCCGATTGGACTGATCGTCAACCGCCGGCGAGAAGATGATGATCGAACGCCAAATGAGATCGCGACTGATCTGGGGGTGCCGCTTCTCGGTGCGATTCCAGACTCAGACACGGCACGGGCAGCGCTTGCGGCCGGGAAGCCGATTGTCAATCACAAGCCTGATGCCCCGGCTGCCAGTGCGATGATGACGATCGTTGCCCGTCTGACGACACCGACAACAAACGAGGATGGGACTGCTCCTCCAGCACCCGGCAGCGCGGAGGCATCCGTCTTAGAGCTTGACGATGAGCCGGCCGTCGGAGCGGAGACTCGAGCGACCGCCGAGACTGAGAGTGCCCCAGAGACTGAAGAACCAACGCCTGGGGCTGAACAACAGACGGTCCTTGCGACTGAAGACGGAGAAACGGCGATCGAATCGGCAGCCGATCCGGATGCGACAGCGACCGACGATGAGGAAAACGACTCGCGTGGCGGGTTCCTCTCGTGGCTCTTTTCGTAGCTACATCGAGGAGGGGGCCTCGATACCAAGGATCGCAAGTCCATTTGCCAGTGTATGCTTGGTCGCAGCGACAGTCGCAAGCCGCGCCGCTTGGAGGTCACCATCGACGTCCAAGACCGGGCAGGAACGATAAAAGGAATTGAACTGGTCGGCAACCGTCCGGATATAGGTACCGACCTGGTGTGGCTCAAGGTCCTCGGCAGCAGCATCGACAACGGCAGGGAATCGGGCGATCGTACGAACTAATTGCTTGGCAGCGGGCTCGGTTAGTGCCGCCGCCTCTGGCGTGTCTGGAACCGAAACCCCGGCTGCCGTGGCCTCATCGAGAATCCCACAGGCACGAGCGTGTGCGTATTGGATATACGGAGCCGACTGCGCCTCGAAATCCAGTGCTCGATCCCACTCGAAGGTGAGCTGTTTGGTTGGTTGCTTGGCGACGATATCATACCGCACTGCTCCAATTCCGACCTGCCGAGCGACCTGCTCGATGTCGTCTGCAGAGAACTCCGCATGGCGTCGCTGGTCGACACGAGCCTCGACCTCCTCGCGAGCGCGCTCGACAGCTTCATCCAGCAGGTCATCCAAGTCGATTCCCGTCCCTGCTCGGGTCGACATCTTGCCGTCCGGGAGATTGACATAGGAGTACAGCACCTGCTCGAGTTGTGAGGTGTCCTCTCCCAGCAGCTCTAGTGTTGTTCGTAACTGTTGGGCCTGAAGCCCGTGATCCTCGCCAAGGACAGTGACTGCACGGTCGTAGTTCTCGAATTTCCAGAGGTGGTGTGCAAGATCCCGGGTTGCATACAGCGAGGTGCCATCGCTGCGCAGGAAGACGAGGTTTTTGTCGATCCCGTGCTCGCTGAGATCAAGCTGCCAGGCCCCCTCCTCATAGACGCTCTCGTCGAGTGCCTTGAGTCGTGTAACCACCGTATCAGTCGAACCATCACGCATAAATCGCGTCTCCTTGACGAACTCATCAAACGCCGCAGGCAGCCGGTGGAGTGTCTGGCGCATCCCAGCAAGGACCGTGTCAACGACATCACTGACCCGGTCGTATACGGCATCATCACCGTCCTCTAACCCCTGTAGGATCGTTTGAATCTCTTCTTCGGCGGCTGCGATCGCCGCTTCGGATGCGGGATACCGATCATCATCGGGATCGAGATAGGCATTTCCAGCCCGATAATACCGAACGAGGTCATAGTCGGGGGTATCACGGTCAGGCGCCGGCAGATCAGCCTCATCAAAGGTCTCGTAGGCCCAGGTAAACAGCGCCATCTGTCGGCCGGCATCGTTCACATAGTAGTGTCTGTCAACGTCATAGCCGGCGTAGGCAAGCAGGTTTGCGACTGCATCACCGATGATCGGGTTTCGAGCGCGGCCAACGTGGATCGGCCCGGTCGGATTCGCACTTGTATGCTCAACGACAACCGAGGTATCCCGTGATGGTCGTTTCCCGTAGTCGGCATCAACAGTCGCAAGCGTCGTCGTGAAATACGTGGTGGCAGGATAGAAGTTGATGTAGGGGCCGGTGGCGTCGATCCGATCGATATACTGGAACTGATCGGTGGACAGATCAGCCGCGATCGTTTCGGCGACCTCCGACGGAGCTGCACCGAACTCACTGGCTAACCGAAAGGCCACATTTGATGCCACGATCGCGGCCACATCATCCGGTGGCCGTTCAAGTCCTAAATCATCCGTTGGCAACGATCGAGCTGCAAGAGCCTCCGAGAGGGCGGTCGCGACCTCATCGTAGGCGTCGGTGTACATACCCGGTTTACATGAGGGGTCCGTTTATGCGTGCCGACACGTGTACAGAACAGTAGGTTTATCACTCACTCGGGGCGAAGTCAACGCACGATTATTTCGGCTATGGCAGGCTCTCAGCGACACCCGGAGGTAAATATCGGGCTGGTGGGACACGTCGATCACGGAAAGACGACGCTCGTACAGGCGCTAAGCGGTGAGTGGACCGACCAGCATTCCGAGGAGCTCAAACGCGGTATCTCGATCCGGCTGGGCTATGCAGACACGACGTTCCGTCGCTGTCCGGACGTGTCCGGGCCCGAACAGTATACTGTCGAGAAAACATGTCCGGACGGAGCCGACAGCGAACCGATCCGGACCGTATCATTCGTTGACGCACCAGGCCACGAGACGCTCATGGCAACCATGCTCTCGGGCGCCGCGATCATGGATGGAGCCGTCTTGGTCGTGAGTGCTGACGAACCTGTCCCGCAGCCCCAGACCGAGGAACACCTGATGGCGCTTGATATCATCGGTGTCGAGAATATTGTCATCGCACAGAACAAAATCGACCTCGTGGAGCGCCAGCAGGCACGAGAGAACGCCGAGGCAATCGAATCATTCGTTGCGGGGACAGTCGCAGAAGACGCACCGATCGTTCCGATCAGTGCACA
This sequence comes from uncultured Salinarchaeum sp., assembly GCA_964403925.1. Lineage (GTDB taxonomy): Archaea > Halobacteriota > Halobacteria > Halobacteriales > Salinarchaeaceae > CAZFMU01. The sequence goes on from CAYOHZ010000011.1 coordinate 15,129, forward strand.
GCAGGGCGTTAACATCGACTTGCTAATCGACGCGATCGAACGCGAGATCCCAACTCCCGAGCGGGATCCGGCGGCCTCAGCCCGGATGCAGGTTGCCCGCAGTTTCGATATTAATCGCCCAGGAACAACCTGGGGGGACTTACTCGGTGGTGTCATCGGCGGGAGTCTCGTTCGCGGGACCCTCGAAGCGGACGATGAGATCGCGATCCATCCCGGACGTGAAGTCGACTCGGGGGGCCGTGCGGAGTACCAACCGATCACCACAACCGTTCGATCCATCCAGGCCGGTGGGACACAGATCGATCAGGCAACACCGGGTGGCCTGCTTGGCGTCGGGACAGGATTGGATCCAGCACTCACCAAGGGTGATGCACTTGCCGGACAGGTTGCTGGACCGCCAGGAACGCTGCCCCCGACGCACGAACAGTTCACCATGGAAATAGATCTGCTTGACCGTGTGGTCGGCAACGAGGTCGAGGAGATCACGACTGGTGAACCGTTGATGTTGACCGTTGGGACGGCAACAACGGTTGGTTCTGTGACCAGTGCCCGGGGGGATGAAGCGGAGGTCGTGCTGAAGCGACCGGTCTGTGCATCCGATGGCGACTCGATTGCGATCAACCGGCGTGTTGGGTCTCGATGGCGGCTGATTGGTGTTGGAACACTGCGTGCCTGAGAGAATGTCGACACCCACAACGGTCGTACTCGATGCGAATGCCTTGATGATGCCTGTCGAGCTTGATGTCCGGTTGTTTGATGAACTTGACCGGGTTTTTAATGGGGCTGATACCGGAGAGTTCGAACCACAGGTACCACAACCGGTTATCGAGGAACTCAGAGCGCTCAGTGACGCTGGTGGTGAAGAGGGGATCGCAGCCAGTGTTGGCTACGATCTGGCGACGGATCGGTGTGTCCCGGTCGATGTCGAGGCGACGTATGCCGATGATGCTGTGGTTGAGCTGGCAGACGCCGGCCGAGCAGATTATGTGGTGACCAACGATAAGCCTCTTCGTGATCGGGTGTTAAAGGCCGGTATCCCAGTAATTAGCCTGCGGGGATCGAACACGCTCGCGATTACCGAACCATGAACGGAGTCTAAGTATGTACAAACGGGTCAGAGTTCGTGATACAGTCGAAGTACCGCCTGAACAACTTGCAAACGTCACGCCAGCGCTTGTCCGTCGGCTCCTTCAAGATAAACTTGAAGGGCAGATGGATGAAGAGCTCGGCTCGATCGTTTCCGTCACGGACGTCCATGAGGTCAGCGACGGACAGGTCCTGCCAAACCGACCGGGCGTGTATTATGAAGCCGAATTCGATGCGTTGACCTACAAACCGGAAATGCAGGAGGTTATCGACGGCAACGTTGTTGAGGTCGTTGAGTTCGGTGCGTTTATCGGTATTGGTCCGGTCGACGGGTTGTTACACGTCTCGCAGATTTCGGATGAGTATCTGACTTTCGATGCAGAAAACCAACAGCTGGCATCCGGGGAATCAAACCGTGTGCTCGGCGTGGGAGACACGGTTCGGGCACGGATCGTAACAATGTCGATCGACGAACGCAATCCACGTGACTCGAAAATCGGGCTGACAGCCAAACAGCCGGGACTGGGGAAACACGGCTGGCTTGCAGAGGAACGGCAAAAACAGGAAGCCGAAGCCACCGCTGGTGAGAGCTGATGGCTGAGGACCGTCTCGTCTGTCGGGAGTGCCATCGTGTCGTTGAGCCGGATCGACAGACATGTCCAAGCTGTGGCTCCTCCTCGCTGACCGAAGACTGGGCAGGATACGTGATTATTGCCCATCCCGAGCAGAGTCGGATTGCCGAGGAAATGGAGGTTACTGAAGCAGGGGCATACGCACTGAAAGTCCGATGATCTCACCTGCCGGCGCGCAATCAGCCGACGGTGATCACTTGTTGACGCTTCCGACAGCACATCGTGACGCGTTTAAACAGCCGATGGGCCCGGTCTATACGGCACCAGAACCATTGCTCGAAACAGTCACAGGTCCGGTCATTACAGTTGGCGATATTGTTACACATACGCTTACAAAAGCCGGGCATCGACCGCAGATTGCTGTCGTAGATGGGCTGACAAAGCGAGCGGCAGTCGACCCGTCAGTGAAGACAACCATCGCACAGCGACCAAACCACCGGACGGTCACGAATCCAGCTGGGACAGTAACAGCGGAGTTACTTGAGACACTCCGGACGGTGCTTGGTGGTGATCGTGTCAGTACGATTGATGTCGACGGCGAGGAAGATCTTGCAGCCGTTCCCGCAGTGATTGGTGCCGAGCATTCGAGTACAATCGTCTACGGGCAGCCAGACGAAGGCATGGTTGCAGTCGAGGCGACACCCGAACGGAAAGGGCAGTGCCGGGAGTTGTTGGAGCTGTTTGAGGGGGCACACGAGCAAGCCCTTGCATATCTGGAATGACCCGCCAGTTTTCGGGGACGGAACGCATTATCGAAGACGATCGCTCTGCGATACTTCTCGCAGGCGGGGCGGTCGTGGGCTTTGGCGCACTATTGGGATTCAGTGGCGACGTAATGTGGACAGCACTTGTGGTTGCACTGCTTGTTGGGCTAGTCGTTGAGCTATGGCTGGCAGTTGCACCATCGGGTATTCGCGGGACAAGCCGGGCACTCGTGTTGTTTGGGAGTGGCGCAGTCATGCTGTGGACAGTCTTCGAACTCCGACCGTCTCTGGTAGTATATGCCAGCGTCTCGGTTGGCGTTATTCTCGGACTTGCCGGTGGTCGAGTGGGCAAGCGGGTATACCGCTAAGGCCTTCGAAATCCTTTTAGCCCGCTCAACGCCAGTTTTACCCAACGAACTATGGAGATCGAAATTATCGATGAGGACGAGAATCCCATGTTGCATCGGACGGATGTGACCTTCGAAGTTCACCACGAAGAGGCAACGCCAGAACGGCTGTCAGTACGTGATAGCCTAGCGGCCGCGCTCAACAAAGACGCCGAGGAAGTCGTGATTCGTAAACTCGATACGAAATTCGGGATGCGAAAAACGATCGGCCACGCCAAAGTCTACACGGATTCGGAACATGCCCAGGAAATCGAACAAACACACATGCTCGAACGCAATAGCATTGACGGTGAGCAGGCATGACACGACACGAGTTATACAACGACGACGGTACCGTTGACCACCAGTCATGTCCCCGGTGTGAGAACACCTATCTGGCCGAACACGGCGATCGGCGCCACTGCGGCCGGTGTGGGTACACCGAGTGGCAATAACCGGTCGGATGCGCGTTCTCGGCATTGAAGGAACCGCGTGGGCGGCAAGTGCCGCTCTTTTTGAGACGACGACCGACACGATCAGCATCGAGACCGACCCCTATGTCCCCGAAGACGGGGGAATCGATCCAGGGGCTGCGGCTGATCATATGGCGACTGCGATCCCTGCGGTCATCGAGACGATCCTAACAGACGCCAGAGAGACGACCACCGAGCGACCGGCAATCGACGCTGTCGCATTCTCTCAGGGGCCGGGGCTTGGACCGTGTCTGCGGGTCGTGGGAACGGCAGCCCGTGCACTGGCAGAGACACTCTCGGTGCCACTTATTGGAGTAAATCATATGATCGCCCACCTCGAGATCGGTCGCCATCAGGCCGGATTCGATGCGCCGGTCTGTTTGAACGCAAGCGGGGCAAACGCACATCTACTGGGTTTTCATGATGGCCGGTACCGGATCCTTGGCGAGACGATGGACACGGGTGTTGGGAATGCGCTTGATAAGTTCGCTCGACACGTCGGGTGGTCACATCCTGGGGGCCCAAAAGTTGAGGCCGCCGCAACTGACGGCGAGTACGTTGAGCTGCCGTATGTAGTCAAAGGCATGGATTTCTCGTTTGCCGGGATCACGACCGCAGCACAGGAGTTCGTCGATGAGGGCGTCCCGGTTGAGGACGTTTCAGCAGGGCTCCAAGAAACGATCTTCGGGATGCTAACGGAGGTCAGCGAGCGGGCGCTGTCAGTGACTGGCGCTGATGAACTCGTGCTTGGCGGCGGTGTCGGACAGAACGACCGGCTTCGTGAGATGCTCGAAGAGATGACCAGCCAGCGTGGGGCAGCCTTTTATGCGCCGGAATCGCGCTTGCTTGGTGATAATGCAGGTATGATCGCAGTCCTCGGAGCGAAGATGTACGATGCCGGACAGACGATCCCGATCGAAGACTCAGCGGTCAGGCCGGATTTTCGACCGAACGAAGTCCCTGTTAGCTGGCGACATGACGAATCAATCGGACGGAGAACAGACCGCATCGAAGCGGGGACAGTCCAAGGGGCGGAAGCGACGGTTACTACCGATGGTACCGTGATCACAAAACGGCGTGTCCCGAAAAGCTACCGCCATCCAGCCCTCGATAAGCGGTTACGGAGCGAACGAACCGGGATGGAAGCCCGATTGCTCCACCTAGCTCGTAAGGAAGGCGTGCCAACACCGGTTGTGTTCGGAGTCGATCCGGAAAACGCGGCGCTGACTATTGAATACGTTGGGACAGCAGAACTCGGAGACCAACTCACTGCGGCCCGGATCGAACAGGTTGGTGAACTGCTGGCCCGCTTACATGCAGCTGGCCTTGTTCATGGGGATCCAACGGTCCGGAATATCCGAGTCGAGGGAGACCAGCTCTACCTGATCGATTTCGGGCTCGGATACCATAGTGATAGTCCAGAAGATTTCGCGATGGATCTCCATATCTTCGAACAGTCGATAACTGGCCATGATATCGCGTACGACCGTGCAACGGCGGCACTCCATCAGGGATATCGGAACCCACCACTGTCAGTTGACACTGCGGCCGTGATGAGCCGTCATGCTGACATTGAAACTCGCGGTCGGTATCAATAGTAGCCACCGGTCCCGAGCAGTAACGCCATCAATAGTTCACAAAACAGCAAGGCGGGTGCTATAACGTGAGACGACCGGATCCCACCTGTTTTTGAGGCTTGGCTGTGTTGCGCTGAATAATGAGTGTCGATCTCTCACTAACACCGAGCACTGACCGGGCCGTCCCAGCGGAGGCGACTGACGGTGTTTGGTTGGAGTGTATCGAGTGTGGGGCAACCTATGCGCCGTTTGATGAGATACGGTATACCTGCCCGAACTGTGGGTCGTTGCTTGAGGTGCGTTATGACGAGCACCCAACATTCGAGGAGTTTTCCGGTCGTGGGGTCTGGCGGTATGAGTCAGCGCTCCCGATCGGCCCTGAGGTATCGATCCAAGAGGGAGACACCCCGTTGTATGAGACAGCAGAGCTCGCTGCTGAGATCGATATTACCAGCTTGCATGTCAAACATGAAGGAATGAACGGGACCGGATCGTTCAAAGATCGGGGCATGACAGTCGGTGTTGGAGTGGCCGACCGATTGGGCGTCGACCGACTTGCTGTTGCCTCAACGGGCAACACATCTGCAGCACTGGCAGCATACGGTGCTCGCGCGAATATGGAGACACTGGTGTTATTACCGGCCGGAAAAGTGGCTGCAGGAAAAATTGCACAGGCAAGTCTGCATGGTGCACGGATTCTCGAAGTCGACGGGAACTTCGATGTGTGTCTGGATATCGTCAAAGAACTCGGAGAAAGCGGCGAAGCATACCTGTTGAACTCGTTGAATCCGTTCCGACTGGAGGGCCAGAAGACGATTGGCTTTGAGATCCTTGAGGAACACTACGAACGCACCGGGTCCTATCCGGATCGCATTGTCCTTCCGGTCGGGAACGCGGGCAACACCTCAGCCATATACAAGGGCTTTCGAGAGCTCGTGGCTGCAGGCGCACTCACACCGGAGGATGTGCCAGCACTGACCGGTGTTCAGGCGGCCGGCGCAGCACCGATCGCGGAAGCAGTTGAAAACGGCTGGACGGAAATCCAACGATGGGACGAAGTCGAGACGATCGCAACAGCAATCCGGATCGGCAATCCTGTCAATGCCCCGAAGGCACTTCCGGGGATCCGCGAGACCGGTGGGACTGCAACAGCTGTCACTGACGAACAGATCACACGTGCACAACGCGACCTGGCAGAGGCCGGAATCGGTGTTGAGCCGGCAAGCGCAACAACACTAGCGGGCATTCGGAAGCTTCGTGCTGAGGGGGTGATCGGTACAGATGAGCAGGTGGTTGCGTTGACCACCGGTCACTTACTGAAAGATCCGGAAGCGGCCGCAGCAGCCGGCAGCGATCCAGAACCGGTACCAGGAACCTTCGAGGGGGTGCTCAGTCACCTTAGTGGGTGATCACAGCGGCGGCGATTGATCGGGGGAGGACTCATCATCACCTAACCCAGCCCACTGTTGTTCTTCCAGCTCGAAAAAGCGCTCTTTGGTCTGGTCGTCCATTACTACGAAGCTGACTTCGGCGGAGGCACCAAGGTCAGCGATCCGGTCGACAACGAGTTGCTCTAACAGTTGCTGGATCAGCTGGGGAATCCCGGCCATCGGTAAGGCGATATCCACGAACACGGTCTCACCATCGATAGTCACATCATCGATCATCCCGAGCTCGGGAAGGGACGCATCGATCTCTGGATGTGTAACATCGGCAAGTGCCGTTTCAACAGTATCGACAGTTAGGTCATCAGGCATGCCTACATGGTAGTAGATCGATCACGCATAAGGCCATACGGAAGCCGGCGGCCCTGGATGGTTATCAAAATACTGATTACGATTAACAACTTCTGGTAAAATAATGTCGGATTCTATGTTCCAGCCCGATGTGGCATGGTTCAACCAGGTTGCTCCGGAGGGGATTCCAGTCGGGGAAACGACAGTCGTCTCAGGACCGGGTGGCTCTGGTAAACCGTTAATCGGGCTGTCGGTCGTGGATGCCTGGCTCAAGGCAGGCGGAAGTGTCGTCGTGTTGTTGACAAACTCCGGACGAGAGTTCGTCGTCGAGACAATGGCCGAACTGTATGACACGGATCTATCAGCACATGCTGACCGGCTGGCGTGGATCGACTTCGACCCGGAGATGGAGCCGGATGTCGCCGCAATCGAAGAGAAGTCATCGGGGATCATCCGGGGGAACCTGCTTGAACCGGCGGTATGGACAACGACGATCCAGCAAGCGAGCAACAAGGTGCCGGAGACAGAACTTGGGACCCTTGTATTTGGCTCCGCGTTGAATCTGTTGTTGTTCTCGCCGACTTACGGCGATGCGCTGTTAGAGACGATGGCTGAAACAGCACAAGCCCCGAGTGTTGGGACTGCATTGTTTACTGTCAGCACCTCAGCGTTCGAAGAGCAAATCGAGACCGTTGAGGCGGCTGCTGATACAGTGTTGTTGACTGACACCGACGACCAGACACTCCAGCTTAAAGGCGTCCGCTCGGACAGCGGCGACGTCTCGACGGGCATGATCGATGTGCCGTTTACAGAATCGGAACTCAATCAAATCAAGACGGTGGCAGAGTCAACACGACAAACCCTGATCCCAACGATCCGCGGGATCTAGGCGACACAGCAACCAGCGGACCATCACTTGGAACGCCCACAAGGTTTTACCGGACTGTCACCAAACGAAAGAACAGAGACCGCCCATGGGGACGAAAAACAAGACGATCTCGTTTCGGGTCAACGAGGACTCATTCGAGAAGCTCCGAGAAATCGCCGAGCGACAGGAGCTTTCGCTGTCAGCGTTGTTCCGGGATTATGTCGATGCGCTCGTTGCTCACGACGGTCAAGTAGACGTCGTGGCCGAACACCAGGTTGCGGAAACAAACAACAAGGAGTTTCCGCCCACCGTTGAAGTTCCGACAACCTTTGTTCGCGAGCACGAACGACTCGAGCTCGAGGCCGATCATCTCCGTGAACAGCTTGAGGAGTACAAAGACTACGTCCAGACACTCAAAGATCAGCTCGACGCCGACGATTCCGAGGAAGAAATCGTTCAGCTTGAAGACCTAGACGGGACACGGACCCATCCTGATCGCTCGTCGTTGCTTGATCAGTAGCACACACTAGCGAACGAGATCCTGTTTTGCAGTCCGAGCACGATCCTGCATCGATTCGGCGTGTTCGACTGCCGCAAGCGCCTCGACGGCATCAAGTGTTCGGACCGCATCATCAAGGAAAGACAGAATGTCTCCCGGATAGGCATACACCATGTACTCATCGGTCATGACATCAACAATCGCTTCAGGACCAAGCCCCTGAGCGCGCAGTTCTAAGAGATACCGGATGAACTTCCGTTCTGGATGGCCACAGTAAGGGTTGGTATCACAATCACAGTCAAGGAAATCAGCAGCAAAGTCCAAGACTCGCTCGCGGATAGCTTCATCCAGTTGTTCGAGGTTATCGCCGGTATAAAGGAGGTCCATCGTCGCTCCTTTGAATGCGCCTTTCGGGATCGATCGATCCAGCTGGGCGCTGATCTGGCGATGGTTTTTCACGTAGATCTTGTCCGTGATCGGCACACACTGTGTTGGGTCGTCACTCCGGAAAAGCGATACTATCTTCAAGCAGTGAGCGGTGGTCGTTCGAAGAGATCATAATGTATATCAACGATTCCAGCGTTACATACGCGTGTGTCCGGGCTGGGGTAGTGGTATCCTGAGGGCCTGTGGCGCCCTCGAGGTGGGTTCGATTCCCACGCCCGGACTTATTGAAGCTTTTCTATGATTCCTGAACGGGTCGAAGCCAGTGACAGCCCGCTAGACGAGTGTATGTTGACCTCCTCCCACGGCTAAAGCCGTGGGATTCCCCGATGGGGATATTAGGGTTGCGCGTTTCCTCGGCGGCTCAAATACGCTTTCGCGTGGCCAGCGTCACAGGTCACCGCCCAGTTGTTACCAAGGGCGTGCTTTCCAGCGCGTGTAGCTCGGTCAAACGAGCCTTCCCACCTGCACGTGGCAGGCGACTGCGAATCGATCGGCAGGGTGTTCAGCCTGCTGGGCCGCACGGTTCGCGGCACCCGAAGTGTTACGCCGTGCATGGGTCACCCTCTCGGTGACTGATGTTTTCAGCCGCGTTCAAATCCGCGTGTCGCACATACCCACAGTGCGGGCACTCGAACTTGCTCCCGTCACGACCCACGAGTTCACCGCACTGACTGCATTTCTGACTCGTATTCTCGGGGTCTACTTTCTCCACTCGAATCCCTTCCTTCTCGGCTTTGTACGTGATGAATTGTTGGAGTTCGTAGAACGGCCACGAGTGGACGCCATTCCACTCGCTACCGTCACGGATGTTTTCGAGGTCTTCGAGTTTAATGACGGGATTCTCGAACTGACTGGCGTATTCGACCAATCGCTTTGAGAGGGTGTGGTTCATGTCTTGGATGCGACGGCACTCCTTGTTACCTACGCGAGTTCGGGCGCGATGCGCCCCAGTTTCCTGTAGGGAGTCACGCAGGGAACGGTAGTACCGCCGCACGAACTTGTGTTCCTTGCCACTCACAAGGAACGACTCAGCACTCGCATCGTCTGGTGTAGCGGCGAGGATGTAGTTGTGACCAACGTCAACCCCGATGGGTGTTTCTTCGCCGTCTTGTTGCTCGTCGTATTCGACGGTGAACGAGCAATGCCAATCGTCACCTTCTCGCCACACGGTGAGTTTTGTCTTCTCGGCGTCACCATCGAGCAGGGCTTGTACAGGCTCTTCGATGCTGTCGTGGACGTGAATTGGTGTGTACCACCACCCACTGATGCACGGGAATCCGATGACGACAGAGTCGTTGTCTGTCGTGTGCATTTCCCAATTTTGGTTGTTAACCTCGATGGGTTGTTCGCCCGTGTACTCGATGGGGTCGTCGTCGTAGTCGCTTTTCGCGTTGCGGATGGCTTGGTTTTGGAGTGCTGAGTAGAGTGGGTTGTCGATGTCGCCAGTCGTCACGGACGAGGTGAGCGAGCCGTCTTCCCAGCCGTCCACGAGACATTGTTTGCACTCGCGGAGGATGTGGGTGGCGCGTTGCCACTCTTGACGGCGGGAACGGCTGGGATTGCGGAACGTAGTTTCCACGCTCACCTCGACCATTACACGTGTAACGTATTTCTGAGGGCTTGTAAAAGTCGGTGGTTCAAGGCGGTGGAAGATCCAGCCGAGCGTTAGGACGTGGGACGTTGCCCTGTTGTCGGCTTCATCCCACGGCTAAAGCCGTGGGCTTTCGCCTCGCTACCGGTGTAACTTGCGACGACGGAGAGACACGGCGTGAACCGCCTCGGGGTCATGCCCCGAGACGTCCCGTTTCGATGACGCGGCCCGCAGGAACCGACGAAAATCGACCTCCAGCGGATTCCACGGAGGAGAAAGCCTCTGACTGACCCACGCTTAGGTCGCGATACTCCGAGCACCATTTCGTATTCCTCAGCAGAGCAAAAAGTCCAATCAGATAAACAGCGTTCCGGGCAATCACTGTCTATCAAGCGGCGATGACAGCGATCACCTGTGCTCGATTGGAAATTTCACGTTGTAATTATTGTAAGCAACACAATACTTATATCAGTGGATAAGGTATCAAAGGCCATGGTAGCATTTGAGTTTGGCTGGATCGGGATGCTATTGGTCATGATCAGTGGCGGATTCGGTGCTGTCGGGTTGTTGCCGTTGTTAGGTATCGGCCCGGATTCAGATGAACCACTCGTACCGTTTGCGGTGTTTTTCGTTGTACTGTCAAGTCTCGCGGCGATCGGTGCCGCAGCGCTATAGCTGCTTGTCACGGTCACGGTTTCGCTTGTATCGACTAGATACAGAGCGGAGAGACGACACACGGTCGACGGGTGATGGTCAACCCGCCTGAGGTTGCGGACCGGAAAGCTGAACGGAGGTGTTGTCTCGTGCTCTGCGATGGGACCAACGGCGGAATCAACCGCAGCGAGTGACCTTATCAGGGCGAGCGAAGTAGAGGGGGGCAGTTGACAACTGGGAGGGTTACACCAGCAAAGAGCTGTAGGTTAGTGCTGTGGGTCTTCTGTTGGAGCTTGCATCCGGTCGATCCGGAGAATAACGATGTTTTTTGCTTCATCAGTCCCATCGACACTGCCCTCAATAACAAGCTTCGAGAGGGGCGTCGGGCCAACAACAACTGCATCGCCTTCCTCGATCGTTCTGACTGAACCACGAAGCTGGATCTCCGCACGGCACAGTTCAGGGTGATAGACGGACGTGAGCTCGATTGAATCAACGTTGATCTCGTCGAGGAGTTCACCGTTATGTCGAACCGGAACAACGGCCGGATCCTCCATCTCTTGGATATCAAGCGCGTCGTATGCGTTTGCTGTTGGTTTGTATCCCCCTTTCGGGCCGGGGACCCCCTCAACGAGTTGAAGCGCTTTCAAGCTCTGCATCTGATTGCGGATCGTGCCGGGATTCCGATCGACTTGCTCGGCGATCGCTTCGCCTTTGACAGGGGCATCCTGTTCGCTATGAAGGTTGACAAGTGCAGTAAGAATCGTTTTTTGGCTGGGACGGAGCTCAATCGAGGACATACAGTAATACGGGGTGTAAATACTATTAAATCCCGTGGACACGAATATGCGAAAAGCTTGATCGACAACCAGTGGACGTTCGTTTTCTATATGCCGACAAAAGCTAGCAGAGTCCCCACAAGAGAGCACAACTGACAGGCTGCAAACCAGCTAAGAGCCTCGATCACCAACCCGAGACCGTGAGCGACCGCACACCTGCACGGATCATTGGCGTGCCGACAGACTATGGAGCCAATCGGCGGGGCGTGGACATGGGTCCATCAGCAGTGCGATATGCTGGCTTGACGGCTGCGATCGACCGAACACAGCGTGCGTGGCAGGATAATGGAGATATTACTGTTCCACCCCCCGCTGATCGACCCTCAGCAGACGGTTCACAGTCGTTGGCAGCAGTCCAAACGATGGCAGACACAGTAGCTGCAGAAGTCCAACAAGCAATCGAAGCAGGAACACTACCACTTGTCCTGGGCGGAGATCACTCGGTCTCGATCGGCTCGCTTGTCGGGACGGCCACAACAGCCAATGTGGGCGTTCTCTGGTTGGACGCACACGGCGATCTCAACACACCGGAGACAAGTCCGACCGGGAATATTCATGGAATGCCACTCGGGGCAGCGCTAGGCTGGGATTCATTCGAGGATCGACCATGGGCAATCGCCGATGGGCTTGCCCCTGACCGGATCGCGATCGTTGGCGTGCGTGATCTCGATGCCCCAGAACGGGAGGCACTGACACGGACGCCAATCGAAGCGTATCCGATCTCGGAAATCGACGATCGCGGCATCACAGCCGTCATCAACGATGCACTTGCCACCGTAACAGCGGGGACTGATGGCGTCCATCTCAGTCTGGATTTAGATGTACTTGACCCGAATGTCGCGCCAGGCGTCGGGACACCGGTCCGTGGTGGACTGACCTATCGAGAAGCACATGCAGCACTTGAACGAGTTGCACAGCGGCTCACGCCGCGATCGATGGATCTCGTGGAGGTTAATCCGATTCTTGATCGGCATAACGAAACGGCAGAACTGGCCTGCGAACTAGTGGCCAGTGTCCTTGGTAATCGAATCTTGTGATCACGCTGTTGGCACGGACAACGTATCCAGCGCCGCAACGCGGTCGTCACCTTCGAGTGTCATGATCGTGACTCCCATCGTATTGCGGCCATATACGGACAATTCTTCGACACGTGTCCGCATGATCTGCCCGGTATGGCTATAGACAATCAGATGCTGGTCTGCAGTGACATGTGCGATCGCGACGACGGCACCGTTGCGTTTTCCGGTATCAATATCGACGAGTCCTTTGCCATAGCGGCTTTGTGTGCGATACGCAGAGAGGGCAGTCCGTTTGCCATAGCCGTGTTCAGTAACGGTCAATAGTGTGCCCTCTGGGTCATCAGGGAGGGCCAACACGCCGATCGCGCGATCGTCGGTGGTCAACGCAATGCCCTTGACACCCCGGGCCGTCCGCCCCATCGTCCGCACCTCCGATTCGGGGAACCGGATGACCATACCATCAGCTGAGCCGATCAGGAGTGTTCCGCTTCCGTCTGAGAGTGTAACGTCCACCAGTTGGTCATCGGAATCGACAGCAGCGGCGATGATCCCAGGCGAATGAATGTTCTCGAAGGCATCGATTGTAGTTCGTTTGATGTAGCCGTTGGTTGTCAAGGTAACGACATACCCATCCTCAGGAACGTCAGTAGCAGATCGAATCGCGACAATCGATTCATCGGGATCGAGATCAAGCAGGTTGACTGCAGCAGTACCACGGGCTGTTCGCCCCATCTCCGGGATCTCATAGCCGGTGAGCTCATAGACGTGACCGCGGTCGGTAAACACCAGCAATCGGTCATGTGTGCTCGTGCAGATGACCTCTTGTAGGCGATCACCGGACTTGATATCCGCTCCGATGATTCCTTTCCCGCCACGACGTTGGGCATCAAACTGTGTGGCAGGCATCCGTTTGATGTAGTCATCCTGGCTGACAGCAATGACGACGTCTTCTTCGGGGATCAGATCGGCTCGCTGGACGTTCCCGTGGTCGGCGACGATATCGGTCCGCCGCTCATCACCATACGTATCGTTGAGCGCTTGTAGTTCGTCTTTGATCACAGCATCGAGTTCCGCCTGATCGGCGAGAATCGTCTCTAATCGCTCGATCCGGGTGGTGACCGACTCGTATTCGGTCCGGATCTCGTCGGCCTCCATCGAGGTAAGACTGCCAAGCTGCATCCGGACGATATGCTCGGCCTGATCGACTGAGAATGCGAACGTTTCTTGGAGCTGATCGATCGCAGCCGCTCGATCCTTTGCGTTCCGAATCAATTCGACGACATCGTCGGCGTTCGTGACAGCTTCGAGACGGCCTTCGAGAATATGCGCCCGATCACGAGCTTCCGCGAGATCATGCTCGGTTCGACGGCGCACGACCGTGCGCCGGTGGGCAACGTATTCTTCGAGTGCATCCCGGAGACTCAACACCTGTGGTTGCCCATCAACGAGCGCCAGCATGATGACACCGAAGGTGACCTCAAGATGGTGTTCAAGGAGCTGGTTTTCGACGAGTTCAGGGTTGGTGCCACGTTTGCACTCGATGACGACTCGCACCCCATTGCGGTCGGATTCATCACGAAGATCACTGATTCCGTCAATGGTGCCATCGTTGACGTCCTCGGCGATACGCTCGACTAGCCGGGCCTTGTTGGCCTGGTATGGAAGTTCGGTGATAACGATTCGGTCACGACCACTCTCCCGCTCGACGATCTCATAATCGGCGCGGACCCGCAGGCGGCCACGCCCCTCAGCGTAGGCTTGCCGGATCGCGTCTTTGCCGACAACGGTCCCACCGGTCGGGAAATCCGGGCCCTTGACATACTCCATGAGATCCAGCACCGTTGCGTCGGGGTTGTCAATGAGATGGACCGTGGCGTCGATGATCTCCCCAAGGTTATGTGGGGGAATCTTTGTCGACATGCCGACGGCGATCCCAGACGCACCATTGACAAGCAGGTTCGGGAATGCAGCCGGGAGAACGGTCGGCTCTTCGAGTCGGTCATCATAGTTGGGCTGGAAGTCGACGGTCTCCTTGTCGATGTCGGCCAGCAATTCCTCAGCGATCGGGCTCATCCGGGCTTCGGTATACCGCATGGCAGCAGCCGGGTCATCATCAAGTGAGCCGAAATTCCCCTGCCCATCGACCAACGGGTACCGCATCGAGAACGTCTGGGCCATCCGAACGAGTGTATCATAGATTGCCGAATCGCCGTGTGGATGAAAATCACCCATCGTCTCGCCAACAATCGAGGAGGACTTTCGGTGACTGGCGCTGGCAGAGACGCCCAGTTGCTCCATCGCATAGAGGATCCGGCGATGGACCGGCTTGAGCCCGTCCCGAGCATCGGGGAGGGCACGGCCAGCGATCACACTCATCGCGTAGTCGATGTAGCTTTGCTCCATTTCCTCGTCGATCCGCACCGACTCAATGTCCGCAGCCTCGATATCTGTCGGTGGAGATTGGTCTGAGCTCATGTTAGATATCAACCCATTCCGCATCGGGAGCGTGTTCCTCGATAAACCGGCGGCGGGGCTCGACAGCATCACCCATCAGCGTCGAGAACATCCGATCGGCTGCAGCCGCGTCCTCGATGGTGATCCGTTTCAGCCGCCGGTGTGCGGGGTCCATTGTCGTCTCCCAGAGCTGTTGGGGATTCATCTCGCCAAGTCCCTTGAACCGCTGGATTTGATCAGGCTCGCCATGGTCTTCGATGAGCTGATCGCGCTCGGCATCGGTCATCGCATCGTAGGTCTCACCGTTGATGCGAAGCCGATACAACGGCGGTTTCGCCGCATAGACATAGCCAGCCTCGATCAGTGGCCGGAGATGCCGGTATAATAGTGTCAACAGTAACGTTCGGATATGCGCGCCATCAACATCGGCGTCGACAAGCATGATCAACTTGTGATACCGAGCCTCGTCGATATCGAACTCATCGCCGATCCCAGTACCGATTGCAGTGATTAACGACCTGATTTCGTCGTTTTGTAGAATACGATCTAAGCGGTGTTTCTCGACGTTAAGGATCTTGCCTTTGATCGGAAGCACCGCTTGGAAATCGGGGTTCCGAGCTTGCTTGGCACTGCCACCGGCGCTGTCACCCTCGACAATAAACAGCTCCGAGTCGGCGGGTTCACGAGACTGACAGTCGGTGAGTTTTCCCGGCAGTGCAGTCGACTCAAGCGCGCTTTTCCGCCGGGTGAGCTCTTCGGCTTTCTTAGCGGCCTTGCGGGCTTTGGCAGCCTCAACAGCCTTCGAAACGATCGCCTTTGCCGTCGTCGGATGCTCCTCAAGATAGGTACTGAGCCCCGCATGAGTAGCACTCTCGACGATCCCACGGACCTCGGAGTTACCGAGCTTGGTTTTGGTCTGGCCCTCGAATTGGGGATCCGGATGGCGAACTGAGACAACAGCGGTCAGTCCTTCACGAATATCCTCGCCTTTGAGCCCATCTAGATCATCCAGGAGACCGTGTTCCTCAGCGTAGTCATTGATACATCGTGTGAGCGCAGTCTTGAATCCGGTAAGATGGGTGCCACCCTCGCGGGTATTGATATTGTTGGCGTACGCATGGATCGATCCTTGGACGTCTTCGGTGCCCTGCATGGCGACTTCAACGACAACCTCACCGTCGGCTTCTTTGGCAGGCGCAGTGTCATCAAAGTAGATGACATCATCGTGGAGCTGCGATCGGGAGGCATTGAGATACGCGACAAACTCCTTGATGCCGCCATCATACTCGAAGACATCTTGGGCGTCAGTCCGTTCGTCAGTTAACGTGATCTGCACGCCGGAGTTCAGAAACGCCAGTTCCCGAAGCCGGCTTTCAAGCGTGCCATACTCGAACTCGGTGAGCTCAAAGATCTCCGGATCCGGCCAGAATCGGACGGTCGTACCGGTCTCCTCGTCACTGCTGAGCTCCCGAACCCGCGTGAGCTCCGAGTCCGGGGCCCCATGATCGAATCGCTGGCGCCAGAGTGCTCCATCACGTTTGACCTCGACTTCGAGCCATTTCGAGAGGGCATTCACGACGGAGACCCCAACGCCATGGAGGCCCCCTGAGACTTGGTAGGATTTGCTGTCGAATTTCCCACCCGCATGAAGGACAGTCATGATGACTTCGACCGCCGGGCGATCATGGTCTTCATGGGTGTCGACGGGGATCCCACGCCCAGTGTCGGTTACCGAGACGGACCCATCCTCATGGATCGTGACATCGATAGCCGAACAATAGCCGGCGAGTGCCTCATCAATGGCGTTATCGACGACTTCGTAGACTAGATGATGCAACCCCCGCTCGTCAGTCGTGCCAATATACATCGCCGGTCGTTTCCGGACGGCCTCTAAGCCCTCCAGAACCTGAATCTGACCGGCGCTATATTCAGAATCATCGCCGCTCATAAAACACGATTATTATAAGAAGGCCGGCGGTATAAGGGTTGATGTTCACGCGCGAGCGCGCGCATGTCAGCGGCGATCAGTAAACGGGTAGAGACGCTTGCGGACCCAAACACGAAGCCCACCATCTTCCTCACGACCGGCTGGTGGCTCATCGTCCGTATACTCTGGCGAGCGAGCATCGGAATAGCCGAACCTGATCGTTGCACCGGCGTGCTGCCAGTGGCGATACCGACGAACCAAGACAAAACCGACAACTAACAGCGGGAGTCCGATGAGGAGTGGATACAATAACGTCGGTTCAACCACACGAAAAATTCGTCATGCCGAGGGCTAAACCGTTTTGATCTCAGCAGAGGTTCGAAATCCTTTTTTGTGTAATTGCCAGAGCAGAGAGTGAAGGCCGCCTTAGCTCAGCCTGGGAGAGCACGCGACTGAAGATCGCGCTGTCCCCGGTTCAAATCCGGGAGGCGGCATCATACTCACGGTTCAAATGCCCACGGAGCGGTGCGTGGGCGACCCCCTTGGCTTCCCTCACGACCAATTCGTTAAACTCGACTCGGTACTCTTCGCGTCCCGAGCGGATTCTCGTCTGTGTTCCAACTGAGAAGAGGCTGGAAGTCACAATCCTTCACCCGGGGGATTCCGATGGTATAGAGGCTGGTTGTAAACCAAAATGCGGAAACTCTTTTAACTGTTAGGACAATATAGTTTACAAGGATGCTTACGAAGGCCGGGCTCGCTATTCTAGACGTGCTGAGTTCCGGGGCGGACGCAACCGCACAAGAGCTGGCCGCAGAAACCGGGTATAGTCGCAAGCAGGTCTACCGCGTCGTTGACGACTTACTCGACAAAGGGGTACTGGACGAGTCCCGAGCGCAGCACAACCAGCGTGTCCTACGCGCCTCTGACGACCCGATTGTCGAAGCGTACCGGGACCTGACATCGGACCTCGGGCACGTGGACTGGGCGGACCTCCTCTCACCGGCCACGATACAGGTCTGCTGGTACCTCGATGAACCACGCCGCATCACCACGATCGCTGACCGATTAGGAATTACGCGACAGGCTGTCCACAAGGCGTTATCGCCGTTGAAGAACCGAGCGATGCTCGCGCCCGCCGGCCCAGAGTACGCACTCGCCGACGACCTTCACCCCTTACTCGAATTCGCCAACACCGTCGTCAGGCATGATCACCGCAACCGTGTTCGGCGACTCGCGCCCAGTGCCACGATTGCGTGGTGTGACCCGAAACGCGCGCTCGTCCAAGTACAAACCTCCGAAGACGCGGAGAAACTCCAGAACGCCGACGACTGGGATGTGACTGGGTTAGCGGAATTCCAGGCGTACGGCCTGCAGTTCTTCCTTGCAGGGGAACCCGCTTTCTGGTACGCGCCAGACGACGATCTCACTCTTGCAGACATCGTTTGCCATACGCTCGTCCTCAACACTGACTCCCGACGCGTGAGCTACGCGATGCTGCTCATCGAACAGGAACGAATCGAACAGGAAACACTCACCGAGACTGCGACCTGGTACGGTCTGGACTCAATGATACCCCGGATGTATCGTCTTATACACGAAGGCACCGATGCCGCCGATGAGATGGAGGCGGGAAGTCCCTTGCCGGGGGCTCAAGAATACGCGGCGCTGAAAGACCAGTATGGAGTCGCATAAATGACCGTCTTTAGTGGCGAAGAGGCCATCAAGACGTTTCTTGCCGAATTTGACGAGTGGCTCTCAGAATCGGTGGACGTGTACCTCCTTGGCGGGTCTGCAATGACAGTTCGCGGGCTGAAAGACCAAACCGAAGATATCGACTTGGCCCTCGGCGTGCCAACCGAATTCGAACACGTCTACCACGCCCTTCGAGAACAAGGGTTTCAGGTGACGGGTGAGCCGACCGCTTCATTCGAAGGGGTTGGAAAAACGGTTGAGCTCCACCATCCCGACCGCGGGTTTCGGGTTGACTTGTTCGAACAACAGGTTGTCGGGAAAGTCTGGATCACAGAGAGCATGCACGACCGGGCGGACGAGTTCTGGACAGGGGAGTATGCAACGGCGTACGTGCTCGCTGAGGAGGATTTGTTCTTGTTGAAGGCAGTGTCCGGCGGTGACTTAGGGGCTGGCAGACGGCGCGACATTGAGGATATGCGGACGTACGCGCAGCGTGGACTTGCCTACGAAGTGATCCTCAACGAGATTGAGGAACAGCGCCCGTTCAATACGGGGTCAATTGAAGCGACGCATATCCGTAATCAATCTCACCCGTTGTTTACTATCGAGGTGGCTGTACAGTCGCTTTCCGGGCTGCCATCCTCGTTTACGGATCGCGTGTCGGAGTTCGCAACCGAATTCGAGGTCGAGTATGGTATCTTGGAAGCGGTCGATGAGGGGCTCCGGAGTCCCCCTATCGACTTAGTTACTGCAGCGTCACGAGGGACACATGAACTTGTGGCTCGTACCTGTAGACGAACCGTCGTTCCAGCGGACACTCGCCGAACCAATCGACCTGTCGGACTGGAACAACCGGCCCGACTCATTTCCCGAACACGCCCGCGTTTGGGGTGTCCGGACTGATCCGGAACAAGGTTCCTGGGAACGAAATCGGCGGAATCTCGAACGTATGGAGCGCGGCGACCCGCTCCTGATCTACCGGAACTCGGAAAGCCGATACACTGCGACCGGACGCGTCGGGCCGATGGCCCACACAGAACACGTCCGCGACGAATATTGGGACGGCGGCCCAGCACTCGACATCTACGTCGTGGAGGACTACGACGACTCCATTAATGTAGAACCGGAGACAATCAATCGGTTGCTCGGCTACGAAGAGTCATTCTGGCCACAAGGATTCTGGCGGGTAAGTGACGATCGTCCAACGGACCGAGTGGTTCGGAAGTTCGACATCTGAATTGGCGGCAGGTCACTCACACGACGCGTCAAGAGTTCGGACATGATAACTGAATTGTTGAGTCTCTAATGTCTGTTAGTTATTGCACCTGTACTCGCAGGGGAGGTTGATAAGATACTGTTTTCAGAACCGGCGATTACGACCCCGACAGTCCACTAATACAGTCGGCCAGTAACTTGTGTTCTCGTTGGAGCTGCGGTGCGCTACGCTTGTCCTCTGGGCCTTCATCAGTCATCGTATGCACAACTGGGTTATAATGCGCAACCACCGATCGAAGCGTATTGAGCTGCTCAATATCAGCCTCATAACCCTGGATGTCAGTTAGAATTGACCGCTCCAATCCAATCTCTTGAATGATGTTGATCAAGTCTCTTAGCTTCCCCTCGGCTAATTCATCAGAAACCAGCTTCGGCCCGCCCTTGGAGGTAATATACACCTCTTCAACTTCGTCTTTCCACCCAGGTGCTTCCTCTCGAATAAGTCGCCGAAGACCGATCTCAAACTGAGCGAACATCTCATAGAAGTATTGGTAGACAGGGAATTTATTGAGGTCAAACCGTGTGACAAGTCCGTGAACCTCCTCTGGAGAACCAACGTACCGAAATCGAGTGCCGTCACTCCCCACCACATTGAGTATCTCGCTAAGAGGGAGGTCCGGCGCTAGGAACAGGTTTTCGTCCAGCTGCTTTTCATGAGCATTAATCTGCCCCGGTTCGGATAGTGTAATCTCCTCACGTGCAACGAATCCACGGACATCTTCAGTGTTCACATCAGTTCCGGAAATGATGTCATCTGTCCGGCCATCAACGATGAGCGCCGTATCGTAGTCCTCGTACAGCATATCAAAATAGACGAAGCTCGCGGCAGCGTTCGCAGCATAGAGATCTAAATCATCAAATCCTGTTGCGATACCCTGAGCTGTTTGATCAGCCCGCGGTTGCCCGGCTGCCGTGAAGAGGTGGCGTTCAACTGAAGTCGGGTTCGGCTGGTACCGGCGATTATCATGCTGGCGGGTACTGAAACCGCTTCCTTGCACCCGGAACACCATATGCGGTTCACTCACCGAATCATATTCGCCCGTATCAATTGCTTCCACAAACTCCGTATCACGAGCGATTTCAGCCAGAAATCGATTCGTTGCCTCATCCGTCTTGAGATCCGTCGTCGTCAAAAACGCGGCGTGACCGCGGTCACCGAGAAAATGAAGCCCGCGCTCAGTAAACAACAATTCCGTATTCACCACTTCATCTCCTGGCTTAACCTGTGCCGATACTTGCGCGTATTCCCGCTGCTGCCGTTGGGTCAACTCTCCCCACTCAACACGTGGCGTCGCAGAAAGTACGTAATCAAACTCTGAATCAAGCGAAGTTAGTTCTCCCAAGAAGTCCTCCTGCACCGTTTCAACAATATGCGGCGCATCAATGCTATCATTCACGTCAGGATCTGGAGTTACCACTACACCCTCCGGTGGCTCCGTGAAGGACTTATCTTCGAAATAACGAGAGACAGCGTTGATAAGCTCATCTCCAACGGGCTCAGGATACAAGATCGAATCACGCCCGCTTGGATGGGTTTCGTCAAACAGGAGAGCAACTAATTCATCTGCAAGCGACGCCGGAACCTCACGAAACGAATGAATTCGACGTGGTGTGCTAACACTCTCCGCTGTCTCAGGCATAGAATCACATCCGAGCCGGTGTCCCAAATACGTTATTCTGACCACGCCTTTGAGCGAAGCAAATCGGTGTGTTGGCCGACAGTGTCGACGGCCGCCGCGAGGTAGAAGACGTGCACGCCCTGCTGATAGGCGAGTGCCTGCCCTCATCGCGGAACCGATACGACCGGAGGAGCGCAGCGATCTCCTCCACCGACTGCGCACCCATCTCCTCGGTCACGCAAATCCAATCGGAACTGTCAGCACCTCATCAGTCTCTTCACCCGAGGTGAGGAACCGGTACTGGCGATGCCGAGATCCCTGACGTGGGTCCAGACCTGCGTAGTCGATCTCCATCTCTTCTTCGTCCGACCAGCTGACAAGCGCGGCTTCCACCGCTTCCTGTTGCCGTTCGGTGTCGAACTCCGGATCCAACAGATACCGATGCTCGTTAAGCAGTTCCCCCACCTCTGGCGGGAGTTCGGTCCGTTCTGGCCTGTCCTCGACAATTCTTTCGCCAACCTCGATGCTCCGCTGACCGATTTCCCGAATCACGGGAGCAATGAAGTCCCAGCCGTCGACTTCTTCCGGTATTTGATCGTCAAGAACCAGTTCACGGAGCTGCGAGTCCAACAGCTGACGCTCGAATGACACCATTTCCTGATACCCCGTCGTTGCCTGTGATTTACCACTGGTACGCACGGGCACCCCGGTCATGCTGGCGCTTGTTAGCTGTTTGAATTCTGACCAGGTGTAGAGATACTGCCGATCAATACGGTCATACGCTCGGGGCTTGGAGTATCGTGACACTTCACCGTCTTTGAGATACACTTCGGAGAACGTCGGCGTGCCATTGTTGATGGGTACCCAAAACGCCGTGTACTCCTCAAAATCGCTCGGGGCTTTAGGCAGGTTCCACAGCCCGACTACATCAAGAAATACGGTTGTCCCGAGAACATCACCGAGGCCGGAGACATCAGTAACGACCGGTAATGCATAGAAAGCAGTGCCAGGGCCCGTTTGCCGACCGAGAAGTGTCTTCGCTTGTGCCCCGTCGAAGGGGAATTTCACAGCGTTCACAGTGTGTCCACGCCGGAATGTCCGGTCGTCAATCTCGCTGTAGACTGCCTTGTACTGGAGTTCAAGTCGGCTCGCAGTGTCGAACGCGATATCGTAGCCACCTTCCGCCTCCTCACGCTGAGACGGTGCGATTGCGACCCCAGCAGTGAACGGGCTTTGGGACAACTGCTGTTGGGTTGCGTTCACCACCAGTGAGGATTCCGATGGATAGTCAGTCATGGGACGGATATAGATTAAATCTCCAATAATGAGTATTCTTTTTTACCCTCACTTCGAGGATCATCGATACAAGGCGGGCACCAGGGTATTTCCTCATGAACATTCCACAGACCACGAAAGACAATATTACTGATGGAGAACCGATCTCCATCGCGGCTCAGGTACTACAGCATCGTACTTTCGACGATGGGAACACGCAGGTCCAATTACAAGACACAGAAGGGCAAGAATTCCTCCTGAAAATATGGGATGGCGATCTTCCAGCCTTTGAATTTAGAGAGAACGAGTGGATTCTACTTGAGGATGCGCTTGGAGACATTTACAACGGGAACGTCAATGTGGGATCAAACTATGGCGACATTCAAGTAACGTATCTAGAATCACCACCAACCTTTGTCGATCAAGACGAGGCAGACAATACAGCAACCGATAGCACTCCACAAACAGGAGGTGTCGTTGCACTCGATATTGAAACGATCTCAACCGTCCCAGAAGGAGAATTCGAATTTGACAATTCAGATCACCTCGAATTACTCTGTATCGGTGTTGGCTATGCACCATACCAAGGAGCCCCAGGAGGGTCCCACACCTTCTTTCGATCAGGAACTACAGACGTATCGGAGGCCGCGTTACTACAACAATTCTGCGATTACGTCGAATCACATACACCGTCTCAGTTAGTCACCTTCAAAGGAGACTTTGACCACCAGCACTTGGTTGGACGAGCGGAAAAATTATCAGAAATCGAACCAGGCCTTGGTACTCGGGTGAGGAATCTCTTCACAGAGCATGAGTGGACCAATTTGGATCCCTGGGGCAGTCTTGAGGATAACGCCGACGTCAGTACAACTCACTGGGATATCTACGAACACTCCCTCAATCCTGCAGAATGGCGGAAAGACCATCCAAGATTTGATGGCGATCCAGACGACCCCACCGTCTACAACGTAGACGTTCCATATTTTGGACAGCGATATTTAGAACTCACAGAGCAGTCGGAATCAGCACCTGAATATCGAGCACTACACGAATTACTCCGACACTACACCGTTGCTGACATTGATCCACTATTTGAATTGCTACAATAGCGCTGGCCTAGCTTCCCCTCGTTCGGAAACGTCTCACTGATCCGGTCACGGACCGCTTGCGTACCAACAATTCGGTGAGTGACATACCGTATTTCGATGCTCCGCGCTCAAAGTTTCAGCGACGTTGGACGGTCAGAATTAGTCAGGATCGAACGCAGCCAGTAAATCATTGAGGATCATCGTCCCGGTCGCAGTATCGAGCGGGTCGTTGTTGTTCCCACAGTCTTCGCTCATTACACAGAGCGGACACCCTCGGCGACGGCCGCACTCACAGTCCGCAATGTGGTCATGTGTCCTAGCAGCCAGTGTCTCGATGTGCTCGTATATCGCCTTTGAGAAGCCGATCCCACCGTCGATTCCATCATGAACGAACCATGTCGGCCCAGGGATTGTCTCGTGTGGATGTGACGGCGTTGAGAGCCCCCCAATATCGTGATTATCGATCATCAGCTCCAGCGGCGCAAGCTGGATAATCCCGTGTTCAGCGGCGTGGAGCCCACCGGCGTACGTGTACCGGGCCTGTTCCATTGGCACTCGTGGATCATCTCCTGCTCGGTCTGTTGGCTCTAAGAGCGGCGCATCAAGAGCATTGATCGTCGTCTGTAGATGGTCCTCGGGCAGTGAGACCCACAGGAGTTCGGTCTGTAAATCAAGCGGCGGTGTCTCGGTCGGAAGCGGTCCGTCAATGAGTTCACCCGTCTGGTAATCACGGATCATGTAGCTTCCATAGGTAATCCGCACCGTCCCTGTCCCGAAGTAGATATCATAGCCATCTGCCAGTGAAGTGTGGTCTGCGACGTCGAGATTCTGAACCTGCTTTGTCGACAGCGTCTGCGTGTAGTGCGTGGTAGCTACCTCTTCGACGTGAATCCGTGGATGGGGCTGGCTATGGTCAACTTCGGCCACTTCGTACTGTTGGCCCGCATG
This sequence comes from uncultured Salinarchaeum sp., assembly GCA_964403925.1. GTDB lineage: Archaea > Halobacteriota > Halobacteria > Halobacteriales > Salinarchaeaceae > CAZFMU01. The sequence goes on from CAYOHZ010000011.1 coordinate 39,921, forward strand.
GAGGAACAACGCTCCCTCGTGGTAGTCGCGGTAGGCTCGTTCCGTAGCGACCGGGTCGTGTTCAATTTCCCCGTTGGTACAGATCACCTCGTAATCAATACCCGTCGTTCCGTACAACGAGATCCGGCTCTGGGGACGTCGGTCCCCGGCATAGGTGACACCGCCAGCGTCGAGATCTCCTGCCTGTTCAAGCACCCCAGCGTCTTGCCACATGGCAGTCATTTCCCGGAATCGATCTTCGCCACCGAGATACGGCGCGTCCTCAGCCGTCAGTGGGCGCTCTGCGGCCGCCGCGAGCAGGTGATCCGCGAAGACGCGGTCGTTGTCGATAGAGACCACCGCGTCCTCAACGGTGTCGTCATCGAATAGATACCCCGGGTTATCGAGAATATAGGCATCCATCGCGTCTTTTCCTCCGACAAGGACTGAGAGCGCGTCGCTCGTCCCGCGGCCCGCCCGCCCGATCTGTTGCCAGAAAGATTGTTTAGTCCCTGGATACGAGTCCGTCACCGTTGCGTCTACTGACCCGATATCAATCCCCAACTCCAGCGCGTTCGTCGAGATGACCGCATCGAGGTCAGCACTTTTCAACTGATTTTCCACGGCTCGGCGCTTCCGCTTGCCAAGGCCCGCGTGATATGGCTCGACGTCAATGTACTCATTACGCGGATGATCGCGGACCGCCTCTATCGTCTGTTTTGCCCCAATCTCCGTTCCCTGACGGGCCGTCGTGAACTGCAGCGTCTGGATCCCGTTGACCGCCAAGTGCGCCGTCACGGAGGACGCCTCACGCGCACTGGATCGACGAGCCTGTTCAAATCCCTCCATAAGGTCGCCGCTGCCATCATCATACCCTTCGAGGGCCTCCTCATCGAGCGGCGGCTCCCACAACACAATATCACGATTCCCACGAGGCGATCCGTCCTCACTAACGACGCTGAACTCAGCCCCTGTCAATGTGGAGGCGTGAGCAGCCGGATTACCGATCGTCGCAGTCGTGATCACGAACTGCGGGTCCGCACCGTAATGGGCCAGCACGCGTCGGAGCCGCCGCAAGATCCACGCAACGTGGGTCCCCATGACCCCGCCGTATTCGTGGCCCTCATCAATCACCACGAGTTCAAGATTACTGTAGAACCGATGCCACCCGCGATCTTTGTTATGACGTGGTAGATAGACGTTCAGCCCGGCCGGGTTCGTGAGGATGACGTTCGCGCTCTCACGAACAGTCCGCTTACGCTCATCTTTGGTGTCACCATCATACGTCCCGATCTGGGTATCGAGGTCTAACTCACCGCGCAAGCGATTGTTCAGTGCTTGCTCTTGGTCGTTCGTGAGCGCTTTCGTCGGGAACAGACAGAGTGCGGTCGCATCGTCGTTGTCGATGTGGTTCCGTGCGATTTGAAGTTGATAGATTAGCGTCTTCCCGGATGAGGTTGACGTCGTGATGACCACGTTCTCATCGCCTCCGAGCAGATCCAGTGCCTCGGCCTGATGCGAGTATAGATCATGGCCGAGCCGTGACGCAAGCGGACCCCGAAGAACGCTCTCGGGAGCGACGGTCTCAGCTGACTGAGCGTCAAGTCGCTCACTGTGCCGGATCTGTTCACGCCAGTCCGGAAACGATTCCTTGAGTTGTGATTCGGAAAGGATGTCACGGTGGCGAGCAGTCCCTCCGTCAGGCATCAGCATCGGCGTGTCGGTTGAAGTCACGTGTTCTGGTCGAGGTGAATGGTTGTCAGTCATAATCAGGAAAAATCGGCAAGCGAGCCTTGTGAGCTGTTTTCCCCGGTCGGCGTCTTCGTTTCCGAGTCCTGTCGCGCAGCTGCTTCGAGATGCTCATAGATCGTAGCGAGCGCTCGCACATCGTCTTCACAGTACCGTTCCAACCGGTCCCAGTCCGGTTCAGCAACGGAGCCGGCGTCCGTCTCCCCAGCAACCTGACTTCGATACGCAGTGTACAGCTTGGCAACGGTGGCCCCGTCGATCCCGTTCGTCGACGGCTCCCAGCCGAGTGCATCGGCGACATGTTCGAGCTTGTTCGTCCGGCCAGGAAGTGCTGCGTTGCCGCCGTTCTTTTCCCTAGCCCACCACAACGCGTCGAACTGGTAGCGATCGGTCCAAGCCTCTATGAGATCGGGGTGGTGCTGCTGGAGTTGTTCGGTGATCACCGGAAAGTCAAATCGGTACCCGTTCCAAGCGACGACCGGCCGGCCCGCTGCGGAACCGGTGAGCCAGGTCATAAACGCCTTCAAGTGTGACCCGTCACCGACCGCCTGTTCACGGAAGCTCATGTAGTGACCGTCCTCAGGACCACCGTCCAGAACTCCAACCAGCCATGCCGTCGATGGATTCAACCCGTCCGTCTCAATGTCGATGAACACCGGTTCCTGATTCGGTAGCGAGTCATTACCCGTCGGGAGAACGGTGTTCGTTGACTGTGCCTCGGCGGCTGTCTGGATCGTGTTCGCAGATTTTCGCCCCAGGCCCGACAATTCGGTGAGTTGCCGGAATGGAGTGTCAGCGAGCTCGTCGGCAGTACTGATGCCAGCGTCACGCAACGTCTCAAAACGTGTTGGTCCTATCTCCGGAACGCCGCGCAAGCCGAATTTCTGTGGATCAATCTCGGAGACATCGATGGCACCGTTCGAGTAGAGCGCAACGAGCGTTGCCTGTGCCGTATCGGCTGTCGTACCGACACCGAGATCGGCGTTCGATGTTCCGATACCGACGAACTGAGTGTCCTCCTCAGTTCCCAAACTTCGTGTAGCCGTGAAACCAGCCCGTAGCGCCGTCGAAAGATGAATTGTACGCGCCGTCCACCACTGATCTGGAACCTGGCCCCGATAGCTACTGATTCCTTCAAGCGTTGCTGACCGAGCATACGGATCGACAGATAGCGAGACGCTCTGGTCAATTAGACAGATCTGTGAAGTCGTCGCTAAATCAACTGTATCCTCTCCCACTGAGGACCTCTCAACCCTGGTCGCAATCTGCTCCGGGTTGAGCGGGTCTTCACCCATTGGCAGCGCCACGACGACACATCGGTTGTCGTCTGTAACCGCGACATCTGGCCGCATTCCGGTGCCAACTTCGAGAATATCGAGATCGAATTCCCGATTGAGTGCCGGACCAACGATATTCGCCTGAGGATCCGTCGCAACGAGCACATCAGGGCTCAAGCTATCAACCATCGCGGAGATGGTTCCGCGGTGAGAACTGCTTACTGCGGCACCTGAAACCGCAAGGATTCGAGTCGGTGACTCGTTTGGAGGTGGCAACGCCGGGAGCTGTGGACCCGTTCCACCACCGTCAGTACTGAAGCGGGGTGGAGAGGTGGAGTCGGAGTGCCAAGTGGAATCCGGCTCGTTGGTCATCTCAACTGATACGTGGGCCCGGGAGCATATGAAGCTTCGAAGAGCGTCGTGAAAGTGGTTAGAAGAGGTCGTCACTCGCATTGGATGCGATTTGTTCGTGTTGACAATCGTTCACTCGGACTCTCTAGCGCAGTCCGTTCTCGCCTGCTCTGCGTCGCGTTGGTGGTTACTCTTCCTTCCGTAGTGCTGACTGGATCTCATCTCTTGTCTTCCCCAGTTTCCATCGAAGACGATCGAGCCCGTCTTCGACCGTGATCGCTTCAGCATATTCAATCTCGTCAGATCGATACACTGGCGTTATGTTGGCGGTCTCTGTTGCAGCAGGGTCGTCCGAACTGCTGTGGATGTCATACAGGATACTAACTGGGTCACCATCATTGACATCGATCACCGCTTCGGTGACAGTGACGTGCTGCATCGGATCAAGCCTTGGAGTGCCTTGATCGTCAGTGTGGACTATGATCTGCATCGAGTGCATCTCCTCTTTCGGCAGTGGGTGTCTCAGCGTGATCGCAGCGACATCATCGATGTGCTGGGCATCTCGCGCCGAACCACGTTCAATAAGCAGAAGCGCGCCTGTGCGTACGGCTTCCCATTGTCTGCGTTCAATCGCGGCGGACGGCCGACTGATAGTGAGCGGTCAGAACGGAGTTCCGTTACGGCTGACACGGACACAGGCGAGGCTGATGGGCAGCAGCGGCTTGACGCAGTGCCTGATCAGGATCCTGACTCGCTAGGCAGGACGGAAACGTGGGGTGCGGCCGACTCGGAGTCTGAGGCGCAATCTACGGGTGTGGATGACCGTCGTGGTGGTCAAACTGCGAGTGACGACGTTGGGAGCGAGGAACTCCAGGCGCATCTCCAGGAAGCAATCGATGCGTTACGGGATGTGAACGAAGTACTGTAGTTGGAACGAACTCAAGTCACGCACAGCGTTAGAGTACTCTTTGGTGTAGTCGAATTCACCGAGAGTTTTGACTGCGTTCGATCGACGGTTCGAACTCGCCTTCGTGTTCGGGTAGTGAGAAGGGGGGTGTGTCCGCAATTATTCTGACTTGTTTACTGAGTTTTATGAGATGGTGTGGGCAGGGGTGCATCCAGAACAGACGAGCCCGTTGGGTCTGTTCAAAGGCAGTTCAACAGAGATGTCCGCAACGACGGAACTGTCATGTTCAAAAACCATAACATGATGGTCGGTGGTTTTGCCGAAGAGCTCAGCTCGAAGTTCTTCTGATGCACTTCAATGTTTGTCTTTCTGATCAGGTGAGGGTGTACGCTGCCGGCGTGGTAACTTTACGACTGTTTAAGTGGATTAGTCTGGGATGGAACTTTGCAATGCAACGAAAAAACGCAAGTAGCGATCCAGATACGAGCGAATCGGAGTACCGGGCGGTCGGTCGAGAAGAGACACTGCCAAATTTCGTTCACAATCACCCGCAGTCGCGTGCAGAAAATGATGAGCAAACCGGCGAGTGTACGGATGAGAGCGTCTCTGTTGTTCGTGACGGCGACGAGTATCTCATCGTTGGTAGTAACGAAGATGACGTGTGGATGGAACGCGTGCCTGCCATTCGCCACGCAGTCGTTCAAGGCGAACGCCTCCGGAAGATCCCGGGTAATTGGACGCAACACCTTCACGTCCAAAATGACGATGCACCGGACCAAATTCTCTATAAGATTCCGGATCCGGCAGTCAACGTCATTGTCCGAACACCCCGACAAGACGACAGTGATGATATCCGATACGAAGTAGAGGATATTGGAATGGCTGTGCCGCGACTTGAGAAGAAGCCGGACAGTGACGCACTCCGCAATCTCATCTCGACGGTAGAGGAGCAAAACGATGAGTCAGAGGCCGTGCTAGCGGCTCTGCAGAGAGTTGAAGACGAATGGCATAAATTCGTACGAGAGTACCGGGGCGACCTCGACAGACGAGGGGGCGAAATGGTATCGGGAATGTTCAAAACGGAAGGCCAGGGGATAGTCGAATCGTGGTCAATCAACCCGTGGGAAACTGAGCAGGATATCACGCGATTAATCCCTGGCAGTCGTGACATCGACAATAAAGTCCTCAGTCAGGTCGCAAGCCGACTGGTTGACGCCGGTGTCGTCTCCCCATCGCCTGCTTTCGTAGTTGATTTCTCATCCGGGGAAGGACTGCCTCCTGGCTATTTCCTTCAGGCACTGACTGAAGCGGGCTGTTCACCTGCTGAGGCTATTGATTGGACGATGGTTAAGACACGTGGGCACACGCAGGCCACCTGGAGTGATGTGCGTGGCGAATACGAGGGGCAAATTGCGGAGAACATTCGGGCTGCAGACAGTACCCTCACATCGTAACGCGGAACTCGATCTTGAAGCGGTAATCGCAGCCGCAGGGATATCACCTACCTTTCAGAGACGCCAGTACGGCGAGCTTCCTGCTGTGAGCAGCAAATATCCGCTTGTTAGGATAGCTCATTTAGATTCTATGTACGCTGAGCGGTTCACGAGCCGACTTACGCCAAATTAGCTCTCAACAGATACCTTTATTACTGCAGGAGTTAGATTCTATGTACGCTGAGCGGCTATGGGGCCAACAAACGAGGAAGAGATTCAGCGAAAGAGCCTGTCGACGCGTGAGTCGCAGGTACTGTCACGGCTCGCAGGCGAGAATCGGCAGGTCATCACTATTAGTGACCTCGCAGACGCACTTGACAGCCCGCGGAAATCCGCGAAGGATATGGCGTATGCACTCAAGGAGAAAGGGTGGCTTGAACGGATCGCGCACGGGAGATATCTCATCTTGCCACTTGCTGCGGGTGAGAACGCTGTGTATACAGCGCACGAGTTCGTGATCGCGTCCGCACTCGTGGAGCCGATGTATGTTGGGTACTGGAGCGCGCTGAATCACCATGGGCTGACGGAGCAGCTGTCCCGGACGGTGTACATCGTGACGACAGAACGCGCTCAAGAGCGTGAAATCCACGGGGTCACGTACCGCCCGGTGTCGGTCACTGAGCAGAAGTTTTTCGGCTATCAACCGACGGCGATCGAGTCGAATCAGGTGAACATTTCGAGTATCGAAAAGACGCTTGTCGATTGTGCTGACCATCCTGAGTTCTGTGGTGGTATCGGCGAGCTTGCAAAGGCGATGCAGAACGCTGTCGACACGCGATGTTCGTGGGACCGAGTCGTTGAGTACCTGCGGCGAGTTGGGAATGGTGCCGCAACGAAACGACTGGTCTACCTCGCCGACCAATTGAACATCGACCTTCCAGAGTACCGCGATCTCGTCGAGAACTTCACGACTGGGTACCCGCTGCTCGATCCGACGAGAGAAGCGAAGGGGACCCGCGACAGCACGTACCAACTCCGACTGAACGTTGGCCCCGAATCGTTCCTCCCGGATGACTTCTCATGATTTCCGAAGCGCAACTCCGACGGCTGGCCAGAGAGTTGAATGTTCGCCTCGGCTATGCGGAAAAGAACTACGTCAATTCGTGGATCCTCTGGGCGATCTACACGAGTCCCTACGGTGACAACCTGCTGTTCAAGGGCGGAACCGCGCTCAGTAAGTTGTACTTCCCGGAGACGTGGCGTTACTCGGAAGATCTTGATTTTGGTGTCGAGGGAGAGTACCACGGGAGCGAAGCGGAGTTGCAAGACATACTGGAAGACGCTGCCAGAGCCTCCGGCATCGACTTCGAGGTGACCAAACACCGCGAACTGCAGAAAGACGCGTATCCGACGCACTACGTCGATATGGACATCCAGTACAACGCCGTTCTCGGTCACAAGAACACGACGAGTCTGGATGTGATGATCGACGAGTACGTTGCGTTCGCTCCGGCGGATCATCGTCACAGCTACGATGACATCCCCGAATTCGGGTTGACTGCGTACAGTTTTGAAGAGATCTTCGCGGAGAAGTTACGAGCGCTCTATCAGCGGTCACAGGCTCGTGACTACTATGATCTCTATCGGATGATTACGGAGGCCGAGGTTGATGACTCGGTTATTCGTCCGGCATTCACGCGGAAGTGTGAACACGACGATCTGAACATCGACCTCCGGGACGGACTTCCCAGAGAGAAACGGGATGAGATCCGTGATGGCTGGCAGAATACGCTTCCCGATTTGGTTGCAGACCTCCCCGAGTTTGACTCAGCCTATGAAACACTCAATGATTACGTCGATTCACTAGTGAACCAATAGTAATTCTCGCAAGTACACCGGTTCGATTGATCGTACGAGTCCTCAGAAAGTCCTACCAACCGCCGAAAAGCTGATCATCGTCGTCAATTTGGATTAGGTCCTCGTCTGGACCAAGTCCCGATGAGAGATCGTCAAGCTGGTGCTGATCGCGTTCGGACGTGTTCGTACCAGTATCGATTTCGATCACGGGATCACGCCCAAATGGAGTGTCAGCTGTTACATCGGGAACCCGTCCGTTTCGCTTCTCCGGGTCGGGGTATTCTGATATGTGATCTGCCCGAATATCGGAATACCCGAGGTTCCTGAGCAAATCCGCTTGGGATTCAACACGGTCGTCATGATCATCGTCGCCGCCGAAGAAGTCAAACGTACGTACCAATAGCATGCTCG
>CAYOHZ010000012.1:0-10566 GCA_964403925.1 uncultured Salinarchaeum sp.
CTTCGCGGACTGCGGTGCTCCTTGAGGACGGGGCCTTGCCCTGTCCTTCAGGTAAATATTCCGCCAATGTTGATCGCCTGTCAACTGTCTCGGGGGCAAGCCCCAAAGCAGTCGCCTCCTCAACTGCCTCGGCCAGTTCCTGTTCGTGCTTGTGCTCCTGCTCGAAGGTCTCGTAGGCGGCCTCCAGCTGTTCTCCAGCGGCTCGATCTCACTAGCGAGGACGTCATTTTGGGACTTCGCGATGTACTCGCCGGCGGCGGTCGGCGTGATCGCGGCCATATCCGCAACCCGATCCGCGATCAGCCGGTCATTAGTATGGCCGATGGCAGTCACGATTGGCGTGTTCGCGATGAAGATTACTCGTCCGGGTCGACCGGTGCCTTATACTTCGATTTACTCTTATCTCCGTCCCGCCACTGCCAGTAGTAGTAGCGGTTGTCGTTGATTTCTTTGAGTGATCGTGGCTTTTGACGGGACATCATTCGGGAGATCGTCTGGTCGCTCTTCGACCTCTTCTTGATCTGCTGACTCCGTGAGACGGGCCTCTCGTTCTTTGTGCTCGGCGAGCGCCTCAGCGTACGTCGCAACGTCTCGAAGCTGCTCCGAGTCCATCTCGTTGAGCGTATTAACGATCTCCGTCTGGAGGTTCGCCGGTGGGGTCGGGGGTTCGTAGGACATCGGCTCCTCTCGTGTTAACCAACACAGCCAACGACTCTATACTTTTGTTGGTTAAGACAATAGGGCGGTTCCGACCGGAGCAATAACTACCGCAACACGGTCAACCATGTCCTCAAGCAGTTTCGCGACGGGGGTCTCGTTTGGACGACCGACGACGATTCCCTGGGACCGAACGTCGTCGCCGGCCATAGCGTCAGCTCGGCTCGTAGGGATTCGTTGCTGTAGCGAGCCGATAGATGTCCTTGATAGCGTCAAAATCGTCGTCAAACGCATACAGGTACCCGAGCCCCTCTGTGTGCATATACGCAATAATGCAGGCATCGACGAAAGAGAGGGGTTCGTGTTGGCGAAAGAGGGCTTTCCCTGTCGCGAGGGCGTCAGTGGTGAGTGAGTCGATGTGAAAGCGGGCGTTTGCTTCGATGCGATCAAGGAGATCGACGGCTGCATCGTGGCCGGCGTGGGTCGTGAGGCCGTTGAGCGTTTCCGCGAGCACGTAGTCAAGGACGACTGCCTCCGGGAGCGTTCTATCGTCGATGCCCTGGAGCACGGGAAGGGCGGTGTCGTGGGAACTATCCCCCTGGTATGCGGCGGCAAAGAGGACTGTCGTATCGATGAGTGCCCGGGGCATTTACTCGACGTTGACGCCCCAGGCGTTGTGGTCGCTCGTCACATCGGTCGGCTCCTCCCCGGCGTAGCCGTCGAAGCCGGCGAACGTACCCGTTTGCTGTTGGATGACGTGGACCCGAATACTCCCATCATCTTCGAGATGCCAACGGAGCTGATCCCCATCGTCGATATTGAGTTCATGCCGGATCCGGGCGGGGATATTGGCCTGGTTTCCAGAGACCTTGCTTTCGGCGTCGATCCTGTCGCTGCTCATATCTCCCGGTACGCGACCGGTCTTGAAAAGTCTAGTGTGCCGCCACACTGCTCCACAGTATCGGCAGTTGGCACCACGGGCAGACAGGAGCGTCGTATGGAACCGTCCGTTGGTGATCGTCTTGTCGATTTGGCCTAGCCACTCTGGGACGACCTCATTTAGGAAGCGGCGGAGTTAAACCTCGGACTCGATACCGCGTGGTATCTTGAAGTCGTACCTGATAGTATGTCGTAGAGAGCGATCCCTCCTTAACAAATCTTCTTCGCCCAATATTCTTGAATCGAGCCTCCGATATTTTCCCTGTTTTGATTGTGAGAGCAGATACCATACATCATAAACACCCTGTCAATCTAGTTAACCTTCGAGCATAATTCTTGCTGGTTCCGATAACGCCGATTTTGGTATGATCGAGTTTTCCAACCCCCCGGCTCGGGATAGCTGTATGAGAATCGAATCGTCTTCGAGCTTGTCGATCTCGTCAAGAATCACCAGCGCGACATCGTACTCCTCGTCGAGGATCTACGCTCGTCCGGTTCGATAACGCCCACGAAGGGACACCGCGTGTTGTGGCGTATGGATCACGACACGGCAACTGTGGTAGTTCCCGGGCTGGCCGCTGGCGATACACTTGGCCGCCCCGTCGAGTGTGATACACAACAACACACTCAACCAGAGGATAGCAATCTCACGGAGATGGTCGCTCATGGTACCCCTCGGAATGAGCACTGGTAATACCGAACTGGCGCGCCCGATTGCTTGCAGTCCCGTCGAGCAGGACGGCTTTTGGAGTAGAGGCGGAGCCTGCAAAGTTAAGACAGTTGAGTCATGAAACAAAGGCAGATTGCACGACAGCAACATTGTGGTGGCTTCCCGACGACTACAGTCGTGGTGGATACACTGATGATGGTCTTTACCCATATCCTGATTGGAATCGCCATCGGCGCGTACACAGCGATGGCCACCGGTGTTGAGCCGATGGCCCTCGTCGTGGCTGGTGGGGTTGGTGGCCTCCTTCCGGATCTCGATATGGTGGCTATCCACCGAAAAACCGGGCATTTCCCGGTTGTATATTCGATACTAGCGCCGCTTATCGCGATCGGATATGTGCTGACCGGCCACAGCGAGTTGCTTGTCGTTGCTGTCGGTGTTGCTGGTGGGAGTGTCCACTCGGTGATGGATATGCTTGGTGGTGGCAAAGAGATGCGTCCCTGGCGCGAGATTGATGATCGTGCTGTCTATGATCACGTTCGCGGCCAGTGGATTTCGCCACTGCGGGTGTTTTATGATGGCTCAGTTCCCGATGTGATCCTTGCAGTTGCTGCCGGCCTGTTGTCGGTCGTTGTCTCCCCGCCCCAGTATACCGCGCCGATCGGCCTGCTCATGGGACTGGCACTCGTGTACGCGCTGGGTCGCCGGACTGTAACACGATGGATTCCGGATCGGTATACGACGTTTTCACGGTTCATCCAAGTGAAACTCCAACTCAAACAAGAGCCACGAGAGGAGGACGATGGTCGATATTGAACTGTTCGTCTCGCTGTTGTTCGTCGTGATCATTGAGATTGGCGCGATCGCTCGCTCATTGGATCTCGAACGGATTTCAGAAGAGAAACTGCCCCCGTTTTTCATTGGTGTGTTCTATCTGCTTGACACAAGCGCCCGCCAGCAACAGGTTTCAGTTCCACAACTCGGCCGGTTCAATTTTCTCCATGGGGCCAACCTGGCAATCCTCTTTCTCGGATTTGTGTTGGTCACCGAAACAACGGAGGGACTGACCGGTCTGTTGATCGCGTTGATTACGGTCATCGTCTGGGCACTGTTACCGCTGTTAGAAGTCGATGAATACGAAGCAATCCTTATCGACGGCTACCGACCCGTATCGTATTATCATCATGTTCTGACTGTCCTCCTGGCAGCCGGGGTGATCTATGGGTATGATACGCTGTGGACGGTCCTCCCACTAGTGCCGCCAGCCGGGATGTTCAAATATCTTCCATTAGTCGTTGCCTGTCTAATTCTCTATTATATCATGCTCTTTGGGTTCCTTACACATCTCGAACGGGAACTGGATCGGACCGATACCGATCGACTCCCCAATAAGATCACGTTAACCGATCCGTAAACTCCCCATCCTGCGCGCGTTGACGCGTTCGGTACGGGTGGGGCTTCAGAGTCCCGCGATGCGCTTTCTCACGGATGCTCGGCTTGCGTCGACCATCCACGCAGGGAGCGCAGTCTCTGCAGGCGCGGATTCGGAGTGTCTCACTCCTCCTCGGTGCTAAAACGATTGGGACGGACAACACACAGGCAAGCTCGCGAGCGTCGTTTCAAGACACGCGACCGCTGGCGATATCCGCTACCACCACAATTATACGAGTCGGCCCCGATAACGTGCCAAGAGCCTTAGATGAATCCGACAAATCGGCCGACACGCCGGGACATCTTGGCAGTCGGGAGTATGGCAGTTGCAAGCGGCGTTGCTGGGTGTATCGGTGGGGGTTCCGATGGTGAGACTGGAGACTCGCTGTTGACACACGATCGGTGGGGGCAGGGTGAGACTGGTCTTTCATACCGGACCAGTGATTTTTATACACCGATTGCGGCAGAAAGCAGCCAACCAGCAGCAGCGCCGGCATTACAAACACAGCACACTGAATGGGCCGAAGCACACCCAGAGTATCGGATTGAGGTCGAATATCCGGCGTTCGGGCAGTGGAAAGACGATCTCGTGCTTGATTTATCGCAGGGGAACGGACCGGACGGATCGACACTAGACTCTTCGTGGGTGGCTGATTTTTATGAGTTCCTCCAGCCACTCAACGACCACGTCGACGATATCGATGATTTCTTCCCGTTCGTTCAGGATGCGACGGTCCGAGATGGGGACTTACTCGCTGGCTGGAAATATACCGGCTGTCGGGCACTGTATTACCGACAGGATCTCATCGACCGCTATGGCGATGGGACACCCCCGCGGACTTGGGAAGACCTGATCGGGCTTGGCCAAGACATTGCTGACGGGACAGACGTTACACCGTTTTTGTTCCGGAGTGAACCGTTCGATAATCTCCCATACTTCTGGGGACAGGGCGGTGAACTTGTCGATGACAACGGTGCGCCAGTGCTTGCTGAGAGCAGGAATCGCCAAGCGATGGTAAACGTACTTTCGTTTATGCGCGAGCTTATCGACACCGGTGTTACCCCGCAACGAGTGGCCAATATCAAAGATGTCGAGGACCTGCCTCGCGAGGCCCGGAACGATCAGCTAGCGATGTTCATCGGAAACAACGATCTCATCGAACGGGAGTTCAAAAACGTCGTTGACGACGACAGCTGGCAACGCTGGCAGGTCGCCCAGATCCCGATGATGGAATCTGACCAGTTTGCTACTGGTGTTGGCGGCTGGACAGAGGGATCGTTCATCGATCCCGGTGCGGAGGGCGCAACCGCAATGAACGAGTTCATTGCAAAGTTCATTGAGCCCGACGCGATGGCTCGGTACTGTGCGGCGACAAATCTCCTCCCGACCCGGGAATCTGCCTATGAAAGCGAGTTCTACGGCGAGGACGCAATCGAATACCAAGACACGTTCCGAGAGCTACTCCAAGACGGGGTTGCGAGACCGGCCGTCCCGATTTATACAACGATCGCCAACGAGTACCGTGATGCGATCGAGCGGGTCGTTACTGGACAGGCAGCGCCAGCCGACGCCGTCGATCGGATGATTACTGCCGTCAATGAGGAATACAACGGGTGAGCGTGGTCCCAGCAGACACCGTGGTCTCGGGAGGCCGCCAGACGAAGCGTCCCCAGTGGGGAGTCCAACAGCCTGCGTGCCGACCTACACAGCCTGGCAAGTAAACAGATGGCAACAGCTGGCGAAACCACAGGAAGCGGTGGGAACACGAATCGCATTCGACAAGCGCTTCATCGGATTGGTGAGAGCCCGATACCGTGGTTGCTGCCAACGCTGGTCGTACTTGGGGTCTTTCAGCTATACCCGTTACTTGAGGCGGGCAGGCTGAGTCTCACGAACGAAGTGTTGACGACGACCGGGACGGAGTTTGTCGGGCTAGCCAACTATACTGACCTGGTCACGTCTGTCGGATTCCAGCAGATGGTCGTCGTGACCGCTATTTTTGCGTTTGCGAGTATCGTGTTGCATACGGTTGCGGGGCTGATCATGGCACTCGCAATCGACTATGGCGTCCGTCGGAGCCTTCGCGGGCATCTCACAACGCGTGTCTCGGTCCTGCTTGCGTGGATCGTCCCAGGGATCATCATCGGCTTGATCTGGAAGGTCATGTTGGTCGAAAGCGAGCTTGGAGCAGTCAACTACCTACTGAGTCTCATCGATATCGGGCCGATCCCGTTTCGGTCGGATCCGACGCTGGCGCTTGTCTCGACGATCGTTGCTGGCACGTGGCGTGGGACCGCCTTTGCGATGATTATGCTCTATGGCGGACTCCAGCGCATCCCACAGCAACTCTATGAAGCAGCCCGGGTCGACGGTGCCGGCCGATGGGCACGGTTCCGTCATGTGACGATCCCACAGCTCAAACCGGTCCTCTTCGTGACGATGGTGTTAGTCTCGATTTACGCGCTGAATACGTTTGATCTGATCTTCGCGCTGACCAACGGTGGCCCGGGACAAGCGACGGAAGTGTTCGCATTGTTCATGTACCGCAAAGCATTCACTGAGTATGCCCTCGGCGAAGGCGCAGCTGTCGCAGTCGTCTTACTGGGCGTGAATCTCCTCCTGACAGTTGTGTATCTGTCCGTATTCGACATCAAAGACCAGTTATGACAACCGAACAAGACGATGCCGCACCGGCTGAAAGCTCGAGTGGGACACGGGAGCACCAAACCCCGCATAAGGAGGACACACCGAACGAGTCTCCTAGTATGGAACGTCGGCCTGACGGGGGCACGACAGACACGGCCGAACTACCGTTGGATCCCAGTAGTAAACGCCCACTTGCGAAAGCTCGAGATCGACTGCAGAGCATTGATATCCAGGTACTGGATCTCGTCGTCTATGGACTCTATACCGTTGCAATGGTCTTTTTTGCGTTTCCCGTCCTGTGGATTATCTCTGCCAGTCTCCGTCCGGAAGGAGAACTGCTCAGCTATCCATTCCGATTTCTCCCAGAGGAGATCTCAATCACGGCCTACCAACGTGTCTTCCAAGAAGGGATGGTTACATGGCTGCTGAATTCGACACTCATCACCCTCGTGGGTGTCGGAAGCATTATTGCTGTCTCTGTCCCGGCTGCGTATGCCTTCTCGCGGTTCAACTTCCGTGGTCGACGGCAGCTGCTTGGCCTTGTCTTGCTTTTTCAGATGATCTCATCAATCATCATTGTCGTTCCACTGTATTCGGTGATGACCAGTCTCGGTCTCGTTGGCACACGAGCAGGATTGATCTTGTTGTATGTCGGTATCCAGACGCCGTTTTCGATCTGGCTGTTGAAAGGCTATTTCGATACGGTCCCCAAGGAACTGGACTATGCGGCCCGGATCGATGGGTGTAATCGACTCCAAACGCTCCGTCATGTCCTGCTTCGCCCCATCGCTCCTGGGATTGCAGTTGTCGCGATCTTCAATACGGTTTTTCTCTGGTCGGAGTTTGTCATCGCATACACTGTTCTTGGCAGTGAGCGGAGTCTGTACACGATTTCAATCGGTGTTTATGAGTTTCAAACGCAGTTCGGTAATAACTGGCGAGCGATTGCGGCTGCCAGTGTCATCGGGATGCTCCCGCTTGTGATCGTGTTTCTTGCGCTCCAGCGGTATTTCGTGAAAGGGCTTATCAAGGGATCGCTCAAGGGATAACAACAGGGCACAGAGGATGAACGAGACAACAGCGGCACAGCTCGAATTGCGGTCTTTGCACAAAGAGTATTCAAACGGCATTACTGCCGTCGAAGACGTGTCGATATCATTGGCCGAAGGTGAGTTGCTCGTGCTGGTCGGCCCCTCTGGATGTGGGAAATCAACGACACTCCGGTGTATCGCGGGCCTTGAGGAGCCAACGGCTGGCGACATTCGGATCGGCGATGAATCCGTACTGGGTCGTCCACCGGAAAAACGCAATATCGCAATGGTGTTTCAAAATTATGCGTTGTATCCCCATAAGACAGCCAGAGAGAACCTCGGATTTGGCCTTCGCATGACGACCGATCTCTCAGCGACAGAGATACACAGTCGTGTGACAGACGTTGCTGAGACGCTTGGGATTACTGAGTTGCTGGATGAAAAACCTGGATCGCTATCTGGGGGCCAACAGCAACGTGTTGCACTCGGGCGTGCGATCATTCGCGATCCGGATGTGTTTCTGCTTGATGAGCCACTCTCGAATCTCGATGCCACACTCCGATCGCAGATGCGAACGGAAATCCAACAACTGCAACGCGAGTTAGATGTCACCACCGTCTATGTGACTCACGACCAAACGGAGGCGATGACGATGGGCGATCGGATTGCTGTCCTTGCAGACGGCACACTCCAACAACTCGGAACGCCGATGGAGTGTTATCACCAACCCGCCAACCGGTTTGTCGCCTCGTTTATCGGTGAACCATCGATGAATATGCTTTCCGGCGGCATCGATAGGGAGACATTCGACGGACCGATCACCTACCCGCTGACTGACCCACTGGCAACAGCTGCAACAACAGCAACAGAACAACGGGTGACACTGGGGATTCGCCCGGAAGCCCCTGTTCTCGCACCGTCTGCTACTGATACGGGGCCAACGTTCTCTGGAGAGGTTGATGTTATCGAGCCGGTGGGCGATCGATCGTTCGTGTATGTCACATTGGAAGCTGGGCCACAACTTGTCGTTGCCACGGATCGAGGGAGACTACTCGAAGAACAAGCGACGGTCCAAGTCGAACTCCCCCCGACAAGTATGCATGTGTTTGACGATGTCAGCGGGGAAGCGCTGTATCATCCCGATCGTGAGGGTACCGAGACAACGCTCAGAGCGGACATGGCAGACGACTGAGCGAGCGACGAGTGGACCGCGGGTTGCTGGATGCGGCTAAAATAGGAACCCAAAGCAACAGCGACAAAACAAACGACCATTCTACGGAACGAAGAATACCCGGAGACATCCCCATATATTCATAGAAACTCATTTATTGACGTGCAATGGTTTTCAGAACCATTCAATGGAAACACTTATCCTGATGGGGTGCATACGAGTAGTTGTAACGATGACAGACGACGATACAACGACACTCCCCTCGGCGTTTATCGAGGCGATGCGAACGGCTAGCACCGACGCAGCAACGACCCAACAAGAGGTTACGGAAGCTATGCTCGGTGCCGATGAAACGGCTGAAGAGTTTCCTCTCGACGCCGTCCGTGGGACAGCGACCTTCAAAACGCGGATCCAAAGTGGGGGTCGGATTACGATTCCGGATGCTGAACGTGAGGTTCTCGATCTTGAGGATGGGGATATCGTTCAGGCAGTCATCGTTCCGCTCAAACGAACCTCTTCAGAGGACTAAGACAATGACAGACGATACCACAGATTCCACGACCACTTCGGCACTTGAAACGTTCACTGACCTGCAGCGTGAGACGATCGAACAGAGTCAGCGACTCATGGAGCGATCCGCACAGATGCCAGCCGAAATCGCAACGTCGATACAATCGATGGCAACCGAACATACTGAGCTCCATCACAAAACGATCGATATCGGCGAGGCCACGATTGATGACGTTTTCGACCTGCTTGAGGAGACGACGGTTGGTGGCGAGGACTCGATTGCTGCCATGCGTTCGGCAGTTGACGAGGGCTTTGATGAACTCCGAACGGCACACGATACGGCCGTCGAACAGGCCGATGATATCGCTGATGAGACAATCGACGAATACGAGACAGCTGTCGAGAACACCGTTGGGGCAATCAATACCCAGCTTGATATCCTTGCTGAGACGAACGACACGTTCACTGCTCGATCGCTGGATGCGTTCGAAGACATTATCGATCAGTACGAACAGCTCCAAGCCGAAGTCGACGCACAAGCTGATGCGTTGCCTGCAGACCTTCGCGAACAGGTTGCCGAGCTTGAAACGCGGATTGATGACCAGCTCACGGAATACCAAGAGCGGCTCAACGAGTTCGAGACCCGGTTCACCACGATCGACGACAACGAACAGTAACGAACTGACGGAACTCTCCAGACAGGCGAATTTGGGGATTGCCTGTCAGAGAAGCCACTTGTATTGGGTTTTGTTTCAACGAGAGTCTCCCGCCGTTCATGCTGGAGAGGATATCACTGACTGTCGTCACAACGCTCACAGTACCGTTGACTGACGGGATTGTCGTAATCCGGATTCCGGGCTGTACAGTATTCCCGGCCGTGCTGGATGAGTAGTGTGTGGAGTTCGTATTTCAACTCATCAGGAATCACTGGGTCGAGAAGCTCCTGTGTACGTTCCGGGCTCGTTCCCTCCGGGACGAATCCGTATCGTTGAGCGATCCGATGAATATGGGTATCGACCGCAAAGGTGGGGGCATCAAACTGAAAGTTGAGGACGACACTGGCGGTCTTGGGGCCAACACCTTTGATCTCCTCAAGCCAGGATTTTGCCTCCGACGTCGGCATATCATCGAGAAACGCAAGCGTGTATTCTCCGCCGGTTTCCAACCGGATATGCTCAAGTGCGTTTTGGAGCCGTCTGGCTTTCGTCTCTGGAAGCCCGGCTGGGCGGATCACCTCCGCCAACTCTTCGAGTTCTGCCGTTTCGATCGCTCGGTAGGACGCGTATGTCGCCTCAAGATTTGACAGGGCTCGGCGTGTATTTTCTGAGGTCACGTTTTGCGAGAGAATCGTGCCGAGTAACTGTCGAACGCCGTCCCCGCGGTCGCGGTCTCGTTCGACCGGCCCATGAAGCGCACGAAGATCCTCATAGAGCTGCTGAAACTCCGCAGGATCGGGTACTGTAGACATACACGCATTGTTGCTTTTCGACTACGGAAAGCCCATCGTTTG
>CAYOHZ010000012.1:10666-21596 GCA_964403925.1 uncultured Salinarchaeum sp.
TAGTACACAAGCGCATATGCCGAATGTTAGCATGCATTACCGGCGTGAGCTGCTTGCTGGCGCTGGTGCGGCCGGGGCAATCGCACTAGCCGGTTGTGCTGGCGGCTCTGATGGCGGCGATGTCTACGAGATCGGGATGATCGACGCACAGACCGGCTCACTGTCGGATTTCGGGGAACGGAACCAGCGTGGCAAAGATCTTGCACTGGCGACAGTCAATGAGGTCGGTGTCGCCGACCGGGAGTTAGAGATTATTGTTGAAGACTCCGAAAGCCAATCTGGGGCGGGAGTCAACGCTGCACAGAAGCTGGTCAATCAAGACGGTGTTCCACTAGTTATCGGTGCTGTTGGGTCCGGCGTCTCAACGGCCATCTACGACAGCGTCATTCGCAATACAGACGTCGTGCAGATCAGCCAGAACTCAACAGGGGTTGGGCTCTCTGGAATCCCTGGGTTGCTCCGAACGTGTCCAAGCGGGGTCTCACAGTCAAACGTGCTGGCCGAGCTTATTGCCGAGGATGGTTACGACGACGTTGCACTCACCTATATCAACAATGACTTCGGTGAGAGTTTAGCCGATGCCTTTGTTGACGCCTACGATGGCAACGTTGCGTTTAATAATCCTCACGATGGTGAACAAGCCACCTATTCTGGTCTCCTGACACAAATGAACAATTCAGGAGCTGACGCCTGGGTCTTTATCACCTACCAAGCGGAGTTTTCGACCCAGGTCAATGAAATGGTCGAAAACGGATATGACCCACAGCTGTACGGTGCAGACTCGAATCGAGGCGAGTCCGTGTTGGAGAATACGCCCGATGGATCGATGGACGGCATGAAACTCGTCGAGCCGTCTGCACCTCGTGATCAGCCGAATTTCCAGGACTTCGCTGATCGATTCCAGGAGGAATACGATCGAGAACCGACGTCCTGGGCTGCGTTCGCGTATGATGCTGTGATTACCGCTGCTCTGTCGATCCAAGCTGCTGATGAGTTCACCGGCAACGCGTTGCGCGAAGTCGTTCGGGACGTGACCCGACCAGCAGGAGACCAAGTGAACAGCTACGAAGCAGCTCATGAGATCCTGGTCGATGGCGGCGGTCCTGGAGATGTGGATTATCAAGGCGTGAGTGGGCCTCTCGATCTTGATGAGAACGGGGATCCGATCGGGTCGATTCAAATCTTCGAAGTACAGGACCACGGATATGTCGCTACCGAGCGTCGAGAAGGGTAGATGTCAGCAACGGAACTTGTCGTTGGACGGCTCGCTGACGGTGTCGTGTACAGTAGCATCATTCTCCTGGGAAGTATCGGGCTCTCGTTGATCTACAGTATCGCCGGATTTGCGAATTTTGCACATGGTGATACCATGACGATCGGTGCATACAGTGCCCTTGTCGTTTCTGGGCTGCTCGGTGGGCTTGGCGTTACGATCTTTGGGCTCCCGTTGAGCTTCTTTGTGGCCTTGTTTGTCGGGATGGTCGTGGCTGCGCTGATCGCAGTTATCACCGAACGAGTCATTTATCGATCCCTGGACATCGGTTCACTCGGCTTATTGATCACATCGATCGGGATTGCGTTTATTTATCGGGGCGTCATTCAGGCACGATTTGGTGTTACGGCCCAACGGTATCCTGTTTCGACTCAATCACCGATTGACGCCCTCACGCAGTATGGGATCAGAATAACCCAACAGGATCTTGTTATCGTTGTTACGGCCCTACTTCTTGTTGGGGGGGTGCATCTTCTCTTACAATATACTGACTTCGGTCGGAAAATGCGAGCGATGGCCGATAACCCGGATCTGGCTCGGGCCAGCGGGATCCGGACCTGGCGAGTCAAACTGTGGACGTGGGCCATTGGCGCCGGGCTTGCAGGCGCAGGCGGTGTCTTTCTTGGGATCTACAACCAGCTTGATCCGCGGATGGGATTCGGGCTGTTGTTGGTCATCTTTGCGGCGGTTATCTTAGGCGGGATCGGCTCGGTCTATGGAGCAATGCTTGGAAGCGTTGTGATTGGTTTTGTCGTCCAGCTTACACCCCTGCTGAGGATCTATGGGATCCCAATCGGCATCGAGTACGCTGAGGCGATTGCGTTTGTGATCATGGTATTGGTCCTACTGGTCCGACCCCAGGGCATTGCTGGTGAGGTTATCGTCACGGAGGAGATTTAATGGCTGGCGATGATCCCTCCGTTTGGCGTGGTCTGACTGGGACTGAACGAGGGACTGCGGTGGCGCTTTCGGGGGCAGTCGTCGTCCTTTTGCTTGCAATGTTTGGGGGAGTGCTCGATCCGACCTATTTTCTCTACCTGGTTGGCATTGGCGGCATGTTTGCACTCCTCTCGATGGGCCTGAACGTTCAGTGGGGGTATACCGGCTTGATCAACTTCAGCGTCGCGGCGTTTTTCGGCTTGGGCGCGTATGGGACTGCGTTGATGACCGCCCGTAACTCCCCGATAGCCGGGGGGTTCGACCCATTGGTCGGTTTGCTGGTGGGGCTTGTGTTGGCAGCAGTCGTGGCCGTCCTGATCGGGCTGCCAACACTACGGCTCAAGGCGGACTACCTCGCGATCGCGACATTGGGGCTTGCAGAGGTTGTTCGGACAATCATCCTAAACGAGGAACAATGGACAAACGGAAGTCAGGGCCTCTCGGGGATCCCACGGTTTTACGAGCAATGGCCGATCCTTGGTCCGCTCCCGAACCAGCTGCCCACAGGCACGATCAACCTCCCGTTTGCCGCACCGCTTACCGTTGGCTCGGGCTTCTGGGCAGAACTGTTCAATGTCATCCTCATGCTGGTTTTCCTTGGTGGCGCACTCGCTGTTCTCCGGCGGTTACATCGTTCGCCATGGGGACGGGTCCTCCGGACGATCCGGTCCGACGAGCCACTTGCGAAGGCGCTTGGCAAGAACACGTTTCGGTTTAAGCTCCAAGCGTTCGTGCTTGGCAGCGTTTTGATGGCGCTGGCAGGGGTGTTTTTTGCCCATCTGCAGTTGTTCGTCAATCCGGGGAATCTTGATCCGATTCGCACGTTTTACGTGTGGGTCGCGGTGATTCTTGGTGGCAGTGGATCGAATCGAGGTGCGCTGCTTGGTGGTTTCGTGATCGTTGCAATCAGGGAAGGATCTCGGTTTGTCGATGCGACAGCCGCGATTCCGATCGACGCAGCCCCGTTCCGGTTGATCACGATTGGTGTCCTTATTGTGTTGTTGATGCGGTTCCGCCCGCAGGGACTCCTCCCACCACAGCGGGAGTTGATCTGGCCGTCTGTCATCGATCGCCACTCCTCCGGCGAGGTTAAGCAAACTGATCCTCCAGGCAGGGGTGAACACGATGAGTGACTCGCCGCTGTTAGCAGTCGAGCACCTCCGGAAAGAGTTCGGGGCGCTTGTTGCCACCAACGATGCGAGTTTCACGGTTCAATCGGGAACGATCACGGGGCTGATCGGCCCAAACGGGGCTGGGAAATCGACGCTCTTTAACCTTATTTCCGGGTTTTACACCCCTGACAGCGGAACAGTCCGGCTTGGTGGCACCGATATCACCGGGTGGGAACCATACGAGATCGTTGCCGAAGGTCTGATCCGAACCTTCCAGACACCTCGGACCGTTGAGGGCATGACAGTCCGTGAGGCGATGCTAGTCGGGCCACAGGACCAGCCAGGCGAGTCGATGACGACAGTCCTTACGAACCCAAGCCGTGTTGCGGATAGTGAACAAGCCAATCTCGATGCCACAGAGGAGATGCTTGCCGACTTCGAGTTGGCGCAGTTAGCCACCCAGCCGGCGACCGATATTTCGGGAGGACAGATGAAACTGGTCGAACTGGCGCGGGCAATGTTGGCTGATCCACAGCTGTTGTTGCTCGATGAACCAGTTGCCGGTGTCAACCCAACACTAGCGAACGATCTCGCAACACAGATCGAACGGCTCAACAACGCGGGGACGACGTTTCTGATCATCGAACACGATATGGAGTTTATCATGGACATCGCTGACCGTATCATCGTGCTCAACAAAGGCCATGTCCTTACGGAGGGGCCCCCGGCGAGTGTGCAGGCCGACGATCGCGTTATCGATGCGTATCTGGGTGGCTAACGATGGCAACCGAGACACCACTGCTTGTCGTCGAGAACGTTGACAGCGGGTATGGGGAGATGCAGGTGCTCGATGGCCTTTCACTTGACCTTGCCGAAGAGGAGATCGTCTGTTTGATCGGCCCGAATGGCGCCGGGAAATCAACGGTTCTCAAGACCGTCTTTGGATTGTTGACGCCATGGTCCGGCTCGATCCGGTATCGCGATACTGACATCGGTGGGATGCCACCGGAAGCGATCGTTCGGGAAGGAATCGGATATGTTCCCCAAACCCAGAACGTTTTCGGATCCCTGACAGTTGCAGAAAACCTACGCATGGGCGGCGTTGCTCGGGAAGATTCACTCCAGCCGGTACTGGAAACTCTGTATGACCGATTCCCCCTGCTGGCGGAGAAACAAGATGCCAAAGCTAAGACACTCTCGGGGGGCCAACGACAGATCGTCGCGCTGGCCCGTGCGCTGGTGATGGAACCCGATATCCTCCTGATCGACGAACCGTCAGCTGGTCTGGCCCCACAAACTGCCGAACGGGTGTTTGACGATATCATGACGGTCAATGAACTCGGCACTGCGATTTTGATGGTCGAGCAAAACGCGACCCAGGGACTCGCCATTGCCGATCGCGGGTACGTCCTTGATCAGGGACAAGTCAGATTTGAGGGGAACGCAGACTCGCTGTTAGCAAACGATGATGTCGCGAAGCTGTATCTTGGCGGCTAGTGCGCTCGGTTGTGGATCCTGTTACCCGTTGATTGTATCGCTTTTTACGACTTGTTTCAGACGGTCAATAGCCCCAACCTCGTGGAGGACATCAACAGTTGGGTCCGGCACGAGATGTTCCCATGGCTCATCGGCGAGTATCCGTTCTCGAACAAATGTTCCCTGGTATGTCTCCCGGTCAAAGACTGGCCCCTGTCGGACATCGTAGCCAGCATCTTCAAACAACTGGATTACAAGCGGGTTGTTCGAGATGGCAACGTCAAACGGTGGACAGAGACTTGTCACGTGACTGACCCAGAGCGTGTTTCGATCGATATCCTGGATCGGGACCACATACGTGGTGATATCTACCGGCTCAAGCGAGCGAGTCAACATCACGTGCCGTTCGCCGGCGGTCAACGGGTTTCGCCTGGTGTGTGATTTATCTGCACTCCCAATCCCGATGACAAGTTCATCGAAGGTTTCTGCAAGCTCTTTGATCACACTGTGGTGGCCCTCGTGGTACGGCTGAAACCGACCAACGTAGAATCCACGAGTCATCTACCCGTACATGGCTGTGGTGGATTTATAAGTATGCTGTGTTAGCGACTGTCTGTAAAATACCTGTTTTACGCGCTCTACCGGCATATTTTTGGTAGTCTTCGTTGTTCATAGAGGGGAGAAAGTATATGAATCATCCTCCCGTTGTTTGTCACAGTCTACCGACTTATGAGCGAAGACACAGAAACAACTAAGGACCCCGCCGAATCCGATCCTCCTGACGAGTCAACGGCGACCGATCCGGCCGAAGAGGCCGACAAACGGTCGGAACCGACCAAAGTTGAGTCGACAGACGAGGATGACGAGCAAGAGGAGCCATCAGATGTTGGTCCCGACTCTGGGCTCTTCTATGCAGGAGCAGCAAAGGATGCTCCCCGGCCGGGTGATGAGAATTCGATTTTCGATGGGCCAGAAGGTGACGACGCCGACGAGGAGCCGGATCTTGATGAGGACAATCTCGGGAAAGAGATCCCTGCTGATCTTATCGCTGATGAGTTCGATCCTGACACCGATGATGATCTCCTCGGTGGCCTGACGATCCAAAGTACCTCCGAGATCCCAATCCCGGATCGACTTGTTGATCAGGTTATTGGCCAGGAAAAGGCACGTGACATCGTCATCAAGGCTGCAAAACAGCGACGACACGTCATGATGATCGGCTCGCCAGGAACGGGCAAATCGATGCTTGCAAAGGCGATGAGCCGCCTCCTGCCAAAAGAGGATCTGCAGGACGTGTTGGTCTATCATAATCCCGACGATGGGAACGAGCCCAAGGTACGGACAGTTCCAGCCGGGAAAGGCGACCAGATCGTCGATGCTCACAAAGAAGAGGCCAACAAGCGCAATCAGATGCGGATGTTCCTGATGTTGATCATCGTTGCGATCATCCTGGGATACACGCTACTGACAGCGACGAATATCTTGCTGGGGGTGATCGCGGCGGTTGTCGTGTACTTCCTGTTCCGGTATACCCAGCGGAATTCCGATGCGATGATCCCGAATATGATCGTCAACAATGCGGATCAGCAGACCGCGCCTTTTGAGGACGCGACTGGTGCCCACGCCGGTGCGCTGCTGGGGGATGTTCGTCACGATCCGTTCCAGTCTGGTGGGATGGAAACGCCCAGCCATGATCGTGTTGAACCGGGGGCGATCCACAAGGCGAACAAAGGGGTCCTGTTCGTCGATGAGATGAACACCCTTGAGATCCGCAGTCAGCAGAAACTGATGACCGCGATCCAGGAGGGTGAATTCTCGATTACCGGCCAAAGCGAGCGATCCTCTGGGGCCATGGTCCAGACGGAGCCGGTGCCATGTGATTTCATCATGGTCGCTGCTGGGAACATGGATGCCATGGAGAACATGCATCCAGCCCTGCGCTCTCGGATCAAAGGCTACGGATATGAGGTCTACATGGAAGATACGATCGACGATACCCCGGAGATGCGGCGCAAATACGCCCGCTTTATCGCCCAGGAAGTCGAAAACGACGGCCGGCTTCCGCACTTCTCTCGGGAGGCCGCAGAAGAGGTCATCTTGGAGGCGAAACGTCGGGCCGGGCGGAAAGGCCAGCTGACGCTGAAACTCCGTGATCTCGGTGGCCTGGTTCGTGTGGCCGGCGACATTGCTCGTGCAGAGGGTCGTGACATGGTCCAGCGGGAGGACGTGCTGCAGGCCAAAGGGCGGTCACGGTCGATCGAACAGCAGCTTGCCGACGAGATCATCGAACGACGGAAAGATTACGAGCTTCAGGTTGCTGATGGGAGTGTCGTCGGCCGGGTCAACGGCCTCGCAGTCATGGGTGGCGATTCTGGGATCGTCCTTCCGGTGATGGCTGAGGTTACGCCAGCGCAGGGCCCCGGCGAGACGATCGCAACCGGGCAGCTCAAAGAGATGGCGGAAGAATCCGTCCAGAACGTCTCAGCGATCATCAAGAAGTTCTCAGACGTGAATCTCTCTGAGAAAGACGTTCACATCCAGTTCGTTCAGGCCGGCCGAGAGGGTGTTGATGGCGATTCAGCGTCGATTACGGTAGCGACAGCCGTCATCTCAGCCCTTGAAGATGCCCCTGTCCGACAGGATTTGGCGATGACCGGTTCGCTGTCGGTTCGTGGTGACGTCCTGCCGGTCGGCGGTGTCACACACAAAATCGAGGCAGCTGCAAAATCCGGCATTACGACAGTTATCATTCCAGCCGCCAACGAACAGGATGTCATGATTGAGGACGAATACAAAGAACAAATCGAGATTATTCCGGTTCGACATATCAGTGAAGTGCTTGATGTTGCGCTTGATGGTGAAACTGAGAAAGACGGTCTTGTCGATCGACTCAAAAATATCACCGGGTCAGCACTCGAACAACAGGTCGGTCGTGGGTCTGGCTCACCCAGCCCCCAATAACGACCACTGCGCTTTGTCTGCTATTTCGTTTTGCGGGACTATTCGTGCAAACGTGTTAGCGATCAACCCATTTGGTATGCACGACGACGCCGATCGTTCCGGCAACACCGATTGTCCCGGCTGCCGGGAGGCGCAACTGTGGGACCTGCATTGCCAGCACAAACGCGACGGCGCCAAACAGGATCGCAAATCCGATCGAGTGTGTAAATCCACGGTGTGTTGTTAGCTCGTCGATCCCGTATCCGGCGATTTTTGCGACGACATACCCGCCGATGAGAAAGGCACTTCCGCCGATGATCTCAAAAGAGACGTCCTGAACGCCGACAGGCGTTGCGATCCGACTACCAAGCTCACTCGCCAGTCCGGGATTTGTCGCCGCGAGCACGCCGCCGAGCCCAACGCCACTGACCGTGAATACTTTGCCGAGATACCGTCGCGGGATCGAAGAATGGACGTCAATATCCGGGATCAATGAACCGATTAGCAACGAGAGGAATGTGCCACTTGCGGTGACTGCCGTCAGGGTGATCGTAACTCCGTACCCGACGCCGACCGCGATCACCACTGCAGCTGCCAACACGCTTGTCGTCATCCCTGCTCGGAAATGCTCGTCGAAACTGCCCATTAGTTCATCCTTCGGTGGTCATAATAAAAGCAATTCGAACCCCGATGCCTGCTGTGGCTTTATGGCTCCCGGGACCAACGGTAGGATATGGAGTATACGACGCTCGGGGCAACCGGCATGGAGATCAGCCGGATCGGCCTTGGGACGATGAGCTTTGGTGATCCACGCTGGCGAGACTGGGTACTCGAGGAAGAGGAGAGCATCCCGATTATCGAACGCGCGATCGACCTTGGGATCAATTTCTTTGATACGGCAAATATGTATTCTCGGGGCGAAAGCGAGCGGATTCTCGGATCGGCCATTGAGGGGTATCGAGAGAAGTTAGTAATCGCCTCGAAAGGGTACTATCCAATGAACGAGTCGGACCCCAATTCCGGGGGGCTTTCTCGAATCGCTCTCGAACGAGCACTTGATAATAGCCGCCGTCGATTAGGTGTTGACACGATCGATCTATATCAAATCCACCGATGGGACGAGCAGACACCGATCGAAGAGACACTCCGTACCCTCGATGATGCTGTGCGTCGCGGTGATATCCGGTATCCAGGCGCCTCTTCGATGTGGGCCTATCAGTTCGCGGAGACGCTTGGAACAGCCGATCGGATTGGGGCCGATCGGTTCGTCTCAATGCAAAATCATTACAATCTCGTCTATCGAGAAGAGGAACGCGAAATGCTGCCGTTGTGTGAGCGAACTGGGATCGGTGTCATCCCATGGAGCCCACTTGCACGGGGCTTTCTCACCCGACCACACGCCGAGATCGATGCAACAGCTCGTGGACACGCCGAGAAACACCTCTATGAGCACCCCTATCGTGAGGGCGGTGGCGATACTATCAACGAACGAGTCCAGGAGCTTGCCGCCGAATATGGCGTTTCGATGGCACAGATCGCACTGGCCTGGTTGCTTCATCAAGATCCCGTTGATGCGCCGATCATTGGCGTCACGAGTGTCGACCATCTCGAAGAGGCCGTCGAAGCGATCGATATCGACCTTTCAGCGGGTGACCAAGCCTATCTCGAAGAGCCCTACGAACCGGTTCCTGTTTCCGGACACGAATGAGTACGGCACTTGTCTGTCCAGCCTGTGGCAAGCAGTATAGTGCCGGTCCGACAGCACCGTGGCGGTGTTCCTGTGGCTCACCGCTTGAATTCGATGCTCCCCTCTCATCAACAGCGACGCCCCCATCACATCCGCAGGGAACCGGGATCTGGGATTTCCAGTCGCTGCTCCCGATTGCTGGTGAATTAACACTTGGTGAGGCGTGGACGCCGATCGTCGCCGCTGGCGCGTGGCCGGTTGAGTTTAAACTGGAATATCTCGCTCCAACCGGGAGTTTCAAAGACCGTGGTGCGGCTGCGATCGTTGACCGAGCACAGACATTAGGCGTGGACCGCATTATCGAGGATTCCTCGGGGAACGCTGGGGCTGCAATCGCGACCTATGCTGCGCATGCTAACCTCGATGCAGAGATCTTCGTTCCGGACACAACGCCAGCTGGAAAACTCCGGCCGATTGAACGGGCCGGGGCGACGATCCATCGCATCGACGGCCCTCGTTCTGCAGCGACGGATGCGGCAATTGCTGCTGTTGAGCAAGATTCAACAGCGTGGTATGCCAGTCACGCCTGGCATCCGGCCTTTTTTGCTGGCACGATGACCTTCGGGATCGAACTCGGTGTCCAGCGTGCAGGGTCCTTACCGGATGCATTAGTGCTCCCCGTCGGGAACGGAACGCTATTGCTCGGGGCCTATCGCGGCCTGAAACGACTGCAAACACAGGGCAGTATCGATCAGCTCCCACGACTGTACGCAGCACAGGCTGCTGGATACGCACCATTGACAGCGTCGACACACACCGAGACAAACGAGCTTGCTGATGGGATTCAGATCACAACCCCCCCTCGGGAACACCAGCTGCGAGCAGCTGTCAATGAGACCGGCGGTGATACCGTCGTCATCGGAAGCGAAGCCACACAAGCCGCGCTTGACCGGTTACATCAAAGCGGGTTTTATGTTGAACCAACCTGTGCAGTCCCTGTTGCAGCCGTTGAACTGCTTCAGTCAACCGGCGAGATCACAGCAGCTGACGATGTGATTGTGCCACTAACTGGGAGTGGCCTTGCCAATGCCGGTCCATCCTGATCGTGAGGGGCTTACCGGTCGTTGCTGGCGACCGGATGAACGTAGAGCGCGTCGGGAAGGGCCGGTAATTCGTGTGAGTTGACCGTGCTTTCTCCAAGAGACCGATACATTGCGATATGGGGGATGTCTGCGTCATCAAAGGGGTGTCCAATAGCCTGGTATCCACGACGCTCGTAGAATGCCTGGACACGACGTTGTGCGTAGATGAGCACCCACTGATAGTTCAATCTCGCTGCTGTTCGTTCGAGTCGGTGCATGAGCCGATTCCCCACCCCCTGCTGTCGGTAGGACCGTTTGACTGCAAGTCGTTCGATTTTTGCGGTTGTCGGTGTGACGCCTCGGAGTCGTGCCGTTCCAATCGGGTCCCCGTTGTGTTGTGCAAGGACATGGATGGCACGTT
>CAYOHZ010000012.1:21696-45858 GCA_964403925.1 uncultured Salinarchaeum sp.
CGTGCCGTTCCAATCGGGTCCCCGTTGTGTTGTGCAAGGACATGGATGGCACGTTCGTCCTTACCATCGTATTCCAGCGCCGGAGACACCGCCTGCTCATCGACAAAAACCGCCTCACGAATATCAAATGCTGCCGCAAGATCGGCCTCCGTCGTACAAAACCTGATTTCAGTGCCCGGCATTTCCGTCTAGGCTTTATATGAGTGCACGAGGACTTGAACCCCGGGCTTCCCATGCGCTGCCACAGCGGAGCACACATCAAACGAATCTCAGGATGTTCACGAAACACCTGTGCCGAATGCTTCGAGGTTCAGCGCAGGGAGATGGTCAGCCCCATTGCAGAGAGTCATTCACGAACAGCTTACTGCGGTAGGTAGGCAATCCCGTCAGGATGGATTCCCGTCTCATACCGTGTCTGCTCGGTCCACGTGTCGGTATCAATCACGGACACGTCGTTTGTTTTGTTGTTCGCAACAAACGCTTGCGTGCCGGCCGGGTTAAACGTCGTTCCACCTGGCCAGATTCCGACAGGAATTCGCTGGATCTCCCAGGGCCGTTGCTCGCCATCACGGGTGTGGTCGGTATCAATAACCGACACGTCGTTCGATTCACGGTTGGGAACAAGGACATACCGCCCGTTTGGGGATGGCACAACTCGAATCGGTGTCATACCAAGCAACGCCTGCCCGTGCTCTTCGAACGTCTCCGGGTCAAACACTGACAGCCGCCCGTCATCCTGATTCGCAACCAACACTCCTGCCGTCGGATGGACGGCGATCCCTTCCGGGCCAGCCCCAACTTCGATATCAGCCATTAGCTGCTGTGTATCAGCGTCGAGGACGGTTACTGTGTCACTCCCGATGTTCGCGATAAACGCCTGGCGTTCCTCGGGCCCGAAGGCAATCATGTGGGATTTGTCTTGATAGGTGGGGACGTGTGTCCGGATTTCGTCAGTTTCTGCGTCAATCACGAAGATTTCACTACTGTACGTTGAGGCCAGCCAGAGTTCATCTGCTGAGGCCCGATAAGCAAACCCGTGTGGAAACTCGAAGGCCTCGTGCTCGATCCGGGCTAGTTCTTCCCAGGTCGTCGTATCAAAGACAAGTACCGTATCCCCAAGCGAACAACTCACGTACGCTTTGCCTTTGTCGGGAAGTACTTCGATCTCGTGTGGGTTGAATGCCGTTTCGACGATTCGCTCTGTCACTCCTGTGTCTGCCTCGATTACAGAAAGTGTGTCAGCGTCCTTGTTCAAGACTAGCAGTCGGTCCGCCATACCTCACATAGCGGGGGCCGATCGCTATAAGACGTAGGGTTTGCCCCCATGGTCCAAATCATGAGACGTCGAACGGTGTGGACCGTCGGTACGCAATCCGCATAGGGAGTCCCATTGCGTCGTGGGGTGGCTGTGCTGGAAGTGTGTGGAACTCCTTGTCTGGTGCTGTAGCCGTTACTGCGAGTACGGTCGCATCAAGCAGATCATCGATCCCGATCCGTCCAGTCAGACTGTCAGCAAGCGCTCGCCATTGTCCGGCCCGATAGCGTGTCGTGTTTTCAAGGATCGTGAGCCGTTCGTTGATCCCTTGGACGGTGTGTTTGCTGGTCGTGAGCGGTCTGTCTGCCAGTGCCTGAAACGCGAGTTCAGGATGCCCTTCGATGATGTGCTCCTGAGCGTCCGGTGTTGCTCGGAGAAACTGATCGACCTCCCAGATCGCCGGCGCGATATTGGCAGCTTGTCGCATCAGTCCTTTCCCAGTCTGTTCTCGATTAAGTGTGGACGCATCTGCATATGTGAGTTCTTCTGTAGCGATCTTGCGAGTGACCGGTCTACTTGGAGGTGTGAACACTGACGCGGCACGTTTGCCGAGGACTGTCCGTGCGAGATCATCGCAGCCACGCGATCGACCGTTCTCAGTCTCACGACAGCCGTCCGTTGTGTTGCTGTTACCACAAAGCCCGATCGGGATATCGACAACGATCCGCCTGCGATCTTCCGTTGTGGATTTCCAGCAGCCTTCGATCGACTCATACTGGGCTGCTCTAAGCGTTCCCGTTGTGTCGATCCCAACGGCAACCCAGCTGCCGTTTGCTCGATCGATCCCGACCGCCTCCCATGGCTGGCTCATGGTGGTCGTTACGGCCCTTTGCGAAGAAAGCTCCCGTGCTTTAGCGAGAGGAGCAACTGCTTCGGGGCGTGATCCTGAGTACTCCACAAGTGCCGTTATCTGCTAAACCAGTACACACTCAAAGAATGCTCCCACTGTCACTTTATATTGCTATTGCTATTGATGTAACTATATACAACATTTATATAGATTGCATAGGAATCCAACGAAAAAGATGAGGAGTGATACCGATTCACTTGATCGACGCAAGTTTCTCAAAGTAGCCTCAGCGGGGAGTGTTACAGGGATGGCAACACTAGCTGGCTGTACTGGCGGTGGCTCTGAGACAGACAACGGGAGCGACAATGGGAGCGACCAGTCCGAGCAGGGCAATCAGCAGGCAGATCTGCCATCGTATACGTATCTCAACAACGCCCAGTCGTATAATCCACCACGGCATGATGCAATTAACCTGATTGCCGATCGCTTTGGTGACTTAGGCCTGGATGTCGATGTTGAAGTGCTTGAGTGGGGGACGTTGTACAATCGCGTCTCAGTCGAGTATGATTACAGTTTCTCGACATGGCATACGTTTTTCACGATCGACCCTGTCTTAGAACTCAACTCCTCGATGAACTCCGAGAACGTCTCGGAGGGCGATGGGAACTACGCAGGGTATCAAAACGAGGAAGTCGACCAGCTGATGGCCGACTATCTCAGTGAACCGGATGCCGACACGCGGGTTGGTCTGGTACATGATCTCCAACAGACACTCATGGAGGATGTCCCCCAGATGCCGGTTGTACACATGCCGATGTTTGCGATTTTCAACAACAATCAAGTCGGCAACTGGCAGCCGGAGCTGTCCTTGGGGTATAATTCGTACTGGACGATGGTCAACCTTGAGATGCAAAACGGCGAGACGCAGCTGAAAGGCTACTGGCCAGAGAGTCTCTCGACGATGAACGTCTTGGGTCACAACGACGAGAACAAACACACCTACCAGTTCGAGGTGATGTATGACACGTTACTTCGATTGGACAACAACGGTGAGATCAACACCGATGTGAGCCTCGCCACTGACTACACGCGTGTCGATGAGACAACTGTAGAGTATACCATCCGAACCGACCACTCGTTCCACGATGGGGAGGCTCTGACCGTCGAGGATGTAGCGTTTACTTACAATTACCTTCGGGATAATGATGTACCGATTTACTCGGTCCAGTCACAGTATATCGACAGTGCTGAGACAGTCGATGA
This sequence comes from uncultured Salinarchaeum sp., assembly GCA_964403925.1. Classification (GTDB taxonomy): domain Archaea; phylum Halobacteriota; class Halobacteria; order Halobacteriales; family Salinarchaeaceae; genus CAZFMU01. The sequence continues at coordinate 25,065 of CAYOHZ010000012.1, forward strand.
TAGTACTGTCCGAATTAACCTCACGGAACCGTTCGGACCGTTTAATACGCTTGTTGCAACCCAGATTCCAATTCTCCCCGAACACAAGTGGGCAGATCGTGACGATCCCAGTCAACTGAACATCGAAGAGCCAGTCGGCAGTGGTCCGTTGCAGTTTAGCTACTGGAACAAGGGGACTGAATTTGGTCTCGAACGGTTTGACGATCACTTTGCGCCGGTCGATTTCGAAGAGCGATTCTGGCGTATTATCCCCGAAGCCTCAACGGTCTGGGAACTGCTCAACAGTGGTGAGTTGAACTACGAACCGTTTGGCCGCATTGACCGCCAGCTCAATCAGAATCAAGACAACGACCAGATTACTGTCGAATACGAACTGGCAACCTCCTTCTGGCATTTCACCCCCAACGAGCGCCAGGAAGGATTGGACGACCCGGCCGTACGGAAAGCACTGGTCAACGCATTACCACGAACCGGGATCGTCGAGCAGATCCTCTATGGGTTCCCCGAGACCGGGTTCAACATCGTCTCACCGGCCTTCGGACCGTTGCACACCGAAGATGTCACCGAGTACGAAGAGAGTCTCGAACAGGGACGACAGCGACTGCAAGATGCTGGGTATCTCTGAGAGCTGAGCTAGTAGGCGACAACACTATCGATCGGCGTAGCCGACTTAAATCACAATACGCATGCTATGCTAACACATGGGTAAAGCAAGTTTCGTCTTCCGCCGGATACTCCAGCTTGCGGCGACGTTTTGGGCAGTTGGGACCGTGTTGTTTCTGCTCTTTCGGCTGATGCCCGGCAACCCCACGTCGTTTGTCATTTCTCCACAAATGACTCCTGAAGCTCGCCGCCAGATTATCGAGAGTTACGGCCTTAATGAACCACTGTACGTACAGTATCTTCGCTTCCTTGAGAATGCGCTCACACTGAACTTTGGCCAGTCCTTTCACACGAATGAGCCCGTTCGGGACGTGATCTGGACCTACATGCCAAATACGCTGGTGTTAATGCTGACAGCGTTTATTATCGCCTACATTCTCGGGATCACACTTGGCGTCCTCACCGGGTGGTACCGTGGCTCTCGATTCGAGCGCAGTGCGGTTATCACCGCGCTGACAGCACGGTCCGTGCCAACCTTTTGGGTTGGATTGATCGTACTATGGGTCTTCGGTGCCGGACTTGGTGTGATCCCCATGAGCGGCATGACATCAGTGGGTACCGATCCGGGTGGGTTCTTTGAGATGATCACAACCGTTGATTTCCTCCATCATCTGCTTGCTCCAGCGTCGGTCCTGGCGTTTTACTACATGGGCTATCCGCTGTTGATCATGCGCTCAAGCATGCTTGAGGTACTTGCGGAGGATTTCATCGACGTGTGTCGAGCAAAGGGGCTCAAAGAACGGACGATTATGTTCAAGCATGCTGCCAGAAACGCTTTGCTGCCGATTGTGACTGCTGCGGCGATTGCACTAGGATATGCTGTTGGGGGCAGTGTGCTCATCGAGACGGTTTTTGCATGGCCGGGGATCGGCCGTGAGATGGTCAACGCTGTGTTGCGTCGGGACTTCCCGGTCGCACAGGGGACGTTTATGGTGCTTGCTGGGACCATCATCACACTCAATTTCGTGGCTGATCTGGCATACGGGTATCTTGATCCACGGGTGACCTACGACTAACCATGGCACAGCAAAGTGAATCTCAACGGTCAATCTTCAGCGATGTCGAAGAGACAACAGGCGACGATGATATTGATGAGTGGAAACGAACGGTGCGACTCTGGCGAGAAACGCTTGGTGAACACTGGACCCAACTGACCGACGAACTGTCCGTCCGGTTGGCGTTGTTGACCGTAACTGTGTTCATCGTCATTGGTGCCTTTGCCCCGTGGCTTGCGCCCTATCAACCGCTAACTCGACAGTACCAGGGATCTGAGGGCATCCTCATCGATAAGTGGGCTGAGCCAGCTCTTCTTGGTGCCGATACCCCCTATTTGCTCGGGACAACTGCGGAAGGGTTTGATATTTTCAGCCAGCTGATCTATGGGACACGAGCAGCGCTATTAGTGGGGTTGATTGCAGCAGTGTTTACTGCTGGGATCGGTACGATCGTCGGGTTACTTGCTGGCTACTATGGTGGCGCAATCGACGATGCGTTGATGCGGTTGGTTGACTTTCTGTATGGGCTGCCATTGTTGCCGACAATCATTGTGCTCGTTGCGCTTCTCGGACCGAGTCTCTGGAATATTATCCTCGCAATTGTGCTGTTGCAGTGGCGCTCAACAGCACGTGTGATCCGTTCACAGGCGCTTTCGTTGCGTGAACGGCCATTTGTCCAAGCAGCCCGAGTTGCTGGTGCCAGCGACTGGCATATTATCTCTCGCCATCTTGCGCCCAACGTCTTACCCCTCTCGTTTTTGTACGGTGCATTTGCCATCGCATGGGCGATTCTTGCAGAAGCGGGAATATCCTTTATCGGCCTTGGTGACCCGGATATCGTCTCGTGGGGCACGATGCTCCAAGCCTCACGGGCATACTCAGCACTTCAGTTCGGCGCGTGGTGGTGGTTTGTCCCACCGGGTATTAGTATCGGGCTACTCGTGATCAGTGGCTTTCTGATCGGTCGCGGGTACGAAGAAATCACGAATCCAAAGATACAATGACACTCCTAGATGTCACCGATCTTGAGGTCTATTACGAAACTGAGGAGGGCCCAGTACAGGCTGTTGATGGCGTCTCGTTTGAGCTTGAGGAAGGTGAAAACCTTGGTATCGTCGGGGAGTCTGGCTGTGGGAAAACAACACTCGCGAAAGCACTGATCGGGATTCTTCCGGATGAAGGGTATATCAACAACGGTAGCATTGCGTTCAACGGCGATGATCTCGTCGAGATGACCGCCCCACAACGACGACGGCTCAAGTGGGATGAAATCTCGATGATCGCTCAGTCTGCGATGAATTCCCTAGATCCGGTCTATACGATCCGCGAACAGATCGTTGAAGCGATTGAAACACACCGTCCCGGGACCGGTCGGACGGAATCTGAACAGATCGTTACGGAGATGTTTGAGCTGGTTGGACTTGATCCGGAGCGAGCCGACGATTATCCACATCAGTTCTCAGGAGGGATGCGCCAGCGAGCGATGATCGCGATGGCACTGGCGTTAGAACCCTCGTTGGTGCTTGCTGATGAGCCAACGACAGCGCTTGATGTGATCATGCAGGATCAGATTCTCAAACGGATCAACAAAATCCAAGACCGCATTAACTCTTCGATGATCGTCATCACACACGATGTGAGTGTTGTCGCCGAAACATGCGACCGCGTGCTTGTGATGTACGCGGGTAAAATTGCCGAAGAAGGCCCGGTCGAAGAGATCTTCGGGCAACCGTACCATCCATATACGATTGGCTTGAAGCGTGCATTCCCGAATATTCGGGCATCTGATCAAGATCTGCTATCGATCCATGGTCACCCACCGGAGCTGATTGATCCACCAACCGGCTGTCGGTTCGCCGAGCGGTGTCCAATGGCAACTGAGCGGTGTTATCAAGAAGAGCCAACTGCACATCATGTCAGCTCGTCACGATCGTACTGCCATTATGCCGAACAGATTGACACAGACTTCCGTTCGCAAGCGGACGATCCAGCCGTCTGGGCTGAAACGAAGGCTGCACAACGAATGACCGATCAATAAGATGTCTGCAGACGATCCACTTCTCCGTGTCGAACATCTCGAAAAGTATTTCGAAGTTGATAAAGGGTGGACTGCGAGTGTGCTCCGAGCAGTGACCGGCGGTGAACAGGAGTTTGTTCACGCCGTCGATGACATTAGCTTCGAGTTACAGCGTGGCGAAACGCTTGGGCTGGCCGGTGAGTCGGGGTGTGGAAAGACAACGACCGGGATGTCACTTGTCAAGCTTCACGAACCGACTGGTGGCGATATCTACTATGACGGGACACAACTCTCAACGGCCAGTGATCGTGAACTCCAAGCGTTTCGCCAGAATGCCCAGATGATCTTTCAGGATCCATTTGAGAGTCTCAACCCACGGATGACCGTCTATGATGCCGTTGCAGAACCGCTCCGGATCCATGACATACAAAATGAGACTGCCCGCGTCAGACACACCCTTGAGTTTGCTGGCCTGCAACCACCGGAGCAGTATTATGATCAGTATCCGCATGAACTATCTGGTGGCCAACGCCAACGTGTCGCGATTGCCCGCGCTCTTGTGTTAGATCCGGACTTTATCGTTGCCGATGAGCCGGTTTCAATGCTTGATGTTAGTCTTCGAGCCGGTGTCTTATCACTGCTCGAGCGGATGACAGATGAGTTTGACCTGTCGGTTGTCTATATTAGTCACGATCTGTCGTTACTGCGACACATGTGTGATCGGATCGCGATCATGTACATGGGCAAAATCGTCGAGAAAGGACCAACCGAACAGATCATCGAAAACCCACAGCACCCATATACGCAAGCGTTAATCGACGCCGTCCCGGTCCCAGATCCATCCGAGAACCGCGAGCGTGTCGAGCTCCCTGGTGAAGTTGGTGATGTGATCGATATTCCGGATGGCTGTCGGTTCAAAGACCGGTGTCCAGAGTACATCGGCCCGGTTTGTGATCAGGCTGTGCCACCACTTGAAGAAAAAACCGATCTCCCGGATACCCGTACAGTGGCCTGTCATCTCTATGAGAGCGCTGAAGGGCATACTCCACAGGTTGCTCGTGGAGATGACGCCACTGAGTCGGCCGCAAACAGCGATTAAGCAGTTGTCTGGACCTGCAGCTGTACCGTAAGCGCTGGTGCGGTAACAGCGGCCGGTAGCTGTGATTTGTGTTTTTGTCCGATCAGACTTGTCGTTTCCCGAGTGGTCCCAACGCCTGTAATTGTCTGTAATGCTTGTGGCTGGTACTGTATCTGGCCCTGTGTGATCGAAGCGCCACGCATCCCGTCGGTGAGATGATACCCCTCCGCGATTGGTAGTTGTGTTATGCCCACGTCTGGCCGTGGTTCGGTGATTCGATCAACGTTGGCAGCATACATGACGCTGGCTGGCATGTGGCTATCTCGGTGGGTCCGTTCGAGTTCATCGACAGGATATGGATCCCCAAACCGTTCAACAAGGAGTGTGGCATCCTCATACAGCGCTTCTGTCGATGTCGAGCCAGCATGGACATCGAGATGCCGTGTGTGGATCCGTGGGGGCTGTTCAAAGCCCAGACTCGGGATGACCGTCCCCACCGGTGTGGTTCCTGCCTCAGCAGCGGTACTTGTGCTGTGTACTGCTTCAGTGAACGTCCCATCCTCGACTAGTCGTACTGGTGTTGTCGGTCGAAGCTCTGCATCGTACCCACGAGCAGCAAACGAGCCAGGCTTGATTGTATCATCGATCGTCAGCGATGGCGCGGCGATCTGCTCGCCAACTGCGTATGGGCTCAATCCCATCTGGATTGTATCTGCCTCAAAATAACGAGTCAGATACAACAACAACTGCCCACTTGCACGTGGCGTTAAGACCACCTGTTGGACCCCCGTTGGCGGTGTATTCGACGCTGCCTGTGTGTGGTGGATCCCAGCAGTAACGGCGTCGTCGATGATCGTCGAGAACCGGTCGAGAAATGGTGTCCCTCTGGTTGATCCGGCCTGGCGAGTAATCGTGGGTCCGTTGGCCACAGAGAGTTGCACTTCCAGATATGCTCGGTCAAGGCTTGTTGTGACCGTACTCCCCGTTGTTGTTCCAACTGCCAACTCAAGATGCTCGTCGGTGTAGTTAACCCACTGTCGATCTACCGACAACTGCGCTGTCGCTTGGAGGGCGGTTTGTAGTTGTGTCAGCTTTGTTTCTGTTTCGATCGTATCTATCCGTTCACTACTCCACCCAGGGTGTGTTGCTTGGTGTTGGGTATATGGGTCATACTGTTCTGGAATGTCCTGAGCGAGGTGTGTGCCACTTCGAATTGCCCGGTCTGCCATCTCCGTGAGTGCAGTCTCTGTTATTGACTGTGTAAACCGGTAGTCAGCCGCCCCATCGGCATACACACGACAGAACACCCCCGTCTGTGGAAATGAAATGGTCTCTCGGGGGCCACGATGTGTCACGACGATATCTGTCTTTGTTCGATCAAGCGCGCCTACTTCCGCGTATGCGACCGCCTCATCACGCTCAAAGCGATCAAGCAGCCAGTCCATTGCATCCAGTGTATCCGAGTCAATCTCACCCATAAACGTGGGCTCTGCCCAGAGCGTCTCACCCGTTTGATTTATACCTTGCGACGCCAGTCACAGGAGTGGCTCAACAAGAGCGGGTTGTCTGAACAGCTTGCTCGGACTCACTAGTGTCCTGTGACAGAGAAACGAGCTGTCCGTTGGCCAGATACTCATCGATTGGCTGGAGCTTTACCCGCTTGCCGGTGTCATAATCAACCCCGTACGCTGTTGTCTCGCCGACTGATAACAAAACTACTTTCCCAACGGGGCGGGCTGTATCCTGGTCGTACACGCGATACTGCTGTGGGATCGTTAACTCTGCACGTGTGGTAACCGTCTGAGACTCCATTTGTATTATTGAATAACCATGACAAATCCAAGAGCAATCATCATCATGGTGCCATACAGTGTGAGTGCGACTGCGAGTCGGTTTGGTATCCTCTCTACCATGAGTTGTCCCCCCGATGTTAATTAGACATATCGCTAAACGATAATAAACCCATTGCCAACGGCAATTACCTTGTAGGACAACGCGAATAGAGCGGTATCGTTTCCCAGAACTCAATATCGCCGTTACTTTAGCAAGGTTATTACTCGACAGTAGCCATCGTTTTTCGTAAGCCTGTCTTTGCGGGTATCGATCTCTCGGTGTACAGGCAGTCGAGGCGACTGCCCCGGGGCTTGACCCCGGGTGTGTTCACTATATGATGTCGCTGGGAGAGCCCGTTGGCTGTGTTTTGTTGGGGATGGGACTAGCCTCTCCGAAACGTCGGTGGCACACTACCAGACCCACCACAACAGGAGATCGGGAGCCTGTGTTGGGACGCTCGAATCCGTCTCCAAGGACGTTTTCGATGACACGAAAGCGATGTTCGTTGAGTGGACAGATCTGGATGCATCGTTTATCGATCTTGTTATCGCCAGCGATTTCCTCGGCGTCATCAACTGGTTCCAACTACAACAGGATTTAGTGTAATATCGTAGCAACTAACGATATAATGAATCGCGCCTCAGCTGAGTCTGATACCACTCATTGTTCGAGATGCGAATTTGAGAATTTGAAGGCACTATACCACCTGAATACGGTGGCAAAGGAATACGCCGAATCTGCAGAAAAAGCATACAATGCGGGGTTGAAACGGCGGGCACGCATCCACAGTCAGCGGAAAAAGGCACTATACGGCCTCAAACGTGTTATATTAGGTGACCTTATCGAACATGGATGTGTTGACGACATACGAAAGCACAAGATCGACGGACGCACGTACTACTGTGTGTATGTGGGCGAGTTTTCCTTTCACACGCCGAGCTCGGAATGGGACGACCCACCACGAGGTGCACCCGAATCTGCCACAACGTTGGACTCCTTTGACGCCGATCCAAGTAATCGCTCCCACGATATGCGTGAACGCGAAGCACTAGAGCAACTCACAGAAGCGTTTGAATCGCCAAACAACTATATTGAGTCACCATTCACAGATGATAGCTACGGTGCTACCTTCGTTGGATGGTCCTATCTTCCCGGATCGCTCGAAGAAGGTGACCGCGTTCCTGACAGACTGTTATATGACCACAATGGTGAGGAAGATTTCGGATTAGAGAGTGGAGATACGTTCCAAACTCACAAAGGGCAGTGTGAAATTGTAGACCGCTACCATGCGTATCTATCCCCCCTTCGAGACCGCTCTCCCGTCCTCCAGCGTCCGGCGTATGATGTTCTTCTTGATGGTGAGCTCCAAGAAACAGTCAGACAACGGCGGATCGTCGATGACTGGTGGATGCTAGCCGAAAGTATTGATACTCCACTTCCAGATGTTGATGGAAAATTTGGAGCCACAGAGTATATCCGTGGACATATCGAATCATACGTCGATACGCCGGTCGCGTTTGAGATTGGCGATATAATAGAACTACAACCAAACGGTCAGGACGATCCTGTCTACTGTCGGATTACAGAAGTTCATGTCTCATATGATCTTTTGATTGGGCAATATGAGCCAATTCCCCCGACAGAACAAGCACCGTTGGGATTGGCCATCCATGAAATCGCGGATGATGTGGTCGCTGTCCATGATGAGCCACCGGTACAAAAGTGAGAGTCACAATGCCACGATCACGTTCCGTATGTGAATTTGCTGACGAACCTAGTGTTCATTGTCACCCCGTGAAGCGGTGAGGTCAAAAAGACGAGATCGATTACTCGGGGGAGCACGTCACTGTAACCGGTCCGTTTGCTGTGTATAGAGATCCGGGCGTTCTGCTGGTGCTGGCGTGCTACCAATCGACCCGAGGATCGTTGTCACTGCTCCAATCACCATACAGTACAGGGAGATTCCCCACCCGTAGTAGGCCGTCTGGAACAGCGTTACCGCCCCGATCATGGGAATATTAATCGACACCGGCGAGATGAAATTAAAGGCCACATAGAGCAACTGGGAGATCACGATGCCAGCAACGATGCCAGTTCTTGTGGTCCGCTTCCAGTACAGCGCAACCAGGACCGGTAGTGTTAGTTGTGCGAAGCCGCCGAACGCAAGATCACCGATATCAATGAGGATCGCCCCGACCGTGCCGGTTGTGTCGGTAGTCTCGATCCAAAGACTCCCAGCAAGCGTCGTAACTGCAAATAGCACAACGCCGATCCGGCCGAGCCATGTCTCCCGGCGCTCGCTGGTAGCTCCGGTCGTCAGTGGCCGATAGATATCCCGGGTGAAATATGCTGTGCCGGACAGAAGCATCGAATCCGAAGACGACATCATCGCGGCTAATGCGCCTGCGATCACCACCGCAGCGAACCAGCTGGGAGTAAGCTCAGCCAAGAGAATTGGAAGCGCGTGATCACCGGCTGCGATATCAGCCTCAACCCCGATTCCTCGGGCCCAGGTTCCAAGGAGGAATGCTGGGACAAACAGCAAAAGAACCAGCACCGGCCAGAGACTGAACGACCGTTTCAGTACTGCCTCTGAGCTAGCAGTAAAGAACCGCTGATTGACTTGGGGAAACATCGCGACCCCGAACGCGATCGAGATCGCGAATGTGAGCATCCGCTGTGGCGTATAGAAGTCACTGCCAAGTGCGAAAAACTCCGGCTGTGTGGCCTGCAGCCCTGCGTTAATACTCGTCAGTCCGTCAGTCGTTGTCAGGACCCACCCAACGGCAAGCCAAATCGCGCCAAGCATGAACAGTCCCTGAAGCGTATCCGTCCATGCGATCCCCCGGATCCCTGCGATCGTCACATAGAGGATCATAAAGACGGTGATCAGCGTTGCTCCAACCCAGTAGGGCACTACGCCATCCGTTAGCCCACGGAGCGCGCCCCCGGCGCCGATCTGCTGGAGCATAAGATACGGGAACAGCCAGAACAACGAAACACCGGCGACCAACGCCTGCAGCCGTGTTGATCCGAATCGATCACCCAACATCTCACCGAGTGTCATATATCCGCCCTCCCGTCCAATCAGCCACTGTTTGTATCCAATGAAATACCACAGGATAGCAAAGAGCACCCCGTCCATTACTCCCATAACGAGAATCCACTCGGGACCGTACTGGTAGGCCGTATCAGCACCGCCAAAGAACGTAAACGCCGACAGCAACGTCGCAAATACAGTAAAGAGCAATACAACGGTGCCAAAGGTTCGGTTTGCAAGATAGAAATCTTCAGCCGTCGATTCGGTCACTCGGTACGCAAGGACCCCAACCCCGAGTGCAACAAGCAGATATCCGATAACGATGCCAAGCTGTGTTGTTGCACTCATTGGTGGTCACCCCCTGGCGTTGGCCGATCGGTGATCCAAGTTCCCCATCCGAACATACTAAACAGCCAGAAAAGCACACTCGCAAGTCCTAACCAACCGATATGCCACCACAGCCAGACTGGGAGTCCAAGAAATAGCTGCTCGTTACCCCACAGAAACCACGGAATTGCAAAGACAATAATCGTCATGAACAGCCCACCCCAGAGCAATCGTGGTCCAACACGCATTGGTATTACAGCATAATATTTTCCACTACTAGACGGTTGTGTCTCCGGCAGTATCCCAGTTTTCCGATCGTCGATGCATATTATTTAGAAATCTGCGTGTAACTTATGTCTTTGTCGCCTCTATGGTGTATTATGCGACCAGAAACAGACTATCAACCGATAGCAGTCTACGATTGTTTGCATTGTGGGGCACGAATTTACGATCCGACCACTACCGAGTGCAACCAATGTGGGACACCACTGGTTCACGTTGGTCGTGAACGCGATCTATAGCGTGTCTCACAGCGATGGCTGTAATCGGCGGTTTTTAGTAATGGGTTTGAGCATTCTGTGGTATGGATCCACGTACACTCCGTGCCGATATCCCTGCGCTTGATGAGACGATCTATCTCAACACCGGTGCTAGTGGTCCGGTCCCAACGCAGGTCCGCAACGCAGCAGTTGATCGGCTGACCTATCAAAGCACGACTGCACTCCACGAGGAGGGGATCTATCCGGCGGCATACGATGTGTATGACACAGCGAGGGCCAAGTTTGCCGATCACCTACAGACGGACACAGCAGCGATTGCACTGACAGAAAGTACGGCAGATGGAATCGCCCGACTTGCGGCAGCAATGGACTGGTCGAGTGACGATATTATCGTTCGAACCGATACCGAACATCCAGCCGGTCGACTACCCTGGCAGCGGCTTGAACGACGCTATGATGTTACGGTTCGGACAGTTGAGACTGACAACGGTCACATCGATCCAGAACAGTTCCAAGCCGCCGTTGATGGTGCGACACTCGCCTGTGTCAGTTCGATCTGTTGGCGGACCGGTCATCGGCGTCCTATTGAGCAGCTTACAGAGCTGGCACACGAGGCAGGCGCTCGCATGCTTGTCGATGCTGTTCAATCATTTGGGCAACATCCTATCGATGTTGGTTCGTGGGATGTTGATGTGCTTGCAGCGTCGACACACAAATGGCCGATGGGGCTCTGGGGTGGGGGTCTCCTGTATGTTGCCCCGTCATTCGCGGACACATTGGTTCCTGCACAGATTGGCTATCGAGGTGTCGAGGATGCGATGGCCGATCACTACGAGTTACAGGAAGGCGCTATGCGGTTCGAGCTTGGAACCAGTTCCCCGCTTCCATATGCAGCCGCTGTTGAGGCACTTGAGTTGGTAGCGGCGATCGGGTACGAGACGATTACTGATCGGATTGAGCGGCTCACGAGACGGCTGATTGATGGTCTCCCAGCGGATCGAGTCCGCTCTCCAATCCCACCGCAATCCGGATTGGTTGTGCTTGAAACCACGACCCCACAGGCAACTGTCGATCGGCTTGACGCGGCTGGGATCAAGATCCGAACGATCCCCAACGCTGACGCAGTGCGGGTCTCTGTCCATGTATTTAATACGCCTGGTGATATCGATACACTGCTTGAGACGATCGAACTATAGAACCTAAGATTCGATCGAAAACTCAGTCTCAGGCATTTCCTGTGGCTCCCACTCCCCCAGTGTTAGCACGTCGATCGGATGCGAGGTTTCTCCGAGTGGAATCGTTGTCGTCTCGACAATGGACTCAGCAATCCGTGTTCGCCAGGTGATTACCTGTGTTTGATGATAGTCATGGTGGCGTTCGGGCGTGTACGATACATCCGCGGCCCGGAGTTGTTCTTCAGTTTCATCCGGTGTTGGAAACGCCGGCTGTTCAGCCAGGAACGCATGTGGCATGAGATGAAGTGGGGTCTCAGGTCGGGTCGGGTCATACGAGTCGTTATCAGCAACATGGAGTCGTGCTCGCATCCGGCCACTATATGGCGGTGTCACCCGAAGCACTGTCGCAGCCCGGTCACGCGCTCGCGCTTCAGCCGCACGGACGAGATCTGGAACCTGGATCGCGACTGATTCGATCACGCGTGGATCGGTTGTCCCCTGCTCAGTCACGATGATAGCTTCACCATCAGTGCACTTCTGTTACTCGTTTCGGGACCCAAGAGGACTACAGAAGTCAAGTTGTTCCCAGATGGAAACTACTCTAAGGTCAAGCCCCAAGGTACTCGGCCTGCCCTGCCTGTCGAAAGCGACTAGCTTAGTGCTCACCATCAATATGAGTTCATGAAGCCAATGCATCCACCTTTTTCTGTCATGGCAATTCTATTGTTTGTATGGACGATCTCCAAGCGCAACTTGAGGCCGCGTTTACTGATGCCGGATATGAAGTTGCGGGATTCTCGACCAATCGAAACCTGGTTCGGGTCACGCTTGTTGATGAGACAGCCAAAGCAGACCGTCTTCGCGCGATCGTTGAAAACACCCTTGGTGTGGATGCTGCACGAGGACTCAATGTTGCGACTGAAGCGATCGATGGCGGTGAAACGATGGGGACTGTCGTCTCCTTTCGTGTCCGTTAGGTTGCTTGATCAGCAACAGCGCGCAGCGCGAACATGAGGTTTTCCTTCCGTTCGCGGACTCGTCGATAGAAATATGAGAACCATTGTGTGCCGTAGGGGACATACTGGTTGACAGTCACCCCATCGGCGGCAAGGGCCCGTTGTGCGTCCGATCGAACGCCCATGAGCATCTGTATCTCATATGGTGTCTCATGCTCGTCATAGAGCTGGCGGGCATACTCGATCATTTCCGGATCGTGGCTGCCGACTGCAATCCCGTCCTCGAAGTGTGCAAAGAGATATGCAAGTCCTTCTTTGTACATTGCATCAACGGTGTCTGACTCTTGAAACGCGACTTCCGGGGGCTCGTCGTAGGCGCCTTTGACGAGCCGGACTGCGACCGGTGTCTCAGCCAGCGTCTCTAAATCGGACTGTGTCCGTCGAAGGTTTGCCTGTAGACAGACCCCGAGATCAACCGGATACTCCTCAGCAAGCGTCTGTACCGTCTCGATGGTCGGTCCAACACTGGTGTACTCTTCCATATCGACCCAGACGCTACTCTCTTGCTCGCTAGCCTGTTTGATGATCCGTTCTAACTGACTGTGAAACGTCTCGGGATCGATTTCCAGACCAAGCTGTGAGGGCTTTACTGAGATGCTTGCGTCGACCGTTGAGTCGGCGATCGCATCCAGGAGGGTTAGATACTGACTGGCCTCTTGGGCCGCTTTCTGTGGCTCCTCGTAGTGTTCGCCAAGCAGGTTCAGAATGCCACCAATTCCATCCCGGTTGAGCCCACGGACATGATCAAGTGCCTCCCGTTCGGTTTCACCGGCGACGAATCGACTCGCGATCGGGGGGATCATACACGCTATGTATAGGCTCCTGTAAGTTAAAACCGCCCACCAAAATGACACCCTCCGCGGCCTGAACGGCGAGGGGTCCGCGCTTGAAGTTGGGCGGTCCATCGGTGGCAACATTCTTCTATGGGTGGTTCGGGTTGTGAACCCACCCCGGGCAGTCGCCTTGACCACCTGCACGCAGGCCGTCCACCTGACTCGGGCAGACTCGTGTTTTTGAGGGGTAGGTGACTCCGATGGATTGGACGACCAACCTTACACGATATACAGGCGAACCCCCACGGCTTCAGCTGTGGGTCGCTCAAGGATAGGGGTGATGTGCCCGATCATGTTGTGGCGTTTCGCCAAATGCGCGTGGGACGGTTTGTGCCCGCTCACCGAAATATGGCTCATCGAGAAAGAGCGGTTGCGCCTGTGGGACCAGTACCCGAACGACTTCAAACCCGATCGCCTCGAGATCTGGCGTTGTCAATCGAGCAGCATACACGGAGAGATCCTGGTCACGAACAGCCGCAAGCAACGTCTCAAGCGCGTCCGTTCCCGTTGGAACCGGCGTTGGTGTGACCGCTGTAGCCGTGACCGTCCCAGCTGTTTCAAGGAACGATTCAGCCGCTGGCGGGCGGTCCGCGTAGTGGCCGATTTGTCCAGGAAGCTGTTCAGCGTTATCACGGCCACTTGATCGAAGCTCCATCCAGTTTTGGAGTGCTTCCGCAAGTGCCCCGACCGCAGCAGCACTGGCATCAACAGCCGCCGCCGATCCGACAGCAAACCGCGGCCAGCTGTCTCGATGGACAGCGACGCTGACGACAGGCACGTCAATATCACGAGTTACAAGCTTCGTTGTGACCTGTAAATCGACACTCCGTGCACGTTGCACCAATGACTTGAACCGATCATCATCGACAGTCAACGCCGGTGCAGTCCCGGATGCATACCACTCCAACATGGTTGCGTCTCGTTCGATCACTTCCGTTAGACCGGACACCAGCGCTTGAACGGTCCCTGTTCCGGCGCCAAGCCCGGTCGTGATTGCCGGCAGCGGACCGTCCCCTGGCGGCGGAAAGTAGACTGCACGAGCCGGAAGCGATACCTCGGTTCCAGTCGCCAGGTGTTGGCCAGCCGTCCATGTGATTGCCGTTGCCGTTTGCGTATCGATCCCGCTCGTGTCGGCGACAAATGCTGCTGGTGGGACAGGCTCTTCGATCGTCGTCGGGGGTGCGGTCTGGAGGCTGTTCTGATCATAGATTGCTGCTGCGTATCGTTCGATCGCCTCACCAAGCGCTTTAATAAATGCACGGTCCCAGTCCGTTGCAACACCCGCAGCGTGGTCAATGACCGAGCCATCACTGAACCCCGCTGTTGCAGCTAGGGTTGCCAGATAGTAGGGAGCCGGGAACGACTCAGCTTCTCCGATCTCTGTGATGATCCCGATCCGGTCGTCAACCGCTTGTTCTGCCCGTTCAATTGCCGTCTCAAGATCGGTCTCGTCGACAGTCCACTCGATTGCACCGGTATTCGCTGACCGTCTTGTTGAGTCCGGAACAGGGAGAATCGATCGTCGTGTCGATGGGAGCTCAATCAGCCGTCCTGTCAGTCGATCGGTCCCGGACAGTAGTTCAATCACTTCGTACCCGGCTATCGCGCCGGCCAGCCACACGGCATGACTGGCCCCCTGTGGCGCAGTCCCCGATGGACGCTCATCAAGATTCGCCTGGACCCGCTCGTGGAGTGATCGATAATCTGCTGATGCTGGGCCAAATCCGGCGATCGATACAGCAACGTCAGGAAGTGGTACGCCCCCAATCCCCCCGATCTCGATTGCAACCCATCGCTCGGCCTGTGTCGCGGCTGTCCGAAACACGTCCGCCCCAGCTGGTGCTGAGACGACGCCAATTGTCCCGTCTCCAATTGCTGTCACGGCGCTGTCGGTTACCGGAATATCAACTGTTGTAAGCGCTGCTGTGAGCGCTTCGATTCCTGGACCACCGCCGACCGTCCGAACCTCCATGTCTAAGCCAGCGTCCGGACTGAATAAAAGCCCTCGGAGAGTCCCGGTTGTTATGTCACTCCGTCCACGAGCAGCCCCATGGACGAGCGGATTTACGAGCATGCTGAGTTACTCGTCAACTGGAGTGCCCGTATCGAGGCCGGCGACCAAGTCGTACTCACAGTGAGTGAAGGCGCCCACGAGCTCGCTGTTGCTGTCGCAGAAGTGCTTGGTGAACAGAATGCAGCGCTCCTTGCGACATACACATCGGATGAGCTTACCCGCGCGTATCTCAGGGGCCTGACTCGCGCTGAGGGCGCACCGACACCCCCGACTCACGAGCAGGCACTCTATGAGACTGCTGACACACTGATCCATCTCGGTGGGGGCCGGAACACAAGTGCATTATCGGACCGGCCAGAGGACACATACCAGTCCTACCTAGACGCCGCTGAACCGACCCGGAACGCGCGCCGAGCGACAGACTGGGTTTCAACGGTCCATCCGACACGATCGCTTGCCCAGCAGGCCGGGATGTCTATTGGTGCCTATCGTGACTTCGTCTACCAGGCCACGTTACGGGACTGGGAAGCGATGGCTGCTCGCATGGCGCCGTTAAAAGAGCGGATCGATGCCGGGAGGACAGTCCAGCTTGAGGGGCCAACGATCGATCTTACACTCTCGATTGCGGATCGCACGGCTGTCAACTCCTGTGGCTCGGTCGCGTATGACTCGCATAACCTTCCAAGCGGTGAGGTCTTTACTGCCCCAGCATCGGTTGACGGGACGATCCTGTTTGATGTTCCGATGACGATCCGTGGGCAGGCTGTTCGTGATGTAGAGCTGACCTTCGAGGACGGCATCGTCACCAATGCCAGTGCCGCACGAGGACAGGAAGTACTTGATGAGCTTTTAGCAACCGATGCCGGTGCGAAACGAGTTGGGGAACTTGGGATCGGTATGAACCGCGGCATCGACCAGCAGACGAACAATATCCTGTTTGATGAGAAAATGGGCGGGACTGTGCATCTCGCGCTCGGTCGTGCGTATGATGCGTGTCTTCCTGCTGGGGAGACTGGCAATGATAGTGCAATCCATACAGATCTCATTGCTGATGTCAGTTCAGCGACGACGATGACGATCGATGATGAGATTATCCAGCGCAACGGGACGTTCCGCTGGGAGACTGGTTTCGAGAAAACGGGGAGAGGGGAGTAAGCCCCCTTCTGTTTGGCCGGCATTCGGCTATGCGTCACCACCCCTGCCGGACTACCTTATCGGCGGTGACTTGCACCGGTGAGGATACGCCGTTCCATCGTTGCTTCCCGGTCGTTCCTCGGTGGGTTATCGCCGCGAGCCTTTCGGTGCGTTCGCACACCTCACTGGTCACGGGAAGCCGTGTCGTTTCTGTTCCAGAGCCGACGGTCTCCCGTCCTGGGCTTGCGCCCAGTCACCCGTCCGGCGGTGGGGGGACTTTCCTCACGGACGCCAGTGGCCTCCGCGGGAGCCGGGCTCCCTCTACCCGTCGTATGTACGCGCGAGGACCGGTTAAGCGGTTCGGTTCCGCAGTTTCCGGATCGCCAGGTTCAAGGCTGCTTCACGTTTGTATCTGGGTGTATGTCACAGGCCCAGGACGGCACCTTTTCTTATGAGGACGGGGCACGCGCTGTAGAGTTGGCACGGACAGCGGTCAGATCGTTCGTACAAAACGGGAAACGAGAGCATCCCGGTAGCATGCGTGACGCGTTTTATACGCGTAGTGGGGCATTCGTTCGGCTTGAATCGACACGCGGTCGGGGGAGCTTGCGTGGCTGTGCTGGTAACCATGCGGTTGACGAACGGATCGGGCATACAATCGTTGAACAGGCGATTCAAGCGGCAAGTGATGGCTCCTGTGGCTCAGCAGTGACACCTGCAGAACTATCAAGTATCACTATCTCAGTGAGTCTCGTTACGGATAGTACCGAGACGACCGATCCTGTGGATGCCATCGAGATCGGATCGACTGGTGTTGTTATCCCTGGCTATCCGGATGCCTGGCTATACCCAACGGTTCCAGTTGATCAACGCTGGACTCCGACGGAATATCTCGATCGAACCTGTCACAAAGCAGGCCTTGATCCGGGTGTCTGGCGCGATGAGGAGACGAGTGTTATCGTCTTCGATGCTCAAGTCTTCCAAGAGCGTGAGCCGGGCGGCAGTATCCGCGAACTTTAGCGGGATTGATAACTGTACGCCAGCTACGACTGGTTTGTGATCGAGTCCATGATTTCGACACCTGATGATGCACCGATCCGCGTTGCACCGGCCTGAATCATCTCTTTTGCTTGCGTGAATGTACTGATCCCACCAGAGGCCTTGATGCCCATGTGATCGCTCACTGCTGTATCGATCGCTCGTACTGCAGCAGGATCTGTTGGCCCGCTATAGCCGACTGCGGTCTTAACGACCTGTGCGCCCGCCTGTTCGACGAGTTCCGCCGCGGTTTTGATCGCTTCTGGTTCGAGTTCAGGGGTCTCAATAATGCATTTCAGCGGGCGATCACCTGCTAGTTCATTCACCGCCCTAATATCGTCAACGACGGCCTCATAATTGCCATTCGCGAATGCGGTCCGATCGATCAC
Organism: uncultured Salinarchaeum sp.; assembly: GCA_964403925.1. Taxonomy (GTDB): domain Archaea; phylum Halobacteriota; class Halobacteria; order Halobacteriales; family Salinarchaeaceae; genus CAZFMU01. The sequence goes on from CAYOHZ010000012.1 coordinate 43,117, forward strand.
CATATCGACTTCGTCGCTGTATTCAAGCAAAGGCTTTAGTTCTGCACGTTTCGCAGCCGTGTTCTGGAGTCCATACGGAAAGCCGATCACTGGGACAACGGCAATATCGTCGTCTACTAACTCCGCGACCAACGGCACGTGATACGGCACAACGACGACCGCGCCGAACCCGTATGTTGTTGCGTCTGCAGCGAGTTGTTCGATCTCCGCCTCAGTTGCTGTTGGCTCGACATTCGTATGCTCGATGACCGACGCAATCGATTCGGGTGACCGTTCAAGCTCTGCGATCGTTACCATACCACAGTGTTTGTCAACAAACTGTTTCGGTGTTTCGTTTCACCGCAGTCGCTCTGTCCGCTCAACAAGCGGGTGTCGAGCATAGTCAATAACCTCAATATCACTAATCGAATCGAGTGCTTCATTGGCCGCTAGCTCTTGCATGCCGAGGTCGATCTCTTCTTTGATGACAATAACATACGCATCCATCCGTTCAATTCCCAATCGATCGGCTGCCAGGACTCGGTGATGACCGTCAGCGAGATATTTCGTTCCGGCATTATCGATGACGATTAGCGGCTCAGCGAGTCCACGCTCTAGTTCGTACTGTCGGCCCTCCAGCTCATCAGCATACACTTTGTTCTGTGTTGGGATTAGCTCCGAGAGGTCGACTTCTTGGCGTTGCTGTGTGATCGCGACCCCATGGATGTTCTCAAGCGTCTGTTTGAGCGTTTGCGCCTTTTCAGGCGTCGCTCGCTCGATTTGACTACGGATCACATCGGTATTTGAGATGATCCCAACCAGGTTGCCAGCATCATCAACGACTGGTAGTCGTTGGAATCCTGACCGGAGGATAATACGGGCTGCATCGTCGATTTTCATTTCGGGATGCGCAACGAGTGGATCGGCCTCCATAACTGTAAACAACGGCGCATTTTCATCCGTCAACAGCAGGTCCGGCGCTGCAATGAAACCCTCCACGTGACGGCGGTCACATACCGGATAGCTGGTGTGCCCCTCCGGCGACGCGATCAGTTCAGCGGCCTCACGGACCGTTGCGTCCGGGCTGAGGGTTTCGACCTCCTGGGTCATATAATCTCGAACCCGTGGATCGTTACTATCGTTGTTTGTCGGGTCATCCGAGAGTGAGGGGTCGTCCATGCCGGATAATTCGCTTCCGGACAGCAAAAGGACTTGCCTCACTCTGGCGGACGACGCGCCATCTCAAGCGCTTCGAGAAACCGAGCTGTGATCGTCCGGTTGATCTGTGTTTCAGCACTTGTCTCCCCGTTCTGAGCGAGCATTCCGACGGACAACTGTGCGCCAGCCATATTTTCATGCCCGCCAGCATCGCCGATCCGATCGAACGCCCAGCGGAAGGCCTGTCCGACGTCGACTTCGCCACTGGTTGCTCGCCCCGAACAATGGACGGTCCCGTTTTGTCGTCCAAACACAAGTGTGATCGTAATTTCGTTTAATTCTAATAGCCGGTCAGCAGCCTGCGACAGTGCGTCCCGATCCGTTAGCTCACCAACATCAGAGATCAGTGTTGATCCGTATTGTTCTCGGTTCCCAATCGCTTTCGCGATAGTTTCGAAGGTGTCCGAACTAATCGTTGGTGACCGGATTTGGTCGAGCTGGTCCCACTCGATGTGCTCGCTGATTTGTGCTCCCATTTCGAAATCGATCGCTGCAGCACCGCGTGTGAACTCCTGTGTGTCCGTCTGAATTCCATAAAAGAGTGCTGTTGCTAGCTGTGTCGAGATCGGTATCTCAAGGGTCGTCAGATACTCGATCAACATGGTACTTGTTGCCCCGACGTTGTCCCGCCGATCCGTATACCCTGCTGTCACCGGCGTGTGTGTCTGATGGTGATCGATTACGATATCGATGGGAGTTCCAGGCGCTAACCCGTCATTTTCCCCTGGTTGGGAGTGATCGACGAGTGCAATTCCACCGACTGAGTCAAGTGGTGGGTCCGGATCCAGCTGTTTGAGGTCGATATTAAGAAGGTTCACTAGCGCCCGGTTTTCTTGGTGAGTAATCGTCCCGAAATAATACGCCTGTGCTGGTCGTCCGAGTGCATGAGCGAGCTCAACGAGGCCCACAGCACTGGCGATCGCGTCTGGATCAGGGTTAGCATGTGTCATCACTGCGAGTGTCCCATCCAGCTCGGTCAGTTGCCGGCGCAACCGAGCGGCCCGATCAAACGTCTGGTCCCCGAGCGTTTTGTCAGTCCACTCGCCGATCGACGTGTCCATATCGATGACTGTTGCTCCGCGTTGCTGTAACGCAGCCGTGGTTGCTGGATCAAGCCTCCTGCTGGCAACGACGATTGTCGCGTCTGGAAAGACTGTCGTCGCTGCCTGTGTGATTGCTTTGGTTTGCTCCGCACGTCGGGCGGTGACGATGATCTGTTCGACTGGTGTGTGGAGTCGATTGAGGACTGCTGGATCCGCTGGATCACCTCGTTCGACCGGGATTCCAAATTCCATTGCCCGCTCGATGTCCTGTTCTCGGTCGATCACTGCGTGTACTGTGTGTTCACTCTGTGTCAACAGCTGTGGTGCAATCGGGCCCCAGCCAAGCAACACCCAACGGCCCATACTCTGTGTTCGTCGGCCTCTCCTCAAAAGGGTAGCGTCCCTTTGGGCAGTTTGGGAAGTGGAGACTACACCGGGTTTAGTTATTCCAGTAATAACTCGGCAAGGTCAATCATCGGCTCGATAAGCACCCCATAACCGC
>CAYOHZ010000013.1:0-43498 GCA_964403925.1 uncultured Salinarchaeum sp.
CCGACAAACCTCGGCGTTCACGCCGAGGTAGGTGATCAACCTGACTTGTCGGTGGGGTTGTGACCGATCATCCGAACAAACAGGGGCCAGTATTAGGTACGTGCCAGTATATGACTAGGTATGCACTGGCAACGACGACGCGACCTAGAAGGCGGCAAAGAACTGGGTATCTGGTTGCTACTGGATGACGGAACTGTAGCGCAGGAGTTGTACGTCGAAACCCATCAGTATCGAGGCGGGGACTTCGATGTGTATACGGCTACTCCTGCCGGAGACTGGGAGCATAAAGGAAGCTACAAGACTGTCAAAGAGGCATTCGAGACGGCTCGTGCATACATCGAGCACAGCCAGTTCCCGCTTGCCGGCCCCTGACCAGCTCAATCTCCAGTCCAGTTCTGACAGAGCTAGCTCGACCGAAGAGTACCGACAGTGGATAGCTGTCGGGCCTGAAACACAGAGGCCAGATAGTATACTCAAGGTGATCTAACAACATAGTAAAATATCCTTAAACGGATTAGTATGGTATTACTTATTATTTTCAGCGATGAAAATACCATCATAATATTTTTATTTCAGATATCCGTCTACGGTAATGTATGTTACGCGACGTGGCACCACGATGGGGAGGGCAGGTTGCACTGTGGCGACCGCCAGAAAAACACACTTACAGCGGTTCTACCTCGATAATACGCCAAGCTCAGCGCGCTGGCGACAGAACCGACTATGGGTGTTCATCATCCGACATAACGGTTATCACAAAACACAAACAAGATGCTGTACGAGGTTGCCAGCAGGTCACAGAAATAACTGGGAAACAACAGTCTCTAGACGATCGATCTGACAGGGGACTACAACAGGGATCAACGATCCTGCAGGGGGGTGTGTGATATGGATGAGAAAACCCTCAGGCGGATCGGGACAGTCGTTGGACTGTATGGCGCCGTTGCAGTCGCACTGGTCGGCCTGCTAATGTTCCTTTAGAACACGCACCCACTAGCAGCCTTATCATGTCCATTGACACCGAAATACAGTCAGAGATAGCCCCACCACAGGTTCTTGTGGATCGGCCATCTGAGCTTGGAACCGATCCGTTAGCACCGGCAATCGAACAGATCGCAAAGCAGGCCACTGTTATCACCGTGGCAGGCGAAACAGGCGAACAAGTCTCACGGCAAGAGCCACTCGCTGGGATCATCTATCTTCATACGGAGACTAGATCGGCTCCCCATGAACGGCTTACTCGACTCCGGGAAATCACCGGAGAGATACCGATTATCGTCGTTGCTGTCGACGGATCCGAGCAGCTTGCCAGCGATGTGCTTGCCGCCGGCGCGACCGATTATGTCCCCGCCCAGACGATCAGCGACGAGCCTGAGAGACTCCTCAAGCGACTCGAGGAAACGCCCAACAGCACACTCGCCAGTACGGTACAATGTTGGACGGTCTTTGAGCGACTCTCACAGCCGGTTGTGAAGGTACGGTTCAATGAAGATCACCAGCCAATCGTCCGGAGAGTCAACAGTGCCTTCGAAGATCAGTTTGGGTACGTTGAGACGACCCTGCGTGGCGAGTCACTCGATGCCTACATTGTGCCCGAAGAGTCCACCGAAAAAGCCCACCGTATCAACCGGCAGGTGGGGACAGAACAGACGGTTGACCCTCGTGTTGTCACCCGACAGACGACCGACGGTACAACAACGTTTCTCCTCCAGACGACCGCATGCGACCGGTCACACACTGCCGTTGCGATCTATACGGCACTGACAGACGACCACGAGCATCAACAACGGCTTGAGCAGCTCCAGCGGCGGTATCAAACATATCTCAAGAATACCTTAGATATCGTGACCATCGTCCAGCCGGATGGCACAATCGCCTATCAAAGTCCCGCGATCGAGCGGGTGCTCGGATACACCCAAGAGGAGCTCTTGGATATGTCGGCATTCGAGCTCATCCGCCCAGACGACCGCGAGCGTGTTATTGAAACCTTTCAGACAGCCATTGAGACAAACGAGGAGACCACAGAACGCGCGGCATTTCGGTTTCAACATGCGGACGGCTCCTGGGTGTGGCTTGAGACATTGGCGAGTACCCGACGACTGCCCGATGGCTATCTAGCCGTTTCTCGTGATATCACAGCACGTAAGCGCCGTGAACAACAGCTCCAACACGAACGAGACCGATTGGAGGACTTTGCGAGTTCGGTCGCACATAATTTCCGAAATCCATTGAACGTGGCAATGGGATCGCTTCGCCAGGCCCGTGAGCAGGACACAGCCCATCACCTAGAGACAACCCACCAAGCACTCGATCGGATAGATCAGTTAGTCGATGAGCTGTTAACACTCGCCCGGCAGGGTGATCCGATCGCCGAGACACAGACGACATCACTTGATGAAATCGCCCAGAGTGCGTGGCAGCATGTCACCACGACGGATGTTACACTCAACGTACAGACGACGTGCCGTGTCCAAGCGGATCCCTCGCGGCTCCAATCGCTGTTCGCAGCACTGTTTGATAACGCGGTGACCCATAACGACGATGTCTCAACAGTGACTGTCGGAACACTCCCTGCCGAAGGTGTGTTTTATGTGGCCGATAACGGGCAGGGGATCCCCCAATCACAACGCCAGCGAGTCTTCAAAAGCGGCTATACGACAAGCGAGCAGGGGACGGGATTTGGCTTGGCGATCGTCAAACAGATCGCTAACGCTCACGGCTGGACAGTCGCCGTAACCGACAGTGCGGCTGGTGGCGCACGGTTCGAGTTTACCGACGTCGATATGCTGGCGAATCAAAGGACAGCTCAATGGCCCCCCAGCTAACCGAAAGCACGGTTGTATGCGTCGGTCTTTTTTAGCCTATCGTTGAGGAAAGGATCGTAGGTTCAGAGTCACTCCGAAAACAGACCTCATCGAAGATCATAGCGGCAACAGTGTGAGGTTACTCTTTACTGGAGAACAACGACTGTATAGTTAGGCGTTGAGCGTGCTCACAGTTGTGCGTTTCTGGGAGGACGAAAGCGTTGATTTCCGCGACGATTAGCGACCACGCCAACCGGCCGTCTCGATCAACCGGCCAGGGGTGTTTACTCAATCGAGAGGATAGGAATCGGTATGGCCGACAATGACTTCGATCCAGAACGCCCGCACGAACGGGCGATTGCTGCCGACGCAGCCGACGAGCGATCGGATTTTCTCGGGCTGATGGGCCATGCCTATCGGGGAGAACTCAGCCGGATGAGTACCTGGCGCTCGCGTATTGACCGGACAACAAACTGGGCGGTCGTATTGATTGCGTCGTTGTTGACCTGGACGTTTTCCGCAGAAACACGGCCACACTATCTCCTTGTCGGTGGGATGATAATGGTCACGATCTTTCTTGGGATCGAGGCCCGCCGGTACCGGATTTATGATGTCTGGCGGTCTCGCGTACGAGTGCTCGAAGAGAACGTCTTTGCACCCGCAATCGATCCCACGGGTGTTGAGGACACCCAGTGGCGGGAACTGCTGAGTACGGACCTGCGAACCCCTCGGTTCAAGATCCCGTTGCATGAGGCAGTAACGCGGCGGCTGCGACGCGTCTATTTTCCGTTACTCTCTGTCCTTGTCGCTGCGTGGTGGGTGCGATTGCTCGTCTTTGAGGATGCAGCCAGCGTCGGAATGGCTGCGCAAATCGGTGAGGTGTCGGGAACGATCGTCGCTGGAGCAGTCATGGGGTTTTATCTCATTCTTGCTGTCATCACCGTCTGGCCACATGATCGGCAGGCCAAAGGAGAACTTCGGGGACAACGAGAAACCGACGACTGGTGATCGTCCGACCAGCTCAAACGCTGCCACCAAGCGCGAGAACAGCGCCGGCCGCAAGCATCCCAATGACAAACAACAGGTGGTTAGCGATCGTGTTGCTAGCACACACCAGATCAAGCGTGTAGTGTCGGTCATCAAGGGGGGCAAACGGGGTGACGCCCATCGGGGTGAGCGCGTCGGCAGCGATGTGTGCAAGGACCGACAGTGCACCGACGACAGTACCGAAGACCAGCCCACCAAGAAATACCCAGAAACGGCCATCACTGACAGCATGCCCGACATACCCACCAAGAAGGCCACCACCCACCCCAAGCAGTACCGCAAACCAGACCGTGTGGGTGATACCACGATGGGTGAGCCCCGGGATACGCTGGTCCTGATCAGGGACCATCGCCAGCGCAACCATCACGACCAGCCCAACAATCGCGGCAGACTGAAACCCCACGATCGTACTGACCGCCCCCACTGGCGCATACATAAGCAGGCCGGCGCCGATATGTCCCTCACGATACATGAGCTGCTGGCATACGGTAAACGGTAGTTACAGAGCTGGTCACACAGCGGCCTACGGACAGACATCATAAATATAGATCAGGTTGCCGATCAACGAGCCAGGGCCCACCAGAGTCCAATACCGAGCACGATTCCGATACTGTTTGCAAGGATATCCCCGGCACTGACCTGCCGCCCGGGAACGACCCACTGCAGTGTTTCAAGGACAACGCCGTATACACCGGCTCCGATCCCAGCCATAACGCCAGGATGAGGACGATTGGAGTCGGCAAATGCCGTCACACTAACGACAGCGAGAAGGCCGTAGCCAGCTGCATGGAGGAATTTGTCACCACCGACCGGCGATAGTCCACTTGACGTTGTGCCGCCAGGAACGACGGCCGCGAGAAGCAAGCCGACAGCAACGACGCCAACCGCGATCACTGGACGAACGACAGGCATAGCCATCGTTTGTGAACCGAGCAATCAAAGACTGTGGTCTTGGACCGGAACTGTTTTATAAGATTTAGGCTAGCCTAAAACGCATGGTACAGCAGCGGTCCATCAGTCGACGACGCGCACTACAGGCATTGGCCGCCGGCTCGGCGATGGGACTGGCGGGCTGTGCGGCCAACACTAGCAGCGACCCGTCCATCGACGTCCCACCGATCAGCGAGTTCCGCGGCGATGGGCCGTTGATCGATGACCGCCCCGATCCGGGCGGGGAATCGATCGCCGACCTGCCGACGCTTGAAGGGACCATAGAGATCTACATCGGCGGCGGCGAGAGTGGGATCTACCTGGAGTTTATGAACCTCCTCGAGGAGATCTATCCGGACTTTACCGTCTCGACAAACGAAGCGCCCTCCTCGTCGCTGGCCCAGACGATCGTCGACGAGGTCGAGGCCGACACCCCCCAGGCGGACCTGTTCTGGTCGATTGACTCCCCCTCGTTGGGCTATGTGACCAACAACGACGCCTACGAGCCCCTTCGCGAGGAGGCTCTCAGCGGCGTGCCGGACTCGTTCCGGGGCAAAAACGACGCTTGGGTCGGCGTTGCGGGCCGTGCCCGGAGCATTCCGTATAATACCAACGAGCTAAGTGCCGAGGACATCCCCGAGACGGTGGCAGCGTTCCCAGAGACGGCGGCCCTCCAAGGAACGATGGGCTGGGCGCCGACCTACGGCGCGTTCAAGGCGTTCGTGACAGCCATGCGCCTGCTGGGCAGCCCTGATGAGACGCGGGCATGGCTGTCGGCACTCGACGAGGCCGGGACCGAACGGTTCTCCGATGAGTTCAACGTCGCCACTAGCGTTGCTGACGGTGCGATCAGTGCCGGGTTCGCGAACCACTACTACACGCTGCGGGTGCGCAACGACCGCCCCGACGCGCCCATCGATGTGACCTTCACCGAAGGCGATGCCGGTTCGCTGGTTGACATCGCCGGCGTCCTGCAATTGCCTGGCCGGGAGAATACAGATCTCGTGAACACCTTCGTCCGCCATCTCCTGTCGGCGGAGGGCCAGGAGTTCTTTGCGACCCGGAGTTTCGCCTATCCCATGATCGCCGACGTGGCGCCACCGGGTGGGCTCCCGACCGTCGACGAGTTGAACCCGCCGGAAATCGATCCGGCGCGCCTTTCCGATTTGGAGGCCACACTCGAGTTGATGCGCGATGCCGGCGTCCCTGGGTAACCCGGTGGTCCGGCCCGCCCGAATCTCATGCCCAAGAACTCCCCTACCGGAGACAAGCCGCCCGCCATGAGTGCCGATCGCCCCCGGTGGCAGCGATGGGTCGGCGCCCAGGTGCCGGCGTGGATGCTAACGGGACTGTCAATCCTGATCGCCGTTGCCCTGATCGGCCCGTTGATGTGGTTGGTTGTCGACGTGAGCCGGCTGGGCCGGGAGGCAGCACGGTTGGCGGTCGCGCCGGCGACACTGACGGTCCTCGGGCGAACCGTGGCCCTAGTCGTTGTCGTGACGGCCACTAGTATCCTCGTCGGCGTGCCGCTGGCGGCGTTGACGACCCGGACGGATCTCCCGCTGCGGCGGTTCTGGACGATCGTCGTCGCGTTGCCGCTTGCGATCCCCAGCTATCTCGGTGCGTTTGCCGCCGTCTCGGCGTTCGGCCCGCAGGGCGTGATAGCAGAGCTCCTGGCGCCGCTGGGCATCGACTGGGTACCCACGGTGTATGGGTTCGCCGGGGCTGCGCTGGTGTTGACGATCTACACGTATCCGTACGTGTTCCTGACGACACGCGCAGCGTTGCTATCTTTCGATCGCTCGCAGTTCGAGGCCGCCCGCACGCTGAATGCCGATCGCTGGGGTGCGTTCCGCCGTGTCGTACTCCCACAGTTGCGCCCGGCGATCGCTGCCGGGGCGCTGTTGGTCGCGCTGTATACCCTCTCGGATTTCGGGACACCCAACATCATGCGGGTAGAGGTGTTCACACAGTTCATCTATGCCCGGTACAACGCCTTCATGCGGGAATATGCAGCACTGCTCTCGTTGCAGTTGCTGGCAGTGACAGCGATCATCCTCTATGCGGAAGCCCAACTGGGGGTCGATACCGAAGGCGCATACGGCGGCCAGCGACAGACCGACACGCCAGCAATCCGACTGGGATGGTGGCGGTATCCGGCCACGCTGCTCCCGGCCGGGATCGGGCTTGTGAGCATCGGCCTGCCGGTGTTGATCTTCGGGCTGTGGATGGTCCAGACCGGCCCAGGATACGCGACCGGCGGAGTGACCTTCTCGTGGAGTTACGGCTGGAATTCGGTCTACGTGTCGCTGCTGGCAGCCATCGGTGCGATCCTCGTGGCGCTCCCGATCGGCCTGCGGGGTGCCGTGTCGGACTCGCGTATCGCGGCCCTGGCGGATCGACTGCCGTATGTCGGGTATGCGACACCCGGAATTGTCCTCGCGATCGCGCTGTTGAGCTCCAGCCTCGATGTGCTGCCGCCGCTGTACAAGACGATCCCCCTGTTGGTGTTCGCCTACATCGTCCGGTTTGTTCCCCAAGCTATCGGAACGATCCGAGCCACGCGGCTGGGGATCGATCAACGCCTGATTGAGGCGGGACGCGTCCTGGGTCGGTCGCGGCTGGAGACGTTCCGGGCGGTGACGTTACCGCTGCTCGTCCCAGGGATCGCGACCGGCGGTGCACTGGTCTTTCTGACGACCATGAAGGAACTGCCGGCGACGTTGCTGCTTCGGCCCCTCGAGTTCGACACGCTGGTCACCTACATCTGGCAGGTCCAAGAAGCCGGCCTCTACGGGCGGGCGGCAATCCCAGCATTGGTGTTAGTGCTGATCTCCGGGCTATCGATGGCGGTGCTGGTCTGGAGTGGCGGCCGGCCGGGCGGTCCCTGATCGACTCTGGCGTCGCTGTCGAAGGAACGACAACGAGAGACGAGTGGAAAAAACAGAAGAGAGGAGCAGTCAGCGATCGATACGACAAGTGCCGATCAGTTCGGGGTAATCCGATACTCGATCGTCCCAAGGCCGGGAACGCGAAGCGACCGGGTGCGGGGCTTGTTACTACGCAAGTAGCGACGGAGCCCGAGCACACCAAGGCCGAGTCCGGCCAGAACAGCGGTCATCAGTGCCGGGGCACTCAAAAAGGCCATGAACCCAAGGACAAGCCCGATAAAGACGAGTGTCCCACCGAGCGATGACGGGGTCATGTCGTGTGGCTGTGGTCGGTGATGTGTTCGTTTCATCTGTAATTACCTGTATGGACTGGGGGGTTAAAAACTTTCATTTTGATTATACTTTTTGATAACTATTACCATGGTACTCTGTCTGTATCGTATTGTTAATGGTTCTTCTGCCTATACAATAGTTACCATGATATAACGTATCATACATAAAAATATGATAATTTAGAGCGTATCATGTGTCCCGGGGGGTCTCGTTGTCGGCCGGTTTGAACCAACTAAGCTATTGGGATCGACAGGAAAACACAAGCTATGTCCCCACCATTGTCTCGCCGTGCCCTCCTTGCCGGGACTGTTACACTAACTGCTGGTCTAGCAGGCTGTTCGGTACTCAGCAGTCCCACGCGTGAGACAGAGGCAACAGAGCTACTCACAGCAAGTCTTGCTGCGCTCGGAGATGCGGAATCTGTCCAGTATGAATCGAACGTCGATGTCAGCGGTCCGGAGCAAACCACAGCCAGCCTTGTCGGCGAGATTGACTTTGAAACCCGGCAGCTGTCTGCCACAGTCACTCTTGATGAGGAGAAAACCCAAGCTTATCTAGACGGCGAAACGCTTAGATACAAGTGTTCAACGGGCGATCTGTGGGCGGAAGAGGAGCCAGAACCACGAGATCCGTGGTGGCGGATGACGCCACTTGGATCTCAACTCTCCGGATTCGAGTCCGGACGACTGGTAACGGCTGGGACTGACCGCCTCGATAGGGATGCGGTCCATCAACTGGAAAGCTCACCGCCGGACACCAGGACTAGCATCGTGGGAGGGGTCTTCGGTGGGGTCCCGGGGGAAGCCTCCGGGACGGCGACGTTGGCGATCGATGCGGAGACATACTACCCCCGGGCTGTCAGTATCGATGCGACACTAGAGGAAACCGACCGAGACGTCACGATGCATCTGGAGTCGCGCTTTTTCGCCTACAACGAGACAGTCTCGATTGCTATCCCGACAGCGGCAACTGAAAACCCATGGCCGAGTTGTCCGGGTGGGTACTGATCTCGATCGGTAACCCTATTGGGGTCGCTGGTGAGGACAACCAGTACACACCGTGTTTGATCGGAGCCGCTCGTGGCGAGAGCTGGGTGTCACCTATGAATTGTTACTCGTTGTCTCAGGCATCTGGTTTCTGGGCAAATTCGTTCGCTATGTGTTTCCACCGTTGTTCGAGCCGTTTCAGGCGGTCTATGGCGTCTCAAATACTACCGTTGGGCTCGCGTATACAGGCCTATTGGGTGCGTATGCACTCTCGCAGTTTCCGGTTGGTGTAATCGCCGATCGGATCTCGTCGGTCACCGTGCTGGTTGGTGGCGCAGTTGTCGCCGGTATCGGCGCCGGAATCATCGCCCTGAGAACGAGCATCCCGGCGATCGTTGTTGGAATGGTCGTTATTGGGGTTGGGACGGGGGTTCACAAAACGGTCGCAATCACAGTGTTAAGTCAGGCCTATCCATCGGTCCGTGGTCGCGTCTTAGGGGTGTTCGACACTGCCGGATCATACGGTGGAGTTGGTGCGCCCTTAGCCGTGACGGCGGTGCTTACGATGCCACTGTTGACCATCGGTGAGGTCCCCTGGCGTAGCTTATTCGGGGCAATCGCAGTGACAGTGAGTGGACTCGGAATCTGGTTGTGGCTCCATGGCGATCGGCAGGACCCACCTGGGGACGACTCCGTTTCTACGCCCGTTGGACTCCGCTCGTATCTGGGGCTCTTTCGGGACTGGCGGCTGTCGGTGTTCGTTGTGGGGACGGTCCTCTTTGGGTTTGCGTACAACGGCGTAGCGGCGTTTCTCCCGTTGTATTTGACCAACGTGACAGCACTTTCAGCGCCGGTCGCCAATACGTTGTATGCAGCGTTGTTCGCTGTGAGTGTCGCCCAACTCGCGACAGGAGCGCTCAGCGATCGGATCGGGCGAATCCCACTGTTACTTGCCACGCTAGGAGTAGCAACCCTCTCGCTTGTCCTGTTACTTACTGTACAACCCCCGTCGGCATACGTTGCTGGCGGACTGGTCGTGCTGTTTGGCGTTGGAGTCCATGGATTTCGGCCAGTCCGTGGCGCGTATTTGGCAGAACAACTTCCTGATCGCGCCGCTGCCGGCGGGCTGGGGCTTGTTCGAACCTTACTGATGGGTGCTGGGGCGATCGCTCCAACCGTCGTTGGTGTCCTTGCCGATCAGGCAGGCTTTCCCGTCGCGTTTTGGGTCCTTGCTGGCGCACTCGTAGGTGCAACCGTCTTGACCGGGACGTTAGTCAGTCCAACGGCAGCGATCGAGCGGTAGCTGTAAGTAACCAGCGGTCTGACGGTTATATATGCTTGAGCTCGCAGTGACCGAGCAGTTTTCCCCCGGCTCACTTGGTGTTAACATGGGTGCAGCAGGTGTGCTCGGGTTTATCAGCGGATATGCCGCGAAAAAAGTCATGAAGCTGATTGCCGTTCTCATTGGAGCACAGCTGGCGTTTTTGGCATACCTTGAACGGACTGGCATCGTGACGATCGACTGGGCAGCTCTCACCGGCCGTGTTAACCAAGGGCTTGAAACCGGTGAGCAACTCGGCAGCTCGCTGTTCGATCAACTCGTTAGTATCTCGGTACTCGGTGGGTCCTTTGCCGCCGGTGCTGGGCTTGGATTTAAACGTGCCTGACGATCAGTCGGTGCGAAACGCCCGGTCCCCGGCATCACCGAGACCGGGAACAATATACCCGTCTTCATCCAGATAATCATCGATCGCAACGGTCAATAGATCTACGTCAAACTCGTCGGTAACCCGTTCGATCCCGGTTGGAGCACTCACTGCCGACAGGACAATCACTGTTGGATCACCGTTTGCAACGGTCTGGATGCGCTCAAGCACCGTGATCATGGTACTGCCAGTTGCGAGCATCGGATCGGCGATAATAACGACTTCATCATCCTCGATTGTTGGGAGCTTCTCATAGTCAACCGTGATCGGGAACGTTCCATCTTCGTTACGGGCAGACTCCTCGCGAGAGGCGGAGATCACGCCCTGTTGGGCGCGGGGAAACGCCTTTAGCAGTCCTTCGACAAACGGCGTCGCGGCACGCAAAATATTGATAATTACGACATCATCCATGCCAGGGATCTCTTCACCGGTCATCTCAGCTAACGGTGTCTGGATGGTCACAGGATCAGTGCCAAATCGGCGATCAAGGATCTCATAGCCGCAAATACGACCGAGTTTGACCAGACCCTTCCGGAAGGCAACCTGCTTGGTTTCGATGTTCCGGAGTTTTGTCAGTGTGTGTCGGGCAAGTGCGTGATCGATCACTTCAGTCCGATCGTCCGAGGTCATATATACGGATGCACACGGGAGGGACTTAAACAAAGCCTGTTTTCGACTGTCAGCTCAGCCACCGGGTCCACCACGGCTCGAATGCACTCTCCGGTTCAGCCAACTCCTCCCACCGATCAAGCCCGCGTTCGGCCCGAGAGCCGGTGATCGTATTATCTAACACGAGCGCGACCAGCCCACCGACTGCCATCCCAGTCGAACCGATAATAAAGATGGTATCCAGCACGATCTGGCCGATCGATGCAAGCGCTGCCGGGACGGCCGCCTCGAAGGCACCAAAGCCAACAGCCGTCCGGAAGGCCGCAAGACTCTCGAAGTTTCCCATATACGCCGGGATTGCAAGCCCGACAAACAGTGCTGCGCCGACAACGAAAACGTTCCGTCGAGATGCAAGCGAAACGTGCTGAAGCGTTGAGAGCCCGACCGCAACGATCTGTGCAAACATTGCGATAAACAGGCCGCCGACAATGGGATCCGGAATGGTGACGATCAACTGTCCAACGTAGCCGACAAACCCGGCAAGCAACATGACAACCGCGCCGACTTGGACGACATACCGGGAGGCGACACCGGTCAGCCCGATCGCGCCGATGTTCTCCGAGTATGATGTCGAGCCGGCGGTTCCCATCAGCCCGGAAAAGACACCCATCAAGCCCTCCATACCGATCCCATGGTTGATCCGCTGTTTGTTTGGTGCACCGGACCCGGTGAGATTAGCAACTGCATAGTAGTCGCCAACGCTCTCAGCAATCGAGGCCAGAACCCCGGCGAACATACCGATGACAAAGGAGAGTGTCACCTGTGGCAAACCCCACTGCAGCGGATAGATGGGTAACAGCGGTGTTGCAGTTCGGACCTGGTCAAGGGGCACAAAACCAGGGTGGCTCGGCCCGATCACACCAACCACCGAGAGAACTGCCGCAATGGCCCAGACGATCACCAGTGCCAGAATCACCGGATACAGTTTGAACGCTCGATAGCTGACATCAAGATACTGCGAGAACAACACGATCAACCCGACGGTCGCACCCAACAGGAGCCAACTTTGGTCGACCGTCGTAATCTGTGGCGCGTTAAACAACGAAAGGCCGATAAGCATGATCGTTGGTGCCACAACCACCGGCGAGAGGTAGGCTTTGAGCTTGCCGATGAGCCCGAAATATCCGATAAAGACTTCGATCAAAGCAGCAACGATAATCGCCCCTTGTAGCTGCACCAACGCTGCCTGCCAGGTCGGGGCTCCGGGATTGCCAGCCAATACGACCCCGATGACGGCCAACGCGGGCGCAAGCAGCGAAAAGGGAGCACCTTGGACGATCGGATACCGATTGCCGAACGTCGTTTGGGCTAGCGTTGCGATCCCCGAGACAACGAAAAACGTCCCCACAAACCGGGCTGCGATCTCCGAGGGCATCCCCATCGCATCAGCAAGAATCAACGGGACGGCAATGTTCGCCCCGACCATCGTCAGGTAATGTTGAACCCCAAGGACGATCGATTCCCCGGTGGGTGGCCGGTCATCGATGCCGTAGGTGATTGACTCGGCTTCGCGTTCTGGTGTTGTCTCTGCCGCTGTGTTCGATCCCATTGACGGGTCGATACAGTACTGGTTACAAAAATACCGGGGATCAGAGTAGCACTTGCCAGGCCGATATCCGGACGCGAGTGATGCTATCAGTTGGCTTCGATGTGGTTTTTCAGGTTCTCCAGGGTCGTCCCGAGTTCCCGTTCATTATACCGGCGGACAAACGGGTCAGCGAGCCGCTCGATGACGTCTCCTGGCAGATCATAGCCGGCTGTGTAAGTCACAACCGTCTGACCGTCATCCTCAGTGAGCTCGATATCGATTTCACCCTCCAAGCGGCCGGTCATCTCGAAGGTATGTCGGGTGGGCGGCTCATAAACAGTCTGGGTGAGCGCGCCGTTGAGATCGATTCCACCGAGCTTGAAGGTATGGTCCAATCGCTTCCCGCCATTGTCAAGGGACTCGATGTTATCGATCTGGACTAGACTCGGCGTGATCGTCAAGTGATTGTACGGATCATCGAGGTACTCGAAGACCGCTTCGGGCGAGGCATCGACGGTGATCGAATCGGAAGCAGTGATCATGTGTACCTGTTACTGCCCAGGGGTCAAAACATTATGGGCGACCGATCAGGACTCGGTTGCCTGGGGTCGAACTGGCTGTTTGGCCCCATGAATCTCAAACCGCGCACCACCAAGTTCCCCGTCGGTGAGTTCCACTTGCCAGCCGTGACTCTCAACGGTCTCCTTGACGATTGCTAACCCGAATCCAGTGCCAGCATCAGCGGTTGAGTAGCCGGATTCGAAGACCTGCTCGCGGTCTTCCTCTGGGATCCCTGGCCCATCATCCTCGATATAGAACCCGTCCTCGAGATCGCCAACACGGATTGTCACATCCGGACCGACGTGCTCAACAGCATTCCGGTAGAGGTTCTCGAAGACACTTTTGATCCGATCCGGATCAGCTTCGATCGTTCCTGTTGTGGTAACCTCAAGGGTCGCATTAGCGGTTGCGACATTATCCCAGGTCGTTGTTGCAAGACCGCTGAGTCCGATCGGTTCGGTTTCATCGACCGTCCGGCTCTGTGTAGCAAGCGTCAGCAGATCATCTACAAGTGCTTCCATCCGGTCGATTGCTGTTGCAACGTTATCGAGATGCTCGTTGTCGGGACTGTCGGCTTGCGCTAACTCAAGATGGCCCTTTGCGACAGAAAGTGGGTTCTGGAGGTCATGAGAGATATAACTGGTAAGCTGTTGGATCCGTTCGCGTTCCCGTTGCAGTTTCCATTCGTCTTGTGACGCCGTTTGCATGTCAACAACGGTTCCTAAGACGGCTGGCTTGCCGTCAACCGCAACGCCACGGCCGAACAGCTGGATCTCACGTTGTGTCCCATCGGCGGTCTGTACGAGATACGGCCGGCGATCGCCTTTGTAGGTTCTTGTCTGCAGTTGTCGGAGTAGCTCTTGAAGCCGGTCCTGGTCTGACTGAGCGACAAGCGAGGTGAACGATTCTCCAGCAAGCTGATTTTCCTCTGGATCGTACCCGAGTAGCTCCGCGAACGTCGGGTTATGATACACGATCGTCCCATCGCGAGCGATATACAACCCGACGAGGTTCTGCTGAACAAGTTGTTCGTATCTGGTCTTCGCTTGTTGGAGTTCTTGTTCAAACCGTTTTTGATCAGTGATATCTCGTGCGACGCCAATGATGTGGTCACCGCTGTCGCTGAGACTGAGCGCACGAGCAGTTGCTGGTGCAGACCCAAGGTACTGGTCGCTGGTTGCCGAGTCGGCGATAAACAGTTCGGCACCGATCCACCGTGGATCGCCGGCATCGGGGGTCGTCCGATACTCTAAGGTTGTATACTCAAGCTCACCAGCGTCAAACTGCTCAAAGGCGTCCCGAACAACGGCTTGGTCTTCGGGATGAACAGCCGTTTCAACGAACGCCGGCCAGGTCTGGACTTCCTGTTCTGACAGCCCGAACACGTTTTCGAACCCGCCGATACGCTGGACACGTCGTGTGGCTAAATCGACCTCAAAGATAAGTGTCGCCGTCCGTTCGAGCGCGAAGTTTGTTCTGATCCGTTCGTGTGTCAGTGTCTGTTGAGTCCGGTACTGTTCGACAGCGTTTTCGATCCGATTGGCAAGGAGTTGGAACTGTTCGGCCCCGGTCTGTTTTTGAATATAATCCGTCGCCCCTTTCGAGATCGCCGTCCCAGCGATCTCTTCGTTCCCTTTACCGGTAAAAATCAAAAATGGGAGTGCAGCGTCGATCGATCGCACGACATCAAGCAGCGCCAGCCCGTCTTCGCCGGGGAGTTCATAATCGCTGACAATACAATCGAACTGGTCGGACTCGCGTTCGATCCGTTCCCGAGCATCATCGCCACGCTGCTCGACGACAATCTCAAGGTCGAGTGCTGTCTCCTCAAGGAACGAGCGGGTCATATCCGCGAATGCAGGATCATCCTCAATATAGAGCAGTCGGATCGGCTGCTCCTCCCGCTTTGCTTCCGGCCGCGAGAGTGGCATATATCTGGTCGTTTGTCTTGACTGCTGATAAACTCGCCGACAGGAGTCGACAGGCCCTAACCGCTTGGGCCGAACCGATTGCTAATGGGATCGACGATCGCTGATCTGTTAGCGCGAGCCGGCGTGATCGCTCCGGACCGCCTGCATGCGACGACACGACTTGCGTGGCCACGGATTGTAACCGGGATTGCGATCATGTCAAAGGCGACCGTCGACCTCGCAATGGTCGGGTGGGCGGTCGGCGAGCTGGCAGTCGCCGGGCTCGCCTTCGCAAACGCTTACTGGACGCTTGCAAAATTCGCTGGGATCGGGGTAGCCGGAGGGATTGTCGCGTTGATCTCACAGGCCTACGGCGCCAACAGGCTCGATCGGGCTGAACGAATACTGGGGCATGGGATCATAGCTGCAACGGCACTGTCAGTACCGGTCACGATCGGGTATATGGTCCTGGCGGGCCCGTTGATCGGGCTGTTCGATCCGTCCACAACGGTTTTGACATACGGGCAGACCTACCTGTTGTTCGTCGCTCCTGGGCTAGTCTTTGAGTTTTGGAACCTGATCGCCTCCCGAACGTATGCCGGCGTCAGTGATACCGTGACACCAATGGTCATTCGAAGCGCCGGTGCAGTGCTTAATATCGTTCTCTCTGCAGTCTTGATTTTCGGAGCTGGCTTAGGCGTCGTGGGAGCCGCGCTTGGGACAACGCTGTCGGTCGTGTTCGTGACGGTGCTGTTCAGCTGGGGCATGACCGGGCGGGCCTACATCGGCCACGGCGCAAGTCCAGTCGCGCTCTCACGGGCAGGCCTGGTATTTGATCGGTCGATCGCCGGAGACCTGCTGTCAGTGTCGGCGCCGTTGATTGCACGCCGGACTGCCGAGACGATCGTCGCGTTCCCGTTGTTGTGGATCGCCTCGACATTCGGACCGATTGTGGTTGCGGCGTATGAGGTTGGGCGACGAGTGCGAGCACTCATGGACAGCTTTTCGTGGGGCTTTTCGATCGCCGCGAGTACACTGGTCGGCCAACAACTCGGTGGGAATGATGAGACGGAAGCAGAAGCATACGGGTGGGGGATTATCCGTCTCTCAGCAGTTGTGTACGTGGTGCTCGCTGGACTCGCGATCATGCTTGCCGGACCAATCGCACAGGTGTTCGTTGATGACCCAATGGCAGTTACAACGACAGCCTGGTTTGTCATCGCGGCTGCTGGGAGCGTGATCTTCCTTGGAATCGACGGCTCAGCGACCGGGACCTTGCGGGGGGCCGGTGATACACGATTTCCATTTGTTAGCTCGGTGGTTGGCCGGTACGGGTTCGGCCTAACCGCAGCTGTGATCGGCCTGTTGACGACAGTCGGTGCTCGTGGGCTACTCGTCGGGATGCTCGTCGAAACACTGGTGCCGGCACTGATGAACCTCTGGCGTGTCCGATCGAACCGTTGGAAAACGATCAGTCAGGGGTACAGAGAAGCACTCACAGTAGACGGAGACGACTGACTTATCGGGACAACGAGACAACACCACACATGGATATCGTGGTCTTCGGCGCTGGCGCGGTGGGGAGCCTCATTGGGGGGCTGTTAGCCCGGGAGCATGCTGTAACACTTGTTGGCCGGGACCCACACATGAAAGCGGTTGCAGCCGATGGGCTGCATGTCACGGGCGCGATCACCGACCGAACGTATCCGGAGGCGACAACCGATGGACAGGACCGCCAGGCACAGCTTGCGATTGTCACGGTCAAAGCATACGACACGGACACAGCAGCACAAACCCTTGCAACCGGTAAGTATGACGCGGTGCTGTCCCTGCAAAACGGACTGGGCAACGAGGAGACACTGGCTGCAGCGCTTCCGGCAGACACGACAGTGCTTGCCGGCACGACGACATACGGGGCGAGCGTAACCGGCCCTGGTGTCGTTCAGGCTAGCGGTCTCGGAACGGTAACACTTGGTCATCCAACCGGAGCGCAGTCACCGATCGCCGAGACAGCCGGGCATGCGTTTCGGACTGCGGGGATTACGACCACTGTGACACCGGAAATGCCACGAGTACTCTGGAAGAAGCTCGCGATCAACGTTGGTGTCAATCCCGTAACAGCGGTACTTGACTGTCAGAACGGCGCGCTTGAGTCGGGACCGGAACGACAGACCGCCACACGAGCGACGCGGGAAACAGCACGCGTCGCACGTGCCCATGGGATCGAGCTCTCCGAGGAGACCGCAATTACCGCACTCCGTGAGACGATCACAACGACTGCTGACAACGTCTCTTCGATGTGTCAGGATCTCCGAGCAGGTGAGCGAACTGAAATTGACGCGATCGCGGGGACTGTTATCGACAACGCAGAGACAGCAGCCGTCCCCGTCCCGACAGTTCGGACCCTCGCTGAGTTGGTACGTGCTCGGACGGCTCTTGGTGGCTCTCACTCGGAGTAGCCTTCCTGTACGAATCGACTGCTTTCGTAGATGTTGAGCAGTTCTTCGATGAACTCTGCGCGGGACTGGCCGTCTTCCCGGTGCCCGTCGATTCGCTCGATAAGCGCCGCGTCAAGTTCGATTTGCTCTGTCATATCCTGTGTGAGGGCATCCAACGGTATAAACCTGCGTTCCAGCTCGCGGCGAAACGTCCAAACCAGCAGCAATACGTAGTATGGATATGTTCGACCGCGTCCGCCGACTGTTGGATGTCACACTGGGCGAGGGCGTCCTTGCTGATGCAGATCCGGAGGATCTGTTCGATATCTCGACAGGATATGTCACGCTCGGCTCGAATGGCTATCCGCCACGGAACCGCGCTGGCCTGTGTTTTGGGACTGTCGATGCGGCGGATTTCTCCGCAGTGACAACCGACATCGCGGAGTTACTTGATGTGTCCTCGGCGGAGACAGTCAAACAAGAGTATCTCATCGAAGATGAGTTCGGCTATACATGGGTACTCGTTGAGAACACGGACTTCGAAACAGTAGTCACAGATGTCTACAGTGCAGCCGATACGCTTATCAATGCCGGCTTTGGGAGCTATCTGCTCGCAGCGGTCTTCGCGTTTGACGGCCAACAGAAGCGGGCACCAACAGCCTATCTGATCTATAATTTCAAGCGTGGAACCTGGTATCCGTTTGTTCCAGTCGAGACTGGGAGCCGCGATACCCGGCAGGAATCGGAACTGCGGGAACTGCTCGACGGCGAGCTCGATATCGAGTCCGAACAGGCCCGTGAGTACGCATTTTGGGATATTCCCGTGTAGGTAGACTAGCATGACGAAATTCTTTTCCGAACGGTCTGAATACATCACGGCGGGAACAGCGCGACCGCAAGTCTGACACGCCACAACTGTGGCTTGGGATTGCGGTAGTGCAGCCGACTGATAGAGCTCGGAATATTGAGTCGCGGTTGTGCGGTTCCTATCCTCAACTATGGCACGAATGCATTCACGACGTCGTGGGAGTTCCGATTCGGATCATCCCACGACAGACGAACCACCGGAGTGGAGTGACGTCGACCCTGAACAGATCGAACAGCGGGTCGTCGAACTAGCAGACCAAGGCCTTGCTCCGAGTGAAATCGGGTTGCGCCTGCGTGATGCGGGGGTTGCCGGGACACCGATTCCGGATGTCAAAGCTGCAACCGGGAAGAAACTGACAGAGATCCTTGAAGAACAAGATGCTACACCGGAGATCCCGGAAGATCTACAAAACCTCATGTCACAAGCCGTCCGGCTTAACGAACACGTCGACGAGCATCCACAAGACGCCCAGAACAAACGGGCGCTACAGAACACCGAGTCCAAGGTCCGACGGCTTGTCGAGTACTATCGTGGCGATGAGCTCCCTGCGGAGTTTACATACAGTTACGAGACGGCCAAGGAACTGGTAGCGTAAGCGATGGCAACAACCGGCCAGACAGCAACCGTCACACCAGCCCCCGAGACAACAGCGACGCGTCTCCAGACAGCGTCGTTGGTGCGGATCCTCACACGACAGACCGGGGACGCGATTGCGGCGGCTGGCTTGCTTGGCCGGGCGTTGACCGACTTTGGGGTTCCGTTTCAGATCACACCGACACCATCCCGAGCTGAGCGGGCGCGACGGGTCGAGCGTGGGGACGAAGAGGCGCTGACAGTGGCAATCGGAACTGTTGATCACGCCGATATTACGATCGGTGGCCCACAGGCGACGACAACAGTCATTGACATCCTTCAGGAAGCGACCGATTACAACCCGGACCCACTGCTGGCACTCGCCGGCTGTGTTGCCGGCGGGATCATGCCGGATGCAAAGCCAGACTTGCTGGGACAAGCAGAAGCGACTGGTCTCGAACAGCAGCCAGGGGTTGGACTTCCAACAACGGATCGTACAACCGGTCTCGCGGCCACGCTCTGGCTGCATGGCCCGTTCTCGGGACGGCCAGATCGTGTCGAGACACTACTTTCTGACGTTGGGCTCACAGCAGACGAACCCCTCACTGACGCGAAAAGGAAACGATTAGCCTCCTTGGCAGCTATCGGCGGTACGAACGGACCGTACCCCGAGCAGGCAGCCGCGACCATCGACCAGGCACTCCATCCGTACGTTGGCGGGCCATTCGAGACGATCGCGGGCTATGCGGAGGTCCTCTCGGTGGTGAGCCGGGACACACCAGGTGTCGCGATCGGCGTTGCACTTGGCAGTGACCTCGTTGAGACGGCTCGATCGATCTGGGCCTCTCACGCAATGGCAGCTCACCAGGGACTGCG
Source organism: uncultured Salinarchaeum sp. (assembly GCA_964403925.1). Lineage (GTDB taxonomy): Archaea > Halobacteriota > Halobacteria > Halobacteriales > Salinarchaeaceae > CAZFMU01. Next base: position 20,121 of record CAYOHZ010000013.1, read on the forward strand.
CGCAGCGACAACGGAACGATATGGCGGACTCTATGTCCTCGTTATTGAGGAGGGCCCGGCCGAGACCATCGCCGCTCTCGCACACCGAGTGCAGTCCCCGGAACCAACGACACTCGTCGTTGGGCCAACTCGGATTGCCGTTCGTGGGGACGGAGATATGCGAGCGCTGACCGCAGCTCTCACAGAAACAGTCGAGGGCACAAGCGATGGCACGCGGCAGTACGGAACAATTACTGATATCGGCACACCCGATCACGAGCAGATCGTCGAAACAGCAAGAGAGACACTATGACACGAGCACGGATCGAAACGGACCACTCGAGGCCGGCTGTCCTTGCGACAGCCCTTGCAGCTGATAACACCGCAGACGTAACGACGACTGTCGACAACGGACAGCTGGTCACGACGATCAGCCGTGCCACGACAAGCAGTCTTGAAGCGACCGTGGACGATTACATCCGGAACCTCGGGGTCGCGATCGATGTCGTAACACACGCAAATGACCGTGGCAGTTCCACGGACACCCAATCAACACGATCATCATGAGCGAACGATCAGTCTCACGACAACGACGTGGGAAACAGTGGTATACGATTCACGCTCCGGAGAGTTTTGACCGAGCTGAGATCGGCGAAACTCTCGCGGACGAACCAGAACAGCTTCTCGACCGCACCGTCGAGACGACGCTCGGCGAATTACGAAACGATGCCGGCGAGAACAACACGAAATTAACCTTTAGGATCACCGATGTGGGCAGTGATGCTGCCTACACGGAGTTTATCAAACACGAGCTGACGCGTGATTATCTCCGATCGCTGGTTCGTCGCGGTGCTTCAAAAGTCGAGGCATACGTGACAGCCCTGACGGCGGATGATTACCGCATCCAGATTCAGCCGGTCGCATTCACGACCCGGAAGGCAGACAGCAGCCAGGAGCAGGCGATCCGACGGGTAATGATCGATCAAGTCGAAACGGCAATCACAGAACGACCCTATAACGAAATCGTCGATTCGATCGTGGAGGGGCGACTCTCCAGTGCGATCTACAGTGACGCAAAGTCGATCTATCCGTTGCGACGGGTCGAGATTCAGAAACTCACGCTTGAGGCCCGACCAGCTGAAGTCGCCGCAGAGCAGGAAACTGCGGCAGATCGTGCAGAATAAGCGATCGACCTGCAAGCAGCTGTCGACGGGACACGAGTCGATGGCCCAGGACGGAAGGCAAAGGGTAAGTTAGTGGTTGTTCACCTCTGGAATATGCAGCCCCGGTTTGTCGGGCGATTGGGACCTGCCGACGCAGTGACGCTGTTTAACGCTGTAATCGGGTTTATCGCTGTAATCGTTGTTTTTGCGGATATCATGTTAGCGGCCCGCATTATGCTATTGGCGGCAATTCTGGACGGGCTTGACGGTGTTGTCGCCCGGCTGGTCGGCGGCTCCCCCGTTGGCTCTTATCTGGATTCGTTAGCGGATGTCGTTTCCTTTGGTATGGCGCCTGCGGCGATGATCTACGTGGTGACTGCCGATCTCGGGACAGGAACAATGACCGATCCATGGACGATTGCGGCCTATGTCGTCTCAGGGGCGTTTCTTATTGCCGTGATCGTTCGATTAGCGATGTATACGGCATTCGATGCGGATGTTGCCTCTACCAAGGGTGTACCTAGTACCCTTGCTGCAACGATCATCGGCGCAGCGGTCTTGACGGGACTGTTCACACCAAAGATCGTGCTTGGGGTCGCAGGAGCGTTCTGTTATTTGATGGTCTCGACGATCCACTATCCGGACCTGTTAGCCCGAGATGCACTGTTGATGGGAATCGTACACGCGCTGGCAGTGCTTTTTCCGATGGTACTGAATCGATCATTCCCGGTTGCATTGCTCACGTTAGGGCTTGCCTATATGTTCCTCAGCCCGTGGCTGTACTGGCGGGACTAGTCCGGAATGGAAACGCTATTGAGATTCGCCCACCGGAGATAAGCTACATGGCCGATGAGGACCCGACGGCCGACGAGATTGCCGAGCAACTCGATCAACTCGAAGCGACACTGCAGACAGCCAACACCGAAGCCACACTAGACGACGTGGAAGCGCAGCTCACTGCGATCCAAGCGGACCTCGATGCGCTACCAGAGACAGAAAGGCAGGCAGCACTAACGGACCGAGCAGCTGACATCGAGACCGACATTGAGGACCGTCGTGGTCCATACCCAGAAGAGGTACTCGAGCAGATAGAAGCCACAATTACGCGGATCGAGACCGAGGCATTGACCGAACGCGGTCGGGAGACGGTGGCAACGGCAATCGCTGAGTTTCGAGCCGACCAGCCGGCCCTATCGGCAACCGAGAACGAACCGAACACCGATGAGAAGCTGATCGAGCAGCTGGAAGCGATTACCGAAACGATCGAGGGGCTGACACTCCATCCCGACCACGATCAGGCACAGCTCGACACACTTCTTGCGGGAGCGGAGACACTCCATGACGCCGTTGAGAACGCCGAAATCATTGATGACCTCTCTGTTCGAGAGCAACTGGAGGTAAAGGGATTCTATGACTCGATTGACCAGCCGATGGACTTTCCGCCAGAGCTCAGCGCGATCAAAGCCTGGGAACGACAAGGCGAGGCCGAGCCGATTCTGCTTGCGTTTCAGGCACTTGACTCGACGTTCATGGAAGAATATTGTATGGAAGCGCTGGGGCGGTTACGAGCGACGGCGGCAGTCGATGAGCTCATCATGAATGCTAAACGGCGCAACGAGACCGCAATCGAAGCGCTAGGGAAAATCGGCGACGAGGCTGCTGTGGATCCGTTGGTCGGACATCTCGAGAGCGATCAGTCACTGCAGATCGCCAGTTTACACGCATTGGGACAGATCGGTAGCTCGGAGGCGATCGAACCGGTCGTTGCGCGTCTCAACGACGAGGAAACGTCGGTCATCGTCCGATCAGTTGCCGCCCGGACGCTTGGCCTGATTGGCGACCCACAGACAATCGAGCCGCTTGCAGCAACGCTCTCGGGAGATGCACCCGAACGGGTCAAAGCCAGCGCTGCGTGGGCGTTAGCACAGATCCAGACCAAACGAGCATTGGCCACTCTGGAAGAGGCGGCCGACACCGGCGGCCCACTCGTACAAGCGGAGGCGCAGGCGGTCATTGATGGGTGACCTTTTCCTGTCGAACAACAGATCACAATATCGATGACTCGAACGCGCGCACACGTATTTGTCTCCGGCCACGTTCAAGGAGTGTATTTCCGTGCAACCACACGCGATCGGGCGACCGCTGTCGGTGTTGATGGCTGGGTCCGAAACCTCGATGATGGCCGTGTCGAAGCCGTCTTCGAGGGCAAGCAGACAGCCGTCGACGAACTGGTCTCGTTTTGTCATGAAGGGAGTCCAGCAGCGACTGTCGAAGACGTTACCGTTGAGTACGAGTCACCGGAGGGGCTCGCTGGATTCGAAGTCCGGCGGTAGTGTCGGGATCATTTAGTACCTCGGTCCGAAGGTAGAGATATGCGATCGACAGCACAACTTGATGCCCAGCTGGAGGAAGCCGGCGTTGACGCCTACCTGTTTGATACGGATGGGGGGCAGTCAGATCAGTATTATCTCTCGCAGTTTACCGCACCGGATCCGTTTATCGCCTGCTATCGTCCGGAGGGAATGGCCCTGTTTGTATCGGGATTGGAGTACGGGCGAGCCAACAAAGAAGCCGCGGTTGATGAGGTTGTTCGCCACAGTACATATAACTACCGAGATCTGATCGCCGAATACGGCCAGCCAGAAGGTCGGAGCAAGGCGATCGCGAACTTTCTTGCCGATCGCGATGTCGAGTCGGTGCTCGTTCCGGAACGGTTCCCGCTTGTGACAGCTGATGGCCTGCGGGAGGAGGGGATCGACGTGACCGTCGACTCAACAGGCGTGATCGAACAGTTGCGTGCGATCAAAACTGAGACAGAACTCGATGCGATCGAAACCACGCAACGTGCCAACGAAGCTGCGATGGCACGAGCTGAGACACTACTTGCTCAGGCCACCATCAGCGATGAGGGGACGCTCATGCTCGACGGAGAGCCGTTGACAAGCGAACGAGTGACCCAAGCGATCGAACACGAGCTGCTTGATGCAGATTGTGCACTCGAAGAAACGATCGTTGCTGGCGGTGCCGATGCGGCTGATCCACATAACCGAGGGAGTGGGCCGCTGGCGGCCGGCGACGCGATCGTGATCGATATCTTCCCGCGAAGCAAGGAAACACGATATTATGCCGATATGACACGAACGTTCGTTCGTGGAGAGCCAAGCGAGGAACTCCAACGGCGATATGAGCTTACCCGTCAAGCACAAGCGGCGGCGCTAGAGGCCATTGAACCGGGTGTCACCGGGGCTGCTGTCCATGATGCTGTATGTGATGTCTATGAGGATGCCGGCTATGAGACTCTTCGATCAAATCCGGACACTGAGACCGGGTTCATCCATGGGACGGGCCACGGTGTCGGACTGGATATTCACGAATCCCCACAGTTGAATCCTGATGGGGAGACACTCGAAGCCGGCCAGGTCGTTACTGTTGAACCGGGATTGTACGATCCAGCAATTGGTGGCATTCGCATCGAGGATCTCGTGGTTATAACCGACACCGAGCAAGGCTATCGAAACCTTACTGACTACGAGAAAACGTTTGTCGTTGCCCCACGCTAGGGGTCGATATCGAAGCCAACCTGCGTAGCATCAGCAAGCGCCCGGTCAGCAGCAGCATCGAGATCGAACTCACGGACAATTTCCCCGTCACGGAGCAGTGGTTCAAGAAGTGCGGTGCCGTCCTCAGAGCCGGAGCGATCAGCAAGACCGATGTGATGGCCACCATCCGGTGTGCGGTAGACGGCCTTTTTTCCGGATAGCTTCCCACGTTTGGCGACTGGCTGGCCGTCACGCTCGACAATATCCAGTGCAAACTCGATCGGATCGGCCGCACTGATATACCCACCAACGCCGAATCCAGAGACATACGAACGGAGCTGCCGGAGGGATGTGGGTGTCAAGCCGCCGCTAACGAAGATCTCAACGTCGTCGTGGCCACGGACGTCGAGTTCCCACGCGACTTCACGGATGATCTGCTCGAAATCACCCCGACGAGACCCCGTCGTGTCAAGGCGAACCGCATGGAGGTCATCACCGAGTGTCTCGACTGCACGGAGGACCTCATCAACCTCATCGGAGTACGTGTCACATAATGGAATCCGTGGTACTGATGGGGCAACCGCTTTATCAAAGGCCTGCCAGGCGTCTTCTTGGTTGCCACGACCATAACAGATCACCAACGCATGTGGCATTGTACCGCTTGCCTCTCGATCGATCAGCTCCCCAGCCGCAACGTTTGAGAACCCATCAAGCCCGGCGAGTAGTGCAGATCGCTCGATCATCCCCGCAATTGCCGGATGGGTGTGTCGCGTTCCGAAACTGACAACCGATGTGTCAGGGGCAGCCAGTCGCGCTCGGAGTGCATTCGTGGCGACACCACTGGCATGAGAGAGAAAGCCCAGCAGTGCCGTCTCAAAAACCGCAAACGAACGGTATGGCCCTTCGATTTGAAGGACCGGTCCACCATCGAAGAGTGTGCCCTCTGGCAAGGCATCGACATCGATCGGTTGGCCTTCAAGCAATGCGGCCACATCCTTGAGTCCGGCAACCACGGAAAACTCGCCGGTTGGAAACTGTGATGCCGAAACCTCAGCAACGACATGCGGATTACGATCAGCAGCAGTCAGCGTCTCGATTGTCCGTTCGAAATAGGCATCCGTCGCGTGTCCGTCCCGGATCGCTTCTGGAAGGACAATATCGAACTCTGCCATACCTAATGGACAAATCGGCAGACGGGTAAAGCCTGCTGGAGGAGCGAGGTGCTTTTCGGGACGGCAGTCGAATTAGCCAACAATGGACGTACTCGTCGTCGGAGCCGGAACAATGGGGCGGTGGTTCGGGACGGTCGGACCATGGACACCGACGTTCGCGGATATCGATCCGACAACCGCACGGACGGCTGCTTCGGAAAGCGGTGGCGACGTGCTTGAGACAGGAGCCGAGCGATCGTTTGAGCTGGTCTGTATTGCGGTTCCGATGTCAGCAACTGAGACAGCAGTCGCCGAGTATGCACACCGAGCTGAACGTGCGATCATCGATCTGACGGGAGATATGTCGACCGCACTGACAGCCATGCAAACACACACAGCGACAGTCGAACGAGCCAGTTTTCACCCGCTATTTGCGCCCGATAACGCACCTGGGTCGATCCCGGTTGTGATCGACCAACCCGGGCCAACAATCCAGCGTGTGATCGAGGCGTTTGAAGCGGCCGGGAACCACCTTATTGAAACAACTGCCGAGGAACACGACCAGGCCATGGAGACGATCCAGGCCAGCGCACATGCGGCGATCTTGGCATACGGACTCACAGCAGAGGCCGTTCCGGACGGATACGAAACCCCGATCTCCCGAGAGTTGACTGATCTGCTTGATCGGGTGACCAGTGGTAATCCGGCGGTGTATGCGGAAATTCAGGACCGTTTCGACGGAGCAGCTCGGATCGCAACCGCAGCGGATCGGATCGCGACTGCTGATCGAGAAACATTCATCGACCAGTATCGAGCAGCCCGGAACACGATTGAGCCAGCCGACGGGGACGGAGCCAACAACTGAGATGGTCGACCGACAGACGATCCTCGATACGGCCCGCTATCTCCGTGGGGTCCGGCCGCTTGATCCAGCCGAACTGGAAACCTATGTCAAGGCGCATCCAGGCGTGATCAAACAGGTGCTTCGCGAGCATGCTCTGGAGCTTGGGATCGTTGAGCAGCCTGATGGTACCTTCAGACCGGTGCCAGAGGACCCAGTTCCACCGACTGAAGGCCCGATCGAGGCGTTGCCAGCGCAGTACGATCAGCGGCTAGTAGACCGACTCACGGATCGCTACGGACTGGAGTGGGCTAGTGGTGAAAGCGGTCGTCGGCTCCGCGACCGGATCACCCAGCTCAAAGACGCGTATTATCGCCAACAACCGGTTGAATACGACGCAATCGCCGTTGACGGGTACGCGATCTACCATCTCGCGGATTACTATGCAGCAATGGGATACGTTCTTCGGGAGCTTACCACCCGGGGGATGGTGGACCGAACACTGCGAGTGTTGGATGTCGGTGCGGGAGTTGGCGGGCCTGCACTAGCGGTATTCGATGCGCTCCCTGACCAGGCGCTCATCGAATACCATGCAATCGAGCCAAGCGAGCCAGCGGCATCGTTTCTGTCATGGCTCCTCGATTCGATCGGCCCGAACCGGTATCCGACGATTCATCGGACAACCGCAGAATCGTTTTCGCCAACACAGGAGTATGACCTGATCATCTTTGCAAACGTTCTCAGCGAGCTTGCCGATCCGACAGCCGTCGTTAGGCGGTATGCCGACGCGCTTGCAGACGATGGGACGATCATTCTGTTATCTCCTGCCGATCGCAATACGACACAAACACATCGGCGTGTCGAACGAGCAGTCGTTGATGATCCAGACGGGCCATCGCTGACTGTGTATTCGCCAACACTGCGGCTCTGGCCCGATCGACAGCCGACTGATTCCGGGTGGTCGTTCGCGGAGGCCCCAGAGCTTGCGATCCCAGAGGTTCAACAGCAACTCCAAGCAGCCGCACCGAAAGACGACGGAACGTTCACGAATACAACAGTCAAGTACGCCTATACACTACTCCGAACTGACGGAACTCGGCGTGTCGATGTCAGTCCAGATCCAAAGCGGTGGGCGCCACTGGCAACCTCCGAGCAGCACGTCAGCAAACGCATCGATACTGTCGTGGTGAAACTCAGCACTGACCTCGGGACTGCCGGCAATCCACTCGTTCGAATCGGCGACGGGAGTCAGTCGACGGATCATTTTGCCGTGCTGGCAAAGGAAACAGCACTCAACCGGACACTATTGGAAGCACCATATGGGGCTGTCCTTGCCATTGAAGCTGGACTGGTGTTATGGAATGACGACGAGGAGGCCTACAACATCGTGATTGATGATCAGTCCGTTGTTGATCTCATCGGAACCTAAAGGACGACTCTTTTGACTGCGGACAGCAACTAGCAATCGATGGACATGGCTGGGGAGCTTGAGATTCTCCTGACAAACGATGACGGGATCGAGAGTGCCGGACTCAGAGCACTCTATCACACACTTGATGATATCGCGACAGTAACGGCTGTCGCCCCTCAATCGGATCAGAGCCGGAGCGGTCGCGCGACATCGCGTGAAGTGACGATCGATGAGCATGAGCTTGGCTATGCAGTCAGCGGCACACCGGCGGATAGTGTGATCGTCGGGTTGAACGGCCTCGAACTGGAGCCGGATCTCGTGATCGCCGGTATCAACAAAGGGGCAAACCTCGGTGAGTACGTGCTCGGCCGATCCGGGACGGTCAGTGCAGCCGTCGAAGCTGCTTTCTCAGGCGTGCCATCGATCGCAACCTCGATGTATATCCCTGCAGAGATCGGGCCGCTATATGAGGTCGAGTTACAGGAAGCTGATTATCAACCGGCTGCTCATGCGGTCCAGTATCTCGTTGACCGACTGGATCATGATCACGTATTCAACGCGGCTGATTATCTGAATATGAACGTTCCGTATACGGAAGACTCGATTGACCGGATGGAAGTAACCCAGCCGTCAGCACGATATGAAATGGATGTCAATCGGAACGGAGAGACCGCGGCTCTAAACGACCGGATCTGGGAACTCATGGCCGCGGGTGATCTCGATGAGCCGGTCGGGACGGACCGGCATGCTGTTCTTACGGGGGCAATCAGTCTCTCACCACTTCGTGTGCCGCACACGCCGGGCGATGTCGATACGATTGCGCCACTTGCAGAACGTTATTCGGCATCTGAGCAGACGGGGACACACGAGCCAGCAGAACTGGAGTGAACGCAGTTATCCACCGTCAGTGAGATCGAGCTCGGTGAGGATCTCTGTTGCGATCGATTGTGGATCTTGACTGCCATCAAGTACCAGTTCGGCGGCAGCATCGAGATCTGTCTGGTCTGTCAGGGCGGTGTGGAGCCGTCGATCGACGGTATTCGTGATTCGGTTTCGGATCGCGTAGATCGCACGGTTCCGAGCAGCCACATCAAGCTGCCCGGTCCGTTCGAGATACTCACGATGAGCAAAAACGTGCTCAAGAAGCTCATCGAGGCCATCGCCATCGGTTGCTACGGTTGTCACGATCGGTGGCTCCCAATCGGTCGTTTCACCGGGAGCATCAGCACCAACCTGTAGCATTTCCTGGAGCTGATACGCGGTCCGTTCGGCACCCTCAAGATCGGCCTTGTTCACTGCAAAGAGATCTGCGATTTCGAGCACACCAGCTTTCAACGTTTGGACGCTGTCACCTGACTCAGGGGTAACGGTAAGGACAACCGTATCGGCAGCCCTGACAATATCGATCTCGTTTTGCCCGGTTCCGACGGTTTCGAGAAGGACGACATCAAAACCAGCCGCGGCATACGCGACGATCGTCTCGGTGGCAGCAGCCGACAGGCCACCGAGTTCGCCATGGGCACTCATTGATCGGACGAAGACATTCGAGTCGCCAGTCCGATGGCCCATCCGAACCCGATCGCCGAGCACGGAGCCCCCCGAAAACGGTGATGTCGGATCGACGGCCAACACGCCAACGGAGAGCCCACGGTCTCGCAGTCGATCGATCAACCCACTCACGATCGTCGATTTTCCTGAGCCTGGGCTGCCGGTGATGCCGACAACGACTGTCTCGCTGTCGGCAGCCCCATAAAGCGCTGCCATGAGCTGTGGATACTCCGTCTCACGGTTCTCGATGATCGAGATTGCACGCGCAAGGGCCTGCTGTTCGCCAGCAAGGGTCTTCTCGATGAGTTCATCAACACTCATGGCGCGTGCTCACGGACAAACGAAATCGTTTCCTGCAGTTCCGTGCCGGGACCGAACACTTCTGCGACGCCGGCAGCTTTCAACTCGGCAATGTCCTCTTCAGGGATAACTCCACCAACAAGTACGAGCGTCTCAGCAAGTGCGCCTTGCTCGCGGAGTCCATCGAGGATCGTCGGCACGACAGTGTTGTGTGCGCCTGAAAGAATCGAGATCCCTAAGACATCAACATCTTCCTGAACTGTCGCGCGAACGATATCCGCCGGTGCGTTATGCAGCCCGGAGTAGATGACCTCAAACCCAGCATCACGAAACCCACGAGTGATTACGTGTGCACCACGATCATGGCCATCGAGTCCGACCTTCGCGATCAGACAGCGGATGGATGCCGACTCCTGTCTGACACTCATATGGAGCCATTAGGAGGCTGTCGGTATCATTATAACGCCTCCCTGCCGCTGGCCGGACGATTTTATTGGTGTGGATCGGTAAGACAAAACGATGGGACAGCTCGCGTCGTTGTTTACTCCCACATCGATCGGCGTTGTTGGTGCCACTGACCGAGGCGGCTCAGTGGGACGGGCGATCATGGAAAACCTCCAAGCAGAATACGAGGGGCCGATCGTACCGATCAACCCCAATCGAGAGACGGTGTTGGGACTGTCGTGTTATCCATCGATCGACACCGCACCGGCAATCGAATTGGTGATTGTCGCCGTCCCGGGGCCGGCAGCGATCGATGCGATCGAACAGGCTGGGCAAGCGGGTGTCGGCGCCGCGATCGTTATCACAGCCGGCTTTGGCGAAGTCGGTACGGATGGCCAAACACGGGAAACAGAGCTCACAGAGGCCGCCGCCAAGTATGACCTGCCGGTCGTGGGGCCAAACAGCTTGGGTGTTGCCAGTACGCCTGCAGGGATGAACGCCACCTTTGGGCCGGCAGCTCCACTGAGCGGGTCGATTTCGTTTATGAGCCAGTCAGGGGCGTTCGTCACGGCTGCGATCGATTGGGCCACCGCACAGGGGATCGGGTTCAGACACGTCGTTTCATTGGGGAATAAGGCGGTCATCGATGAAACCGATCTGATCGAGTACTGGGGCGATGATCCGGGAACCGAGGTTATTATTGGATATCTCGAAGGCATCGAGCGAGGCCGGTCGTTTATTCAAACAGCCCAATCGGTAACCACCGAAACGCCGATTATCCTGATCAAAGCCGGGCGGACCGAGGCCGGCGCGAAAGCGGCCGCCTCACATACAGGGACGATCGCCGGTAGTGATACGACATATACAGCCGGGCTCAGACAGGCGGGGATCATCCGCGCCGATACTGCAGAGGAGCTGTTCGATTACGCACAGGCCATCGGGAACCTTCCAACACCCTCGACATCGACGGTCGCCATTGTCACCAATGCTGGTGGGCCAGGTGTAATGGCAACTGACGCACTTGGGACCACATCGCTTGCACGTGCGAGCTTGACTGATGAGACAGTGACGACCCTACAGTCGGTGCTTCCAGACGGGGCAAACGTCTATAATCCCGTCGACATCATTGGGGATGCTGACGTGACTCGCTTTCGGCGTGCACTTACTGCTGTCATGTCAGATCCAGGCGTCGGCGCTGTGGTAGCGCTTGCAGCACCGACAGCAGTCCTCTCGTATCCCGAACTCGCAAGCACACTCAAAGAACTGCGTGCAGCATACGAGACGCCGATCGTCGGGTGTCTGATGGGCGGTGAGACAGCGATGAACGCTCGCGAACAGCTCTCAGCGGCCGGCATTCCCAATTATTTCGATCCCCAGCGAGCGATTCGGAGTCTCACGGCAGTGGATACAGTCAGACAGCTCCAAACCCGCACGATCGATGCGCCACCGGAACTCCCGGATGTAGACCAGGAGCGAGCACGGGCAATCCTCACACAGGTTCGAGACCGATCGGACGCTCGCCTTGGTGTCGAAGCAATGGCGCTGTTAGACGCCTATGGGATACCAACCCCGGACAGCGAGATCGTCAGCTCACCGAGTGGGGCCGTCACTGCTGCCAAGCGGATCGGCGGGCCGGTCGTCATGAAGATCGTCAGTCCCGATATTCTGCATAAATCCGATATCGGGGGTGTTGAAGTCGGCGTCCCTGTTGACGCCGTCAAGGAAACCTACAAAACACTCCATAGCAGGGCTCGGGCCTACCAGCCATCCGCGACGATCCATGGCGTACAAGTCCAAGCACAGGTCGATCTCGAAGAGGTGACCGAGACGATCGTTGGCACCAAACGCGATCCTCAGTTCGGACAGGTCGTGCTGTTTGGACTTGGTGGGGTTTTCGTTGAGGTTCTTGAGGATACGACCCTCCGTGTGGGACCTGTCAGTCAGCAGGATGCACAGGGGATGATCGATGAGATACAGGCAAGTCCGTTGCTACGTGGCGCCAGGGGACGACCAGCAGCAGATGAAACTGCGATCGTTGATGCGATCGTTCGTGTCTCGCGGCTGGTTGAGGACTTCCCGGCGATCGCAGAATTGGATATCAACCCACTGGTTGCTGGCCCGGATGGCGTGCAGGCGATCGATGTCAGACTCACCGTCGAGGAACACCTTCTAGAGCAATGACTGAAACGATCCTACTCACCGGCCTCGCGGAAGGTATCGGCAAGACAGCAATCACTCTCGGTATCGGACGCCACGCACAGAATCGTGGGCTAACGGTTGGGTACATGAAACCGTTGGGCACACGGCTTCGAACCCGTGATGGGATCTTGATCGACGAGGACCTCCCGCTGGCGGCGCGTACGCTTGGCCTTGAGTCCGATCCAACTGCGCTCTCGGTTGTAACGTACTCGGAAACGCTTCAAACGGAGCTACTGCGTGGCCAAACCGACCCAGCGACACTCCAAAACGAGCTGCAAGACCGCGCTGAGACGCTTGGGGCCGATCGAGACCTCTTGCTTGTCGAGGGCAGTGGTACCGACCAGCGTGGGCGAATGCTGAACCTGACCGATCCGGAGCTGGCGACGCAGCTTGATGCCCGTGTCGTACTTGTCGGGCGCTATCGCGATCCATCGGATATCGATCCGGTGATGGCTGCGGCAGATACCTACGGTGATCGGCTTGCTGGGATCATCTTCACAGATGTCAGTGCTGACGCGATCGAGTCGCTCCGGACTGATGGGATCCCGTTTCTTGAGTCAGCAGGCTATCCTGTCTTAGGGTCGATTCCGCATGTCGATGAACTAGCCGGGATTACTGTGGCCGATCTGGCAACGGAACTCGGTGCCGAACTCATCGCTGACACTGGGACAGCTGGACTCGTCGAGACCGTATTGATTGGGGCAATGGGTGCGGAAACGGCACTCAGACACTTCCGACGAGTGGAAAACGCGGCTGTCGTCACTGGTGGCGATCGCGCCGACATTCAGACGGCAGCGATCGAGACGGCGGGTGTGACCGCACTCGTGTTGACTGGCGGCCACCAGCCGCCGACAGCGGTCCGAAAACTGGCACGAGAACGATCTGTGCCGATCTTACTCGTCCAAACCGATAGTCGGACAGCAACCGATCGCATCGAAACGATCATCAGCCGTGGCCGAACACACCGTGAGGCCGCAATCGATCGGATGACAGCACTCCTCGATGACCACGTTGAACTCACAGCGATCCTCCCTAACCGGTGAGCCACCGGACAGTGCCTTTTTGAGGAAAGCACTCAACTGTGTTGCAATGGTACTTGATCGGCTGTTTGCGACGGCGTATGATCCAGTGATGGACGTCGTTGCCGATCGGATCGCGCCGCACCGAAAAGCAGTTGCGAGAGCCCTCTCCGGAACGGTACTAGATCTCGGCACTGGAACTGGCCGACAGCTGCCATATCTGGCCGAGACAGCCGATAAGATTATCGCTGTCGATCCGGATCCACGACTGCTCCACCATGCAATCGACCGGGCAAAGACCACACAGGCGACCATCAATGTCGTTCGGGCAAGCGGCGAATCGCTCCCAGTTTCCACAGACAGCGTTGACGCGGTCGTAGGGACATTCGTCTTGTGTTCGGTGACTGATCTCGAGCAAACGATTGCGGAAATCGAGCGTGTCCTCCGACCAGATGGTGAGCTTCGGTTGCTGGAACATGTTCACGCGGATGGAGCTCTAGGGACAACTCAGGAGGTGATCGAGCCGGTCTGGCGACCGCTGGCCGGTGGGTGTCACCTGACTCGGCGGACGATCGAGCTGCTTGTCGATCGCGCACCGCTTATTGAACGAGAGCGGACGATGACTGAACTCCGCTTGCCACCTGCAATGCCGATCATTCGAGGGCGATTTCAGTATCAACCATAGACAGCTGCGACAAGTGACTTTGACCTCCTCCCCGGCCTACCTCGGCCTGCGGCCTCGGTTGAGGCCGGGGATTCCCCGACGGGGAGTTCAAGGTTGCGCGTTTCCTGGGGAGCGAAGTACGCTTTCGCGTCCTCCCGTCATTGGTTGCCGCCCAATTGTGACCGAGGGCGTGCGTTCCAGCGCGTCCAGCCCGGTCAAACGGGCCTTCCCACCCGGACGCGCCGGGCGCTTCTTCGGGACGAATACCGTTCCGCCCCTCCACGGCAGGGTATTCAGCCTGCTGGGTACTGCCATTCGCGTCCGACCCATGGGCCGGGACGTGGCAGACTGGTTCGGTGCCGGCACCGGATTTGTTACCGCGCGGCGAGTCACCGCGAAGCGGTGGTGCGGTCGAAGACCGCGTTCACCAACGAGGGAACTCCGGTAGTGCTGACTACGGTATCTCGTGGCATCAAGCTTACGGGCGTATCCCCGCCCTACTGCGCTCCTTGTCCGCTTCGCGGACTGCGGTGCTCCTTGAGGACGGGGCCTTGCCCTGTCCTTCAGGTAATCCAGACACACAGACGATCGCATTTGTCTGTATTCAAAACGCCGGCCGGTCACAAATGGCGTATGCCTTCGCTAAACGGGAGCGAGCCCAGCGCAATCTCGAGGACGCAATCGACCTGATTACCGGTGGGACCCGACCGGCCGCACACGTTCACGAAGAGGTCGTCGACACAATGGCAGCTGTCGGGATCGATATTGCCGATCAAACACCTCAAGCGATTACGATCGATGAAACACAAGCCAGCGACTATGTGATCACACTAGGCTGTTCAGCAAACGACGTTTGCCCGGCTGGCTGGGTTGGGAACAATCGTGAATGGGATCTCATCGATCCAGAGGGCAAAGCCCCGGAAACAGTGGCAGCCATCAGAGACGATATCAGAGAACGTGTCCAAGGATTGTTCAACGAAATCGAGGCGAAGCTGTCCGTCGAAAATAACTAAAGGCGGTCGGCGGTCTCTGGAATAAGTAGAACATAACTGCACAGGGAACCTGTACCGCAAACAGAGGCGGACCTCCGAGCGCAGGCGGCGAAGTATAGCCTCGAAGCCGAAATCGACGCCTTGCTGCGCTATCTTGAGACGCACGACGAAGTCGACAACGACCGGCTCACGTCCCAGTGACCGAAACGGGCAACGATGTCTACGGAGAGTTGACTATCGCTGGTGACACCGCGATCGGCTCTCGACTGCCGTACCCGAATCGTACCCGGTCTATTGCCGGCAGTTCCGAATCGGGGTGACACCACCTAGTGAAATGTGCGAAAATAGATGGAGACGCCAGTAAGGAGAGTTTAGATAGAGCATCATAGAACTCAATAGATCAATATATAATATCATCCGATCTAAAATAAGCTGGGTATGTTTCAGTATTTGCTGGGTCACCACGTATTATATTCCGATATTCACGTGTTGTTCGTGTGCCCGAAGATACCACGGCGAATGGGCAGCGGCGACGGACCTTTCTGAAAACTGCCGGCGGTGTCGCAACCGTCGGAATCGCAGGATGCTCCGGCAACGAATCAAACACAGCGGATGAGACAGGAGAAACAAACGGTAGTAACGAAGGCACAGATAGCTCAAGCGACGGAGACAGTGGTGACACACTATCCCTGTCGATCCCGGAAGCCGCAAACTTTGATCCGGTACAGATCAAAGGTGACGGGTCGCAAGTGGTCTCTGACCATATATTCAGCGAGCTGTTAACGCTGCCATCGGATGGCTTAGAACCAACAGCGCAATTGGTCTCTGACTACTCCGTCTCGGAGGATGGTCAAACGTACACGTTCACGCTGCGTGAGGGTGTTACGTTCCATAACGGGGACGAACTCACGGCTGACGATGTGGTATACTCGTGGGAGCGGCTCGCTGCCTCCGAGAATAGTCAAGAAGGTGATACCATTCTTGAAGGCAGTTTCCGGATCGCTCACGAAACGATGACCGAGACCGTCGACGGTGAAGAGCAAGAAGTGTACCAGCCGGGAAGCCTCGCGGTCGAGGCCGTCGACGATTATACGCTTGCGGTGACACTCGAACAGGCGTTTTTCGATGCGTTGTTCTGGTTCGCATATGGCTCCCTGAGTCCGGTTCCAGAAGGGATCGTTGGCGACATTGAGGGATACGATGGCAACATGGAGTACTCCGAATTTTCCTCGCAGTCGCCGGTCGGAACCGGTCCCTTCCAAGCAGAGTCTGTTGAGACTGGAACGGAAGTTGTTCTGTCGGCGGCGGACGACTACTACGGCGACGAGCCTGGACCAGACCAGATCGCCATGCAGGTCGTCCAAAATTCCGATGCGATTCACCAGCGAGCGATGAACCGAAGCGTCCAGGTCTTCCGCTTGCCGAACTCTCGGTTCGACCCGGGGAAAGTGTCGATCGAGGAGACGCGGAATCTCGGCCAAGAGGTTGGGACCTACGGGCCACTCGAGAATGGTGAAACAGTAAACTACTCGACTTGGGACGAAGCATACACTGCATACTTTATTTTTGACTG
The DNA here is from genome assembly GCA_964403925.1 of uncultured Salinarchaeum sp. Lineage (GTDB taxonomy): Archaea > Halobacteriota > Halobacteria > Halobacteriales > Salinarchaeaceae > CAZFMU01. The sequence goes on from CAYOHZ010000013.1 coordinate 36,944, forward strand.
CTCGCGCGTCGAGAAGCCGGTCCGGCAGGCGCTTAATTATGCGGTTAATCAAGAGAACTTCGTCGAGCAGGGGTTCAGAGGCGTCGGTGAGCCGGCATACCACCAGGCGCCGCCATCTGTCTACCCAGGCGGGAAGGAGGCGTACGATCGACACGCAGAAGAGAACTTTCCATACGGCTACCGTGAGGCGAAGGTCGACGAGGCCCGGAGCGTCATGGAGGACGCGGGCTACGGCGAGAACAATCGAGCGTCAATCACGCTGACGTTGTACAACGACCGTAACCCGGACGCGTACTCTCGAATCGCAGACCTGATTCGGTCGAAGGCACAGGCAGTGTACGTTGATCTGTCAATCGAGCGCGCGCCGTTCAACACGATCATTGATGAGGCGGTCAGCGGGAATCTTGATATGTACACGCTCGGAAACGGTCTCGAGTACCCGTCGCCGGCAGACATGCTGAAGTTCGGCCGCCCATATGAGGGGAATCTCGTCCGATGGCGCGAAGATCCGTCTGATGCTTCAGAGCGGGCTGCAGCGGCCTGGGAGCAAGTCCAAAACAACCTTGGTCCGACCGATGCCGAAGAGGAGGCCCGCAGCGAGGCGTTTATTCAGATGGAAGAAGCCATCTGGGAGGATGCGATTTACCTGACGAACTATCACCCCCGTGGGCGGCAGTGGTGGTACGACTCAGTGGATGCGCCTATCCAGCCAAGTGGGTTCCACGACCGCCTCTACAACGACGTCACGTTCGAATGACGGTGCCGTGGCAGCCAGCGGGAACAGGATCGTCGCAGCTGGGTACCTCCTGGGATCGCCGGCAAGTATGAATCGCCTAGTCTACCTGTTCCGCCGGCTGTTGATGTCGATCCCGGTCATCTGGCTCGGCGTTACTGCAACGTTTCTGATCATTCGGGTTGGCCCACTAAACCCGGCTGCGGCTATTGTCGGGCCAGTGAACAGTGCACAGGCTCAAGAGCGGCTCAACCGCATTGAGGAACAGCTTGGGCTAAACGATCCGATACACATCCAGTACAGCGAGTATCTCGTTGATCTCGTCACCTTCGACCTTGGACAGTCATGGGTGTTGTATCCCGGACAAGACACTGTCGCGCTGCTGGCACAGTTCGGTCCGCGAACCATCTGGCTGGGTCTCTGGGCAGTGTTAATTCCGATCTTCATCGGCATTCCCCTCGGAATATATGCCGGACTGAACGTCAACACGAACCGCGACTATTTAGCCTCTATCACGGGTATTGTGTGGCGTGCGATGCCAAACTTCTGGCTGGCGGTGATCCTGTTGGCACTGCTGTCACGCACCGACGCGCTCTTTTTTGGCAGCGGCTGGGAGTCGTTTATTGTTGAGACCGACCTGATCGGCGCCCCAGATCTCTCCGCGTTGGGAACACCTGAGGGATTCATTATCGCCACAAAGCAAATTCTTCCGGCAGCGTTTGTTCTCGGGTCTGCCTCAATGGGAAACGAGTTGCGACTCTCGCGGACAGCTGTTCTTGAGATCATCAATGAAGACTTTGTTGACACAGCGCGAGCTGTCGGGGTCTCACGCTGGCGACTGATCGGGAAACACGTGCTGCGAAACGCCCTCATCCCTCTGATTCCTGTTATTACAAGTGAGGCGTACCTGCTTGTTGGTGGCTCTGTCCTCGTCGAGGTTGTCTTTGGAATCAACGGGATTGGGACGCTATTTTTCGACGCCATGACAAGCGGTGATCTCCCACTGGCCGGATCGCTAATGTTCATCTTTATTTTGTTGACTGTCTCGATAAACATCGCACAGGACCTGCTGTACACCCTTATCGACCCGCGAATCGGGTATGCTGAACGACGATGACAGAGACACCAGCTCCACCTGACGTGAACACGACAGTTCAGACCAGACTTGACCGCGTCCCAACCTCCGCGACCCGCGCGTGGCTCGTGGGGGCGGTACTACTGATACTTCCCGAGGTGGGGGTACTCATTCAGTTCACGGTAAGTACGCTTCCACTTGGGGAGGCTGCCCTCGTGGCCGCCGACCGCATTCCAGTCCTGTTGAGTCGGGAAACGATTCCAAATCAAGGAACGCTTGTTCCCGGTGAGGGCTGGCAGGGAACGTTTTTCGGACTATCGCCAGCGAGAGCATGGGGGCTACGTGTCGGGCTGATATACGCATACGGTGCCCTGTGTTTGTACTGGATTTGGCGTGGCTATCTGTTGTACCGTAACCGGTACCGGACAGCGAGCTGGACGCCATTCGACGATGTTGTCAGCCGCTTCCGCGGTCATCGATGGGGACAATTCGGACTCATCGTTGTGTTAGCCTTCTTGATCCTCGCCGTCTTCGCGCCGGCACTCGGTCCGACCACGCTTGAGCAGAACGCCATCGACCCGTACAGTTACGAGCTTAACTACTACGATGAGGAAACCGGCGATATTGAGACGATCACCGTCGGGACAGCAAATACGGACACGACTTCGCAGGGGATTGAGGATCGGAACGTTGGCCCACTTAGTTACGACCAGTATGACCGGTTCCATCCGTTTGGGACGTTACCGTCCGGACAGGATCTCTTTACACAAGTTGCGCTTGGGGCACGAGTATCGCTTTTTATTGGGCTTCTCGCGATCATCATAAGCGGGGTTGTCGCCACTAGCTTAGCCCTGCTCAGCGCGTACTACGGTGGACTCGTAGACTTAGCGACCGTCCTTGTGAGCGACGCAACACAGTCATTGCCCCAGCTGCTTGTTGTAATTCTCTTATCAGTGGTGCTCGCACAGACGTGGCTCGCAGAGCTCTATAACGGTGGGGTATTGCTGGCGTTCATCTTTGCCTTGACGGGCTGGCCATCGCTGTGGCGGGCTGTTCGAGGACCGGCGCTTCAGGTCTCCGAGCGGACATGGGTCGACGCCGCTGACAGCTACGGATTAACTCCACGGACAACGATGCGCCGCCATATTCTGCCCTATATTGTCGGGTATCTGATGGTGTACGCATCAATGAGCCTCGGCGGAATCATCATCGGTGTTTCCGGACTTTCGTTCCTTGGACTCGGCGTCTCGCCACCGACGCCAGAGTGGGGCCGTCTTGTTGATGTGGGACAGCCCCTGCTGACGACGATGTCATGGCACATTGCCGTTATTCCTGGGGTGATGATCGTTATTGTGGTAACCGGGTTCAACGCGCTCGGAGACGGAGTACGAGACGCGATTGACGCCGAAACTGACCTGAGCAGCGAGGAAGAAACGACTGCGGCAGCTAGCGGTGCTGGAGGATAACAGATGTCAGCAGACATACCACACACGGCGGCGTGGGATCGCCTTCGAGACACGGTCGCGACGGTTGCAGCGGACTACCGGGCGGCCGGACAGACGGTGGTTGAGGCGTACGCAGACCACGGAACGATAAAGACACCAAATGACGGTCCAGTGAGATTCGTCTTTACCGTTGCCGGCGAGACGGTGACCACACTCACCGAACAAATGACTGCGAGCAGAATTTGCCGAACCGAAATCCAGTATGTCGACACAGGTGGCTACCGCTTGTATCTCTTAGAAGTCCACCAGTCAGATGACAATGCCATCGCACTGGTTGCGGGGGGGATCCGAAAACGGTTGCTCGTGCCATACGCGGACACCTCGGGAGGGGCGCGAACAAAGGTCCGGTCGATTTCCGACACGGTTGCGCTGTCGTTGTCGCATGATGACCGAACGCCGTTTTTTGAGGGGCTCGAATGACTAGCGATGAGTCTGCGGTTCCACATCGGAAAGCACCAACCGCCTCACACCAACACTCAGATGCGCTTCTGGAAGTACGTGACCTCCGTACAGTGTTTCGGACCGGCAAGGAGACGATCCACGCGGTTGACGGGATCTCTTTTGATGTCCGCGCTGGCGAAACCGTCGGACTCGTCGGGGAGTCCGGGTCTGGAAAATCCGTGACAGCGCGGTCGATCCTGGGATTGATTGACCAGCCAGGGAGCATTGAAGGAGGAGAAATCCGGTTCGACGGGGTTGATCTTGTTAACACCGGCTGGGATGGCCACCGCGGCGATATTGCCATCGTATTTCAGGATCCACTGAACTCGATTAACCCAGTGTACACGGTCGGCAATCAAATCCGCGAGGCGCTCCGTATCCATCAGGGCCTGACGGGAGAGGCGGCCCGATCGAAAGCAATTGAACTGTTAGAGGATGTTGGAATCCCGGATGCTCCCCGGCGGCTCGGTGAGTACCCCCATCAATTCTCAGGGGGGATGCAACAGCGTGCGATCATCGCCATCGCGCTGGCCTGCGATCCGGACCTGCTCGTGTGCGACGAGCCAACAACCGCGCTTGATGTGACGATCCAGGCACAAATATTGGAGTTGCTTGATGAGCTCCAAGAACAGGAGGACCTCGCGATTCTGTTCATCACCCACGATATGGGGGTCATCGAGGAGACCGCCGATCGGGTGAACGTCATTTACGCGGGTGAAATTATCGAGCGTGCGCCAACAGCAGAGCTCTTCGAGCGACCAGAACACCCATACACGCGTGCTCTCCTCAAGAGCGTCCCTGGACGGAGCGACGCAGACGACACGCTACCGACAATCGACGGCGAGGTTCCGACACCAACGAAGCCAGCCGATAGCTGCCGATTTGCCCCACGGTGTCCGGCAGCCACAGAAGCCTGTGCGACGACTCACCCCGAACAATTCCCAGTCGGAGACTCTGGGGGTCACACCGCGGCCTGTCTAATCCACGATGCGTCGCATCCGGAGGTGAAACAAAAGACTTCCCCAGACACCCAGAAACAAAACACGAGGACGTCCTCGACTGCGGGCCGCGCCGACGCATCTTCTATGGAGGCCACTGAGCCGGCAAGTACCAAAGTAAACGCCGACTCGTCCGCGGAGCTGTCCGGCGGAAGCTCTCCCGAGACCGGAGACTCGTTCATCTCAGTCAACGATCTACGGACCTACTACGAAAGCGACTCACCGCTTGATAGGTCACCGCCGGTGAAGGCTGTCGACGGTGTGTCATTTGATATCCATCGAGGAGAGATACTCGGACTTGTTGGTGAATCTGGCTGCGGTAAGACAACACTCGGTCGAACGCTTGCTGGGCTTGAGGCTGCGACAGACGGGTCGATTATGGCCAACGGGCGGGATGTCACAGACCTTTCTGGCGGCGACCTTCGCGAGTGGCAACGTGAGGTTGGCGTCGTGTTCCAAGACCCCGAGGAAAGCCTCAACGACCGGATGACGGTCGGGCAAATAATCAAGGAGCCACTTGAGGCCCACAACTGGGGGACCTCAGACGAGCGCGACGAGCGGGTTTTCGAGTTGCTCGATCGGGTCGGCTTGCTTGAAGAACACTTCTACCGTTACCCGCACCAGTTTTCCGGTGGACAGCGCCAGCGTATCGGTATCGCTCGCGCACTGGCCTTAGAACCAGAGTTTCTTGTGTTAGACGAGCCGGTCAGTGCCCTCGATGTCTCCGTTCAAGCACGAGTGATAAATCTGCTTGAGGAACTACGAGAAACGCTCGATATTACGCTACTTTTTATTGCGCACGACCTCTCAGTAGTGCGGAAAATAACTGATCGCGTTGCGGTGATGTATCTCGGAAACATCCTTGAGATTGGCCCGACTGAGGAGGTGTTTAATTCTCCGGCGAACCCGTACACGCTATCGTTGCTGTCGGCGATTCCGGGGTCGACAACACCGGCTCCAGACGACTTTGACCGCGTCACGCTACGCGGGTCGCCGCCGAACCCTCGGTACCCACCCGATGCCTGTCCGTTTGTGACCCGATGTCCAGTCCGAATTCGACCGCCCGAGTGGGACTCGCTCTCGCCGGATGCGTGGGAGGCTCTCGAGACGTTCCAAGAAGTGTTACGCCAGCGTGAACGCGCCGACTCATCGCTCCTTCGGACGGTCAAACGCCGGCTGGGGCTGATTGATGACAAGCAAGGCCCGCGAAGTGTCGCTGCCGACGTGTTCGCGGATGTCGAGCTCCCACCGGATGCCGTGGAGATCGTCGATGAAGCGACGCAACGCGCCGAGTCCTCACCATCAGCTGCGGTTGAGCTGCTCGCTGCAGAGTTCGGTTCAGTCTGTGAGACCGATACGGCCGACCCGCATCCGATCGGAGAGAACGGACGAGAAAGTCGCTGCCACCGTCACCTGGCAGAATATACGGACGCAGACACCGAACTCCGCTGATGTTAATCTGGCTAGGAACTTTGAGGAAGGCAACCAGAGAGGGGGGATCGATGAGTCCTCCCGTCCAAGAACTTCGAACCGCGACTTGCGTGAAAACAGGTCGCTTCGAACGGGATGTTACGTCGTCGTTTACTAACCCACCCAGCGTCGCGGTTTATCAACTATACACCAATCAGGGGGACATGACGAGCGTCAGAGTCACCGATGGGGCGACACTGGAGGCTCCCGAGGGTAACGTTTCCGTTCATCGTGCGCGGTGAGGTCGCCGTTCGGTCAACGAAAGGCAATATCACCGTTGGTGGGACCGAAGGAGACCTCTCCACAATGACTTTCGAGGGAACGATTCAGGTG
>CAYOHZ010000014.1:0-43028 GCA_964403925.1 uncultured Salinarchaeum sp.
GTGCGAGGGAAGGGATTCGAACCCTTGGACCCCTACGGGAGCGGATCTTGAGTCCGCCGCCGTTGACCTGGCTTGGCTACCCTCGCGCGGCTGGCGATTGGAGGTCAGTCCTTTTATACACACCGGAGTCGACTGGCGGAGATCTAACGGTAAATCGCCCGACGAAAGGTCATGTCGTGAACCAAATAAAAATCGTATGTGAAACACCTGTTATAGCTCTTCAAGTTTGACTAAGGTGAGCTCACGGTCGAGTTGACAGAACTCGTGTGGCGGGTCACCCAGGACCTCAGCAATCCGGTAGGGTTCTCCAAGCGTTGCTCCCTCGGGTTCACAGTACTCGTGACTCGGACAACTGGTATACGGACAGGTGCCAGCTAATTTGGTCCGACTCCCGGTGTAGGCATCCCGGCTGGGGATGTTTGCTGTTACTGGTGCAGGTTCGACTTCGACAGCCCTCACCCCGGTATCGTGGACGGCACACTCAAGTACCTGAGCGTTTTCACGGATGTCGGTAACGCGATAGTGTGTTCCCTGATCTAAGTTGAGACACTGGTCTCGGAACGGACAGCCTTCACAAGCCGGCGTTTCACCATGATATTGGAAGGTCTGTCCGACGTCGGCCAACCGCGTACCAATCAGTGTGACTGTCGACACACTTGTTCGGTAACGGTTCGAACTGCTTAATTATTGTAGGTCTGGGCGCTTGTAATCGTTTCGTGATCGAAAATTGTCTCTACGGACAAACAGACCGCTCACGGCATCGGCTGTGGGCTGTCTCGTACTTGTCTCTTTGAGCCCGGGGACCCGACACACGCCCACTAACGTCGCTGTCTCGGTCGGAACCGTATTGACTCGGAACCTCTCCTCAGAGAGCGGCCTGTCTGTGACGGATCGACCACTGTGGCGGTCGGAACACACGGTGTCAGTCATGAGAGAAGTCAGCGAAGTCCCGGCGGTGGCCGCCGTCGGTCATCGTCATCGACCTCATCATCAACATCCAATCCCTGTTGCTCCCGCCAGCGCATGAGGCGGGCGATCTCTCGTCTGAAATAAAGGTACCCACCGAGACCGATCACCGAGAGTCCAGCGACTAATCCCCAGAAGATCATCCGATCACGTTCAGCATAATACCGGACGAGCAGCGACCGATCCACAGACTGCCACGACACTGCAACGCGGGAATCGAGTTCCGTTACAGTATAGTTACCGGGCACAACGTCGCCTAACAGGAAATCCGCAGTGCGATGGTTGGGGGGCAGGATAACCCGATAGGAGCCCTCAACATACGCCTCGATCTGGAGTTCCTTGCTCGGGTGCGTTCCGGTAAATGCAAGCGCACCGCTGTCGGCCGGTAACTCGATGATCGTGCGTTCCGCTTCAGTCGTGATCGACAACTGGTCTGCGCCGACGACTGTGCCGTTGGGATACTGGAACTGTACTGCCTGGACTCGAAGTGGGCGGTCACGTGAAAGCCCCCGTTGGTAGAGTTCCACTTGGCTACGGTTGTCGATCTGATAGACAGCCTTGAATTCGTTGGCTCCAAGCCAGCTGCTTTCGGTAATCGTGATTTCGGCGTCTACATCGGTCTCCCAATTGTATTCGGCATCGGCTGTGAGTTCGTCATCCGGGATCTGCTGGGGACCGAGACATCCGGCTGTCAGCGCGAGTGCGAACACCGCGATCGTTGCGATACCAACACGCGTGTGCATTGCTATCCGACGACAGCGTAAAGTTCTGCAGGCAGATACGGACCGATCTCGGCAATCAATCCCGGCGGATCCGTCTGGTCACGACAGATGATACTGTGCTCAAGGATCCCGAGTCGCTCAACGGTCACGATATCCTGGGCATGTCCAGCCCGGTTGATTGTCGCTCGAACCTCCGAGCGGGTTGCACTGTTGACGTTCACTCGGCCAGGGCCGCGACGCCACTCGTACAGCTGGTCACGTTGGGCCTCCGATAGCCGAGGAGGATCATCATAGACAAACTCCAGTGGGAGATGCTGCACGAGACCGAATCGTGTCCGGAGCTGTTCCGGTGTGCCAGGCCCCAACCCGATCCGATCGGCAGGAACCTGGACAGGCGTCCCAGCATCCAGCGTGAATCCCGTATCATCCCACGCTGACAGCGTCCCAACGTACGTTTCTCCGGGGTCTAACTGATCCGGGATCAGTCCAAACGTTTCCGCAAGGAGCGATCGAACAGCTGTTGCGTCCGGGCCCTCGACGGTTACTGTCGGGAATCCGTCCGGCCCGATCTCGATGTCAGTATCGACGACAACATCTGCTGTCAGGTTCTCAATAATCCCCGCAAGTGACTTTTGTGCCCGTTGTCGGGCATCACCATCAACGTAGATTTTCGATGCGAGAGTAACCATCACTTACTCCGCTCGAATTTCAGCATTAAGTTCGTCTGCAAGCGCTTGCTGCCGATCGTCGATGGCCGCGATCAGTCGATCATTGTCCATTGACTCAAGCGACGATCCACACTCCGGACATTGGAAGCCAAACTCCATGGCTTCCTCGAACTCAAACCGAAGCGAACAGATGTCACAGAGGTAAAACTCATGTTCGGCTTCGTAGTCCCGCCGTTCCCGAAGTGCCTCGTGCAGTCGTTGCATTTCGGTTTCGAGGTTTTCCGGGATCGTCTCATACTCGAAGGTCCATAGATATGTCAACCATCCTGAATCCTCATCACGGACCCGCCGGTAGGATGCGAGATCGTTCTCATATAGGATAAACAAGGCCCGGCGGACGTCGTTTAGTTCCATATCGAGTCGTTGGGCGAGCTCTTCGTCGGTTACTTCCCCATCCGGTGGTGCAGCCGCAACCGGCATCCCCTTTGGTCCGACGAGTTCGTGGAGGTATTTTTGGATAACTGGATCCTCAAGCAACTCCTCAAAAGCCATTGATACTACTTGGGACACCGCTCCGGTTAAAACCATCGAACCCTGCGATCAGGAGTCCTCTGGATCGATATCGATGACCTGTTTGCCAGTTTCTTTTGGCAGCACTTGTTTCCGTGCGCCTGCCCACTCCCGATCAAGCTCGGCACCGGCAAAAACCCGATCCAACAGCACAGCCAACGCTGCGATTTCGGAGTGTGGCTGATTTGTTACTGCGACGTTATGTGTTGCTTCTGTATACACCTCAAATGGAACCTTTTCAGCCCCGACAACAACCATCATCGGATCGTCTTGGAGCTGTTCGTGGAGGTCCTCTTCGAGAGTTTGAACGGGCTCTCCGTACATCGTGAGATGGACAAGCGGACCGTCCCACGCACGAATCGTCCCAAGCAGGTCGTCTGTTGTTTCGACACTAAAGGGGCCACCAAACCGGTCGGTCACATCCCGTGCCGTGTCAACCGCATCAGTTGCGTTTTCGGGAAGGACAACCCGATCTGCCCCGAGTGCACGAGCGGTCAACGCCACATGTGTCGTCATCCGATCGTCCCGTCCCGGTCGATGCCCGAGTCGTACAACAGTCACCGACGCTCGCGTGTCCATGTTGGTCCTCTGATGGGCGAGCGTTAGGGGGTTTCGATCGACGGAGTTGGCCGTTTTGTGACTGCGCGTTCGAGCGCACTCTGAGCGGTCAATGACGGTGGTTGTGAACTGCGAGCTTCCAAGAATAGAGAAAGCCGAAATAGGCCGGGATGCCTGTCAACATCAGTAGATAGTACGCCCACTGTGGCCCATCAACAAGCGTAAACACCACGCTGATGAGCCCGACCCACACCAGCGCGAACAGCAGATCGTTCACCATTCCCCAGCGATGGGTCCGAACATACTCGACGAGCCGATCAAGTGTGGTCATTGGTTGGTGTTAGTCGTCGGTAGTTTTGGTGCCCTCATAGTCAACGACGAGAACCGGGACGCTCGTCGAGCGAAGCGTCCGTTCAGTGACACTCCCCAGTAATGCCCGTCGAACGCCGGCACGGCCGTGACTCCCCATGATGATGAGATCGATATCGTGCTCGGCCGCGTAGTCGGCAATAATACGATGGGGAATGCCACCAGCGTGATGTTCGTTGACTGTGATTCCAGCGTCACTGGCCCGCTTGGCCACATAACCGGTAGCGGCTTCCGCCTGTTCGCGCAACTCCGTCATCTCCGCAAATTGCCCCTGTCTAATCCGATCGACCTGTTCGGTGCCCAAGCTGATACTGATCGCGTCGGTGTCGGCGACATACAACGCATCAATTGTCGCATTATTGTCGGTCGCGATCGTAATCGCATGGCTCACGGCTGCTTGGGCGACCTTACTGCCGTCAGTTGGCACGAGGATTCGATCGTACATGGTTAATCATCAGCAGGTGTGTCTTCAGTCCGCTGTGCTACAACTTCTTCGGCTGTCATGTCAGTCGCCATCGGTTCCGGGCTGTGACATTGCCGGACCATCTGTTTTGTCTTTTGTGTGGGTTCACTCGTCACAAGTGAGACGGCGATCGTAATCACGAAGACAAGCGGCATATTGATGAGCGCTGAGCCGATTGCCGGCACCCACGTGGCTAGAATCTCGATGCCAAGACCGGCGCCACCGTTAACAACGCCGAAGGCACCTTCGTTGAGCATTGGGAGCAACCACAGGAGCAATCCGCTTGTCATCCCCGCGAGTGCCCCTTGCCGGTTTGTCTTTTCCCACCACAGCCCAAGGAAAAACATCGGGAACAAAACTGTTGCTGCAAGCGAGAACGCATACGAGACCAGCGCTGCAATCGGCGCCTGCGGGTCATAGGCGGCCGCCATCGTCAACACTCCCAAGAGGACGATACTCAATCGCCCGACGATCAACTGTTCGCGCTGGCTGGCATCCTCGTTGATGATATTCGCGTAAATATCGTGTGAGATGGCTGACGAGCCGGTGATGAACAGCCCAGCAGTCGTTGCAACCGCTGCGGCAATCCCACCAGCAGCGACGATCGCGACCAGCCACTCAGGAAGGCCAGCCAATTGGCTTGCCAGTACAACGATCACATCGCCTGCTTCACCTGACATGCCTGGATCTCCGAAACTCGGTCGGACGTTCTCGCTGTACAAGTCCGTCCCGAATGCCGCATATGCGGGCGCGCCGAGGTACAACACAAGGATGAAAAACAGTCCCCACACGGTCGACCAGCGAGCAGTCCGCTCGTTATCGACCGTATAGAACCGGACTAACACATGAGGCAAACCACAGGTCCCGAAGACCAACGAGACCGCTGTTGCAATCCAGAGATAGTATGACTCGTTGACAAACGGTTCCGAGAACTCTGCACTAAGGGCGCTGATCAGTGCGCCATACTCAAGTTGCGGTGCGATCGTTGAATAGCCGGCTGTCCAGCCAGTCGCATAGAGTCCAATCAGGAACGCGGCAATGAGGATGGCATACTGGAAGACCATGTTCTTTGTCGCACCCAACATGCCCGAGAGTGCCAGATAGCCGATGGTGATGACCATAAACAGAATCATCATCGCTTGATAGCCACTCATCCCTGGAATCCCCAGGTCTCCGAAAATATACAGGCCGACCAACCCCATCCCGCGGGCTTGGCCGATCGCATATACAAACCCGATCAGGAACGTGGTCACTGCGGCGATCGCGCGTGCAGTATCAGAGTTGAACCGATCGCCAACGAAGTCCGGTGCGGTGTATTTCCCAAACCGGCGCATCTGTGCGGCCAGGAAAATCAACAACACAAAGTAGCCGGTTGTCCACCCAACGACGAAGGCAAGACCATAGATCCCAGACAGAGCGATCAACGCTGCCATCCCGAGATATGAGGCCGCGGACATCCAGTTCGCACCGATCGCCATGCCGTTTTCGATGTTTCCAATCGAGCGGCCGGCAACCCACATGTCGTCGGTATCGGCGACCTTATAGAAATAGCCAACACCCAAAAACGAGGCCATCATCAATGAGACGATGGCCGCTGGAAGCAGCTTAAACGAAATATTCAGCCCCTCCGGGAGCAGTTCCCCAGTTTGGAGTACGATCGTAGTCACGGGTGCTCACCCCCATCTGCGGCCGTCACCTGGGTCCGATCAGACGGAGTGGTGTGATCGATGCCGTATTTTTCATCAAGCTGATCGCGTTTCCACGCATACCACCCAGCCAAGACCAACGCACTCATCGGGCTCACGATTGCGATCGCGAAATAATGGACAGGAAACTCTAAGATCGGCATCGGTGTGGTCATGACACTGGGGGCGATCGCAGTCGCCGTGATCGGCCCAAACGTCGTTAATACCCATAACGCAAACCTGGTCCAGATGATCCGGAGATGATCCCGCATATAGGGGGTGCTTGGCCGCAAGAGGTTGATCTCCGTTTGTAGATAGTTTGTTTGCTGTTCTCGTTGCACGCTTCCGGCAGGGATCCCGCCGTCAGCTTCGGTATCGTAGTTGGTATTTTCTACCATAGTTGCACATATGACTGTTCGTCTGCAATGCTCTATTCGCTGTACGAAATGATGGTTCGCCTAGCCTGTTCAGTCGCCGTGGACTTGTTCGCGGATCTCTTCAGGGACCGTTGGATCTCGCAGTGTGGAGGTGTTTCCAAGCTCCTCGTCGTTTGAGATATCCTCAAGCAGCCGACGCATAATCTTCCCGGACCGTGTTTTTGGCAGCGCGTCCGTGAAATACACGTTTGCTGGACGGGCGAACGCTCCGATTTCGTCTTCGACAGCGCCAAAGATCGCCTGCCGGACGGACTCGCTTTTTGTTTCTCCTTCCCGAAGGGTCACGTAGACATCCGGTACCTCGCCTTTCTGCTCGTGGTTTCGTGCCGCCACGGCTGCCTCAGCGACCGCCGGTACTTCTGCGATCGCAGATTCGAGTTCCATGGTTCCGATCCGGTGTCCAGCAACGTTCATCACATCATCGAGCCGGCCTAGGATTCGGTAGTATCCGTCAGTCTCATGGACGGCACCGTCGCCGGTCTTGTAGTTCCAGTCACGCCAGTCATCGCTGTCAAGATCCGAGAAGTCCCGCCAGTACGTGTTAATGAATCGCTCATCGTTTCCATAGACCGTTTGGAGCATCCCTGGCCAAGGCCGTTTAATGATCAAGTTCCCAGCCTGCCCGCTCTCAGGTTCGATTTCGGTTCCTCGATCGTCGACAATTCCTGCCTCAATGCCGGGTGCGGGACGGCCTGCACTACCAGGTTTCATGTCAGCGAGAGCTGGCAGGTTGGTAATAAGGTGTCCACCGGTTTCGGTTTGCCACCACGTATCGACAATCGCCGCATCGCTATCTCCGATATGTTCATAATACCACTCCCAGACATCCGGTTGAATCGGCTCGCCGACTGTCGTGAGATGACGGAAATCGAAGTCATAGTCCGCAAGCATGTCTTCGCCCCATTTCATGAACAGGCGGACGGCCGTTGGAGACGTATGGAAGATATCGACATCGTACCGTTCAGCCACCTCCCATGTGACGCTCTTCTGTGGGTAATCCGGAGCTCCCTCCCGCATTACTGAGGTCGTCCCTAAGGCCAGTGGCCCATAGACGATATAGGAATGTCCGGTGATCCACCCGATGTCAGCAGAACACCAGTAGGTATCCTCTGGCTTGATGTCAAGCACATACTTGCTTGTCCCGGCCGCATATGCCAGGTACCCACCAGTCCGGTGTTGGGCACCTTTGGGCTTGCCAGTCGTTCCTGATGTATACATCAAAAACAGCGGATCCTCCGCATCACGGGGAACCGGATCGACGCGAGCGCCACGCTTGTCAGCCAACAGGTCAGCCATTAGCATGTCACGGTCGTCGTGAATTTCCACCTCGTCATGGAGATTTTCCGGCCCATGTCGTGTCCAGACAAGCACCGTATCGACATCTTGATCAGCGATCTCGACGGCTTTATCCGCTTTCTGTTTGTGATTGAGGAACTCACCTCGGCGGTAGTATCCATCGACAGTCACGACGACGTCGCTTTTTGCGTCATCGATACGTTCAGCAAGTGCCTCCGCCGAGAATCCGGCGAAAACTTCCGAATGTGGGGCCCCGATCCGCGCTGCCGCAAGCATCGTGATGGGCAGTTCCGGAAGCATCGGCATATGGAGCGTAACGATATCGTTCTCCGCGACACCGATATCACGGAGTGCAGCTGCGACTTCATTGACCTCCCGGTAGAGGTCTTGGTAGGCGAGCCGGCGCCGTTCGGTGGTATCTTCGCTTTCCCATAACAACGCCGTTTGATCGCCCCGCTCATCGAGATGCCGATCGATAGTGTTGTACGAGGCGTTGAGCTTGCCTCCGACAAACCAGCGGAAAAACGGTGGATCTGACCCATCAAAGGTTTGGTCCCAGTACTCGTCCCAATCAAGTAACTCAGCGTATTCCTCAAACCCGTTCGGGAAGTCATCGAACCGCTCGTAAATCGCTGGATCGGACGCGTTTGCCTGTCCGACAAACTTCGTCGGCGGTCGATGATACTCCCGTGCTTCGAGTTGGGATTCAAGTTCGTCTTCGGCCATGGCGACGTATCTATATGTAGAACAAACACCCAACTAAAAACGATTGCTAAATAGCCCAATCGTCAATTGTCGAACCGGCGATCGCCTAGCGAGGACTGTCTTGTTTCTCAAAGACGGTCTCCAGAACGGTCTGAAGGCCGCGTCTGAGATGGCGGTGAAACGTTGGGGAGGAGATATCCATCGCGTCGGCGAGTTCTTCTGCCGTACTGCCACGTGGCCACTCGAAATAGCCGCTTAACAGTGCTGTTTGAATCGCCGTTTGTTGTCGATCGGTAAGCTCATCGATCGGCTGTGTTGACTGCCGGATGTCCGTCTGTGGGAGTTCGTTTCTGGTGTGTTTGCTGGCCAGCTCTGTGCCCGGAAACTGCTCTCGAAGTTGCACGATGATCCCGCGTATATCAGTACCTCGGGGGACAACAGCAGTTAACTCACCAACACCGTCATCGATGACAAACGTCTCGATGACTGCTCCCATGTCGGTCAACAAGGATGCGAGGTTTGGCTTGTTGATATGCAACTCGACCCGGGTACGGTGATCCTGTCGTTCAACCAGCCGGGCCGTCTCAACGTGGTCTGAGAGCTCAGCGACGACTGTCGGCGCCAGCTGATCAATACTCGCATAGCAGACAATCCCAGCACGATCGTCGGTTACAAGACCCTCAACCGACACCGACGCATCAAGCGATTGTGCGATCCTGATAAGTGGGGCCTGGTCGCTTTCAGAGTGAATCTCTAGTTCCGTTGCTGCTTCTGAGGTTAACAACTGACGCCACCGGGTTGCGATGATCAGCTGGGCGAGTTCTTTTCCAAGTCCGGCTAGTCGTGCGCGTTCCTGCGTGCCAATATGCCGCTGTCGTGCCGGTAGGAGTCCCAGAATGCCGAGATTTGTCGCTGGTGTCGCAACAGGAACCAGCAGTGCACGGTGAGCAGCAGGACCGATAGTCGTGATCGTGACTGACTGCTCACTGATCCGTTTGTCCGTCTGCTCGTGCCACTGGAGAATTTGATCGTCCTCGATTCCAGCAGCAGCCCAGATGCGGCTCATATCGGCATACTCGTGCTCAATAACCCATGCGCCATCATAATGTGCCGTCTCAGCTGCTGTTTGACAGACCGCTGTCGCGACGGCGGTTGGTGTGTCGGCTCCAAGCATCGCCTCACGTATCGATACTAATGGGAGCTCCTCGTCAAGCGTCTTTTCAGTCTGTGTAAATGCTTTAATGATTTCCTCGTCGCTTACTGGCGGGAGCTGTGTTCGAAGCCCGCCACCAACGGTCCAATCGCCGACTGCACCGACGACTCGTAATGGGATCTGCCAGTCGACCAGCGCCGTATGCGCAAAGTATTGCCGCAGGTCTTGGATTGTCACGGCCGCAAGCTCCGGCGTGTCGGTTGCCGTTGCTGCTCTGGTGGTGAGGTCGCTGAAAAGCATCTGGATCCGCCGTGGTGAGATACTAAACAACGGCGCTGATGGTGCAAGACTAGTCTGTTCACGGCGGGCAGCAACCGTCTCCATAACGGGAGGGAGCAAAAACACGGACCGGGAATCAAGCGTCGCTATACCCTGTGGTGGCGTGGCTGTCACTTGTCGAATCACTTCTGGGCGCAGTTGTGGGAGATCGCTGGTCTGTAGTCCAGCCTGCCCCGGAAGGCGGACGATCAGTTCTTCCCGTGTCGTCTCGGTTGCAGTAAGTAACGCCTGAAACTGCTGATGAGTGATCGGTGGATCGGTAGTGGTTGCGCGGTCTGTGGGTTCGATGTTCATCGTATATTGGTTCGTTAACTGTCGAGTGTTCCCCGTCTGGTATCGCTGTATACGAAGGCATTGTTTCGCGATGATTGAAGATTCCGAAACAAGAACAGGTCGGTAAGGCTATTCCGTTCCATCGCTAATCGTCTGCTGTGCAGATTGTCGGGTATGAGACGGCTATTCGGGAGGATGGTCCTGCGCTTTTGCTGGCTGCGGATGGAACGGTCACTCGACAGCCGCTAACGCCCGGAACACGTCTTTCATACCGGCTCACTGACCGACGATGTGCAGGTACGATAACCGAGGACGGACACCAAAGCTGTCAGAACCCAAGCGCGCCGTGGTGTCCACAACACACCGAGTACTGGCCATGTGCGGTCTGTACTGGTGAGTGTACAAAACCGCTCCCCAACTGTGAGAAACCGCATGCACTCTATCTGGCCGCCTTTGCCCCGGATCTGTTCAAAGTTGGCGTGACAAAGCGTACGCGGCTGGTTGATCGGCTTCGCGAACAAGGTGCCGACCGTGCGGCGCACCTCCAGAATTTCCCAGATGGACGTTTGGCACGCCAGCGCGAGGCAGACCTAGCGACTGAGATCGGTGATCGGATTCGCGTCGAACAGAAGATTCCAGGGCTGCATCGTTCCGTCTCGACACGCGCATGGAACGACCAGCTGGCAAGATTCGATCCGATTGATACCTTCGAGTTCAATTATGGGCTGTCGCTGACGCATGCAGCAATCCCCGAGACGACTGCACTAGGAGAAGTCCATGGGACCAAAGGGCGAGTGTTACTCTTAACTGTCGATCACACGACCTACGCGGTTGATCTCCGTGATCTGGTTGGGTATGAAGTAGTGCCAGCAGAACAGTCACCTGCTACTGATGTCGATCGGCAGGCAAGTCTCAATCGGTTTTCCTGATCCCAACCGCAAAATAGCTCTAGCACATAGTCTCTTTGTGGACCGCGTTGATGTCAGTACTGTCGTGTATCTCCCCCCTGCAGAGATCTTCGAGTTTCTCGTCGATTTTCCGCGGTACGCACGGTACTCGGAGTATCTCGACTCAGTCGTCCAACATGGTGATGGATCCGTCGGAACCGAATACGATCTCACGTTCAGTTGGTGGCGACTTTCACATACGGTCCGGTCGCAGGTGACTGCGATCGAGTCTGCTGAACGGATCGACTGGCAGGTGATTGATGAACTCGATGCACAGGGTTACTGGACGGTGACACCAACACCGGATGCGGCGCCAGCAGACCACGATACCGCGAGCCGTGTTCGGTTTGTGGCTGAGTTTGACCCGGGATCGATCGGTCCAGGGGTGGTCGATATTCCGTCGGTTGTCTCCGTTGAGTGGATCCTCGCCCGGGTGAAACCGCTTATCTATCGTGAGGTCAAGCGGGTTGTGAGCCGTGTCGTCGCGGATCTTGAGGGACAACAACGAGAGATCACACTTACTGTTCATGAAAAACCTGACTCGGTTTGAGCAGCACTCACTTACGGGCAGCTCCGAAGATAATCATATGAGTCAGTGGTGCGATCAATGTATGTGATTATTGTCGGTGGTGGCGAGGTTGGTCGGACTGTCGCTGGGAACCTTGAAAGCAATCACAACGTTGCCGTCATCGATCCTGACACTGCCGTGCTTGAGTCGCTTGATCGTCGCTATGACCTGCTCACTGTCCGTGGTGATGGGACCGATCGTGTGGCGCTTCGGAAAGCCGGCATTGAGAAAGCCGATATGGTCGTCGGGGTGACAGGCAATGACGAAACCAATATCGTCACCTGTGGCACTGCCAAAGCAATCGACGATCCATACACCATTGCCCGGGTCAAGCGCCGGGGGCTGCTTGAGACCTGGGAGGAGAACAACACGGCTTACAACGTCGATTTTATGGTCTGTACGGACTTGCTTGCCGCCGAGGCGATTTTCCGGCTCGCCGGGATTCCGGGGGCGATAGCAATGGACACCTTCGTTGGAGGACGGGTGCAGCTGGCCAAATTCCCGATCCCATCAGAGAGTCCATTCGTCGGTCAGACCATCGAAGCGGCCGACCAATACGATCAGCTGACCTTCGCCGCTATCTTCCGCGCTAACTCTGCCGATCCGGTCGTTATTCCGACCGGTGATACTCGACTCCAAGCGGACGATCGGGTAATCGTCATCGGCGCTGCAGCTGGGCTCGAGGCATTCGCAAGCGATCTCACAACAACACAACACACGACTGATGAGGTCGTTGTCATCGGCGGGAGTGAGGTTGGGATCCAGACAGCCCGCCTGTTTTCCGAACGAGGCCGTCGGACGCGTTTAATCGAACGTGAACAGGCACATGCCCGTACGATCGCTGAAGAACTTTCCGCTGTGACGGTCTTACAAAACGATGCAACCGATATTGGGTTTCTCAAACGCGAGCACATCGATGAAGCGAATATCGTCGTTGCGGCACTCAACAGCGAAGAGAAGAACCTCCTTGTGTCATTGCTGGCCTCACAGTTAGGTGTTGACCGCACCGTTTCGATCGTCGATCAAATCGAATACACAGCATTATTCGAGAAGGTCGGTGTCGATGCGGCTGTCAGTCCTCGACAGGAAACGGCTGAGGAGATCACTCGGGCCACCTATCAAGGACGTGTTGAAAATGTTGCCATGTTAGAACATGATAGCGAAGTCATCGAACTCCGGATCAGCGAGGACAGCATCCTGGCCGGTCGTTCGCTTGCAGCTGTCGCACCCGAACTGCCAGCACAGTTTATCGTTGGTGCAATCACCCGTGATGGGTCGCTGTTGCTCCCACGAGGCGATACGGTGATTAAACCGGGCGATCACGCGGTCATATTCGTTCGGACTGATCGAGTGGACGCACTTCTTAAGCAGTTGTAGCTATCCGACCAATGTGACTGTGCTTGTGCGTGACACAGGAACTTTATTGCTGTGCCACGATCACATCCGGGTATGGCGCTTCCGTTCGATCTTGAGTTGTTACAGGAACTGACTGAAACACACGGCGTTCCAGGGTATGAAACACGGGTCCAAGATATCGTTCGACGAGAATTCGAGCCGGTGGTCGATCACGTCCGAACTGATGCGATGGGCAATGTTATTGGCACTGTCGAAGGAGGGGATCGCTCAGTTGTTGTTGCAGCCCACATGGACGAGATCGGGTTCATGGTCAAGCACATCACCGACGATGGGTTCCTGCAATTGGATCCACTCGGTGGCTGGGACCCCCGTGTGCTGAACGCCCAACGAGTTGTTGTTCACACTGGCTCTGAAGATCTCACAGGGATTATTGGGGCAGCACCACCACATACCATGGATGAAGAGGACCTCGAAGGAACGCCAGATATCGAGGACGTCTACGTCGATCTCGGACGGTCAGCGGACGCAGTCGAGGCCCTTGTCACGCCAGGTGATACCGTGACAATGTCCCAACAGACGATCCAAGTTGGTGATGTCGTTACTGGGAAAGCTCTTGACGACCGGGCCTCCCTATTTAGTATGCTGGCAGCGGCACAACGACTTGACGATCCGGAGGTGACGATCCACTTTGCGGCGACAACCCAGGAAGAAGTCGGGATCCGGGGCGCACAGGCGCTTGCCAACGACTTGGATGCCGATGTCGGGATCGCGCTTGATGTGACAGTCGCAAACGATATTCCTGGGTTTGACCCTGCAGAACATGTGACTGAACTCGGCGCAGGAACGGCCATTAAACTCAAAGACAGCTCCGTGATTACGACTCCAGCTGTCCACCGCCGGTTGCAATCGGTCGCAGCCGATCGTGAGATCCCACACCAACGTGAGGTCCTCCCCAGCGGTGGTACTGATACAGCAGGGTTCCAGCGATCAGGTGGCGCTCGACCGGTCGGCGCACTCTCGATCCCAACACGGTATCTCCATACGGTCACCGAAACGGCTCATACGACCGATATCGAGGCGACGATTCAACTGCTGACAGCCTTCTTGGAAACAGAACGCGTTGATACCAGCTACTTGTCATAAACTACTCCACGCTACTTCGCTGGGGCTGGATGCTCTCGCTTTTTGAGGCCAGAAGCTCCGGCTTGAAATATGCTGATTAACCCACCGGATTGTCGCCACTA
The DNA here is from genome assembly GCA_964403925.1 of uncultured Salinarchaeum sp. Classification (GTDB taxonomy): domain Archaea; phylum Halobacteriota; class Halobacteria; order Halobacteriales; family Salinarchaeaceae; genus CAZFMU01. The sequence continues at coordinate 14,320 of CAYOHZ010000014.1, forward strand.
GTGATGGTGGTGATGGTGGCTGTGTGGCTCGGCTGGCTCGGCTGGGAAGTCTTTCTCACCGGCTTCGATGCGCGTATCAAGCCAGTTTTCCATTGGCACGAGCGGACACTCGTAGGCGTAGTTATACGCACACGTTGGATTGTATGCCGCGTTGAGATCAAGGATCCACTCTCCGTCAATGCGATGGGTATCCGACTCTAGATCCAAGTACCGCCCTGCTCCATACGTCGTATCGTCGTTTGTGTTGTCCCGGAACGGCACCCAGAACCGATCGGTCTGACGATCCGGCCGGTATGCCTGTAGTGTATACTCTTCGCCGTCGAGTTCGAAATGAAATGCACCCCACCGGAGATAGGTCTGTGTCCCATCAGCGGTCGTTTCGACGCTGACCTGTTCTTTGTCGTCGTGTTCCTCAAGTGGGAGCACGAACCGGTACGCGGGGTCTGGATCATAGTAGTCAAGCCCCGGGAATGACCCTCCCTGTAGCGATTGTGGCAGAGGTGACCGTGGTGACGATTGGAAGTAGTCTCGTTTCGCATCGCGTTCCTGTTCGATCCGATCACGCCAGTCTTCGGGCACATCGTGTGTAGCCATATGTATTAACTCCGTTAGCAGCGCGTGCCAAGTATACCGATAGACACGCTCTCTGTCGATTATATTGTTTGTCCAGCACAATAACAGTTACGTACGCTTATTTGCGATGCAAACAGACCGTGTGCCCCGGCAAACGGAGCAACAAAAACCCACAGCAGTCAGCGTGGAGAAAGCGTTTTGTCGGTGAACAGCCAACACAACATGTGTCCTTGTATCAAGGTGTCCGATCGATTGCCACCGCTTCCGGTACCGGGCTGGTCGATTGGGATGCGGTGACGATGTCTGCGCAGGCACTAACAACACCAGGAACGCTTCATCTTACCGGCAGTGATCGCCAGGCATATGCGAGCGATGTGCGAGCAGCCCACGAGCGGATTCGAACCGCAACGGGGCTTACGTTTCCACGTCCAGAAACGGTCCAGATTCAGAATCGCTATCACTGGATTGATGCGAATGCTGCCAGTTTCCAGCGTATTATGCTGCCACTCGAACAGTATGTTGAGACGTCGGTCCCGGATCTCGCTCGGAGTGTCAACACCGCTAGTATGAGCGTCACGCTAGCCTTTCTGGCTCGAAATGTGCTTGGGCAGTACGATCCGTTGTTGATGGCCGAGCAGCCGACAGAGACCTCACAACTGTATTTCGTTCATCCGAATATTCAGTCGATCGCAGACGAGCTGGACGTTCCGTTTAACCGGTTCCGACGCTGGATTGCGTTTCATGAAGTCACCCATGCAGCCGAGTTTGCGTATGCACCCTGGCTAGCAGACCATCTCACCGACCAACTCACTGCCGAGCTCGAATCAATGGCCAGCGGAGGGATTCGTCGGCCACAGTTCGATGCCCTACAGCGCACGATGACAGCCGTTGAGGGGTATGCCGATCTGCTCATGGATCGGGCGTTTGATGCGGAGTATACTGATCTCCGGGCGAAACTCGATGCTCGCCGGCAGAATGCTGGTCCGATCTCACTGTTGTTGCGCCGTGTCCTTGGCCTGGATATGAAACGCCAACAATACGAACGCGGCCGAGTGTTCTTCGAGACGATCGTCGAGAGTCGCGATCTCGAGACAGCTACCCGAGTCTGGGAGGCTCCCGAACGGCTCCCAACCGAGCAAGAGCTCGAGCAACCGACTTGCTGGCTCGATCGTATTGAGAAGACGAACTAGTCAGTATACGCCCCGTCCAACGTCGTCCGCATCGACCAACTCGTCAACTTCCGTATCCAATAACTGTTCGGCCTCCTCAAACAGTGTCGTCAGTTCGGTGAGCTCCTCCGGTCGGTCATACTGGTCAAACGTCATCGGACCATATGCCGGCGCTTCAACGGCGCCCATGAGATCCTCAAATAGCGCGTCCGGATCCGATGGCGTTTCGGCGTGTGTCTTCAGGACTGTCTCAAGCCGGCGGGCCTGTCGCTGTGCGGAATCCTCTGACTCTGGTGGTGTCTGGACGGCAAACCGTCCGGCATCATCTTGAGGGAACAATGGGTCGATCTCATCATCGATTGACCGAGCGATCTGCGAGCCAACACCACGGACGGTCATCGGATCCTTTGTGTATGTTTTGAGCTGATAGACCCCGACGCCGGGATGAGCGAGATAGAGGTCTTCGCCAACCCCGGCTGTTCGGTCGCCACCGACAGCCCGCCAGTCATTGGGATCGACATCGTGGTTGGCGACTTCCTGTAAGATGTCCTGCCAGTCGCGCACTTTCATGCGTACAACCTATGGATCGGTTGTCCAATGAAGCCCTCGGTCTCGGAACGACACTGTTTTGCTCGTTGCTCGCTGGATGCTGGACGTGCTTCGCGGGACGGTCCTCGAGACTGGCGACGTTCAAGAGGTGACGACACGATACGGGACGCGATCAGTCGCTGAACTGACGCTTGCGGTTGAGCGAGAAGAAACGGCGCTCACGCTCTGGGGCCGATGGGCAGAGACAGTCTCGACCCTTGAGCCAGGACTAGATATAGCCGTCACTGCGCCTCGTGAGACTGACGAGGGGTACGCGACCACCGGGGACTCGTATGTCATCGTTGAGCCGGACTTCCTCGTTGATGTCACTGATATCCGTGAGTGGGTCCAGTGTCCGCGTCAGTATTATCTCTCGAAACTCGACGCAAGTGATCTCTCTGAACCACTTGTTATTGGGACGGTTGTGCATGAGGTATTTGGTGATTTGCTTCGGGACCGCGAACTTGAGGCGGCCGTTCACGATCAAGTCGAAAACGCGGCTCTTGAAATCGGACTGCTGGATCTTGATCAGGCGGCTGTTACAAATACGGTACTCGACCATGCACAGGCAATCCAGGCCTGGCTTGACCAAACCACATTACCGGGCACAGACGATACCTGGCGAAGCGAGCAGTTGCTCGTCAGTGACCGGTTTGGACTGAAAGGCCGTGCTGATGCGGTTCGCCAGGGCATGCCGGTTGAGCTGAAAACCGGGAAAAACACCCGAGCCAGCCCCCGGTTCCATGACAAGATTCAGGCGGCCAGTTACGCGCTGTTGTTACAGGAACGTGGATACGAAGCTGATACTGGCATTCTATTGTACACGAAAAATGCCACCCTCGATCCGACCGTCGAGGGGGATCGGTCACCAGCGAAAGAATTCTCGATCGGACAGGGCCTGCTGGCGTTTGTCGTACAGGCGCGTAATGAACTCGCTGCAATGGAAGCAGAGATTGATATTCCGACCGGCTATGAGGCCGACGCGAATTGTGACCGGTGTTTCGTGCAGGACACCTGTCGTGCTGTTGCCGGGCGGTTGGAACAAGAGTCAAAAGCCGGTGCGATCGGACGGGCATTACCACCAGCCGACCAGACTTATCATGACCGCTTCTATCAAGCGATCGAACACGAGCGGCGTGCGATCCACGAGAACTATCACGCGCTGTGGGAGCAGTCAGCCGATGAACGGGCTGCCGCCGGGCGGGCCCTGATTACCCTTCGTGTCACTGATCGCCACCAGCAGTCAGATGGTCGCTGGCAGATCGATCTCAGTCGTCCTGGTGATCAGACTGCCCGATTCCGTGAGGGTGACCTTGTGTTAGCAAGTGACGGTGACCCAGTCCATGGACAGACAGGACTCGTTCGAATCACAGCGTTAGACAGGACAGCACTGACAATCGTGGCTGATGAACCACTTGCAGTCAAGCGGCTTGATACCTATCCGTCGGAGATTACGGTTGATCGGCTGCTCACGGGGCTTCATCACGCGATCGTCACTGGTGAATCGGCACTGAACGACCTGTTGTTGGGGCGGGCAACAGTTACCCCCGAGCCGATCGACGAGCGGATCATCGAAACCAACGAGGCCCAGGACCGCGCTGTTCGGCTGGCACTTGGGGCCACCCATGGGGCATTGATTCATGGCCCTCCTGGCACTGGCAAGACCTACACGATCGCTCGCTTAGTGCAGGAGCTCGTCGATCGAGGACAGCGTGTTCTGCTGGCAGCGTTTACGAATCGTGCAGTAGATAACGCCCTGGAAGCCCTTCGCGAGCAGGGCTTTGAGGATATCGTGCGCATTGGGTCAGACACGGGGATTCGGGAGGATATGCGTGATCTCAAACTCTCAGCGACATCGGCACAGACGCAAGCTGCGCAGCTGACAGCAGCGCCAGTCGTTGCGACGACAGCAGCCGGCTGTGGCTCATCGATCCTCCGATCACAGTCGTTTGATGTCGCTGTCGTCGATGAGGCCTCACAGCTCACCGAACCCGGGACGCTGGCGGCAATTGCCCGGGCCGATCGGTTCGTCCTTGTTGGAGACCACCATCAGCTCCCACCGGTCGTCCAAGCAGACCACACTGAAACAGCTGCCGAAGACACCCCAGCGCTTCCAAGTGGCGACCTCTCACAGTCATTGTTCGAACGGCTCATCGAGCTGTATCCCGAGTTGAGCGTGACACTCGATCGCCAGTACCGGATGGCCCAACGAATCCAATCGTTTTCCTCACGGGAGTTCTACGACGGACAGTTGCGGCCGGCCACCGGTTCCGTTGCGGCCCGCTCCCTGCATGATCTTCCCTCGGTCGATCCGACAGCGCTTCCAACTGACGGCGCTGACCGGGTCCGATTCATCGATGTTGCGGGTGATGAGAACCGACAAGTCGACCAGCAAGAAGCGGACCGGGTCGCTACTCTCATCGAAGAATATCAGGCTGCTGGCGTTCCTGCCGAGTCGATTGGTGTGATCGCTCCGTATCGAGCACAGGTCGCTGTACTCACTCAGCGGTTACCTGCAGCGATCACTGTCGACACGGTCGATCGGTTCCAAGGCTCGAGCAAAGACCTCATTATTATCTCATTCGTTGCGACTGGGTCGTTAGACGGGCCGTTGTTCGAAGATTATCGTCGGTTGAACGTCGCACTCACACGCGCCAAGCGGGCACTTGTACTGGTTGGCGATCGAACAGCGCTCACCGATCGTCCGTTATATGACCGGCTTGTAACGTGGGCCGACCGGTAGGCCCCTACTGATCTGCAAGAAACGCCTCGATCCGATCAAAGGCAGCACGCAGCGTCTCGATATCAGCCGCATACGAGATCCGCACCCGGCCTTCACCGGCATCACCGAACGCCGTCCCCGGGACGACCGCAACACCAGCTTCGGTCAACAGGTCCTCGGCAAATGCCTCTGCATCGTTCCCCGGAATAGAGGGGAACACATAGAACGCACCTTGGGTTGCTGGCGTCTCCCAACCCAGTTCCTCCAGCCGCGAGAGGACATACTGCCGTCGTCGATCATACTCGTCGATCATCGTGGTGACCCGCTGATCGTCTCCCCGGAGGGCCTCAAGCGCAGCGTGTTGGGCTGTTGTTGGAGCCGACAGCATCGTATACTGATGGATCTTGTTCATCGCTTCGATTGCCGTTGGCGGTCCCAGCGCGTATCCTAACCGGAACCCAGTCATTGCATAGGCCTTCGAAAAGCCATTGAGCACGATCGTTCGGTCACGCATGCCTGGCAATGAGGCAATCGAGACATGCTCGTGGCCATACGTGAGCTCCGCGTAGATTTCATCGGACACGACAAACAGATCATGCTTTCGGGCAAACGCCGCGATCGGCTCTAACTCCGACCGGGACATGACTGCTCCAGTCGGATTGTTTGGATAGCACATCAACAGCGCATCCGCGTCCGCGGCGCCTGCATCCTCCAGTGTCTCCCTCGTGAGTCGGAAGTCAGTTGAACTGGTATCGATCGCTAATGGCTCGCCTTCTGCGAAGACAACCGCTGGCCGGTAGGAAACGTATGTGGGTGCAGGAACGACAACGGTATCGCCGGGGTTGAGAAACGCCCGCATCGCTAAGTCGACGGCCTCACTCACGCCGGTGGTCACAAGAATCTCCGTCTCTGGGGCATACTCGACACCATATCGACGCTTGACATCGGCGGCAATTGCAGCTCGGAGCTCCGCCCGGCCACGATTGGCTGTATATGACGTTTGCCCGCGTTCAAGCGCATTGATCGCCGCCTTTCGAGCCGGCCATGGCGCGGTAAAGTCCGGCTCCCCGACACCAAGCGAAATAACATCGTCGGCTTGTTCGGCAAGCTCGAAGAACCGCCGGATGCCGGATGGTGGCACACGATCGACGCGATCGGCCGGCTGGAAGGCCAGCTGCTGGTTGCTGGTCATGGTGACACCGAAAGCCGCTCATCATCGTCATCAGGATCGAACTCGATTCCCGCCTCCTTGTAGGTATCCATCACATAGTGGGTGACTGTCTGGGTTACGGCCGGCAGCGGGGCGATCTGGTCGCTAATAAACTGTGACACTGCCCGCATCGACTCGTTTTCGACGCGCATGAGAAAGTCAAAATCGCCCGAGACAAGCTGGAGAGACTCGACAGCCTCAAACTGAATCAGTCGGTTGGCAATATCCACATACGTCGTTTCTCGATCCAGCGCGACGTTTAACTCGACTTCTGCCCGAACACGCTCCGTATCGGCTACATCCCAATCGATAATCGGCTGATACCCTTGAATGACGCCGTCTGCTTCAAGCTCATCAAGCAGTGTTGTGATCGTCTCTTCGTCAGCGTCAGTCATCCGAGCAAGTTCCGCTGTCGATTGACGAGCATCTGCCAGCAAAAGATCAAGCAGCTCCCGTTGCTCCATGCCCGATACAGGCTGGGGGGTCCGTATAAGCCCACCGGTCACCCAGGTGTCGCACACAGAGCCCACACGACGCGGGGAGTGTTACTCTTCGTAGACGAGGTTCATGATCCACTGCGAGAACGCGTCACTCTGTGGATCTAATTCCTCCTCGCCGACAAACGGGGAGAGCATATCACCGGCCATCAGCAGTGAAAAGTCAAGATCCTCGGCTGCAGGCATCAAATAATACGTATTATGTCCTTGATAGACGGTCTCTTCCCGTCGAATGAGCTCCTGGTCTAACAGCGTCGAAACGATTCGGCTCCCCTTCCGAGAGGAAACATCAAGTTCCTTCCAGAACTCACTCTGGTAGATCCCGCCGCTATCACGGATTAGTTCGAGGCCAGCACGTTCGGTCTCAGAGAGATCCGTTGTCGTTACGCTCACGTGTCCCACCTCGTGGGGTAACGCTCAATCACACCCATACTCCGCTATGGACGTGCTTAAAACTACTCTTCGAGTCAGCACTATGCCGGCTCGAAACTTGAGACGAACTCCTCGAGCACTGCTGCCGGGGTCTTGGCCTTTGCGACGGCGCTAGCAACAAGAACACCATCGGCGCCCAGCTCTTGGGCCGCGGTGATATCGGCCCCCGACGAGATCCCGGCACCGCAGTAGACTGGAATCGACGGATCGATCCGATTGACACTCTCGATTGCTCGCTGGATAAGCTCAGGGGCGGCCTGACTAACCGGGGTCCCAGTCCCGATCAGTTCCGGCGGCTCGATCGCCACCGCGTCCGGGCCGAGACTTGCAACAGCAGCAGCCTGTTTTGGTGTATTGACACAGACAACCGTCCGTAGTCCGGCGCGATCAGCAGCGTTCAGGCCGGCTTCGATATCCGCCAGCGACAGCTGTCGCTCGGAGTGATTGAGAATCGTTCCAACGGCTCCAGCACTGGCTGCAGCCTCCGCGAGCTGTGTGCCAGTGTGACTTCCAGGCTCAGTTGGGGCAATATGTTGTGCCCATACCGGGACAGAACGGTCCGCGATAGTCCCGATCTGTGCTGTTTGCGGCGCAATTCCCAGCTCGATTTCTGCCGGTGATCGAACGGCTGCCATTGTGTCAGCGATCGCTACTGGATCAACATCGTAGGCTTTGAGATTAACAAGGATGTGCATATTTCTAACCCGCAGGTAGATGATGATATAGGTTGCGAGAAACTACTGGTTAGTCCTTCCGTTCAACGACATCACCCAGGGTATACTCGCCTGTCGATTCCGTTGCATGCCACTCGGTATCGCCATCAGCGCTACTGGCACTAAGTGAGATATCGAGGTATCGCTCAAGCTTTGATTGGAGGTCGTCACTTGGAAGCGTCTGCCCTTGCTCGACTTTGCGGATGAGACTTGCTTTTTCATTGATTGCGTCAGCAAGGTCGGCTTGGCTGAGCCCTCGATCCTCGCGCGCCTGTCGAAGTCGGGTGTCGTAATCCTGTGCAAGCTCGTCGACCGCATCAAGCATATCGGATCCGTGCCCACCAGCGCGAGACCGCTGTGTGCTTTTGGCACTACTGGTGTTGTCGGTGCCGGTGGTATCGGTCGAGTACTTCGTCGACGTACTTGTCGAAGTCTCTTCGGTATCGACTTCCGTCCCGAATGAGGCACACTCACTGCAGACCTGCAGTTCAGCCCCCTCAATTTTGATTGTCGTCGGGTCCGTAGTCTCTGCACCACACATCTCACACTGGACCATACAACCAACTTGCATGGCCGGTCGCATAAATGATACGCCAGCTAGCTACCGTTGTGAAGCTGCTGCCATGCCTGGGTAAATCGTTGGAGTGCCGTTAGGTGCCCAACGACTCCAAACACGACCAACACCCAGCCGATGAGTGTGAGGCCAGCGATCGGAGTTGGAACTAAGACGACGAGCACAGCTGTTACCCCAACCAATGCGAGCCGGTCAGCACGACCAAGCAGTCCGGCATAGGTTCGGTCAAGCCCAACCGCCTCCGTTTGGGTCCCCAGATAAGAGGTCAGCAGCACCCCTGTGATTGCTAGAAAACCCAGCGCAAACTGCTCGACACCAGCTGCGAGGCCGGCAATGATAATGATATCTGCATATCGATCTAAAACGTGATCCAGCAGATCACCTGCCCGGGAACTAACGTCCTGCCGGCGTGCTAAGGCACCATCGAGGAGGTCAAGCCACCCGTTGACCCCGACAAGGACCGCCCCGACGATGTACCACGCCGGTTGGGCAGGACCGAGATAAAACCCGACTGCCGCGATAACCGCGACGAGTAACGCGATTACGCTCACTGAGTTCGGCGTCAGCCCGATCCGGTCGGCAATCCGGGCTGCCGGAACAAGCACTCGATCGACGACTGGCCGAAGCCGATCAAGCGTCATGGATCGAGATACTCAAGATACGATACCGTTCCCGGGGTCGGTGTCCGATCACCAGCAATGACTGCAGCGATTGCAGCTGCAGTCTCCGCTGGTGTCTGATCAGTTGTCTCGATTTCATAGACGTGATCCATTCCATGTCGGTCGACAGCTTCCGTCAGGATCACGTCAAGCGCTTCACTTTCGGCGTTTTCGGTTGCTGTTTGTTGTGATTCGCCACGCTCACGCAGGCGCTTTTCGATCGTCCGTGGATGAGCTCGAAGGACAATAACGCGATCTGCCGGGAGATAATGGGCTAGATGTGATTCAACGAGGAGATCATCGTCTCCGGCAAACCGGTTCCGGAGCGCGTCGAGATCGACGACACGGCTATCACGATCTGTATCATGATTGGCCACAAGTCGCTCGTCAGTCCTGAGATGGTCATTGAGATGAACAACAGCTAGTTCCGTCTCAAGAGCAGTAGTCGCCGTTGTTTTGCCCGTCCCTGGCGTTCCCGTAACGGCAATTCTCATCGTTCGACCGCCTCCTGTGTGAGCAGGTCATTGAGTCGAGTAATGACTCGATCGATCTGTGTGGTCGTTCCCGCGGAGATACGGATATGTTCTGGTAGGCCGAAGCTCGAACAATCACGGACGATGATGCCCTCTTGTTTGAGTGCCGACGCAACCGCCGCGCCATCGCCGACTTCTGCAAGGACGAAGTTGCCCTCACTCTGCCACGTTGGGGCGGTGAGTTCCTCATGGAGGCGAGTGCGAGCGGTCCGTGCTCGCTCAATACTCTTTTCGAGATGGGTAGTATCCGCTAATGCGGCGCGGGCACCCTGACAGGCGAGTTCATTGACCGCAAATGGTGTGTTGATTCGTTCGTAGGCCTCCCCCCACGCTGTTGGAACAAGTGCATAGCCAACTCGAAGGCCAGCTAACCCATAGGCTTTCGAGAAGGTCCGTAACACAGCAATATCGGACCGCTCAGCCAACAGCTGCCGGGCACTGTCGGTGGTGCTGAACTCACCGTACGCCTCATCCACGACGACGAGTGTGTCCGGATCCGTGTTGGCTGCAACGTGTCGAATTTCATCAACAGTCATCACTGCTCCAGTCGGGTTGTGTGGGGTCGTGATATGGATCAGTCGGTGACCATCGTAGGCTTGCAGAATCGTCTCAGGGGTCATCGCAAAGTCCTGGGCTGCTGGGACAGGATACGTGTCGATTCGACCATGGTGGTACCGCGTGCTCATCGCATAATAGGCAAACCCCGGTGTCGGCACTAAGACCTGCTCGCCTGGGTCAAGGAACGCTCGAGACAGATAATCGATCGCGCCGTCAGCTCCCGGCGAGAGCCACACCTGTTTGGCAGACACATCCCAGTGATCGGCAATCGCAGCAATCAGTTCCGTGTGACTGGCTTTTGGATACGTATTGACAGTGGTCGTCGCAGCTTCGATCGCATCAACTGCGTCCGGACTCGGCCCGAGCGGATTCTCGTTTGAGCCAAGCGGAACGATATCCTCGGGGGCAAGATCAAATTCCGTGGCGACTTCGTCGGTGCCCCGACCAGGAACATATGCGGTGTGCGCCGACAGATCCCGTGTGTTCATGCCGATAACCTGGCACCCCCTGGATGTAAGGATTGTCTTCGCCTTGGCAGTACCATAACTATCATGCAACTCGCTGTTGTGAGTTGTGATACGGATGAACGCCGACCGCCGAGCGAAAATCCATGATCTTGATGTGACAGTGTGGGTTGGGAAGCGAGGACTTGCTCCCGTTGTGACTGAGGTAGCCGACCAGCTGGCAGACCGAGACCTCCTCAAAGTCAAGTTCCTTCGTGCTGCCCGTGCCAAGCGATCGACTGACGAGCTGGCGGTCGATCTTGCCGATCAGGTTGGCGCGCAGGTCGTTGAAACACGTGGGAACACGGCTGTGCTCGAAGCATGATGACACTCGATGTGCTTCCGATAGTTGTTGATCCAGTTACCGATGTTCTTGAGACAGTTGGCCTTCCACCTGCGGTTAGCAGCTCCATTGCAGCCGCGGTCGTGTTCGTTGCGGTCTTTGGTTTGATCTGGGTTGCTGGTCGGCAGCTACTTGTGCCGTTTTTCGATCGTTTTCTCACAAGCCGTGGAGTCGATAGTCATGCTCGACAACCGTTGTTGAAACTCACCAAGTTTGGCATCATCTTCGTTGCAATCACGGTTGCATTCGGTGCGGCCGACTACGGGAATTTCCTGACGTCATTGGCAACGATCGCTGCTGCCGCGACACTGGCGATTGGGCTTGCGATGCAGGACGTGCTCAAGAACTTCGTCGCCGGGCTGTTCATCTTTGTCGAACAGCCGTTCCGAATCGGGGACTGGATCGAGTGGGACGGGAACGCCGGCATCGTCGAGGATATCAGTTTACGTGTATCTCGGATCCGCACATTTGATAACGAACTGTTGACCGTACCGAATTCCCAGCTCACTGATGGCGTGATCAAAAACCCGGTGGCAAAGGAACAACTCCGGATGAAAATCAACTTCGGGATCGGATACGATGACGATATCGACCACGCGACAGAGATCATCGTTGAGGAAGCCAAACAGCATGGTGATATTCTCGCCGATCCGGCCCCCTCCGTCCGGCTAATCGAACTTGGGGATTCGGATGTTGTGTTACAGTCCCGAGTCTGGATCGCTGATCCAAGCCGCGGGGACTTTGTGAAAACTCGCAGCGAGTATGTCCAAGCTGTCAAAGAACGCTTCGATGCAGCCGGGATCGATATCCCCTATCCCCATCGGGTGCTGCAAGGCGATGTCACTGTTGGCGAACAGGTATCCGTGGCCGATTCAGAGGCAATGGACTAACGACCAGTTTTAGCTGTTGTATTGCTGTCGCTCTGTGCTGTAAAACTGAGGAAAACGGACACCCAGGCTTGCCCGGTCGTTCGTCACCGGGTTAGCCCGGTTGCCTCCTCCACCCCGTAACCCATCGAGCGACGAGTGTCCGACGGTCCGCTGCTCACTTCCGTGCCTGACGGGATGACGCCGGTTAATCACGACGACGTGCCCCTGCAGGCGATCGCCGTGAACCGTCGCCCCCGATGGACGAGGCTTCGACGTTGGCTCGCGGGGCCCGGCGACGGCAGACCGGACGCCCCCAGGTTTCGGCCCCCGTTAAAGACCATGTAACGGGTTTGCGAGCAGGGCCTAGCTGCCCGGCCTAGTCCGATTTGAATATAGGTGAACCAGTATTAAGGGCCTTTCGTTCCAGTCGATCGACCACAACAGCCAGGTGGCTCGCGACGTATGCTCGATCTATGGGCCTGGGCAGTACAGCAAAGAAACTCCAAGCGGTTGCCGACACGGCCGAACAGCTGTATGAACAACTGAACGAGCTTCGTGACCGCGTGATCGGGCTTGAAGAAACGGCTCAGACGACACGAGACCGCGTTGAGACACTAGAAGAGCAGCTCAACCGTCAGGATGCCATTCTTGAGGCGATTGCTGCTGATCACGATATCGATATCGAAGCCGTCACTGACGAACAGCAGACAGAGTCCTAATCTAGTGTCGTCGTAAGGGTTGCACGGAGCTCTTGAATCCGGTCGGCACTCCGGGTGAGCTCCGTGCTTTCGGTTTTGATCCGTAAGTCACCGGTCGCGGTCGGGGTCCCGATCTGCTCGACTGTCATGCTATCACCGATGATCTCGGTTACCTCAGCAGGGGCTGTCGTTTGCACCAGCAGCCGCCCAGCCTGTTCATGGAACAGCCGACCGATCGGGTCAGCCCCGGTCATATCGACTTCGATACCGGCTGCTGGCGAGACGAGTTCTGCGAGGCCGACCGCAAGTCCACCAGTCGAGAGGTCATGCATCGCTTGGGTGTCTGGGTGTGTGGCGATCGTTGTAAGCCGATCGACAGGCAGGTCGGATGGCGGTGTTGGGAACACATCTTGGCCCCCCAGTTGTGCGAGCAGTTCTGAGCCACCGAGCGTTGGCTCGGTCTGGTCTTCCCCGAGCAAGAGAAGCTCCCCAGTGGGAGCGACTGTCGTTCCTGGCGCATCATAGCTCTCGGTCGTCCCGACCATGGTAACTGTCGGTGTTGGCGGGATCGAGCCTGACGCTGAATCATTATACAGTGAAACGTTTCCCCCGACAACTGGAATCGAAAGGTCGCGACAGGCGGCTGCAAGCCCGTCGACCATCTGTGCGAACCCATCGTAGACCACTGGATCCTCCGGTGTTCCGCCATTGAGCCCATCAACAACAGCTCTGGGAGTCGCACCGACTGCCGCAAGGTTGGTTACGTTCTCGACGGCAACTGCTCTGGCACCGTGATAGGGAGCAGCTGTCATCCAGTGTGGCTCAGCCCCTGTTGCGATCGCAACGCCAGTATCAGCTTCATGGATCGCGAGGATTGCAGCGTCAGCGCCTGGTCGTAGCGCGGTACGGATACCGACTTCGTGATCGTACTGCTGGTAGACCCACTCCCGGGCTGCTGTGTTCGCACTTCCGACAACGGTATCGAAGGCGGTTGCAAGATCCAGGTCCGTTGGCCGATCCGGTTTCGGTTGCGGTGGTGTCGTCCGCTGGCGATCGTATACTGGCGCGCCATCGGCCACAAACGATGCGGGGACTTCAACGACCGTCTCATCTTCATACGTACAGATATACCCGTCAGTCGTGACCTCGCCGATCACGGAACAACCAATGTCGTATTGCTCTGCGATCGCCTGAACTGCTGGAACGTTCTCGGGACGGACTTCATAACACATCCGCTCTTGAGATTCTGAGAGCAGGATCTCAAGTGGGGTCATCTCCGGTTCTCGCTGATGGACCTGCTCTAATTCGACGTGTGCGCCAAGCTCACCTTGAGCAGCCATTTCACTTGTTGCGCCACCAAGGCCTGCTGCGCCGAGATCACGGGCCGATTCGACGAGATCGTCGTCGATCAGCGCGTTATTGACCTCGATAAGCCGTTTCTCAGTATACGGGTCGCCGACCTGTACTGCCGGACGATCCTCCGTTTTGGCATCTTCACTCAACGCATCGCTTGCAAAACTGGCGCCCCCAAGTCCATCGCGGCCGGTTCCGTTCCCAACAACCACCAGCTTGTTCCCCGGTTCAGTAAGACCCCCCGTAAGTAGCCGGTCGTCTGTGGTTACACCAAGACATGCAACGTTGACCAGTGGATTGCCTTCATAGCCGGCATCGAAGTTGAGGCTGCCAGTTACCGTCGGGACACCGATTGCGTTCCCGTAATCCGCGATCCCTTCGACAACGCCCTCGAGCAGGTATCGGGTGTGTTGTCGATCGAACGGACCGAAATACAACGAATCTGCCAGCGCAATCGGATAAGCGCCCATCGAAAGGGTATCCCGAACAATACCGCCCACACCAGTTGCGGCCCCGTCGTACGGATCAACATAGGAGGGATGGTTGTGACTCTCGATCCCGATCGTAAGGTAGGTCTCATCGTCACCGATCGCGATCGCCGCTGCGTCATCACCCGGTCCGATAACAACATCCTCACCCTCGCTTTCGAAGGCCCCAAGCAGTCGTCGTGACGATCGATACGCACAGTGCTCGCTCCAGAGGTTTTCGAACAGTGCTGTCTCTTCGGCTGTCGGCGCTCGATCAAGCCGGTCGGCGATCAACTCACGATCCCCATCGGAGAGGGTCATCGGCGGGACCTTCACGAGAAGTGACTAAAGACCTTTCTGAGAGACCACGGCCACACGACAGCGCTCACCGATCACCGACGGCGACAGAACGGGGTGTTTTTTACGGCTTAAGCGCAAGTCAAGGATGTGCCTGTGTTGTCGGTCGAGCTCCATAGCCACTCATCACGTTCCCATGACGGTCGGGATCCGATCGATCTGTTGTTGGCCCAAGCTCAGGCGGTCGGGCTGGACGCGATTGCAGTTACTGATCACGACACACTTGAGGCGAGTCTTGCGGCCGTTGATCGCGCGCCTGAGTATGGGCTCATTGGCATTCCTGGCATGGAGATCACGACCGCAGCGGGACATCTCCTCGCGCTCGGGATCAGTGAAGCTATCGAACCGGGACTCTCCTTTCAGCAGACGCTTACACGGATTCACGAACAAGACGGGATTGGGATCGTTCCCCATCCCTTCCAAGAATCCCGACATGGGGTTGCAAAACATCTGAGCCGAGAAGAAATCGCGGCCGCGGATGCCATCGAAGTCTATAATTCACGGTTGATCGTCGGGCTTGGCAATCATCAAGCACGCCGGTTTGCTACCAAACGGAACCTCCCAATGACAGCAGGGAGTGATGCCCACATCAGCGAGATGGTTGGCCAGGCCAGAACGATGATTGAGGTCGAAGAGCCAACGGTAGCGGGGATTATTGAGGGAATCCGGGCTGGCCGAACCGACACGCAAGGCCGACGGACACCATGGCGGATCAGTATTCGACAGGCAGCCGGTGGGGTCAAGCGGCGTCTACAACGACGCCTCTCGATCCGATGACGCTTCTCCGTGGTGGGTCCGCGTCGGTAGTGCACGATGCCATCACACGTGCTATACCGTTGTCAGGCGCCGATGGGTTTGCCGGTGTTCTGGATGGACAACTCGTTCGTGATGTGCTTGGCCGTGAACCACTGTTTGTTGACCCCACAGTTGCTGGCCCAATAACCGCTGCAAACCAAGGTGAGACGTGGGCATTCCGACCGACAGCACTCACAGATCCACAGTCGTTTCCAGCCGGCCATGTTGGCACAGCGGCGCCAGACCGTGTCTGGTCGCTTCCGACCCCAGCGCCCGAGACTGATGAAGCCACAGCGCTTACACAGGTCAACACTGCCCTCACGACGAGTTTCGAACAGATTGATCCCACCCTTCCGGTCGCCTTCTCTGGTGGGCTTGATTCAGGGGCGCTTGCAACCCAGACGACCGGCCCACTCGTTGTCACCGGATTTGAGGGTAGTCATGACCGGGCAGCAGCACGGGCTGGTGCCGATGCATTGGATCGGGAACTTATCGAACGGGAGCTTACCCACACAGAGCTCAAAACAGCGACACAAGCGGTCGCGGCAGCAACCGGTCGGACGAATCCAATGGACATTGCGATCGCCGTCCCGCTCTATGTGACCGCACAAACCGTCGCAGAACTGGGTTACGAGCAACTGGTGCTTGGTCAAGGGGCCGACGAATTGTTCGGCGGCTACACGAAGGTCGCAAATGCCCCTGATGATTCGCGTGTTGTGGCAACAACGATTCGCGGGGCCCGAAACGAGCTGCTGGAGACGCTTCCAGAGCAACTCGAGCGGGACATACTGGCGATCCGCGCTGCCGATGTCGAGCCGATCGTTCCCTATTTGACCGATCAGGTTGTGACCGCAGCGTTGGCTCTCCCGGAGTCACTACTGGTCGACGATGGGACACGGAAAGTGGCACTTCGGCAAGCGACTGCGGATCTGCTTCCGGCCACGATCCGAACGCGGGAGAAAAAAGCGCTCCAATATGGCAGCTATGTCTCACGAGAACTGGATCGGCTCGCTCGCCAAGCCGGGTTCAAACGCCGGATGGACGATCACGTTCACAAGTATATCGAGTCGCTGTTGGAATGACACCTACCCCGGCGTGACCGACGGGACTCTCTCGCTGTTTTGGGTAGCCGTCGAGACACAACGTTCATTCCTGGCACTAAACAACGAACCCTATGACATCTGTCCTGGATACCTACATGGAAAACCGGTTTCGTGTCCAGCCGAACCATTCGAATTCGTATGGAACCGTCCACGGCGGGAGCGTGATGAAATGGCTCGATGAATTGGGCGCAATGGCCGCGATGCGACTGGCTGGCGAAACCTGTGTCACGGCGCAGATGGGCGCTGTCAATTTCGAGACACCGGTGCCGACCGGCGAAACCGTGGTAATCGAAGCGTATGCCTATGAGGCGGGCTCGTCGAGTATCGATGTCAACCTGATTGGCTATCGTGAGAATCCCCGGACCGGCGAGCGCGAACCACTTACTGACCCTATCGCAACCTATGTGGCAGTTGATGCTGATGGCAATCCAACTGACGTTCCTCCATTGGAGGTCGAAACGGAGCGCGGTGAAGAACTCATCGAACGAGCACGCGCAGCCGCCCAGGAGCCATCCCCGCGCTGAAGCGCGAGGCGTTCTCCTCACCGTTCCGTAGCCTCCGTCAGGGAGAACCTGCTATCACTGACGACTCTGGTGTTGCGGACGCTTGTTGGGTACAGAAAAACGCGTGAGGACAATCAACAAGAGAACCTTACGAGAACATCTCACCGAGCCGCTGGCGCCATTCCTGGATTTCTTGAATATCCGCCTGGGTCGTCTCTAACTGGTCACGAAGCGTCTCAAGTTCTGCGGTCGTCTCTGCGATATCGGTCTCGATTGCCTCGACATCCAAGGACTCATCGAGGTCAGCAACGGTTTCTTCAACTGTTGTCAGCCGGGTCTGTAGGTCGCCAACAGTTGCTTCAGTCTCCTCGGCCGTCTGAGAGACGGATTCAAGATCCGTTTCAACTGTCGTTACTGTCTCTGTCAGCTCGTCGATCCTGGTTTCGAGGGTGGTAAGCTCCGTCTCGATGCTGTTGATGTCTTCATGGAGGTCTGGCAGGAATTCGCCGTCAGGCCCACGATCATCAAGTAACGTTTCCATCGCTGTACTGTATGCTGCAACGTCTTCAACACGTGACTGAAGATGACTGATCCGGGCATCCACACTGTGTGGGGCCGTGACGCCCAGCGCTTCTTGTAGTGCCTGTCGCTGCTCGGCATCGAGGTCCTCGCTTTCGAGCTCTTCAACGAGAGTTGCGACAAGCGATGGTTCTGACGTCGGTTCGACTGTTGGGGGCGATTTAGCGGCGTCCTCGTGTGAGACAGTGTCAGTGCTTGGCGGCTCTGCTGGCTGTGATTCGACCTCGGTTTGTGGCGTGGGCTTATCATCAGCCGTCGATGATTCAGTTGTCGCAGGGGCTGATGACTCAGACGCCGTTTCAGCAGCTGACGTGTCAGTCGAGTCGGTAGCAGTGTCGGGCTCAGCGTCGTCTGTCGGCGTTGTCTCCGCGTGATCATCCAGGGGAGTATCAGCTAGACCTAGTCCCGAGCCGTCGTCGCTGGTCTCGGCGATAACCTCTTTGAGTGTTTCAGTCTCTTCAGGAGGAGCAATGTCTTCCAGATCCGGCTCATCGATATCTGGCGGAGCGATATCACCACCCGAGTCCGCTGTAGTGACAGTCAGATCCGGTGGCGTCATAAACGGAGCCGCATCAGCAGGGTCGTCGATCCGAATCCCGTAGACTGTTTCGATGGTGTCTCCCGGCTCAAGGACACGCTCGTAGACAACGCGATTGTCCTGATACGCCGTCCAGTTCTCAGCATCATACTCCGGATGGAATCCGACACTGTCCATCGAAAAGGACGCGGGGATCTGTTCGGTAATTCGAACTGTCCGTGGTTGGTCATGTATTGATTCAAGCCGGAATCGGATCGCTGGGACCGGGAGATCATCCGGAGTGAACGTTTTTGTGAGTGTCACTCCATCAGAAGAAAGGCTGATTTCGTCATCCGCCGGCGCTGTATCGCTCATAGCAGGTATGTACCTGGAGCGAGCCCATAAAATGCGTGGCCACGCGGTCAACTGCCTCACCTCATTCGCCCTGACAGGCTCGCTGCTTACGTGGACGGCTTCCAGCGAACGTTCGACCCTGTGTTAATACGTAAGCCTATCGCCCATTGAAAGAACACGGACCTGCTCTGGAGCTGGCATCCGACGGGCATGATGGACAAGCGCCGTTGGGTCAGCAGTGAGTCCGCGCCACATATCCCAGTGAGTTGGGACAAGCACCTCAAGATCCAGCTGGGTTGCCGCCTTGATGATCTCGTTTTCGTCGTTGTACCATTTCGTATACTGTGGCTCGCCAGTCTCTTTATCCGGGATCATCCCAGCCGAACCAAATGCAAGCAGCCCGACTGTCACGTCATAGTCTTCCCCGATCGACGCAAACGCCTCACTCGGTCGAGCATCGCCACCATGCAAGACTGTTGGCCCCGTTGGCGGGTCGAAAATATAGCTGACTGGCTGCTCGGCGTCGGGATCGTACGCGTCTGCAACGTGGATCTCCAGTTCGCCAATCTGAATCGTTTCGCCAGGCGCAACTGGAGAGCGCTGTGAGCCAGCAAGATCGTACTCGTTGGACCACCCAGTTGTTTGTTCAATTGCTGTCGCCGGTGCATACAGTGTGGCACCGGTCTCGGCAAGGATCGGGGCCTGAGAGGGTGCATGAAGATGATCCGTGTGAGCATGTGTAATCATAATGGCATCCACATCGGTGACATCTTGCGGTGCAAACGGGACCGGGATCGACCGCACTGTTCGAGGCGGGTCACCGGTGCCAAGATAGGGATCAATCAACACGGTCGTCCCATCAGCAGTGTTGATCGCAGCGCCGTTACAGCCCAGATACCACAGGCCTAGCCGATCGGGGGTTGTCGTTGCGATCTCACGGGGAAGCCAATCGCCCCAGTCACTCGTGATCATATTGCAATGACGATGGGGCGAACATAAAAAACCGAGCTGTTCACAGCCGGGCGAGGAGACTGGTCTATAGGGGAACACCAAGCCACGTCATCGACGAACGGGAACGCCACGATCGGCCAGGTAGGCTTTGGTTTCCTCAATGCTGTATTCACCGAAATGGAAAATCGATGCCGCAAGTGCCGCATCGACGTTCGCCTCGGTGAACGCTTCGTACATATGCTCGGGGTGTCCACAGCCGGAGGAGGCGATCACTGGCGTTGAAACGACATCTGTGACCGCATCTAACAGCGGCAGATCGTACCCGGCTTTGGTTCCATCTCGGTCGATCGAATTGATGAACATCTCGCCAGCGCCCCGAGCTTCAGCTTCGCTTACCCAGTCAAGCACGTCTCGTCCAGTCCCTTCTCGGCCGCCCTTGACCATCGCTTCAAACCATGCCGACTCACCGTCAATGTCGACATACTGTTCTCCCCGTTCATCGAATCGTCGTTTGGCATCGACAGCAATCACAATACACTGTGAGCCAAACGCTGCTGCGCCTGCTTCGATCAGGCTTGGGGAGTCAATGGCAGCGGTATTGATTGAGACCTTATCGGCACCGGCACGGAGGGTCTCTTTGATATCCTCTTGGGTTCGGATCCCGCCACCAACGGTGAGTGGAATAAACGAGCGGTCAGCGACTGCACGGACGGTCTCAAGCATGGTTGCTCGGCCTTCTGCGGAGGCAGTAATATCAAGAAAGACGAGTTCGTCGGCCCCAGCTTCGTTATACTGCGTTGCCATCTCAACTGGATCACCGGTATACTCTAGATCTTCGAAGTTGACGCCTGTGTAGACCGCCGGCTCACCTGTCTCGTCGATATCCACATCGATACAGGGGATGACCCGTTTGGTTAATGCCATGTGATAGGAGCCGGTATGAGACCAGCACGCAAAAAGGGGTCGGGACAGGACGGCAACCGTTACAGGTTGTCGATGAAAACATGGCGGGACCTCGGCTCACAGAACGACGGCTACCGCAACGGGTTTTATCTAACAGCGCTGATCGATACTGCTATGCAACAGGGCACCGAACGGTGCCTGATGCCCGGCTCGATCTTGGAAACACACGATCGTGAAACCGCGCCACAGAGTCCGTTCTCGTTGTGGGCGGTGGTGATCGGTGGCGTTGTATTACTCGTTGGATTGTTCCTCACAGTTGTCCTCCCGATCGTCATCTGAGCACAACAGGAACGACCAGTGTGTCGACAACAGAACGGACGTAACTATTAGAAGACGTATTCGTCGTCGTGGCCCATCATCCCGTCGTCTTCATACCCGCCCTCTTCGTCTTCGTCCATTGGTCCACTCGTCTTGTATGCTTTCAGCCCGGTCGAAAGCAACTCCTCGAGTGCTTCCTCTCGGTTGAGAAACTCACCACGATCAACCAACTGGGCAATCTGCATTTCGAGATGTTCGGGGACCGTAATTTCCACTTTCGGCATCTGGCGTTAGCGGCTTTGCCGGAAGGATAATTAAACCTGACGGGATATGCAACACCACCCCATAGCCAACTCAAGAGCCTGGATGGCCGCTCACACGCGAGTTATCGCGTTGAAATCTCGTCAGCGTCTTTGACGATCTGTGTTTCTGCAGTGCCACTCGTTAGGTCATTAATCAGATTGTAAAACTCGTCTTGCATGCCCGCTGGAAAGGTCAAAACACCGATCCATGAGCCGTCCGGCTGCCATTCTTCGCTATCCAGTGATCCAAACTCCCTGATCTGCGCTTGCGCGCTTCCAGCATACTCCGCCGGGACTTGGACAGCAACGGTGATTTCATCGAATCGAATGGGGATCACCGGGCGGAGTGCATCAAGCGCATCATCGACCTGTGCCTCGACCGGTTCCATTGGATCAATCCGGAAGTCAGTCTCAGCAAGGGCGCTCTCAATGCGGTCTGGGGGATGTGGAGCGTCGTCCATCTGCGGATTGACCGCGTTTCGGGCGATGCGGTCGATCAGCTGGCGACGTTTTTGCTCTTTCAGTTCTCGTCGTTGTTCGGCCGTGATCTGAATCTCGCCACGTCTGACGACCTCTGGGATAATCTCCAGAGGATCGGTCGTCTCGAAGACCTCTTTGAGCGCCGCTTCTGAGGGACGATCGCCACGTGAGGCGTTCTCAAAGACGTCCTCTGCGGCGATCACATCCGTCAGCTCCCCTTCAAACTCACCTCTGGAGATCGCCAGCGCTGCGTCCGGATCGATCAGTACCTCGAAACGAGTCCCGTGTGATTCGAGTCGTGCCGTCACGGCCTCATCAAGGGAAATCATACCTGTCGGTAGTCAGGCAATAGCAAAAGAAGTTCGGTTGTCTCACCGGGAGCCAGCGACGTTATTCGTCGTCTTCCGACGGTGCGAGGATGTCCTCAGCAGTAAGATACTCTTTGACTTCCTCGTCAGTCAGTTCAATGAATCTCTCAGTATCGACATCGATCGTTGCGAGTCCGACTCCTTCGGGTCGCAGTTCGTTGTCATTTACCGACGCCAGCGCGTTCAGCGCCAATACGATCCCAGAATCGAGATCGCCACCTTCCGTATAGTGCTCTTCTAAGTACTCCTGGATGTCACCGCGATCAGCGCCGACGGCGAGTGCCTGCCATTCATATGGTGTGCCGGACGGATCCGTCTCATACAGCCGTGGTTGGCCGTTTTCGATCCCACCGATAATCAACGCGACACCGAACGGGCGGGCACCGCCGACCTGCGTGTACTGTTGGATGTGATCGGTCACGTTCTTGGTAAGCGTCTCGACACCGATGGGCTCGCTATAGCGCAGCTGATTGACCTGTGCTTGTCGGCGAGCAAAGTCGATCAGTTGCCGTGCATCTGCCACGTGACCAGCCGACGCGATCCCGATATGATTATCCGCCTTGTGGATCTTCTCGACGCTTGCCCGCTCCATCAGTGGTGATCGGATTCGTTTATCAACGGCCAGTACCACGCCTTCGGCGGTCCGGACACCGATACTGGCGGTCCCACGTTTGACTGCCTCGCGAGCGTACTCAACCTGGTAGAGCCGGCCGTCCGGTGAGAAGATCGTAATTCCGCGGTCGTATGCCTGCTGTTGGGCTTGTCCCTGCATAGTAGTGATCACTCGTAGTCGAAATCGAGTTCGGTCGCGCCAACGAACGTGGAGCCGTCCCGAACTGCCGCCCGGGGCGACCTGACAATCGCCGTCCGCTCCTCGTTGTTGAACACGACGGTTCTCTCTGTTCCATGTACCGGCGCGCGTCCTAAATACTTTTCTTCACACGACTGGATGGTCCCACTGACACCCCGTACACGAAGCCCGACAGTCTGTTCTCCGATCGTTGTAATGCAGGCAATCGCACCTCGGGCTCGCTCGGTTTCACCCCGGTAGGTTCGGACAACGACGTGTGCAGTCCCGGCAACCGATCGAAACCGGACGACCGTGAGATCAAGCGCGGCACTTCCGGTATCCCCGAGTAATGCTCGGGCACTGTTCCAGATCGCCCTCTGGACGGCCGTCCGATCAAGCGGTTCCTCAGGGTAGGTCTCGATCTCGACAGCGAGATACCGCCAGCGAGCCTGGAGATGCTTTGGCAGGTGTTTCATGATCCATCCGGCCGGCCACGTCTGACGCCTGGTTCGATCGTTGTTGTGTCACGACGCTGTCGGTTGGCCTGCAGCCGGCGACCCCAGGCTGCTAGTCCGTGGTCAATCATTGCCGGATCAACCCCGATCGTTCCGCCAAGTGCGCGTAGCTCGCTTGGTGCTCGTAACTGTAGGTGTCCCGTTGGAGCACCACTGACAACGTATGGAGCGTCGGCGTCATCAAGAAGTCCATGCAGCTTCCGAAGGTCTTTGATTGCTCGTGTCCGGGTGCCGCCACGGGCTCGCAATGCTTGGCCCAACCGGATCTCGATCGCGACGTTGTTGGCTGCTGCCGCGTTCGTCATGATGTGATTGATATCACCATCATCAGCAAACGGTGCCGTGAGCACATCGACACGCGGGTCCTCGACTGCAAACCGGTTGAGACGAGTGGTGCCACCACGAACGAACAGTAGATCGCAGGCTGACCGGTAGTGGTTAATGGCCCCACTGGCTTCCTGGGGTGTCGCAGGATCAAGTTCAATCGCAACCGCAAGATCCGGCTCTGGGATCCGATCAAGGGAAAACGTCCGATCGACACCTGGTGAGGTCCGCAAGACAAGTCCGGCATACCCATATTCAGCAGCCGTATAGGCAAGTCTGGCTGGTGTTGTTGTCCCCAACTGAGCTGCTTCATACGGCCCGCCGGAAGCGGTCGTCTCTGGTGCCATGACTAGTCGTGAAACGTCGATACGAGTGTGTGGGCCTTCTCGAGTGCGATCGCTCGTTTGGCTGGATAGGCCTCGAGTTTAATTCGAACTGTAATCCCATCACCAAGTACAATGGTGCCGTTGTACGCTGCCTGCTTGTCTATCTGGATAAACAGTTCCGTATTCTCGGTCACACGATCGTCAAGTTCCGGCTCGATTTCGGCTAGGATGTCAGCCAGTGTGTTAAGTACCGTACGGATCCCCGCTGTCTGCTCTACGCGAGCGGAATAGACCATGATCGGATCGCCATAATGGCCTGTGCTTTCATGACTCTCGACCGGGTGATCGTCGGGTAAGAGCTGTCGCAGTGCAGCAACGACCCGTCGCCGATCCTCGGTCGCATATCCGAACGTTCGGAGGTCGATATAGTGTACCGGAACCGATCCCATTGGCTATCCTTCAGCAGGTTCAAGCGCGTCCTCGGGAACGCCTGTTTCTTGGCCCTCTTCGAAACTGACCGTGTAGTTTGGATCACCAAACATCGTATCCATGACGCGTGTGATCTCACCGGTTTCACCGTCGAACTCACTGTGTTCATCATGGAAGATGACTTTCGTGCCTTTCTCAAAGCTCATACAGAGAGGTTCTTGCTGACTCCGCAAAAAGGACCCGATCTATGGGACCGAACGCGGACTGTTGGTGAGTTGTCCGTCGAACCGCACGGATGTCTGCCGTATCGCCTATACTCTGTGTGAATCTTAACCATGGACATCCAATCCACACAATCCTTATATCGTTCTACGGACATACTACTGATATGCGCGTCGCCAGTGCATCTGCAGAGAACGATCGTGTACGACCACTCACGACTGCTACTATTGATTCGTTCTCGGGAATGCTTAAACTGGCGACAACACAATGTGGGGCAGGACAATGGCGATTTAGCCATCGTGGATGGGTCCCAGCAGACCGGTTACCGCGTACCGCGCGCCTGCCTGCCGGCGGGCCATATCGCCCCGTGGCCACGGGTGAGGGCCGCCCGAACTAGGTTATGAGCGTTTCACAACATCCAATCGCCCTCCGGTTAGAACAGGCTGTCGGCGGGCAGTCTATGCTGCTTGCGACCGTCATGTTTCTTCCACTTGTCGATGGAATCTTCCCGGCGCTCGTATTGACTGGTGCGCTTGATTCGATCGCTGGAATCGTGATGGTCGGGCTGCTTATTTTCGGAGGGAGCGCGACGGTTGCCGTGATCCTCGCGGAGTTCGATGGGACTCCCCGGGACTGTGCTCGGGCAGTGCTTCTCGTAGGGATTCCACTTGTTATCGTCGCTGGGATCGAAGCAGCGATCGCGCCGACGTTAGCCGGTGTGCTTGATTTGGTGATCTTTGAGCGGTTCGCCGCGCTTGTCATTCTTGCAATTGCTGCAAGCACGGCCAGTGCTCGTGTCGGCCAATACCTCCCACGTCCGGCGGTTATCATTTCCTTGGGACTGGTTGCAAGTATCGACCCAACCGGGCTCGAGTTGGCATTGGTGACTGAGCCCCAGCTGGTGGTTCGTGGTGTGGCAGCTGCGCTTATCGGTGTCCTCTTTGGGCTTGTGATTGCAGTACTCGCACCCCAGTTGCGAGAGCTCATTGATCTTGATCGGTTCCGGTTCGGGAGTGCTGTTGCACTCGGGTTGATTCCACTCTCGATTATCGGCTTTCCATTCGGCGAGTATGCACCGCTTGGGGCATTAGCCCTTAGCGCGTTGTTTGCGATCGATCCTGCAGGTTCCGAGACGAGCCAGGAGTCACAGGAGAGCGCCACTGAAGACCCCGAGCTCTCTGAGCAGTCCGGTTCAGTTGAGCGTGCGCCCTGGCTTTAGCGCCACCGAGATGTTCAAACGGAATCGTTTTGGGTTCAGACACCCCACCCGGCTGGTATGAGTGTCCGTGTCGGTATCCTCGGTGCGACCGGCGCCGTCGGTCAACGGCTTATCCGGCTGCTCGCATCCCACGACCGATTTGCGATTGCTGTTGTAACCGCCAGTACTGAGAGTGCTGGACAGGCATACGACGCTGCTGCGAAATGGCGCGTTCCAGGAGAGATTCCACAGAGCGTCAAGGACATGACCGTCGTCGAAACCACTCCGGAAGCGATCCCGACTGACGTTCCGTTGTTGTTTTCGGCGTTACCATCAGCTGTTGCAGACCGTGTCGAGCCAGCGTTTGTTGAGGCCGGGTACGTGGTTTCATCGAATGCTTCGAATGCTCGGTTAGCAGATGATATCCCGTTGATTATTCCAGAAGTCAATGCAGATCATCTCGGACTGGTGGACGTCCAACGCGACAATCGAGGCTGGGATGGTGCGCTCGTAAAGAATCCCAATTGCTCAACAATTACGATGGTGCCACCGTTAGCTGCACTGTCCCAGTTTGGCTTAGCTCGTGTGCAGGTTGCCACCCTCCAAGCTGTGTCAGGCGCAGGATATGCGGGCGTCACATCGATGGAGATTATTGATAATGTCTTACCGCACATCGACGGTGAGGAAGACAAAATGGAATCTGAGCCTCGAAAACTACTGGGGGAGTTTGACGGGGCAGAAATCAACTGGCATGATGTCTCACTCGCTGCTTCCTGTAACCGCGTTGGAACACTTGATGGTCATCTAGAGAATGTCTGGGTCGAAACCGAGCAATCGATCACGCCCGACCAGGCCGAACAAGCGTTCGAAGCGGCACCGTCAATGGAACTTCCAAGCGCTCCCGAAACGCTTATTCATGTGTTTGATGCCCCGGATCGTCCACAACCGCGCCTTGATCGTAACACCGAAGGCGGCCAGGCAGTCGCCGTGGGACCGGTACAACAAACACCGTGGGGGATTCAGTTTGACTCGCTTGCTCACAACACGATCCGCGGAGCTGCCGGCGCGAGCTTGCTCAATGGCGAATTACTGCTCGATCAAGGATATCTCTGAGAGCCGAGTGACTTTTTTGTTGGATCCGCTATAGTAGTTCTATGACACCCGAGCAGACAACAGTATCGGAGTTTACGATCGATCATAAGGACCTGTCATATGGTCCGGTAATCACAGGATTTGCCCGGTTCGGACTGGCTGGACTTACGGCCGTCGATTACCTCGTTGATCAGCTTGAGCTTGAACCGGTTGGATATATCACCTCCTCCGAGATGCCCTCAATTACACCCGTGAATGCCGGTCGTCCACGACATCCAACGCGAATCCTGACTGCGCCAGACGCGGACATATCAGTGCTAATGGGAGAACTCTTTGTTCCCCCACAGATGACAGGGGAGTTTGGACGGGCGATCCTTGAGTGGACAGAGCAGGGACACGTCGAGGAACTCCTGTCCCTTGCGGGGGTTGTCATGCCACAGAGCCCGGATGATCAGATCGCGTGGATCGCGACAGACGGGTATACACGGTTAGAAACTGCCTCGTACCCACCGGTGCAGGATGGGTTTCTCGATGGAATTCTCGGTGCGCTTGTCGAAGCTGGACTCTCATCAGAGATCGCTGTTGGCGTGCTAACGACGCCTGTTCGTCCTCGGGTTCCGGATGCTGATGCTGCGCTTGCGCTTGTTGAAGCCGTCGATGACCTCTATACGTTGGGGATCGATTCGGACCCGTTACGGTCGTTCGCACAGGATATCCAAGCATACTACGAGGAACTTACCGAACATCTCCGGCGAGCCGGTGATAGCGAGCGCCAGATTCCGGATGATCGGATGTTCATGTAATCGTGTCTGAGACTAGCGATACCACAGACCAGTATGAGTATCAGCTTCTCGGCTGGCCAGCCGATCAGCCGACACTTGTGTTGGATCATGAGCAATTCGCGTACGCCGGGAAGTTTCGGACCGGACGGACTGGTATTGCTGTCGTTCGTGATGAGTCACTCCTCGCGGCGATCGCGTTTAACGATGACCGTGGTGTCGACAATGCACTCCGCATCCGATATCTCACCGTCCGTGAGGACTGTCGGGGTGAACGGATTGGACCGCGTCTGGCTGTGTTCCTCAAAGAGCAAGCATTCACAGCCGGATACGATCGTGTCCGAGTGGCGGTAAACAATCCAATGGCATTCGATGCCTTCTATCGGGCGGGGTTTGCCAGTACTGGTGAGCAACGTGGCCTTGCGGAAATCGTACTGGAGGCCCCTGCAGTGGTCGATCCTGACCAGTATCGATCAGAGCTGGCCGTCTTCCGGGAGCGGGATCTCCCAGCTGCACACACACGCGTTATCGATCGCGGTCTTGAGCGAGGCCCGCCGGACCCAATCGAGCTGTCGGCCCTGTGATCACAGAACTTCGATGGCGGCCGTAGTTGCACCCTTCAGGCTAAACGGTCCCTTGTGACCGCCGGCCACAGTTCGGACAGGACCACTGGTAGTGTGTTGCTCCTGAGCTGAACAAGCCGCCACTTTCCTGCTGGACACGCAAGTCGCCCCTATTTTTTGCACAGTCGTAGTGGAATTTCATCCCACATTGTCCGCATTTTTCGTCTGGACTCGTTTTGCCACAATATGCGCATTCGGATCGTAGCAATCCCATAATGCACGTCAGTCCGAACGAGGGCAATCACTTATAGTTTGTGCCAGTATAACATTCTGCAAACTAGGTTCCCACGGGAGGTGACTGCCACGCACCAACATCTGATGTGTGAGAGCCAAAAGCATCGTACTGGCCGAACAGCGTGACTGGCTCGGCGCACCCAGCTACCAAAGAGCAAAGAACCGATCCAACTAAACAACACTTCC
>CAYOHZ010000015.1:0-41934 GCA_964403925.1 uncultured Salinarchaeum sp.
TCCAGTAATAACTCGGCAAGGTCAATCATCGGCTCGATAAGCACCCCATAACCGCCAAGCAAGGCGACAGTTACGATCGTCGTCCCGAGAATCCCGAGATACACGCCACGAGGTCGCTTGTCAACTGTCCGCGTTGTTGGTGGCGGATCCATCCAGATCGTTTTGATAACAGCTGCATAATAATAGACTGAGATCGCACTGGCAAGTGCGCCAATGGCTGCGAGCCACCATCCACCCGTATCGATCGCTCCGGTAAATAACACGAACTTGCTCCAGAAGCCACCACCAAGCGGGAGCCCGGCTAGGTTAAACAACAACAGCGTCATCCCGATCGCGGCAACGGGGGCATCTCGCCAGAGTCCGGCATACGCATCGATCCCGGTTCCGGTCCCCCAGTATTCACCGAGTGCTGCAAAGAGAAACGCGCCAGTGTTCATTATCGCATAGACCACCAGATGGACGATCCCGGCAGCAAGCAACAGCGTGTCTTCTGTCGTCCCCGCAAGCCCGCCGAATGCGATCAATACATAGCCAGCATGCCCGATTGAGGAGTACGCAAGGAGGCGTTTGAGATCCGTCTGTGCGAGTGCAGCCAGGTTCCCTAAGAGCATCGTCAGCACAGCTAGCCCAGCAAAGATCGGTACCCAGTCAATACTCCCCTGTCCACTGATCGGGAATGCCGTATGGAAGACACGCAGAAGGATGACGAACCCAGCCGCTTTCGATGCTGATGACAGAAAGCCACCGATCGGCGCTGGTGCCGTCCCGTATGCATCCGGTGCCCAGAAATGAAACGGTACTGCCGCGATCTTGAATCCGAAGCCGGCGATCAGGAGGATAGTCCCGATTCCAAGCACCCCATGTTGCGCAGTTCCAGCAACCGCTTCAGCGATCGCGGGGAACTGGAGAACACCGGTGACGGCATACACGAGACTCATCCCGTATAACAGCAGTGCCGACGACACTGCGCCGATCAGGAAATACTTCAGCCCGGCTTCGACTGCAGCACCTGTCTCCTTGCGGTATGCAACCAGCACATACGATGGCAGACTCGTCAACTCAAACGCGATAAACGCAGTCAACAGACTGTTTGCCATCCCGAGTGTTGTCATTCCGGTTGCTGCGAGTAAGACCAGCGAATAGCCAACCGTCGGTCGCGCCATTCGGTCGCCGATATCGATCCCGGCAACGACCACAAGTACTGTTATGCCGGTTACCAGGCCAGCAAACACCAGCCCTAACGGATCAACGACGAGTTCGCCCCCTAAGACGGCGGTTTGTGTCGTCCATGCTCGGGTTCCAAGCTGCCAGAGAGTACTGCCGAATGCCAGCACACTGCCGAGGACGGCAATCGTTGCAACCACACGATGATGCCTGCTGGTGTTCCCGAGCGCGTCAACAGCAAAGACAAGCAATGCGGTGCCCGCAAGTATCCAAATCGGGAGTGTCCCGACAAGTCCTGTGGGCAGCCAGTCGACGATCATGACAGACCGCCTCCACGTGATTGAACGTGATCAACGATCGGTGTTGTTGCGTCTTCGATCATCTCGAAAGCCACCTCTGGCACCATTCCAAGCAGAACGATCATCGCAATCAACACGAATCCGGCCACCAGATCCGCAGTCGCTGTTGTTGTATCGCCGTGTTCGTCAGTTGTCGGTCCAAACACCGTCCGCTGGAGAGCCCACAATAGATACCCAGCGACAATGACGATCCCGAACATGCCAACTGCGGTAATAAGGGGTGCTGCTGTGATTGACGTTGCATCAAAGGCGCCGATAAAGACGAACACCTCTGCAGCAAATCCTGACAGCAGCGGCAAGCCCAGATACGCGAACGCACCGACAACAAAGAACGCAGCGACACTTGGCATCGATCCTGCTAACCCGGAAAGCTCGGCCATGTCTCTGGTGTGTGTCCGCCGGTAGATGATCCCCACAAGCATGAACAACAGCCCCGAGATCAAGCCATGGGAGAGCATCTGAAACGTGGCGCCACCGATCCCATAGACGGAAACCGCAGCGATGCCTAAGATCACATAGCCCATCGACGAGATCGATGAGTATGCCACAACTCGCTTAAGATCCGACTGTGCGAGTGCCACGAGCGCACCATAGAGAACGCTGCCAACCGCCAAGATCGCGATCGGCTCAGCGTATGCGACGACTAACTCCGGGAACATCGTCAGATTGTACCGAACCAACGCATACGTGCCCATCTTTAGGAGTGCGCCTGCCAGCAAGATCGACACCGGTGCCGGAGCTTGGACGTGTGCAGCCGGGAGCCACGTATGCACTGGGACGATCGGGACCTTGATCGCAAACCCAACGAACAGTGTCACAAATGCCACCAGCCGCAGCTGGCTGGCGCTCACGCCAAGATAGCCATCGACTGCACCAGTGTGTAGTGCTGTCGTAATCTCGAGGAGACTGAACGTCTCAACATCAAGGCCAACGATCAACACGAGCATCCCCAAGAAGACCACAAACGAGCCGATATTCGTATAGATGAGAAACTTAAGGGCCGCGTATGAACGCCGGTCCCCACCCCAGACGCCGATCAGTAGATACATCGGAATCAACACTGCCTCCCAGAAAACAAACCAGACAAAGAAATCAAGCGTCACAAACACGCCGATCAATGCAGCCTCAACGACCAACAAGAGACTGTAAAACTCTCCTTGGCGTGTCTGAATGGTATTCCACGCGTGTACGATCGCAACCGTTGTCAACAGTGTTGTCAAGACGAGTAATGGAATACTGATCCCGTCGACGGCTGCAATCCACTGGACTGTATAGTCTCCAAGCGGGATCAACACTGTTCCCGAGAGTGTTGATTCGAGCCCGCTTGTTGTCCCATCAAGTAACACATTCTCCGTTCCCTCGTAGCTCCCGAACAACCAGAGACTTCCTCCAAGAGGGAACAGACTCACAAACGCCGCCAGTCTTCCGGCATAACGGTCAGGACTCACTGCGACGATCCCAGCACCAACCAGCGTGCTGACGATGAGTGCTTCGAGGATCACAGCCACCACCCCTCGGTAACCCCCGTAACGACAACCACGAGTGCTACTGAGACGATCAGCACTGTCAAGTATACCGAGACCGACCCAGCTTGCACTGCGCTGGTCTGTCGCCCACCGGTCAGACTCAACCGACCAAGTCCATCGACAGTTGCATCGATCCCGCGTCGGTCGATCCGGTCTGTGAGTTGCGCAACTGCCCCCGTCACTCCCGTCGCCAGCCAGACCTGGAGCTCATCCTGATAGTAGTTGTCCTCAAGTAACGTTGCAATCGGGCCAAGCCCTTCGACTGCTCGATCCGGCTCTGGAACGTTATACAACAGATGCGCGATATACGCGCCAAGCAACGCTACAGCAAGTGTCACAGCAAGGGGGAGTATCGTTCCGGGATCGGCATGCTCGTAGGGGCTGAGCTCCGCGTAAAACGTCGGCGTGAGGATCGCTGGGCTACTCTCAAGCCACAGCCGAAGATAGGCGATCTCCTGACCGAGCAGCTGCTCAACGGGAGCCAGATTCACCACACCGGCACCTACAGCCAGTGTGCCGAGGACGACCAACGGCATGGTGATCGTCCAGTCAACCGGTTGTGGATCAGCCGCTGCCTGCGATCGCGGGGTTCCATGGAACGCCAAGAAATACATCCGGAACGTGTAGATCCCGGTCAACAGGACCGCTATCAATGCCAGTCCATACGCAAACAAGAAGAGGTCGTTTGTCAATCCGACCGCAAGCACCTCATGAAGGATCTCGTCTTTCGACCAGAACCCTGCAAACGGGGCAATGCCGGCCAACGCGAAAGCGCCGGCAAGAAACGTCCACCGGGTCACAGGGAGTGTTTCTTTGAGCCCGCCAAGCTCCCAGAGGTCTTGGTGCTGTGTTGCCACGATAATCGCACCAGCGGCCAAAAACAGGAGCGCTTTGAAATACGCATGGGTCATGAGATGAAACGTCGCAGCAACGTATCCACCAGCGCCCAGCCCGAGCATCATATATCCATACTGGGAGATCGTCGAATACGCCAACACCTGTTTGAGATCCGTCTTTACAACACCCATCGTTGCTGCAAGTAGAGCAGTCACTGCGCCAGTCAGTGCAATCACTGCCAGTACGTCCGGGAGCAGAACATAGAACCCAAACATTCGCGCAAGCAGATAGACACCTGCAGCAACCATTGTCGCCGCGTGGATAAGCGCTGAAACCGGTGTCGGCCCTTCCATCGCATCCGGCAGCCACGTGTGTAGCGGGAACTGCGCTGATTTCCCGATCACACCGCCAAGCATCAACAGTCCAAGGATCTGAAACCACCGTTCTATCGACAGTCCGTCAGGAATCCAAACGGTATGTGGGACCGCTGTTGTCTCTGCCGTGATGCTCATCTGTGCCAGCTGTGGAAAGCCATCCCCGACAAAGGCGCCCGTTCCGAATGTCGCAAGCACCCCAACCACACCAACAAGCAAGAAATAATCCCCGAATCGGGTGACGAGGAAGGCTTTTTTCGCGGCGCTTGCCGGGCCAGGGTCGCTCAGCCAGAACCCAATCAGGAGATACGAGCACAATCCAACAAGCTCAAAGAACACAAACGCCATCAACAGGTTCGAGGCCATCGCAAACGCGAGCATACTCGCGGTGAACAGACTGAGACTCGCATAATATCGTGGCAGGCCACCACGTTCGCGGTGGTGTGGCTCCCGGTTCATATACCCGATCGAAAAGACAAACACCAGCGTTGCGATCAGCGCCACGAGAACGAGCATCCCCGTCGAGAGTGGATCCAGCAGGATGCCAAACGTGAGCTCTAACTGATCTGTCCCAGCCCAGTGATACAGCTCGTTGTTGACGGATGTGCCTGTTCGGACGGCTAAAAGCGCCCACACTGACAACACAAACGCGCTGACCGCCCCGCCTGTTCCAAGTAACGCTCCTCGGAATGGGAGCCGGCGTCCGAAGATAGCGATCAAAGGCACCGTTGCTGCTGGCAACAGTACGATCGCAGGTGCAAGATCAATGATTGCCGTCATACCGTCACCCTGAGAGCAGTCGTTGCGAGCGGATGTCAATCGTTCCAGAGACCCGATCCACAGCGATCAGGAGCCCGATCCCGACAGCCACCTCCGCGGCGGCAAGCGCAATGACTGCAAGCGCAACCAACTGGCCATCAACGGTGCCATGGTAAAACGCAAACGCAACAAAGTTGATATTCGCCGCGTTCAGCAGGAGCTCGATGGCGATGACCAGTTGCAACGCGTTTTGTCGTGTCATGACTCCGAACAGCCCGATCGCAAACACCGCTGCCGATAACAGTATGTAAGACTCGATTGGGACGGTCATAGTTGAGTAGTGCGGAAACCCACCCGTTCACGGGTGGAGAAAAGCGCGTCAGATGCGCCGCGAACCACCGCAATATGGCCCGCTTGCGGTTTCGAGTCGGTGCGTTCAATCGTTGTGAGTGTGTGTGTCATGGTGCTGTATCGGAGCCAAAACGGAGCCGGGGCAGGGGCCTTCGTAGCCAGGCCCTGAACAGCGGCCCGGACGACGCCGCGCCGCTCTCGCCACGCTCTGTGGCGATGACACGAGGGGAGGTCACGCTGAATTAACGTGGTGTGAGCAAGCCGGTCGCCACGACAACACGCCGTAGCGACCGTGCCTCTCCATGGGCCAAGGCCTCGCCGGATACCCCCCGGCGAGAGTACGCTGGGAGACACAGCACAGTCTCCTCCGGCAGAATGCTGTGTGTGCATCCCGCTCGTGACGGGCGTGGAGTGTGGGCCGAATCCCCATTGCGAGGGGAAGCCGATGACGGCAGTCATGGGTGGCTTAGGTTGTTTCCTCGTCTGTCTCACGCCGTGCCAGGTAAATCGCCCCATCGACGGCGGCATCTAGTACGATGGCAAGCAATACCAGCGGGACGACAAACCCGATCGTCGCGAGGTCCGTTGGCGCATTAACCAGTGCAAGGCCAACCCCCTCGATGACAGCCTCTCCGCTGAAGCCCACTGCGTCGTCGAATGGACTGCCATAGACTGCCCCCGCGATAGTCCCAAACATTACGATCGCACCAACCCCAGCCAGGAGTCGGCTTTGTCCATCAGTGGCTCTGCGTGTAGGCTCACCCATCGATATCACTCCCGTGAGTTTCTTCGATTAGCATGACTGCAAACACCAGTAATACGAGTACCCCACCGACGTAGACCAAGATCTGAACAGCAGCAAGGAGTTCGGCTGCCACGAACAGATACAGTGCCGCCATTGAGACGAGTGCCACTCCCAACAGCAAGGCCGCATGCCAGACCGTTTCGACAAGTACGGCACCAGCACTGGCTGCGAGTAGCACTATTGCGACGACTGCAAATCCAAGTGTCGTCAACAGCGCCATTCGCATGTAGTGTCTTGAGGCGTCACCTTGAAGATTACTAAACCGATGTCGCTCATTGATAATCGATCTCGCCGTCGCCTTCACCGACCCACGCTTCGCGATCGGGTTCACGGGCTGCCAGCGGATCCGTTCCCTTGTACCACGGCACGGACTTGAGCTGCTCTTTGTTATAGGCGAGATCCGCCTTCGTGTCACCGGTAAACTCGAAGTTCTGTGTCAGGACGATCGCATCGGTCGGACAGACTTCCTCACACAACCGGCAGTACAAACACTGTCCGACGTTCAGATTGTACTGTTCACCGTTGCGCTGGTCGTCCATGACGATCTGGATCGTATCGTTCGGACAGACATCCTCACACTGTCGACACCAGATACACCGCTCTTGACTGAACTTATGGATCCCCCGGAACCGTGGTGCAACTTCTGGAGCTTCTTCAGGATACTGCACGGTAAATGTCTCCCCATCTAACGCGTGTTTCATCGTCGTTGCCATCGACTTGAGTAATCCGATCATAGTAGCACACCTGTTTCGAGAACACTCACTGCGAGTGCAGTGCCAAGCAGATTAACGAAGCTCAAGACCAGTAGTCCTTTCCAGCCGATCGTCAACAGTTGATCGATCCGGAACCGCGGCATCGCTGCTCGCATCCACTGTGTGAACAGAAAGACGGCCCA
Source organism: uncultured Salinarchaeum sp. (assembly GCA_964403925.1). Classification (GTDB taxonomy): domain Archaea; phylum Halobacteriota; class Halobacteria; order Halobacteriales; family Salinarchaeaceae; genus CAZFMU01. The sequence goes on from CAYOHZ010000015.1 coordinate 7,071, forward strand.
CAGTTTGATCAGAAACCACACGAGCCCGGGCAATAGTGGACCGGCGCCCCCGCCTAAAAACAGGACGGTGATCAAGGCCCCGCCAAGGAAGATATGGAGGAACTCTCCCAAGTAGAATAACACGAAATACACCGAGGAGTACTCGGTTTGATATCCGGCAACGATTTCAGTCGGTGCTTCCGGAATATCGAAGGGGTTCCGGCCGACTTCAGCCAAGTTCGCGATAAGGAACAACACGAACGCGAAGGGATTGACAATCGCAAACCAGGCCGGGATCGTCACCCCACCGAGTGTCACCAACGGTTGTTGTTGGGCAGCGACAAACGAGGACAGTTGCAGCGATCCGGTGAGCAACACAAGCGAGAGTGCAATGACCAACAAGGGGATCTCATAGGCGATCGCTTGGGCGACAGAGCGCAACGCTCCCAGCATGGAGTATTTGTTCTGTGAGGCATAGCCGCCGACCACCAACCCGATCGATGCCATCGAGGCAATCGCGAACACAAACAGCAAGCCAACTGCCGGATCCGCGAGTTGCACTTGGACACCACCGATCGTGCCCATCGGAATGACAGCAAAGCCAACAAGTGCAGATCCGACGAGGACAAGCGGCGCCAGATCATAGGCGGGGCGATCAGCGTTCTTCGGGATGACCAGCTCTTTTGCGAGCAGTCGAACCGCATCAGCAACGATAATGAACAGTCCATACGGCCCGATGCGGTTAACGGCGATCCGGTCAGTAAATGCTGCCGTTATCTTCCGTTTCGCCCATGGCCCGGCAACCGCAGTCATGGTCAACAGCAGAGTCGCAATCAGAGCCGCCCCCACCAGGCTGCTGATGACGACACCGACAGTTCCATCGATCCCCATCACTGATGCCAGCCACTCGGGCAACAAGACTGCCTGTAATGGCATCCCGGTCATTACCGATCGACCTCCCCGAGAACGAGATCCAGACTCCCCAATGCAGCGATCAGGTCCGGAAGATACTCACCTTCTGCCAGCTCCGGGAGGACTTGTAAGTTCGAAAACGAGGGGCCTCGAATTTTGAATCTTGCTGGCGTATCACTGCCGTCAGTTCGAATATAGATCCCGAGTTCACCCTTTGCGCCTTCGACAGCCCGATAGATCTCCTGGCCTGCCTCTGGAGTGACCTTTCGTGGGACACGCGCTTGCACTGTTCGTTCGTCTTCCGGCCAGTCTTCAAGCATGTCGATCGTTTGGTCGATGATGCGGGCAGACTGCTCGATTTCTCTGAGCCGAACCAACACCCGGGAGAAGTTGTCTTGTCCTGATTCGGTCACAACGTCCCAGTCAAGCTGCTCGTAATATCCGTATGGGTCGTCCCGTCGAAGATCGTAATCGACACCGGAGCCACGCAACACTGGCCCTGTCACGCCGTAGTCTTTTGCAACTGAGGGCTCTAGAACCCCCGTATCGACGGTTCGAAGCTGGAAGATCTCGTTGTTCGTCATGAGATCGTGAAACTCCTCGATTGCCTCCGGCAAGTCGTTCAGAAACGCCCGGACCTGGTCGATAAACTCCTCGCGTGGATCCGGCAGATCCCAGGCGACACCACCCAGCCGGAAGTAATTAAACATCATCCGCTGTCCGGTTAACTCTTCAAGGAGCTGCTGGGTCTTTTCACGCTCTCGCATCGCGTACATAAACGTCGCTGTAAAGTCACCGTTGATATCCAATGCGAAGGTTCCGATCGCCAGCATATGGGCAGCGATCCGTGACAGTTCTGCCCCCATTGTCCGGATCACTTGTGCGTACTCTGGAACCTCGATTTCGGCGAGGTCTTCAGCGACCCGGGCGTATGCCCACTCGTTGAGCAGTCCAGAAGAGACGTAATCCCACCGGTCAGGATACGGCATGATCTGGTGTTTGTAGGTTGCCGACTGACAGAGCTGCTCCTCACACCGGTGTAGATAACCGATATCGGGTTCGACATCGATGACCTGTTCACCATCCAGCACTGTTTTGAGGTGCAATACGCCGTGTGTTGCCGGGTGGTGAGGGCCAACATTGAGAAACATCGTCTCCCCGTCTCGGTGATCCGCCGCCAGCGGGTTGTCATGTTCCTCGAGTGTCGCAACCTGTGGTTTGTCCTGATTGTATTCGTTCCGGAGCGGGTGCCCCTGCCAGGTCTCCGGGAGCAGGATCCGCTCGAGATTCGGATGGCCGTCGTATTTGATGCCCATGAGGTCGTAGGCTTCCCGCTCGTGCCAGGCTGCGGTTTGAAACACGGGGGTTGCCGTCTCACTAACCGGTGTATCCTTCGGGACTGGGACCACGACACTTACCTCATCGGTCGGATCGGCAATCCGTTTGAGATGGTAGATCGACTCAAACCGATCCGGGTACTCCTGGGCCGTAACACAGGAGAGGTGATCATATCCGGCCCGTTCCCGAAGCCGGGTCAGCGTTTCCTGCACCGACCGTGGGCCGATTGTTACCGCCGGTGCGTTCTGGTGTGTCTCGGTCCCGATCAGCACGTCCTCGAGGAGCGTCGTAAGCTCTGTTTGTGCGGTTGTCTTGCTCATTTCGATCCACCCCAATCGTACCGCATCACGAGTTCATCCTCGTCGATCTGATCGGCCAGTCGATCGACGAGTTCGTCGCGATCCAAGTCACTGAACTCCTGGAGCTCGTATGGTTTGACCGTTACCGGCCCGCTTTCCCCGTTGGCGATCCGTTCTTGGAGTTTCGCCACCCCGTAGATCAACGCTTCTGGGCGGGGCGGACAGCCCGGCACATGGATATCGACGGGGATGACCTCCTCGGCGCCTTTCAAGACATTATATCCCTCTTGGAAGGGCCCACCGGAAATAGCACACGCGCCCATGTTCACGACGAACTTCGGTTCCGGCATCTGTTCGTAGACTCGTTTCATCCGGGGGGCAAACTTCGAGACAATCGTTCCAGGGATGATAATCACATCGGCCTGTCTGGGTGAAGCTCGAGGAACGCCTGCCCCGAACCGATCGAGGTCATGTTTCACCGAGTAGCTATGCATCATCTCGATACTACAACAGGCGATCCCGAACTGCAGCATAAACATCGATGACCCCCGAACCCAGTTCATAAACTGATCAAATTTAGTCAACAAAAACGGTGTTGAGCCGAGTGCTGATCGGAGTTTTGAGTTGAACTGGTCGGATCGATCGCCTGGTGTGCGATCGGCGTCGGTCGTGTTCGTCCGGTTTGTCGGTGCGTTGTGTGTCATGAGTTCATATTGGTCGGTCGCTGATCAGCAAGCTGGCTCCGTACCCATCGCAGTGCTCCGGTCCGCCACGCCCAGACGAGTCCCAACAGCAAAATCCCGATAAATAGCACCATTGGTGCGAGTGCTTGGACCACCCCGACCGTCTCGATGGCAGTCCCGAAACTGACAGCCCATGGGAACACAAGCACGGTCTCGACATCAAACACGAGAAACAACAGTGCGACGAGATAGTACTGGATCATGAACTGATTCGGCAATCCCCCCGTCGGCACCTCCCCGCTTTCGTATGTTGCCCGCTTTCCTGGCGTTGGGTTGTGTGGTCGAAGCAGCCATGAGACCCCCATCATCGAGAGCGGGATCACCACTGCGACGAGAGCCAGCGCGCCCACCGCGATCCATTCGCTCATTGTTCAGGCCGATCAGCTATTATCTAGCGGCTCCCATAAGCGTTTAGAACTCGGCATTGTCGTGTTCGTTCCGAAACTCAGGTGTTCCGTGTTCATGTAACGATCGAGAGACGGTGCCGACAGACGACCGGAGTGCATCGTGATACGCGACCAGCCGGTCTCGGAGAGGCTCGTGTTCGCGGGCCAAGATCTGCACGGCAGCCAACGCAGCGTTGAATGATTTCCCGGCATCAACGGCGGTCAACGGTGCTCCAGTCGGCATGCCGATCACCGAATCGACGGACTTCTCTTGGACTGGCACACCAATCACCGGTAACGGATAGGCGATCGAGGCGGTCATATTCGGAAGATCAGCGGATTTCCCGCCTGCACCGGCAATAAGCACCTCAAGTCCTCGGTCGGCTGCCGTTTCCGCGTAGGCCGTCATGAGATCCGGAGTCCGGTGTGCCGAGATGACATACGTTTCGAAGGTAAACCGCTCTTCGGGCGGGGTGTCATAGTCAGTGAGCTCGCCAAAGCCCAGCTCATCAACGAGTGCGTGGTATGCCCCCAGCTCATCGTCGGACCCCATCATCACATCCAGATCCGAATCACTTCCCATGATGATCCCGATCTCGGGGGTCGCCGTGTCCGGGCGCTCCTGTGTCGCTTCAGCGCGGAGGTCCTGAATAAGACGGGTAACGTTGGTCACACGTCGTCCTTTTGCCGACGTGTTCAAGAAACGTTGGGGTCCGGATTAAACGTCGTGCGGTCACGGAGATCTCGTGCATATGCCAGCAGCTCGTCTGGATCAGTAATCCCCGTCCCATCGGCCGTAACCGTGACATGGCCAAGTTTTCGGAGTGGTCGTGCTTCTCGTTTCCCATACCAGTGGAGGTGTGCGCCGTCGGCGTTGAGGATCTCGGTCGTCCCGTGTAGGGTGGCCCGCTGGTCTGTCTCGACGTCACCCAACAGATTGACCATTACTGTTGGCCCTCGGTGATCGACCGACGCGAGGGGCCATCCAAGTACAGCACGGACATGTTGCTCGAACTGTGAATGCGTTGCCCCCTCGATAGTCCAGTGTCCCGAGTTATGCGGTCGTGGCGCGATCTCGTTGACGAGCACGCGTCCATCATCGGTTTCGAAAAGCTCAATGCCATACACACCCCGTCCGTCCATTTCTGCGAGAACATCCATCGCAACCGACCGCGCTTGCTCGCGGATTTGCTCGCTTGTCCGGGCTGGTGTCACCGTCTCACGAAGGATCTCATCGCGATGGATCGTTTCAGTCACCGGGAACAGTTTGGTTGTCTCAGGACCTTTGACTCCGATGACCGATAGTTCTCGTGTGAAGTCTATGAGCTGTTCAGCCATGGCGTTGTTGCCGATCGCGCTGATTGCAGCACTGACCTCGCTTGTGTCGGTGACCGGCCGGTTGCCACGACCATCATATCCACCGGTCCGGTCTTTCAGCATTACCGGACCAAGCGCCGCAAGCGCCGCATCTAAGTCTGCCTTACTATCGATTTGCCGAAACTCTGGGACTGGGATCCCCGCGTCAGTGAGTGTCTGTTTCTGTACAAGCTTGTCTTGAATGGTCCGTAGCGTTTCCGGCTGTGGCTGGATCGATACTCCAGTTGTCGCACTGGTCTGTTTGAGTGCATCTGGATCGCCAAGTTCGATTTCCAACGTCAGCGCGTCAGCACGATCGCCCAGTTGTGTGGTTCCCGCCGAATCAGCAAAGTCTGCGACGATCTGATCGCGTGCGATCGACGATGCTGGACAGCCAGGCGTCGGGTCTAGGACAACCAACTCAACACCTAGTGGTGTGGCCGCCTCAGCCAACATCCGTCCGAGCTGCCCGCCACCAATGACACCGAGGGTCGGGCCTGGAGACGACAGGTCCATATCGAACGGGTTTCGACTATATGGTTAAAACTGCAGTGGTGATTCTCTTGTGCTCACGACTGCTTTCTGAAGAGGATGAGTCTCCCGTTGTAGCTTACGCCTCTGGGCCGTTCCATTGATCAAGCTGGTATTCATCATCCTCATCTTCGACGATAATACGAATTGTTGCCTCGGTTAAATCAAGTGACTCTGTCCCGACGGTTGCTGTCGAAATCGTCACGTTTGTGCCTTGGACAACGTTCTGTTGTCCGCCCAGTTCCGTCCAATAATACCCGTCATTGACAGCTGGGACACTCGCTCCCGTGATCTCGATTCGAAGTGCATCACCGGGGATCCCGTCACCAGCATCATGCTGTATACTGAGCGTGTCGTTCCCGGCCGGGCGTTCCGTGTACTCGAAGACGAAGCTCGTGTCGGGATTTGCCGTGGTCAACTCTGGTGTATGGAACATGACCCCAACAACGCCGGCTCCACCCGCAACGAGCAGCATTGTGGTAAATAACACGAGCAGTCCAGTTGCATTCGACAGTCCCCGCTCTGTCGTTGGCTGCGGTCTACTTGACGGGTGATCAGTCATAGCCCGAAACTTTCGGCGAGCACCGATTCATTCCGCTCGCCGTAAACGTGTGTTGGGCCTCCCACCACATCGACTGTTATCTGTGCCGGCGCAAACAGGTCTGGGTCAAGATCACTGAACTGCCAGCCGGTCGACTCGAACACGGATTCAAGCGGCGTTCCATATCGATCAGCAGCTGCGGAGGGCAGCACCTCGAAGAGATCAGCATCCTCCTCGACAACCATATGGACTGAGCTACCGTATGCGATTGCGTCAGTCGCACGTGCAATTGCCGTTGTTTCATCTGCTGGGACTGGCGCAATCGGGGCCGTCCCGCTGATCGACCGGACGTTTGTCGGGTCATAGCCCAACTCGAAGAGCCGAAATAGCGCTGCCTCCGGTGCCCTGGCAGCTAACACGACACTCCCAGTCAGACTCCCAGTCGGGAACGTGGGCAGAAATACTCCAGTGGTATCGACATCTGCGAGCTCTGCGATATGTTCGGCGACAGCCGCAGTCGGCAGCCTTGCTGCTTCGAGAGCTAAGACAGTCAGATCGAACGCATCAACATACTCCATCGCTTGAAACGCAGGCTCACGGGCAACCAATGCCCTTGCAGGGCCGCTCCCAAGCGCCTCGTAACCGTCAACTGAGACCTCCCAGCCGGCCTTCTGAGCGCAGAGGAGTGCCAGGCCAGGATGGTCTGTCGTTACTTCGATGACTGGCATTGGGGCACCAGCAAGGTCCTCCATCCGTGACTGAACAGTCGCTAAGCCAGCAGTCTGAATCTCCGTCAACAATAGTCCAGCCTCGATCCCGCCGTCGAATTCAACCCCAAAATCGAGAACAGTGGCATCATTCGAGAGCTCATGAGCACCGATGTTGAGCTCCTCTGCGAAATCGAGCGCCTCATCGACCAGCTCGATGGCCATCCGATTGAGACTGTCCATACTGAGTCGAAGAACGGGTTATACAATAGTCCAGCGGTCACCATCTTCGCTGATGGCCTGCCCACTCAGAGATTGTTCATCCGGAGGACGGTTACCGTCCCACATTCTTCACACTCCGTGATCCGGTAGGGCGTTCGTGAGTGTCCGACTGCATCGGTCTCGTCTGCCTCCCGTCGGATCTCAAGAGTGACCGAATGTGCTGTCGTCTTCCCGCACTCATCACAGTGCTCTTGGAGTGTTGACATCCGTTGTGACATCTATGCTAACAGTCCCTCGGAGAGCAACCGGTATAAACCTCAGTAAGACGAGCGTCAGACGCGATAGAACAATCAGGCTTCCAGCTTCTGGTAGTCTTTGTATCCAGACGTGCCACGAAGCTCCTCAAGCAGATTGATCCCTGCTCGGGTGCCTTCCCCAACAGACGTGTTTATCTGTTGTTGGCCACCTGTGACATCGCCAGCAGCATATACTCGCGGGACGTTTGTTGCAGCGTCCTCATCGGTCTCGATGTACTGTCCGTCTGTCATCACGCCGATTTTCTCGGCAATATCAGTGCCGCCTGCAGCGCCGAGTGCAACGAACAGTCCATCAACCTCAATCGTCCGGTCATCTCGTGTGATGATCCGCTCTAGACCATCTTCGCCTTCAAGACGATCCAGTCGGGCCGTCTCAACGTCGATCCCGTTGTCGTTTAGTTTCGCTTTCAGCTCCGCATCAACGGTAAGCTCGTTTCCGTTTGTCAGCAGGCGCACCTCGTCAGTATAATCTAACAGCATCAACGCTTCTTTGGCCGCGTAGTTCGCCGCACCGACAACTGCAACGGGACGGTCCCGGTAAAAGTACGCGTCACATTCGACACAGTAGGAAACGCCCTGCCCCTCGTAGTCATCAACGTTTTTGATCGCCGGCGACTCATATGAGGCGCCTGTCGCAATGACAATCCCCCGAGCGTGATAGAGCCGCTCCATTGTTTCGATTTCGTAGGTCCCATCATCATCATTATGTCCGACTCGGATCACTTCCTCGTTGACAATCTCAGCACCGAACTTGGTCGCATGCTCGTGTCCCAGTGAGACGATCTCCGGCCCAGTGATCCCGTCTGGGAACCCAAAGACGTTCTCCATAATTCCGACATCACGTGTTGTCCCGCCACCGTCATCGAAAATAATCGTCTCTTGATCGGCTCGTGCAGTATAGACCGCCGCACTTGCGCCGGCAGGGCCACCACCTAGTACTGCGACGTCAATCTTGCGTTGTGTCGTTCCCATGGGCGATTATGCGGCGTCGTACTTCGAAAGTGTTCGGATGAGGGTCTGTTTGTCCTGCATCCCAACCAAGCGCTCGGCTGTGTCACCGTTTTTGAAAAGAATAAGCGTTGGCACGCCGCGAACACCGTATTCTGCCGCCAACTGCTGGTATTCATCGATATCGACTTTGCCGATCGCTGCGGTTGTCTCCGCTGCGACATCCTCAAGAATTGGCGCGATCATCTGACAGGGGCCACACCATTCAGCGGTAAACTCTACAAGCAACGTTTCATACTCATCGATCGTCTCACCGAGATCGGCGCGGCCGGTAATGTGAAACGGCTCTGAGGGAGTTTCGTGCTGTTCGTTTGAGTCGTCCGTCTCCTCTGTGACTTTCGATTGGAGATCCGCTAATTTCTCCTCTCTGAGTTCCTCCAGAGACCGATCGTCACTCATGGCTCGCTGTATGTGGCTGTTTTACTTAGTAGTTGTGAATAGTATTTCCCATTTTTCACAATATTACAGCTCCCAAGGAAAACGACAGCATCGGCTTGGACTGCTTGTCTCACGGTTGGCCACTCGCCCAGATTGTCCTCGTGGCCGGGGGACCTATTAGGATCGGATCGAAAGTCCCCACGATGGCATACGATATCGAGCGGTATCTCAATATCCGCAGTGCTCGAAGCGTGACCGTTGGGCCAGAGGGAGACAGGCTAGCGTTTCTCCTTGACACGACTGGTGTCCCACAGATTTGGACGGTCGAAGCGTCCAATGACTGGCCAGTACAGCGAACGTTTTTCGATGAACGAATCACCACCCTGTCTTGGTCACCGGAGCGCCCTGAACTGTTGTTCGGGATGGATCAAGGCGGTAACGAGCGTGTGCAGTTGTTCCGGCTTCAAACCGACTCCGGGACGATCACACCGCTGACGGATCACCCGGACGCAAAGCACCGCTTTGGGGGTTGGAGCCATGACGGCGAGTACATCGCATTTACGTCGAATCGGCGTGACCAGGCCGTTTTTGATGTGTATCTCCAGCATCGAACGGACCGTGGCACCGATGCAACTCGCCTCTATGAAGGGAATGGATGGCTGTCAGTCGCCGGCTGGAGTCCATCAGACGATCGGCTCTTAGTACATGAAGCGAGAGCGAGTTTCGATCATGAGCTGTATGTGCTTGACCGTGCCAGTGAAACACTCACACAGTTAACTGACGCCGATGAGACGGTTCGATACGCAAGCCCACAGTGGGGTCCAACCGGTGAGTGGATCTATCTTGCGACCGATGAAGGCGCCGATACACAGTATCTTGCTCGGCTTCATACTGAAACCGGCGACCTCGAGCAGCTCCGATCGGGAGGCGACTGGAATGTGAGTGAGGTGGCCCTTGATGAGGAGACCGGTCGGTTGGTGTATACCCGTAATGTTGATGGGTACACGACAGTGACCACGGCGACGCTGACCGATGCTGGACAGCTCCAGTCCGTTGCAGAACCGTCACTCGGTGATAGTGTCGCTGGTGGGATCGACTTCTTCCCGGACGGTGACCGGTTTGCGTTGACTGTCACGAGTCGAACGACGAATCCGAATATTGTCGTCGTTGATTTCGAAACCGGCACACCAACCCAGTATACCCACGCCGCCACGGCCGGGATTCCTCGGGAAACGTTCCAGGCTCCGGAACTTGTCCACTATGAGAGCTTTGACGGACGGGCGATCCCGGCGTTTTTCACCCGTCCAGAGACGGCTGCCGATGACTCGGTCCCGGTTATTGTCGATATTCACGGCGGCCCTGAAAGCCAGCGGCGACCCTCCTTTAGCGCAACACGACAGTATTTCCTCCAGCAGGGCTATGCGCTCTTCGAACCGAATGTCCGTGGGTCTGCAGGATACGGTCGTGAGTATACACACCTCGATGACGTTACACGTCGCATGGATTCGGTCGCTGATATCAACGCCGGTGTCGAATGGCTCCACGACCGTCCACAGATCGATAACGATCGGATCGTTGCGATGGGTGGTTCCTATGGTGGCTTTATGGTCCTTGCTTCGCTGACTGAATACCCGGAGCTATGGGCAGCTGGCGTCGACATCGTTGGGATCGCGAATTTCATCACGTTTCTTGAGAATACTGGCTCGTGGCGACGGTCACTCCGAGAAGCTGAATATGGGTCACTCGATACTGACCGGGACTTCCTTGCGTCGATTAGTCCGACAACCAATATCGACGCGATCGATGCGCCACTGTTTGTGCTGCATGGTGAAAACGATCCTCGTGTGCCAGTCAATGAGGCTCGCCAGATTGCCGAAGAAGCCACTACTCAGGGAGTGCCTGTTGAAACGCTGATTTTCGAGGACGAAGGCCATGGTCTCAGCAAACGGGCAAACAAAATCGAGGCATACTCACGAATTGCGGCGTTCCTCGAGGAACATGTCTAGATCGTCACGATAATATCGATCAGACCGATCGTCTCGGCGATCATCCACACGACGAACAAAAGATAACCACCCAGTAACACCACTGATTCGAATCGGGTGAGCTCCATTTCTGTCCGGAGGAGAGTAAACAACAGCATTGTCGCAACCGTCAACACGCCCATCATCGGTGCCGCGACTGCGAAGTTTACTGTTACACCCCCAACAAGTAATACGCCAGTTGGGATCGCCACAAGCAGATTAAACGTGTTCGATCCGAGCACGTTCCCGATACTCGTCAGGCCACGATCTTCCTGCGCCGCCCGGATACTTACCAAGGTATCCGGAATGCTCGTTACGGCTGAAATAATCAAAACACCCGCAAGAAACTCCGGCACGCCGACGACGAGCCGGAGCCAATCGACCGCATCAACGAGAACCTGGATTGTCACTGCAATGACGAAAAGCCCACCAACAAGCTTGGCCCACCCGCGTGTTACTGCGAAGTCAGCCGGTGGTGTCGGCGCATCGTAATCGCCGATATCCTGCCACTGGATAAACAGATACATGCCGTATAACAACAGCGGGATCACGGCCATCACCCGTGTGATCTCTCCGGAGAGTGACCCAGTTTCGATCGGTGCGTAAATCACAGCCAGTGCGAAAACGATTGTCAACGCGGAGACGGCAATCATGTAAAATTGCGCCTCCTTATAGACCAGTTCTCGATTCGTATCCAACTCATTGTCTGCTGCAAGTCCGGATAACGCGGGAATCGCGAGAATATTGAAAATCGCGGATCCAACGATCGTCCCGATCCCCATATCAAAGACACCAGCGGCAGCCGTGACGATCACACTTGCAAACTCCGGGAAACTCGACCCCATCGCCACGATAACGGAGCCTTGAATAACGGGTGGAATCCCGTAGTGTGTCGCTAATCCTTCAGCGGAATCCTCAAGCCAGCCACTGCTGATCCAAATCAAGGCTGTCGCGATCCCGATCAACACGAGATTGATACCAATCGTATTCGGGAGCAACCCCCACAGTGCCATCTACACAGTTATGTGCAAACGGGTCGCATGAATCCATCGATTACAACGGCAACACCACGAAAACCACGGCTGCAGTTATCGAAGAAGTCAGTTCCCTACGACAGGCAAGCAGTTTCGTACAGCAATCGGCTGTGTCGGCTCACTGTCCTAGAATTGTCCCAAACAGAGTTACAAGTAGTTTTCTTCCCACTCACGGCGTGCCTCGATTTCCCGGCGGCCACGTTGGGTCAGCGTGTATGAGTTCGTTCGCTGATCGATCTGTCCTTTTTCGATCAGTCCCTTCTCAACAAGCGTATCGAGGTTCGGATACAATCGTCCATGGTTGATACTTGTCCCATAATACTCTTCGAGTTCCTCTTTGATTGCAAGGCCATGTAACTCATCGCCGCCAGCAATGACATACAACAGGTCGCGTTGGAATCCGGTTAAGTCGTGCATACATGCGAAAATATCCCAGGGTGGTTATCAATCTTACTTTTTGATATTAACATTTCTGTTACTATCCGCCATTGTTAATATCCATTACTTTATATATTCTCGTTTTTCGCAGTTGGCATCACGTATTCTCGGTAATACGTTGTCGACGCTGCATGAAACGATCACGACACGATTGACAACAGAACTGATAGATCTCTCCGTCAATTCGTTCGATTTCTCCCTCTTCATCCACCGTGTTATCACATTCGACACATGTTATCGCAAAGGTCAACCCGTCGATTGTCGGTGTCCACGTCGTGCGATCGATAAGATCGATTGTATAGTCTATCTCCGGAAACTCCGCGCTCAGTTCGCGGGCCCATTCGCGGATCCGATCGTGAGCAAGACGTGCCTGTCCGATTACCGTTCCCTCTGCGGTGACGATTACGTGCTCGGTCTCCTGTCGGTCGGCCATGGTTTCCGCGAGCGCATCGACAGCGTTGTCCGGGACCGACGCGATGAGCCGGAATTGTGTTCCACCGTGGAGCTGTGAGCGATCAATATCGACCGTGAACCGGTTGATGACCCCGAGTTCTTCGAGTCGACTAACCCGGTTTGAGACGGCCGGGCCCGAGAGTCCAACCTGCTCGCCGATGTTTTTGAACGATCGGCGACTGTTCTTTGCTAACAACGAGAGGATTTCCATGTCCGTCTCATCGAGTTCGCGCATATCAGTTCTACTAAACGACCGCCAACTACATTTACTTGACTTCTACTCCTCCGTTCAGTCTGCTTGTTCACCCCCTACCAATTGACGAAGGGTCTGCTCTAGTACAATAGTGCCCGCAAACAGATCTTCCTTCGCAGTGAACTCCGCCGGACTGTGACTCACTCCGCCCTTACTCGGTACGAATACCATCCCTGTCGGCACGACTGGCGCCGCGTTCATCGCATCATGGCCAGCCCCCGACCGCATCTGTCGTGTTTCGATTCCAACAGTGTCGGCTGCCCGCGTGAGCTCGGCTTGGATCCGATCGTCCATCGATCGGGGTTGGACGTTATGGTGGGTGGTCCACTCGACGTCCAAGCCTCGCTCTGTCCCAATCGACTCAGCCCGGCGTTTGAGCTGTTCACGCACCTGTCGTAATCGATCGGCCTCTGGATCTCGAATATCAACGCCAAGTCGCACGTCTCCTGGTACCACGTTACTCCCGTTCGGTGAGACATGGACTTCCCCGACTGTCCCTACCGTTGGTCCGTCGGTCTGACTGACCGTTTGTTCGACTGCTAGGCTGAAGGCTGCTGCCCCAGCAAACGCATCCTGTCGCTCATCCATCGCGGTAGTGCCGGCGTGATTGGCCGAGCCGGTGAAGCTAATCGTCTGTGTCGTGATCCCAACGATTGAGTCGACGATCCCGACCGGACACTCCTCCCGTTCCAGTGTCCGGCCCTGTTCGACATGTAACTCGATGAGTCCAGCCGCCGTCTCGAGGTCGATGCGGTCGTGGCCATGGTAGCCGATTTCATCGAGGACTGCCTGCACAGACCGGCCCTCATCGTCGGTAAGTGCAAGTGCCTCTTGTCGGTCAATTCGGCCGCTGGCAACAGCGCTCCCGAGCAAGCCAACGTTAAACCGGGTGCCCTCCTCCTCAGTGAACACGATCACACCGACGGGACGATCAGTGCGGATCTCCGCGTCGTTCCATGCCTCGATGATTTCGAGTCCGGCAAGCACGCCTGCGGCCCCGTCGAACATTCCCCCGTTGGGGACCGTATCGATATGCGATCCCGTAATGATCGGGGCTTTGTCGGTCCGGCCGGGGCGGATAGCAAGCAGATTCCCAACAGGATCAATCCGCACTGTCAGTCCAGCTGCGTCAAACCAGTCGATGAGCTGATCACGGGCCCGCTGGTCAGCACGGCTTCCCGTGATGCGATTGAGCCCGCCGTTGTCCGTCCTGCCGATCGCCCCAAGCGTTTGGAGCCGCTCCCAGAGCCGATCGGCGTCAAGTGTCTGCAGTTGTGTCATCGATCAGTGGACTTGGGTGCCATTCCGGTAAACTGCAGCAGGATCACCCCACGCCTCGGCGTCCTGATTAGGGTCGGCATCGAGTAGGACCATATCTGCTTGCATACCGGGCTCGATCGTCCCGACATCATCCAAGCCGAGCAGGGAGGCTGCGTTCACCGTTGCCGCCTTGAGTGCATCTGCCGGTGAGAGCCCGTAGTCGACCATGTATGCTAGCTCATCGGGGATATCTTCGAACCGGTTGAATGGTGTCCCGGCATCGGTCCCCATTGCGATTGTCACCCCCGCATCTAAGGCTGCGTCCCAGGCTGCTGTAAACGCCTCTTCAGCGGCTTTCCCCTTTTCGACTGCGTCAGCGGGAATGCCAGCTTCAACCCCGTTATCGACGATTCCACGAAGCGCGCTGACGGTTGGAACCCAGACCGTCCCCGCATCAGCCATCATCTCGGCTGCATCGTGATCCATGTAGGTGCCGTGTTCGACACTCGCAACTCCCGCGCGAACGGCGTTTTTGATGCCGGCCGTCCCGTGAGCATGTGCTGCTGTTGGCGTATTTGTCGGCTGTCCGGCCTCGACAGCCGCCCGTAGTTCCGCTTCTGTTAGTTCAACTGCCCCTGTCACTGCCCCCTCGGTCAACACACCGCCGGTCGCGATGCACTTCAGCACGTCAGCGCCGTGTTTGAGTTGTTCCCGGGCAGCCTGTCGGACCGCCGTTTGTCCATCTGCTTCACGACCGAACCAGTGACCGTGCCCGCCGGTCATCGTGATTGCGGTGCCGCTCGCGAGGACACGTGGGCCGTCCAGTGTGCCCTCCATAACAGCCTGCTTTGCATCGACTCCAATCGTATCGATCGCTCCGAGGTCCCGCACCGTTGTGACACCCTGTTTGATCGCTGCCTCCAGATTTGCCGCCGCGTTGAACGCCGCCATATGCTCGCTTTCTGCTGTTAGTGATGCTGTATCGGCTCGTCCATCCATCACCAAGTGCACGTGTGAATCGATCAGCCCCGGTGCGAGTACCTGCCCGGTCACATCGACTTCGGTCTCAACAGTCCCATCAAACGCTTCGGGATGGAGACGGTCACCGACAGCTACGATCCGGTCCTGTTCGATTAATACATCTGCCGGTCGTGTCCCATGTGCATCGGCAACACGGCCACCAGTAAACAGTTTCATACTCGACAATCACACCATCAGCAAAAAAACCCACCGCCGGCACCACCGGCCGTTCAGTTTGCCGTGGGTTCGGAGCTTAACTCATCAGCGTCAGGGTACTCCTCACGGAACTCGTCGATCAACTGCCCCATCTTTGCATACCAATCATTCAGGAGACGCTGGAGATCGTCTGCGACCTCCTCCGTGTCAGCCGGCATAAACACATGATAGTAGCCGCCATCCTCGTAGTTGATCTGTTCTTTTTGAACGAATCCAGTCTGAACCAGTCGCTGCAGGGACCGATAGGCTGTTGATCGTTCTCGATCGATTCGATCCGCCACCTCATCAACGGTCAAAGGCTCATCACTCCTGACGAGAATCCTGAAACTCTGCTGATCGAGATCACGTAGCCCATGGAAACACGTAAGCAGTCCCTCACACTCCATATCCCGGCGGAGCATCTCACTAATCGACTCTGGCATATCCATTACTATCGGTTCGACCATGTTAACGTTTGTGTACCAGCGTTGAACACCTTCCCGTATCTGGCAGTTCCGAACACTGTCTCTATCCGGATCTTCCAGGCGCCTTATCTCTTTTTTTAGGGTTTGTGCTGTGTGCATGGTCGTGCAGTGGCTGTCCACAACCTTGGTCCCTGCCTGCGATCCAGACACGCCAGGTTTGTCTGTCATCAACACTATTCATACTTGGAGAGCTGAACCAACACACGGTCTATTGGCTATTTTCGGGGTCTGCAGCGTCTCCCCACTGAGTTCTGTCCTTTGAGCGAAGACAGTGTCTTGGCTCTGCAGACCAAAGCTATAAACACGCTGGTCCCTAACGAGATATCGATGGAATCAGAACAGTCCGATGCGCTTCCGTCGCAGTCGGAACCGGTTGCTGTCTCCGGTGCCGCGGAACTGGACGAGTTGCTTGATGAGTATCCGATCGTTCTTATTGATTTCATGGCTGACTGGTGTGGCCCATGTAAGATCATGGAGCCGATCCTCGAAGAGCTTGCCGAAGAGACCGCTCTGACTGTCGGTCGCGTCGATGTCGATGAAAGCCAGCAACTGGCCGCCGAACACAACGTTCGCGGTGTTCCGACGATGGAGCTGTATCACAACGGCGATGTCACCGAACGGTACGTTGGGGTGACCGACGGAGACGAGCTCCGCGAGAAGATCCAGCAGCTCGCGAACTGATCTACTCGTTTACTCACGCCGATAGACGTCAAGTTCTGCTGCTTGCTGTGGAGTCCACTGTGTAACGTATTCAACGAACCCATCAAAGACTGCTGTTGCTGTTTGTGCTGTCTTGACGTTATCCTCGGTTACTGACCTACGTGCCTGTTGGAGGCGTGTCTCCTCGACTGAGTCTTTCCTCTTGAGTAGTTCCACAACAGTCTCTCGATCGTACTCCGGGTGAAACTGTACACCGAGTGCCGTTCCGACCCGATAGCTCTGGAGTCCGTAGTCGTTGCCCGCCAGTGGGATCCCATGTGATGGGATCTCGATAACACGATCGGAGTGTGTCTCGAAGGCTATAAACTCTGCTGGGAGCTGACCGAGTACCGGATCAGTACCGAACCGTTCGATGGCCCGATACCCAAGCTCGTATTCCCCCATATCGACGACTCGACCGCCAAGCGCGCTTGCGATAAACTGATGGCCCCAACAGATCCCTAATGTGGGAATCCGCTGGCGATGTGCATAGCGAAACCAGGTTGTCAGCTGATCGATCCATGCGTGGCCATCATAGACTGATACTTGTGAGCCGCTGATAACGATGCCATCGTATGCGACAGGAATCGTATCGCGCTCGGGGAGCTCTCCCTCACTGACCTTGAAGAGGTCTGTCTTTGCTGGTAACTCCCTGGTCAGGTTTCGTTCAGCGTGTGTCTCCCCAATCGATGCATCAAGAACTGCAATCGTCGGCGCCATCGCAGTCTCTAAGCGTCCGTGAGGCGAGCATATAAATATTCCCGGTTGCTGCTCGGTTTCAGTACTCGCGTTCGATCAGATACCACGCGAGATCGGTTAATCGATCTCGCGGCGTGCCAGCTGGCAGCACTGCCAGCCGGTCTTGGCCGTCCTTGATGAGGTCATGGGCAGTTTCCTGGGCGTAGGCGATACTCCCGGCGTCTTCAAGGGTTTGAACTGCACGATCGATGTCTTGCTCGGTGACGGCGCCCCGTTTATTCGCAGTAATGAGACTGTCGACATCGACCCCGTGTTGTCGAGCGTGGATCGTGACGATCGTCTGTTTGTTTTTGATCAGATCCGAGCCCCGTTGTTTGCCAAGCTGCTCGCTTGATCTCGTTAAATCAAGGAGATCATCCTGAATCTGAAACGCCTGTCCGATATCGAGTCCGAACTGATAGAGTTCATCGACCGTCTCGTCGTCAGCACCCAACAACACGGCCGGCACAGCAGCCGAGGCCGCATAAAGAACAGCGGTTTTTTCCCGCACCATCTGGAGATATTCGTCGAGTGTCACAGCCGACTGGGTCTCGAAGTTGATATCATAGGCCTGGCCCTCACAGATCTCCGTACAGGTTTGACTGACCATCCGCGATGCACGGACGATGCGGTCGGTCGATGCACCGGTTTCGAGCAGATACTCGAAGGCTTTGGCATACAGGGTATCCCCAGCAAGAACGCCCAACTCGAGGTCATACGCCTCGTGAACTGCTGTTGTTCCTCGGCGAAGTTCATCATCATCCATAATATCGTCATGGATGAGTGTAAACGACTGGATGACCTCAATCGAAATCGCTGCAGCCATGATATCCACCGGGCTATCAGTAGCGTTCCCAGAGCTGATCGGCTCGACCGCCTGATAGTCCTCGATCTCGCCGTCTGTGAGACTCTCTGCAACCAACATGACGATTGTCGGTCGAAGCCGTTTCCCGCCGGCATCGATGATATGGCGTGCTGCTTCGTAGAGTTGTGGTGGCTCCTCGATTGGGAGGTAGTCCGGAAACGCCTCGTTGATCTGCCTGCGACGCTGTTCGATGGTCTCGCGAACCGCCGCTGCTCGTCGGTCGGGATCGGACATAGCCGCTTAAACCAGCTGAATCGTATTCCCGTTTCGAGTGAGATGCAGGTCCCGACCAACACGATAGCCGTCATCCTCAACGAGACCAACATACGGGGACATCCCTCGAAGGTCTTGATGGGCCGGGATCACATGTGTCGGCTGCAGCGCTTGTAGCATCTGGTAGTGGCCCTCTCGGCGGAGGTGTCCTGAGACGTGGATGTCGTCGTACACCCGGGCACCCTGCATTCCGAGTAGCTTTTCGACTTGATAGCGCTGGCCTTCGTTTGTCGGCTCTGGGATAACGCGGGCTGAGAAAATGACTTTGTCTCCAGCCGTGAGATCATACGGTGTCTCTCCGCGCGCGATCCGCGTTAGCATCGCTCTGGGCTCGCCTTGGTGGCCGGTCACGATTGGGAAGTACTTGCCTTTCCCGTCGTTCATGATCCGTTTGAAGGTCCGATCGACTGAATTCCGGTGGCCGAACATCCCGACATCACCGGAGAAATTAACGAAATCAAGCCGTTCTGCTGCGCCGGAGTATTTTTCCATCGACCGTCCAAGCAAGACTGGTTGTCGATCGATGTCACGGGCGAACTCGATGAGACTTTTGACCCGTGCGATGTGACTCGAAAAAGTCGTTGCTAAGATACCGCCATCATAGTCTTCCAGGCTGTAGACGACATCTTTGAGATGGCGACGTGCAACCGCCTCGCTTGGCGTTCGGCCTTTCTTTTCAGCGTTCGTACAGTCCTCAATGTACGCCAGAACCCCCTCGCGCCCGATCTCACGGAATCGTTTCATGTCGATCGGATCGCCGATGACTGGTGTCTGATCAAGGCGTTTGTCCAGTCCATAGACGATCGCGCCTTCAGGGGTGTGTAACACTGGATTGATCGCGTCGATAATCGAATGTGTCACATTCACAAACTCTAGTTCTAGTCCCTGATCCCCGATCGTCATCGAGCCGCCGGCTTTCATCTTGACGAGATCGTTCTCGACACCGAATTTCTGTTCGCCTTCGATCTGCTGGTTCACCAACTCGATGGTAAACGGTGTCCCCACGATCGGCGCGTTATACCGGTGGGCTAGCTTCGAGATCGCGCCGATATGATCGAGGTGGCCGTGCGTGGGGACGATCGCCTTGACATCGCCCTCGATATCCGACATAACTCGATCGTCCGGAATCGCGCCCATATCGATCAGATCGAGACTATGCATCCGTTCGGTTTCGACGTTGTCATGGATCAGTACCTGCGAGAGGTTGAGACCCATATCAAAGACGACAACGTCGTCACCGGCCCGTACAGCCGTCATCTGGCGGCCCACTTCCTCGTAGCCGCCGATCGTAGCGATTTCAATATCCATGGTTAGAGGCCGAGGGGATCGCCCTCCGCTGGCGTCCGGCGCGTGATCACTGCTGCCGACCGGAGAGTCGGTCCAGTGGTCGGCTGATCGGTCGCCATCGACGAGGACGGCTCGGTGCCGGTCCTCGTGTCACGCGGCGACACGCCGGTCGCCCGCGAGGGGCGACCGTTCGCTCGGTTGTCTTCTCCTATGACCGGCTCAGGTAAAAAGGGCGTTGGTCCGGCTATTGGACGGTTGTACCTGGGGATTCACCGGCCAGAAACGCTGGAAGGTCGTCCAATCCGAAAATCGAACCGGGCACCGCGGCCTCTAGCAGCGTCTCGACTTTGCCAGCCATGCCACCACTGACATCCGTCACTTCGCTTTCCCCAAGGGTCTGTTCGACAGTCCGCAAGGAGTTGATCTGTTCGATAACTGCTCCCGTCTCATCGAGAACACCGGGAACTGACGAACAAATCCCGACCCGACGTGTCCCCAGTTGACTTCCCAGCCGGGCAACGATCTCATCCCCGCTCAGGATGGTCACTCCTTCGTTTGTTTGAGCGATCACATCCCCGTGTAACACCGGTACGAACCCCTCACCAAGCAGCCGTTCGATCGCAGTTGTCGGCAAAGACAGGGTACCGTTCTGTCCACGAGACGCCATCGACAGCGGGTGGACCGGGACGGCCGGAACGTCTTGCTCGGCAAGCCGATCAAGGACGAACCGGTTGAGTGTCGTCATTGCGTTGTGAATCGCGAGTGTCGCTGCCTGATCGGTCGTTCCCGCAACGGTCGTGACACCATGGGCATCTGCATGATAGTGTCCAAAGCTGCCGCCACCATGTACGAGCACCAACGGTCGGGCAGTATCGGCATTGCTGATCGCAGTGACGATCGTTTGCAGTGTTTCATCATCAAGCGTTTCGCGGCGATCCTTGTGTGTGATCAAGCTCCCGCCGATCTTGAGGACGATAATCTCATCAAGTGCGCCTTGTCGAGTCTGGGATGGTTGTGTCTGTGGAGTCATTGGTCGTCTTCCCGAAGTACGCCAGTCTCTGCGAGTTCGGTCCGGAACGTCTGTTCACACCCGGGTGTATGCTTGAGTGCTGTCTCTGTTTCCTCACCGTGATCCAGCGCTACAATACAGCCACCGCCACCGGCACCAGTGAGTTTCGCGCCATATGCCCCTGCATCACGGGCTGCCCACACCATTGCGGCCAACGACCGTGAGGAGACTCCCAGCGCGGAGAGCAAGCCGTGATTGAAGTTCATCAACTCCCCGAGCAACGCAAGATCACCCTGTGCAAGTGCCTGTTCACCGCGCCGAACGAGATCACCGATCGCAGTAATCGTATCGGCAGCGAACGTATGACGGGTCTGGAGTTCTCTGACTCCAGCAACTAACTCCCCCGTTTCGCCTGCCCCGCCATCATACCCGATCACGAACGGTAGTTCCGGCGCGTCGATCGACCGGAATGTGTCTCCCTCAACATGGACTGCGCCACCGACTGCCGAACAGTATGTATCCGCACGTGATGCCTGGCCGTCTTGGACCGTATACTCGACCTGGTAGGCGCGGTCTGCAAGTTCCTCTCGATCGAGTGTAACGCCGAGTTCACGGGTTGCCGCATCGATTGCTGCGACCACCACAGCCGCAGACGAGCCAAGCCCAGCTCCCAGCGGCAGCTCACTCTCGATTTGCACATCGAATCCTGCAGTGGGCTGTCCAGCCGCCTCGCGGGCTTGTTTGAGTGCCTCTTCGACATATCCCATTGCGGACTCGACGAGCGGTTCCGGGACGTCAATATCCGGGTTGTCTCCGACGCCACCGCTGTATTTGACAGTAAAGCCATTGAGCGTGAGATCGTTCGCATGCACGTGCAAGCCGCTGTCCGTGCGCTGGTCTACTGTCACTCGGGCCCGCCGCTCGATCGCACACGGGACGGCCGGTTCGCCGTACACAACCGCATGCTCGCCGAACAGATAGACCTTCCCCGGCGCACTCGAGGTTGCCATATCAAGGAGTAACAGTACCGGCTGGTTAATCGGTTACGTTCCTCTCCAACCTGCGATGGTGATCGATCCCGCGGTTAGATACCGCCCTCGAACTCCTCGAGGGCACGATTTGGCTCTGCACCCCGCCGATCAAGTGTCTCGTTTGCGAGCAGCCAGTAGACAACAGCGAGCGCCTTCCGGCCTTTGTTATTTGTGGGGACGACGAGATCGACATTACTTGTGGTATTGTTCGAGTCACACATCGCGATCACCGGAATCCCGACTGTCATCGCTTCATTGACAGCCTGGGCATCGCCGATCGGATCGGTCACGACGAGGATGTCCGGCTCGATGTAATCCTCGTATTGGGGGTTTGTTAGTGTTCCTGGAATGAACCGTCCGGTCCGGGCTCGAGCACCAACAGCCTCGGCGAATTTCTCGGCTGGGTGTTGCCCATACTGTCGTGATGAGGTAACCAACACCTGACTGGGATCGTAGTTGGCCAACAGATCCGCCGCTGTCCGGATCCGTTTGTCTGTCATCGAGATGTCGAGGACATACAGCCCATCCGTCCGGACACGGTGGATGAACCGGTCCATATTCGCTGTTTTCTGTTGGGTGCCGATATGGACACCTGCACCCAGATACTCATCGACAGGAATCAGTAGATCGGCTTCTTCATCACCAAGTACATCGTCGTTGAGGGTCGCTCCGCCGTCGTCTTGTTCGGGTGGCGCTGCATCTGCTGGCTCGTCGCTGCCGTCTGTCGTCTCTGACGGCTCCTCAGGGGCAGGTTCTGGATCCGACGGCTCGTCGGCAGCGTCGAGCGCCTCCTGTTCGGGGTCGTTGTCTGTCATAATGCGTCGTTTTCGATTCGAATGAGTTCGTTGAGTTTCGCGGTTCGCTCGCCGCCGACCGCACCAGTTTTAATAAACGGTGCTGCGGTCGCGACAGCGAGGTGTGCAATCGTTGTATCCGTCGTTTCGCCGGATCGATGAGACGGGACCGGCGTATAGCCATGTGTGTTCGCCAGCTCGATGGCGTCGATGGCGCCGGTGAGCGTCCCGATCTGGTTTGGCTTGATCAGAATACTGTTGCCGGCGCCGGCGTCAATCCCGGTCTGTAACCGATCGACGTTCGTCACGAACAGGTCGTCACCGCAGATCCGGGTTCGATCGTCGACACGATCGGTAAGCATTGCAAACCGTTCGAAATCCTCCTCGTGGAACGGATCCTCGATATAGACCAGCTCATGGCGGGTGGCAAGCTCGTGGATGTACTCGAGCTGTTCTGTCGGCGTTCGGTCGAGTCCCGCAGTCGGATACTGATAGCGGTCTGTCTCGGGATCGTACAGTTCCGTGCCAGCGATATCGAGTCCGAGCTTGATCTCGAAGCCAACGTCTTCACTAACGGTTGTAGCGGCCTGCTCAACAAGCTCGATGGCAGTCGTATCATCGACTGCCGGCGCCCATGCGCCTTCATCGCCTTTCCCGGCGCTGAGTCCGCGAGCGCGGAAGAGATCGTTAAGTTCTGCATGGACGGCAGCGTTTGCAAACACTGCATCACTAACATTCGGTGCTCCAACTGGGGCAACAAGCACCTCTTGTATGTCCGGGCCGTCAGTAGCGTGTTCGCCGCCACCAACGACGTTCCCGAGTGGCGTCGGCATCGTTTCCCCACGGAACGCGCCACCGAGATGCTGGTAGAGTGGAATCCCTAACACGTCGGCTGCAGCCTTCGCCGCTGCCATTGAGATCGCGACAGCACTGTTAGCACCGATCTCGGAAAAGTTCCCAGTCCCGTCGGCGGCCCGCAAGGCCCGATCGACACTCCGCTGGTCTCCGACATGGACCGCATCAACGAGTCGTGGGATCGCGTGTTCACGTGCAGCTGCAATTGCTTCGTGTGGTGGCCGCTCGACTGCTTCGTGGTCGCCGACTGAGGCGCCTGCTGGGGCTGCGGCGCGGCCGAACCCGCCATGCTCGGTGAGGACATCCGCTTCGATAGTCGGATCGCCGCGTGAATCGAGCAGACGACGCAATCGGATGTCACTCACCAACACCATCAGTCCTCACCTCGGTTGATCGTAAACGGAAGAATCCCGGCGTCGTATTCTTCGGCCGCAACAAGAATCGGCTCCGTCTGGTCGGTATCGATTAAGACTGGTGCGCCATACGACACCTGGAGCGCTCTGGCGCCGAGAATTCGTGCGCGCTCATAGCGCGTGTGCTCTTGGTTGTTCATGCTCGGTTACTGATAGGGAGCGACGGTATCGACGAGATCCTCGTGTGAGATAAGCATCCGCCGGCAGCAGTGTCGGTCGACACCAAGATCATCAAGCACGGCCTCCGGATCTTCGCCGTTCTCGACACGTTCTTCGTACTCCTCCCAGTGGTGACCGATGACGTTACCACACGTGAAACATCGGACTGGAACCATCATGGTTATATTAGCGGTATGACTTCTGGTAGCGTGCTCGTGCGCCCGGACCGCCCCATTTCTTCGGCTCGGACTGCCGGACGTCGTTGACCAACAGTGAGCGATCGAATTCCATGAACGCGTCTCGAATCTCGATATCGCCAGTGTGATCGACGATCCCGCGTGCGATCGCCGTTCGGGCGGCATCGGCCTGCCCGATGACACCCCCACCTTCGACGGTCACGTCAATATCTAGGTTCTCGCGGACACCATCGATGATTCGGAACGGTTCAAGCATTTTTAATCGGGCTGTTTCGGGAGCAAATAGTTCGACCGGCTGGGAGTTGATCCGGACCCGGCCGTCGCCGTCCCGAACGGTCGCCCGTGCGATTGCCGTTTTCTTCTTGCCACTTGTGTTCGTTACCATGTTTTGTTCGCACCGAGTTGGTCGCTGATTTCCTGAAGCTGGACGAACTTGATATTCGAGAGCCGATCAAGTGAGGTTCCCTCAAGGACTGTCGTCTCGACGTCATCATCGTAGGGGTTGCCAACATACACCCGAATGCGCTCGAAGGCGTCTCGTCCGCGATCGGATTTGTACGGCAACATACCGCGAATACTTCGTTTGAAGATCCCATCCGGACGTTTCGGGTAGTACGGTCCTCGGTCGGATCCAAGTGACGCACGCTGTTCGAAAGTCTCAAACACCGACTCACGACGGCCGGTGATGACCGCCTGCTCGGCGTTGACGATTGCAACGCGGTCACCGTCGAGTGCCCGCTGGGCAACCTTACTTGCGACGCGACCGAGAATACAGTCACGCGCGTCGACAACGACATCCGCATCAAGTGTTGAGACGCTCATTGGATCACCCGGATCCCTGTTCCGTCTGGATTCTGTTTGAGTGCCTGTTCGAGTGTTGCCGTCTCACCGACCTGCTCGATTTTCGTTTCCGCGGTTCCCGAGAAATCGACTGCCGCAACGGTGACTGGCTTCCGAATCGTTCCACTCCCGAGGACTTTCCCGGGAACGACGACGGTCTCGTCTGCTTTCGCATACCGCTCGATCCGTCCGAGGTTCACCTCAGCATGGGATCGACGCGGTTTCTCCAACTGTGTCGCGATCGCCTGCCAGACGTCCGCGTTCCGATTACGGGCGGTCGCCTTCAGATCGGCAATGAGGCTGGTGAGTCGTGGATTAGTCTTGCTCATACCTATCACTGTCCGAAAAACTGCGTGGTTGACTGTCCTGTTGTTCGTCTTTGGACCCACAGCAAAACGAAAACTCCGGCGAGTGCAGGGAGCAGGATTTGAACCTGCGGACCCCTATGGGACAGCGCCCTGAACGCTGCGCCGTTGACCTGACTTGGCTATCCCTGCGTGCATACGGCGGTTGCACATGCCACCTAAAACCGCTTTCGGTAGCACGTCGGGCAGCCGGCTGTCCCGTGGTGTCTGTCCGGATGTCCTGTGGGTCTCGTCGCATTGTTATAGCTGTACTGCCTGTTTGAGTTCCGTCGCACGGTGCTGGATCGTCCCGGCAGCCCGATCGATCAACTCGGTGACGGGCATCGAGCCGTCGCTTGTGACATTAAACACGAATGTGTCATCGACATCGTGAACGGTCAGTTCCTTGCCCGGATACCGGGTTGTCAGATCGTGATCGAACGCCTCGGTTGGGACCAAGTCCCCGTAGGCAGCCTCGACGGCAGCATGCTCTGGTGCACGCTCCTCGAGGACACCACGGAGGATCTGTGGCTCGTCGGCTTCGAACTCGCCGCGATCGCCAGTCACCTCGACATACTGGAGGTGGCGGTAGCCAACTGAGACGCCACCTTGGTGTTTGGCATGTTCGCGGCCGCGAGCAGCCACTGCATCGGCCTCCAGTTCGAGCCGTTGGCCATCTTTGAGTTCGATGATCGGGATCCCCTCTTCGGCCGGTGTGACACGGTCATCACTGGAGGTTAGATCACCGGAATAGACGGTGCCAGGGCCCGATGCCGTAATCGAAAGGGTAACCGTCTCGCCGGGATCGAACTCGCCAGCAGGCGTCGTTAGCGGCACCAACCCTAACCGAAGTCCGAGTTGCTCATCGAACATCACCGACGTGTTCTCGATGACCCGGAGCGTGTCGATTGCGATCGTCGGGACATCGGCAATAATCGCCCGCCGGATGCCGTTTGCAAACGCCGGTGACACGCCACGGACGACAAACCGGGCGGAGCGATCGGACCGTTCGATGAACTCGACTTCGTAGTCCATTGGTGTCAGTACCCGCTTTTGCCTTTCGGCGCCCGTGACCCGTCATGTGGGATCGGGGTCACGTCTTCGATCCGTCCAATTTCGAGGCCGGCACGAGCCAGCGCTCGAATCGTTGCTTGGGCTCCCGGACCAGGACTCTTTTGTCGGTTCCCACCGGGGCCACGGACGCGAACATGGACGCCTTCGATGCCGGCTTCTTGTACTGCTTCGGCAACCTCTTCGGCCATCTGCATGGCCGCATATGGTGACGCCTCATCGCGGTTTTGCTTGACAACCGATCCACCAGAGGACTTCGCGATCGTCTCTGCACCGGTGAGATCAGTCACTGTCAGGATCGTGTTGTTAAACGATGCGTGCACGTGGGCAACGCCCCAACGTTCTTCAGCCATGGTTAGTGTTCCTCCGCGCGTTCAGGGTGAAGCTCATCAGCGAGCGGGCTCGTGTCCTCGAACTCGATTTGATCAGTCTCATCGGCCTCGACAGTATAGGATGGCCGGCGAACGCGCTGGCCGGCAACCATAATATGCCCGTGAATCACGAACTGTCGTGCCTGTTCGACCGTATTTGCCAGTCCCTGGCGGTAGACAACCGTCTGGAGCCGGCGTTCGAGAAGATCATTGACCTCCAATGTCAGGATATCCTCAAGGCCATCCTCAGCACTGAGAATATCATACCGGCGCAGTCGTGTGAGAAACTCGCCAGCTTCTGCCTCTACCTCTTCTTCATGTGCGGCTGTCTGTCCCAGCAGCTGGCGGGCCTCTCGGCGGATCCGTCGGAGCTCCGACTGGGCACGCCACAGCTCTTCTTTGTTTTTCAGCCCATACTGTCCCAGCAACTCGTGTTCGCCGGCAATCCGTTCCCCTTGGAACGGATGGTTCGGCGTTTCATAGCGTTTGCTCGATGAGCCAAGTGGCATGGTTATTCAGCCTCCTCAGCTTCCTCGGCTTTGATTTCCTCGACGTTGACGCCGATGGTGCCTTCGCTTCGTCCCGTCGAGCGTGTCCGCTGGCCGCGAACCTTCTGGCCGCGTTTGTGGCGGACCCCTCGGTAGGAGTTGATCTTTTTCATCCGGTTGATGTCCTGTTGGCGAAGCAATTCGAGATCGTTCCCGACTTCGTGGTCTGCCTCGCCAGTATAGTAGTCCTTCTGACGGTTGGTCAACCAGTCCGGAACACGATCGGCATACTCCTCGACAGCAGCGATAATCTCGTCGATGCGGTCTTGCTCGAGGGCACCGAGAGTGTTTCGACGATCGATCCCGACATCATCAGCGATGATGCGGGCTGTTCGTCGCCCGATACCGTTCATTTCGATAAGGGCTCGTTCGACTGACTTCGTCCCATCGAGATCAGTCTGTCCGATGCGAACGAAGTACTGAATGTCGTCGTCCTCTTGTTGCTCGTCCGTACTCATGGGTAAGCGCTGTGTGGTACGCGGGACCGTCCGTTCCGGTCGGTCGACCGGAAACGGGACAGGGCGTCGATAGACGTCGTGGCGGGGATTTGAACCCCGGGGGCTTACGCCACAGAGTTAGCAACCCTGCGCCTTGGACCAGACTTGGCTACCACGACGCGCGGTGACTCGTCGCCCTTCCGGACTCGGGGATCGCTCCCCTACACGGATCGCGTGTCAGGTGCTTCATTACGGGAGCACTTAAGAACACCGGAGTCGTTTCAGTTGTGATACGAACTCTTTTCGAGGCATCCCTCTAAGACACCACTATGGACGCCACAGCCGTTCGCGACCGGTTGCGCGATGTTGAGGATCCTGACCTCGGGGATGATCTCGTCTCGCTTGGCCTGGTCAATGAGATCACGATCGATCCGGATCGCATTCACCTGTCACTCGGGCTTGGCGCACCTGGGTCGCCGACAGAACGGGAGATTGCGGCCCGTGTTCGCGAGGCACTGTCGGAATTCGATCGTGAGCTTACGCTGACTGCGCACATCGAAGAGCACCGCGGGACGGTCCTGGAGGATGTCAAGAATATCATCACGGTTGCTGCTGGCAAAGGCGGTGTTGGCAAAAGCACCGTCGCAGCCAACCTGGCGGCTGGACTCAGTAAGCTCGGGGCCGATGTCGGGTTGTTTGATGCAGATATCTATGGCCCAAACCTCCCGGAGATGCTCGCTGCTGACACGCCACCGGAGGTCGTCGGCGAGGAAACCCTGGTTCCCCCGGAACGATACGGGGTCACGCTCATGAGCATGGATTATCTGACCGACGAAGAGACTCCGGTGATCTGGCGTGGGCCGATGGTCGATCAAGCGCTGACACAACTGCTTGAGACCGTCCAGTGGGGGTCGTTGGATTATTTGATCCTTGATCTGCCGCCTGGCACCGGTGATACACAGTTGACGATCCTCCAGAAAATGCCAGTCACCGGTGGGGTTGTCGTAACCACCTCACAACCGGCAGCACTCGATGATGCCCGCCGAACCGTTGAGATGTTCGCCCGACACGACCGGCCCGTGTTGGGACTTATCGAGAACATGAGCACGTTTGTCTGTCCGGACTGTGGGGCCGAACACGACATCTTCAGTTCCGGGGGTGGACAGGACGTTGCTGCGGACTATGAGATCCCGTTTTTGGGCTCGATTCCCCTTGATCCGGCCGTTCAGGGTCACGAACGAGATGGCAAGCCGGTTGTGCTCGATGAGCAGGCTGCTGTCGGCGATTCGGTACGGACGATCACGGAAGCCGTCGCAAACGCTGCCGGTGCGATGCGCCGCCAGACACACAGCGAACACGCGCGTTCATCGACAGAGGTATAGACACACCGATATCAGGCTACAGTCATGCCAGCCGACCAATCGAACCCGTATAATATGGACACGGCCTGTACGGCCTGTCCAGCCCTCGCCGAATCCCGGTCGTCGATCGTCCATGGGTATGGCGATCCCAGCGCCGAGTTCATGTTCATCGGGCAGGCACCCGGGCCGGAGGCTGATCGGACTGGGATCCCGTTTGCTGGACGACAGGCGTTTCGAGACCTACTCGTGGAGCTGTCGTTTCTTGCAGAGTCTGACCCTGATGGGACTGCGACGAACGCGTTTCTAACGTATTTGACGCGGTGTCACCATCCCGATCGCTCGCCTACGGCCCAGGAACGCAAGAACTGTGATCCGTTTTTCGACGCTGAACTCCGGGCGATCAACCCGGAGATCCTGATTCCGATCGGCCAGCCAGTGTTGACAGCGGTAGCTGCCGAACACATGACAAGCGAGCCGCCAGCAATTGAGACCGCCCACGCAACCTATCTTCGCGGTCGCGGATTTGGATTCGTGCCGATGGTCGGGTTCGATGCACTAACAGGGACACGACAACAGACGTTTGTGGCGGCCATCGAATCCCTCCGGGCAGGCGATTACCGCCAAACGAAAGGCCAACGCCGTCGGTGACTGCGTGGCAGCGGCTGTCTCGTGAAACGATAGGTTCAATGGCTTTGATCCGGTTCGTTCTGCTAGGGCCGTCAGTGTGGGCCCGTGGTGGGGTGGCAGAGCGGCCTAATGCGCCTGCCTTGAGAGCAGGTGTCCGCAAGGACTCCTGGGTTCAAATCCCAGCCCCACCGTATCACGCGTTTCGCGCCTTCTACTATGTGTATAGTTGGCGGTGTTCAGATAAGGATTGAAGAGTGAGGCGTGACGTTTTCAAAGTGTCTATGCCCGAAAACGCACGCCTCAACGGTAGTATCGACCAGATTGACTTAGAGTTTGTGGAGCGAGAAGCGACACCGCGATTTCTGATGAAGCTCAGTATTCAGCTGCATCTTGCTGGATTATCGCTTTCGAATACTGTTTCTATTCTTGAGGTATTCGGTGTCCACCGCGCTCGTTCAACTGTTCACAACTGGGTTCACAAGGCCGATCTACAGCCTGAAATTGGACAAAGCCCGGATCACGTTGCGGTTGACGAAACCGTGATCCGACTCGACGACGAGCGATACTGGCTGTATGCTGCCGTCGATCCTGAAACAAACGAATTACTCTATACGAAGCTTGAGCCGACGACTAATTCGGTTATCGCTCACGCGTTCTTTCACGAACTGCGTGAGAAACATGACGTTGACGACGCGGTGTTTCTCATCGATGGATCGCACTCGCTGAAAGACGCTTGTAACCGACACGGCCTCGATTTCAGATACGAACGTGCTGGAAATCGGAACAGTGTCGAACGTGTCTTTCGTGAGGTAAAACGTCGAACATCTTCGTTCTCAAACTGATTCAGTCACGCCGCTGCGGAAACAGCCGACGACTGGCTCAAATCATTCGCGTTCGCATGGAACCAGCTTATCTGAACACTACCATAACCACCCACAACAATTAGAAATATGAAACGAACGAAAGCGCTCGGGATGTTCACTGGCGTATCACTCCCCAGCTTGTTCCTATTGCTCCTATCGGTAGACGCGCCACTCGTCGCCGGGACTGACGTGTTTCTCTTCTCGCTTCTTCAGGTCGTTTTCATCGGCGCGTTCATCGGGTATGCGTATCGCAAGGCGTCGTGATGAGCGGAGCGAGACAGGCCCGATACGCGTCCCCTCCCGGCACGTCAGCGGCCCACCCTTCGAGTCCGGTACACAACAACCCGTAGTAGCCTGTCATAGAAAGACTCACAGGCAATCTACTGGGGCAGAAATGTTGGAGTAGATATGGTTCCAGAACGTGGTGCAACATACAGAGAGAGGATGCAGCAGATGGCCGTTGTTTGTTTCACCTCGTTAGCGACGGAACAGCCGTTAGGTGAGTGTGCGTATCGAACGATTTGGTCAAAATTTTTCAGACTGACTTGATAAGTCGGCCTATGCCCTCTATCGTGGTGATTGGGGTAGGACTGCTCTTGGTTGCCGCTTTTGGTTGGGCTCTTCTGAACCCACAGCGGACCTACGAAATCAGGCAGCGCGGTCAAACGAACGACTTTCCCCAACTCAGTACTGCTGGGAAAATCAAATGGCAAGCCCTTGATGCTGTGTTCATCCTTCTCGGAATCGCAACCGTCTGGGTTGGCTGGACTATGTAGCCGAGCTGTACTTAGCGTTCAGTTAGTCACCTGTACTGATCGATTTACATCCTCAGAAGATCGTAGACAAGTCGGTGCTGAATATGCGCGCTGTATCTTGCACGCAAGTCTTGACAAGAGTCGATAGACTGGCCGTGCAAAGCTTTCTATGACACGTTCGACGTGTGGAACGACCGACCCGACCGGAACTCGGTCAGTTCGTCAATCCGCTCTTCAAGTTCCTCGATTTCCTCGCGGAGTTCGTCGGCTTCCTCACCTTCGGTGGCCGCGAGTTGGTCTTTGAGTCCCTGTAGGCGCGTCTCTTTCTGGTCTTCGTCCACGTCGGCCTTCCTCACATACTCCGACTCTTCGACTTCGTACACGTCGCTCTCGGAGAGTTCGGTCACGTCGAGCGCTTCGTCTACCTTGTCCGAATCGACAGTCGTCAGGCGTTCCCGTTCAATCCCTGCCGCCTCGAAAGCGTTCAGCACTACCTCGTCGTCCTTGAGCGACCGGTTCCGACGACTCGTCCGTTGCACCGACCCGAACTGACCGGACACCGGCTGGTCGTGGTGTAGCCTGTCGAGAAGGACAGCCCGCACGTCTTGTCGCAGGTCGTTGGCGTTCCGTTGCACATCGGATAAGAGCGTATAGAGATTAACTAGCGGGGGCGTTTCCACTTCTTCGAGCGTGGTCACGTCGTGGCGTTCGAGGGCGTCAATCAGCAGTAGCGCGTCCGCATACACGTCCACATCCGGCTCTTCGCGCTCTTGATCGCCGTCGTCGGTACCATCGGTCGCGTCCACTAACGGCGAGCCAGTCGGCGTCTCACTCTCCGTGAGCGTGCCTTCCCGGTCGTCTACCTCGAAGCGCGGGTGCAAGGACAGCACGGTCGCGTAGGGTTCAGCGTCCGGTGGGAGTCGGTCAAGGTCGAACTCGCCACGCGAGTCTTGGATACGACGGTACAGCGTCTCGAACTGGTCGCGCTGTAGGGATATCGTTTCATCGTCGTCGCGGTACTGTATCAGGATACGGTGTTCCTGAACGTCCGTGACGCGAAACGCCTTACGCGAGAGCGGGGTGACAAGGGTCGCGTCCGAAGGGAGTTCCTCGACGTTTTCGAGAAGGTTGTTCCACGTCGTGCCGAAGGTCATGCGAGCGGGTACGAACGAGCGGAATAAAACGTTCAGGTGGACTATCACCCCATCCTATCGAGTGCGTCCCGACGGTCTTCGATGGGGGCTTGGTCATACTTCGCTGTAGTTTCGATACTTCGGTGACGGAGTTGCGACTGCGCGGCGGCAAGCCCCTCTTCACGCGCCATGTAAGTGCCAGTCGAGTGTCGAATGGCGTACCAACTTACATCGCGGTCAATGTCCGCAAGGTCACACACAGCGTCGAGGACGTATCGAAGCGACGACGCACTGTAGGGGTTCGAGTGTCGCGTAAGCCACAGCCGGTCAGTGTCTTCGTACTTCTCGTACATCCCACGCTCTTCGAGCCAGCGGGCGAGATATTCGGTCGTCTCTCGGCGCAAACTGACCATCCAATTGTCCTCGTTCTTCGAGGACTCCGCCTCTGGAATACGGAGAGTAGCGTTCTCTACGTCCACCCAATAGGTTTTGGCGCGGCCTACCTCGACGGGCCGAAGACCAGCGTCGAGTGCTGTATGGATGATAGAGGGATACTTGAAGCCGTTCGCACGCTCCCAATCATCGCGTGACACTTCGGACGTGGGTTTACCGAAGCGACGAGCGAGGAACCGCTTCCATTTCGTTCGTTCCTCGGGTTCGAGTGCGGCATAGGCGGGAACAGTCCCATATTCGAGCGCGGCCTCGCGGAGCGCAGTACGCTCGTCGTCGGACAAGAAGTCCCGAGGTTGCGAGACTCCAGACGAGGAACTGATGGTAATGTCCGGCTCCCACTCGTCACCTTGGAATCGGAAGTAAGCAAGCAGGGCCAGTTTCGTGTTGTGCAAGTGGGTACGTGAATACTCGTCGTCGGCCAAGAGTAACGACTGAAGGTATTCTTCGGCGTTCTCGTGACTCACGTCGAGCGTGTACCCGTCTCGCTCCCACATCTCCCGAAGGAACCTGTCGATGATACTCGCGTAGTTCTTCGCGGTGTGGTGTGCGTAGCCTTCGAGCGCGTCCGGATTCTTCCCCTGTCGAGCGAGCCACTTCAGCAATTTCCGGCGATGGCTCTCGTAGGCGACCCGTTGACGCTCGTTCAGGTAATCGCGTGACGGGCCGGGAATAAGAACGATACCTTCTACTTTCTCGGGCTTGTTTGCACTCATAGTCCCTGTATGACGGCGATTTCAGCGGTTTCGGTACAGTTCAATCGAGGCGCAATGGAACGTGTCAGTTTCATTGGTTTCAGTCTCGAAGGCGCTGAAATCGCGTGACGTGACGGGGACAGTCTGAAACGTCTCGGTGGGGTGGCAGAGCGGCCTAATGCGCCTGCCTTGAGAGCAGGTGTCCGCAAGGACTCCTGGGTTCAAATCCCAGCCCCACCGTTGACACAACGTTTTTGCATACTTGTCTGTACGTACAGATATGGACTGGCCGCATGATCCCGATGGTGAGACTGGCAGTGAAGGCCGTCGCAAATACGGGATTGCCATTCTCGCCAAGAAACTCGATGAGGATGCGTTCCCACTCTCGAAAGCCGCGTTTCTTGAGGCCCATGGCGACGATCCGATCCGGCTGGATCACGACCGCGTCGTGAGTGTCACGGAGATCTTCGAGTACGTTGAGGCCGAGGAGTTCGAGAACATGCCGGAGTTCCACCAAGCGGTTGGCGCTGCGTTACGTCGCGGTGGCTACCGTGACCGGGCGCCGACAGCCTGAGTTTCCGTTTGCAGAGCGTCACAAGCACCATGACTGAGTCAATCTCGCCTGCAGCGATGGCCGATCTCGATGCTGTGCTTGCGTTATGGACTGCCCTCCAGGAGCACGGTCGTACGTACGGAACCCATATCGACCCGGCAGCCAGTCACGCTGCTGCGCGGGATCGGCTCGGACAGGCAATTATCGATGATCGCGTGCTTGTTGCCCGCGACGACCAGCTTACCGGGTTCGTGCTGGTTGCGCTTGAAACGGGTGTCTTTACGACCGATACTGAGCGGGGACGGATCCAGGCGCTGTATGTCCGTCCAGCCCATCGCGAGACCGGGATCGGCACAGCACTCCTTACCGCCGCAGAAACACGGCTTGCTGAACTCGGTGCTGAGACGATCGCCGTTGAGACACCTGCCGGGAACGACCGGGCGATCGCGCTGTATCAGGAACATGGCTACACGCCTCACCGGGTGACACTGGAAACCGAAGTCGAAAACAATAGAAAGCCCCGGGACTGAGCTGTACATGCGCCAGGGGAGCTTGGGTGGGACAAGCACTCGACTTGTAATCGAGAGTTCGTGGGTTCAAATCCCACCCCTGGCTCT
>CAYOHZ010000016.1:0-41537 GCA_964403925.1 uncultured Salinarchaeum sp.
CTGCGGTGACGGTCACAGTGACGTCGTCACCGGCAGTCGGCTCGGCAGGTTCGACGGTGTAGTCGAACTGCACGTCAGCCGGGGCAGGCTGGTCGCCTTCGACGATTTCACCGTCAACGTTTGCGGCGTCGAAGGTGTCACGAGTGGACACGGTGAACGTGTCACCAACGGTGCCACTCTCGGTCAGATCGAAGGCTGCCGTTGCGGTGCCGTCAGCGCTGACAGTCACGTCCTCGCTGAGGCGGAACCGCTGTTCGGACTCCTCGGCGTTGATCCGGATCTCGCCCTCACTGCCAGGTGCGAGGTTCGTCTCAAGGACGACCTCAGCATCCTCGATCAGTGGGAGCTGGAGGACATCACCGTCAACGACGAACTCGGAGACCTCCTCGGCAACACTGAAGCTGCCGGTTTGGGTCTCGACGAGATCGTCGTAGTCACTGTCAAAGTCAGTGACATCCTGTTCGTCACCCTCACTCCCAAGCGGACTGGTGTCCTCGTCCTCAGGACTGAGCAGGTGCGCGTCAGTCACATCGAATTCAACATCGAACTCATCGCCATCAGCGAGGGAGACTTGATCACCGCTGCCACCACGGGTGACATCGAGATCAGAGTTCTCGTCGGTTCCCTCGTCGAACTCGACAACGGCAAACATCGTGTCGTTGTCGAAGTCCGTGATGACATCGAGTGCTGCATCACTATTGGAGAGATCGATCTCCTTCGGCTGGACGTTACCAGTCACATCAGTCTCTTCGATAGTCACGTCAAGTGAACCATCGTTAATAAGAGTGGTCAGCTGATCAACAGCGGCATCGCTGCCCTCAGCTGCGAACAGGCCATCGAGGCTCTGTGCGTTGAGCTGCAGGATCAACGACTCCGTGGCAGCATCTTCATCAACGACGACGGTGCCGGTCTCGGTGACCAGCCCGTCATCGATGGCGCTGTAGACATCAGCAGGCTCCTCGACATCATCGAGGTTTCCGCTGGTTGCACGCCACGCAGTCAGGTCGCCTTCGGTGGAGCTGCGCTGTTCGATGAAGACCTCATCGAGCAGGAGCTCGTCACCGTCCAGGTTATCCCTGTTGGTTGCGACGTTCAGATCGTAACCGGTGTCAGCAGCGATGATCTCGTTGAGGTTAGGGGAGTGTTGGGTGAAGCTCTCGACTTCCAGATCATCGTCTTCACCGGTGTAGAATGTGTCCTCCGTGTTATCAGCAGCGTCAGCCGCCTCATGGTCGAACCCTGCTTTGTAAGTGTTGAAGTACAGCGTGCCTTCCTCAGCGTCGTTGACGACGTTGAGATCAACGGTCACGTTGTAACCGCCTTCAACACCTTCGTCGATTCGGACCACGAGGTCGTCACCGTCCTCGAAGTCCGTCAGTTCGAAGGGCATCTCGATGATGCTGCCCTGCTCGCCAACGGCATCCTCTGTCAGGACAACATCCTCGGTGACATCAGCTGCAGTCACTTCGATACTGTCACTGTCAGATGCCGTGGAATCTTCAACATCAAAGGTGAAGTCGTAAGTTGCGGCATCAATATCGCTGAAGTTAGCGACGTACGTATCGTCGCTAAGCTGACTGCCATCACCGGTAAGCAGGACTTCGTCTTCGTCCTCGTCGTAGACTTCGGTGGTGACACTATCGTTAAAGATCTCGCGGAGGTCCTCGTAGCCGAGGTTCTCGCTGCTCACAACTAGTTCATAGGACCCACGGTTGGAGCTAACATCAAAGTCAACCTCGGTATCGCCGTCATTTGGGATAGAGTCGGCATCAAATTCAGTGGTTAGATCCTGAACGGCAAGTTCGGAGGTATTGCCGTCCGGGTTATCCGTACCACCAGCTGCTCCGGTCAGGTAGTAATTGCCTGCCGGAAGCCCGGTCGTATCGAACGTTACCGTGCCGTTCTCATCAGTTGTGAGTTCCTCAACAAGGCGAGTGTCACCAGCTTCAATGAACTCTCGAAGCTGGACGTCCTCACTTGCATCAAGACCACTTACAGCAATCTCTTGGCCTTCCCAGAGGAGATTGCCGGAGAAGTCGTCATAGTCGACGTAGTACTCGTCGACATCGTAGAGAGTACTGTCATCAACAGTCAGAGTAGTCGAACTCTGAGAAGTGGTAAAGGTGGTGTTCTCATCTGCCTCAATGGTCAGCTCACCATCTGCAGGGTTCGCTCCATCGAAGCTATCATCCAACGAGACGTCAACGGAGAAGTTACCGTCTCCATCAGCGAAGGTAGCGTCATCGATAGTATATGTCACGTCATCTGCATCCGTTAATTGCAGGGAGACGTTCGCATCCGCATTGGCTGTTCCACTAACAGTAATTGTTGAGGCTGAAGTTACTTCGTCAGCCTCAGTACTGAGATCGCCGACAGCCGCCGCAGCCGGCGCCGCGAAGGTCGCCCCCATGGCGACCATCGAGACTACCATGATCGCCGCAAGGAATGTTGCGCGAACCTTGCCACGATATGAATCGTCTGTCATGTGTATTGTGTTATAGTATTGTGTTTCGATATGGGGTCGTTAGCGTGCGATCGGCGACCACGACGACTTTCCAGAACCCTGCCAGCGACCGGCCGCCCCGACGAGCCGTCCCGTCGACCCCACCGACGGGTGCGGTGCCGGCGACCCCGGCGCGCTGGTAAGCGGGCGTGTGTACTCGTTGCCGCAGTCATAGGTAGGGGTACGTCCGAATGTCTATGCAGTTAGCTATAAATGCTTTCTGGATGGGACACGCTCACAAACAACGGTGCCAGCCCGCCTGCCGGTGGTTTTGGGACGGTATGGTGTGCAAACGACCCACACACAGGGTATAAAAACCGAGCGGCAAGCAACACCACCAGCCGAACCTTGAAGGGCCGTCCGCCAATCGTTCCGACCGGACATGGTCGGGTTGACACGCCAAGAGCAGATCGATCTCGGACTGTTGATCGGCGGCGGGCTCTCGGTCGGGCTGGCGGCTGCGGGCTTTCGGCTGGTAATCGAGCAGCTGGCGATCCCGTTTTGGCTCTACCAGGGCCGGTACGTGCTGGCAGTCGTGTATGTGGGCGTGCTCGCGTTGGGACTGGTTCGATCGAACACTCGGGGCGGCCGGATCGGGCTGACGGCCTTAACCGTCGCGTTTCTGGTCGGGGTGGCGATTTGACCGGCGACGATGGCGCCCCTCGCCCTCTGGCGTGGGCCGCTTGTGGTCGTGCCGAGACACGAACCGGTTTATCTATCGGGGACATGGGCCAGATATGAGCGATGACACGACATTCCGCGAGGTGCTTGGCCAGTTCGCGACAGGTGTGACTGTAGTGACGTTTCCAAGCGACCCACCACATGGAATTACAGTGAATGCCTTCGCGTCGGTCTCGCTTGCCCCGCCACAGATCCTGATTGCGATCGATCATGACACCGAAAGTTACCGGCTGTTAGAAGAGACGGTTGATGCCTTTGCAGTGAATATCCTCGCGGCCGATCAAGAGGACCTGGGCCGGCATTTCGCGTCGATCGAGGACGCAGGGTACGATCCCTTTGCCCCTGACCGGAGCATGACTGCCACAACCGGTGCACCGATTTTTGATGGTGTACTCGGGTATCTCGATTGTACCGTTGCTGACCGGCTGGAATCGGGGGATCACACGATCTATGTGGGTGCTGTCGAAGCGATGGAGACCGTTGCTGAGGACGCGCCGGCCTTGACCTTCTTCCGCGGTGACTGGGGGCAGTTAGCCGACGAGTAAATAGGCACGCCGGCCGTAGTGGGAATCGGACAATGGTCTTCAAAAAGATCACCCTCATCGGGTCAAGTACGGAGAGTTTCGAAGCAGCCACCGACAACGCGATCGACCGAGCCGACGCAACGATCGAGGATATCCACTGGGTCGAAGTGGACAATCTCAGTGTCGAGCTCGCGTCAGTACCGGAACGGGAGTATCAGGCGGAAGTGACGATCGCGTTTGAGGTTCACGACGAGTAGCTATCGTCGCCGAGCGAGCACCGCTCCACCAGCTACGAGTGCCACAAGAGCAACACCGGCGCCGAAGCCAGGAATGCCATCCGGTTGGGATGGCGGCTCAGCCGTCTCGTTTTCGGTATTGTTCGTATCAGCAGGACCGTCATCGCCAGTCTCACCGTCAGTGTCGTTTGTCGATGGCTCGTCATCGTCCTCCTCAGTAGGCGCATCACCAGCAAGGATCTCGACGCCAGCCGTTGCCGTCGCGTTGCCGTAGGTTGCCACAAGCGAAACGGTGTCGCCAACACGATCGGTGTCACCCCGAATGAAGACTGTCTGGGTCGTCTCGTTGCCAGGGGTCAGCGTGATGGACTCGTTGATGCGTGTCTCGTTATCAACAGCAACGGTAAGCGTCGCGGTGCCGGGCTCGTCGCCGATGTTGGCTGCCTCGATCGTCATCCGGACGACCCCATCTGCCTCGACAGTTGTCGGCCCGGTGATCGAGACGGCCGGTGTGAACGGATCGGGCTCGGCGGGCGCACTCCCACCACCGCCACCGCCACCACCACTAGTATCGTCATCACCAGTGTCCCCATCGTCGGTTGACTCCGGAGACAGGGCGACATTTTGTGTGGTGGTTGCGTTGGGCTCGACGGTAATCGAGACACTACTGTCTTGGTAGCCGTCGGCAGCAACCAAGAGGCTGTACTCACCCGGTGCCAGCGAGAGCGTATAGCCGCCGTTGCTGGTCGTACTCGTCTGGCTGTCGCCAGCGCTGATCGTCGCCCCCGAGATCGGATCGCCCGTCTCAGCGTCAGTCACGGTGCCGGTAACCGTCCCGTCACGTTGTTCGAGGCTGAAATCCTGGGTGGTAGTGTTGCCGACAGTGATTGTCGCGGCTGTCGATGCAGGCTGATAGGTGTCGTTTTCGGCAGTCACGGTGTAGGTCGTGCCAGTGGTCTCGTTGGCCGGCAGCGACCGGACAAAGGCCCCAGTCGCGTTGGTCGTCGTGGTATAAGTCCCCGCCGAGTCGTTGCTTGCGGTGATCGTGATATCGGCAAGCGGTGTGCCATCGGCGTCGGTGATAGTTCCGTTGAGTTGGCCACCGGAGTCAGTAGCGAGCGCCCGGAATGTGCTAAAGGAATCCAGCGTGGCGGTCACAGTCTGGGCAGTCAGATTGACGCCAGTCGTGTTTACACGCGTCCAGTTGCCTGGCGCGCTCTCGTTGGCCCGGTAGAGGCCGAGTGCATCCGCGAAGATCCCCTCGGTGAGCAGTTCCTGGCGATCGTAGGAGACGCCGAGCTCAAGCGTACCATCGGAACTGGTATTGGTAAGATTCAGCCCCTCCGAAAGCGGGCGTAGGGAGTCGCCAGCCGTCGGTCCGTCAGTGGCGTTCCGGACGACGGTGACATTCCGGCCGGCAGCTTCGATCTGACGGCCGGTATCGAGGGTGATCGTCGTCGTAACATCGTCCGGATGAACCGCCGCGAACTCAACCGGCAGACGCTCAGTCAGCGCGACATCGACGGTGGCTGTCGCGTTCGCATCAAGAACCACGGCCCGATCGGTGGCGTTCACCGAGGCGTTGGTAACTGTCGTTGCCTGGGCACCAACGATGGCGATTCCAGTCGGGGTCTGATTTGTCGTTGGGCGCTCGATCGTGACGTTATCAGCAGCAGTTCCCACCCGGATAGCTCGTGTGCGAGCGTCGGTGACCGTCGCGTTTGTCAGCCGAAGCTCCGTCCCAGCAGCCACATCAATGCCGGTAGTCGTGTTGGTGATCGTGGTATCAAGCGTTTCGGTGGCGCCGGCGCCGGGGAGATACCGCATCCCGACAGGTGTGTCCCGGATGGTTGTGGCACGAAGATCGGGCGTTGTATCGAAGCTGCCGACGCTCCCGTTGACCGTTACCGCCGTGTCGCTGGCAGTAATGGTGTTGTTCTGGGCATCCCCAAGCCGCCCGGAGATGTTGATACCGTAGGTAACACCGGTGTAGGTGCTGTTCGCCAGCATGCCAGCCGTCTCGATAGCGGTGCCGGTGGTGGCGTTCGTCACGGTCAGATTGCTGAGGGTTGCCGAGCCGCCGGTGCTGTCATCATCGACTCGGAGTGCAGTCCGGACACCGCCGCCGTCGATCTGCAGGTTACGGATACTCGCGCCGACGTTCGTGACAACGACGCCAGTCGCGTTGTCGCCGGTGGTCTGATTGTCGATCGTGAGCGTTCGATTGGCCGCTCCTGACAGCGTCACCGAACGGTTGACCCGGAGTGCTGGGCCGGAATCAGTGGCGGGAACTGTTGTGTTGGCGGTGAGTTCGACGGTCGTATCGGGGACAGCGAAATTGAGGACGGTCTGGGGATCGCGCGTGTCGGTCGCGAGTGGATCAGCGTGAATCTTTGTGGTGCGAGTTGTACGGTTAAGCGGGGCCTCGCCGGCGATCGTGCTATTGAACCGGTGGGTGAGAGTGACCGTACTGGGGGCAATCGAGGTGTTCGGCTCGATCGTGACGTTGATCTGTTCGCCAGCATCCGCGAGGGGGATGGAGTCGCTGACGTTTCGGGGGGTTCCTTCGACTGACAGGGTGAGCGAATCGGTTACGGACCCACCGTCGATCGTTTCGCTGTCCGGAGTCAGCGTCGGCGTGTAGTTGGCGGCGTTTGCCACCCGGAAGGTCATCGTATAGTTGCCGTCAGGGGCCTGTCGTCTGGGGGCATCAGTTGACGTCTCGACAGCCAACGTTTCGGAGAGGGTGAAATTCTGAGACTCTGTCTCTCCGGACAGCAAGTCAAGCGTTCCGGATGTCGAGTCATTGTAGCCAAACCCGGTCGCTGAGACCGTCCAGTTGCCGTCTGACACGGACAGTGAATAGGTGCCGTCCGGACCGGTTGTTGTTTGACGGACGACCGAGCCGTTTCGAATCGCGGAGACGGTAATGTTATTGAGCTGCGTGTCGCTTTCGTTGGTTATCGTCCCCGCAATCGTGGCGTTTGCGTCGATCACATCGTTTGCAGCACCTAACGCGTCAACGATACCGTAGCCATACCGGCGATCGGGCTGATCATCAACCGGATCCGTCGCCGTCTCAATAAGTGCCGCCTCGACGCGATCGTCATCAACCGCGCCTCCCTGGGCAGCAATCACGAGTGCTGCCGCCCCGGAGACGTGAGGGGTTGCCATTGAGGTCCCATCGAATGAATCGTACCCGCCACCGGGGACGGCACTGGTGACACTGACACCGGGGGCAGTTACGTTGGGGACAAGATAGCTATCGGGCCATGCGGCTGGCACAGTAGTCCCCCACGCAGTGTCGGTATCGATCTCGTCACCGCTTGAGAACCCTGGAACATCACGGTCGGCATCAACCGCACCGACTGCGATTGCATCATAGACGTTTCCGGGCGAGCTGGATGTACCAACACCGTCGTTGCCAACCGCAGCGACGACAAGTGTGCCTTCACTACGGGCGTTTCGAACCGGCTCAATAAAGGCCTCATAATAGCCCTCAGCGCCGAGGCTCAGGCTGACAACATCGGCATCGCGGTCCTCGACAGCCCACTCCATGCCAGCGACGATTTGTGTGAATGTGCCACCGCCATCCTCGTTGAGCACTTTCCCGTGGGCGAGGGTTGCGTTCGGTGCGACACCGATGTACGCACCGCTGTTGTTCCCGCCTGTAGCTGTCCCGGAGACATGTGTGCCGTGCCCGTTTGGATCATACGGATCGGCACCGGTCATCTGGCCGGTCGTGGTGAACTCCTCGAAGTTGTCGTTTGCAATCTCAATATCGGGGTGATCCGGATCCACGCCGGTATCCAACACCGCGACGGTCACGCCGCCACCACGAGTGTTATAGACATCCCAGACATCCGGCGCTCGCACCATATCCACGCCGTAGGTCGTGTTAGTGGCCGTCGCGTCGACAGTCTGGGGCTGGATTGTCGAGGCGCCGACCGCACCATCGGCCGTCGTGACCGCGAAGTTTTCGTGAATCCGCTCGACGTGCTCGACCGCGAGTAGCTCCTCAAGCGAGACCCGACTCGTATCGACTTCGACGAGGGCAGCGTTGGCGATCCAGAACTCACGGTTGATCTCGACAGCTGGGTCAGCCAGGGCACCAAGTCCATCGGCGTCGAATCGCTGTTTGAACGGTTCTTTGGTCGTCGTGGCATGGTCTTTGAGGGTCTCGGGACCAGGCTCGGCCTGCGTGCTTACCGGCCCCGGCTCGTACGGTGTAAACCGGACCACGACCGTCACCGTCTCGCCGTCGGCCGGCTTATCGATCGTGCTATTCCCGCCGGCAGCACTGGCTGGGTCGGCCCCAACAACAAGAACACCACCAAGCAACAGGACGGCCACAAGGGCCATCCCATGGGTTGTCTGCATTACCGGCAGTGATCGCCCCCAGCGGCATAACCCTGACTCACTTAGGGGCCAGCGACCGGCAGCCTTTAGCGGACCGGTCGGAAAACGAAGCATAATGAGTACCCGGGGCCAGACTGCACAGACAAGCGCAGACCCCTATACGGTCGTGATCGGGCTGGAAGTCCACGTCCAGCTAGAAACGGAAACGAAGATCTTCTGTGGCTGTTCAACTGCACCAGCGGAGGAACCGAATACCCACACCTGCCCAGTCTGTCTGGGACTGCCGGGCGCGTTGCCGGTCGTCAACGAGGCCGCCGTCGAGGCTGCCATCAAGGTCGCGAAGGCCATCGACGGTGAGATTCCGGAGGTCACCCGTTTTCACCGGAAAAACTACTACTACCCGGACCTGCCGAAGAACTTCCAGATCACTCAGT
Organism: uncultured Salinarchaeum sp.; assembly: GCA_964403925.1. Lineage (GTDB taxonomy): Archaea > Halobacteriota > Halobacteria > Halobacteriales > Salinarchaeaceae > CAZFMU01. The sequence continues at coordinate 8,738 of CAYOHZ010000016.1, forward strand.
ATGAAGATCCGATCTGTCAGGGTGGGGAATTGACCGTCGAACACCAGGATACGCGCCGGACGATCGGCATTCGCCGGGCCCATCTCGAAGAGGATCCCGGCTCGCTGCAACACGTTGGGGGCTCGATCGATACCGCCGAGTATACGCGAATCGATTACAACCGCGCAGGGACACCGTTGCTTGAGATCGTTACTGAGCCGGATTTCCGATCACCGGGGGAGGTTCGGGCATTTTTAGACAAACTCACGGAGATCCTGGAATACCTGGATGTGTTCGATGCTGACCGGGACGGCTCGTTGCGGGTTGATGCCAACATCTCGGTTCTCGAAGGTAACTACGAGGAGCCCATCGACGAGGCGACACTCGAGGCGGCCAACCGGACAGAGGTCAAAAATATCTCCTCGTATAAGGGTGCTGAGAAGGCCCTGGCCTACGAGCTGACCCGACAGAAAAACGCTCTCAAGCGTGGCCGGGCCGTCGATCAGGAGACCCGGCATTGGGATGAATCGAAGGGCATCACCGTCAGCATGCGCTCGAAAGAAGAAGAAAAGGACTACCGGTATTTCGAGGAGCCAGATCTGCCACCGCTGGAAGTCGCCGACTGGGTTGAAGACATCGAGATCCCTGAACTGCCGGATGCCCGTCGTGAACGGTTCCAAACGGAGTATGACCTGCGTGCAGAAGCCGCAGAGAAACTCACAGTCACCCGGACGGTGGCAGAGTTCTACGAGGCAGTTGCCGCCGATTTCGATCCAGGCTTTGCAGCCAGCTGGATTGCCGACACACTGCTTGGGGAGTTAAACTATCGGGACATGACGATGGCCGATATCGAAGGGCGACTCGATGAAATCCGAACGCTGCTTGCGCTGGTCGATGAGGAAGCCATCACCGAGAAAAACGCCCACGAGATCGTCCTTCGGGAGATGCTTGATACCGGTGCTGATCCGGAGACGATCGTCGAGCGGGAAGGGCTTGGCAAGACCGACGATGATGCGGTTGCCGGTGCAGTCACGACAGCCATCGAGAACAACCCCGAGGCAGTCGCGGACTATCGGGCCGGCGAAGAGGACGCGATCAACTACCTTGTCGGGCAGGTGATGCAGGCCACTGGGGGGTCAGCCGACCCTGGGACAGTCAACGAGCTGTTGCGGGCGGAGTTGTCTGAGACCTGAGGCCAGCCCGAAACGCTTAGACGTGAACTTAGCCTACGAGACGACGACGCCATATGGAGCTGATCGTCACCGAGAAGGAGATCGCCGCCCGCCGGATCGCCGAGATCCTCAGCGATGGGGCCGCGACGGCGACCGACCGTGACGGCACAACGGTGTATGACTGGGCTGATCGGCGCTGTATCGGACTCTCGGGCCACGTCGTGGAAGTGGATTTTCCCCACGAATACAGCAATTGGCGGGATGTTGAGCCCGTCGAGTTGACTGACGCGCCGGTCCGGAAACGGCCAACAAAGGAGGGCCTCGTTGCAACGCTACAATCGTTGGCCGAACGGGCCGATCGCGTGACGATCGCAACCGACTACGACCGAGAAGGGGAGTTGATCGGCAAGGAAGCCTACGAGCTGATTCGCGAGGTCGATACGGACGTCCCGATCGACCGGGTGCGCTTTTCCTCAATTACCGATCAAGAAGTAACGGAGGCCTTCGCCGAGCCCGATACGATCGATTTCGAGTTGGCTGCCGCGGGCGAGGCCCGTCAGATCATCGACCTTCTGTGGGGGGCTTCGTTGACGCGCTTTCTGTCGTTGGCGGCCGGGCAACTCGGTGATGAGTTCATCTCTGTCGGGCGGGTGCAGAGTCCAACACTCAAGCTAATTGTCGATCGAGAACAGGAAATCGAGGCCTTTGACCCGGAGGACTACTGGGAGCTAACGGCCACCCTCCAGGATGGGGCAGCCTTCGAGGCCCAGTACTTCTATCGCGAGGACGGCCGAGAGGCTGAACGCATTCACGAGGAGGCTGCCGCTGAGACCGTCCAGGCGGTACTTGCGGCCAGCGAGACCGTCGAAGTTGCAGAACTGACCCGCCGAACTCGGACCGATCGGCCGCCGACGCCGTTTAATACGACCGCGTTTATTAGCGCAGCCGGCAGCCTGGGGTATGGCGCCCAGCAAGCGATGTCAATCGCCGAGGACCTCTATACGGCCGGGTATATCACCTACCCACGAACGGATAACACGGTCTATCCCGATGATCTCGATCCAGCGGCCCTCGTCGAGACGATTGGCGAGCAGCCGGCCTTCGAGGGTGCTGCCGCGACGATCCTGGAGCAATCCTCGATCGAGCCCACGGCTGGGGACACGGAGTCGACCGATCACCCACCGATTCATCCCACCGGCGAGGTGCCAGACCAAACTGATCTAAGCGACGACGAGTGGGACCTCTATGAACTGGTCGTCAGACGGTTTCTTGCAACGCTGGCCGACCCGGCGACCTGGGAGCGGCTCCGGGTAATAACTGAAACGCCGGTGCCGGCTGATATCGAGGCGACAGCACTGCCCGATGGTGGGACCGAGCGTGCAGACGGTACCCGTGGGATCCGCCTGAAAACCAACGGCAAGCGGTTACTTGCGGAGGGCTATCACGCGGTCTATCCGTATGCGTCGGCCGATGAGACGGAACTGCCCCCACTTGAGGAGGGGGAGGTCCTCACCATCACGGACTATGCGTTGGCGGCCAAACAGACCCAGCCACCACGGCGGTACGGTCAGTCACGGCTTATCGAAACCATGGAAGACATGGGCATCGGGACGAAAGCCACACGGCACAACACGATCGAGAAGCTGTATGATCGTGGCTATGTCGAAGGCGACCCACCACGACCGACACGACTAGCCCGGGCGGTTGTCAACGCCGCCGAAGAGTATGCCGATCACATCGTTGATGAGGCGATGACCCAACAGCTGGAGGCCGACATGACAGCGATCGCAGAGGGCGAGATTGAGCTGACCGAGGTCACCGAAGAATCCCGGATGATGCTCCAGGAGATCTTCGAGGAGCTTTCTGCGTCCCGAGAGGCCATCGGCGAGCAGCTCAGTGAATCGCTCAAACAGGACAAGGCCGTTGGTCCCTGCCCGGAGTGTGGTGGACGGCTGTTGCTTCGCTCAAGCCGGCAGGGGAATCACTTCATCGGGTGTGAGAACTATCCGGACTGTACGTATACACTCCCGCTACCGGATACGGGCAAGCCCGTCATTACCGACACGGTGTGTGAGGAACACGGGCTCCATCACGTGAAGATGCTTGCCGGACGAAACACCTTCGTCCACGGCTGTCCGCTGTGTGTCACAGAGGCCGCCGGGACTGGCGAACACCTGGGTCCGTGCCCGAACTGTGGCGATGAAGCTGGCGGGGAACTAGCGGTTAAACGACTTGAGAACGGCTCCCGGTTGGCCGGGTGTACACGCTATCCGGACTGTGAGTACTCCGTACCGCTCCCACGCCAGGGTGAGCTTGTGGTCACCGACGAGCGGTGTGAGATGCATAACCTCCGACACATCGAGGTCCACGACGAGCCGAATGATCCTGATCCATGGGTGCTTGGCTGTCCGGTCTGTAACTACCGAGCCTATCAGGCCCAAACTGCCGAGTCGGGCTCGGATCTAGAAGCGCTTGATGGCATTGGACCGGCGCTTGCTGAGAAGTTTATCGCGGCCGGGGTCGACTCAATCGAGGCGTTGGCCGAAGCTGACCCGGACGCCCTTGCCAGTCAGGTCGATGGCGCCAGTGCCGATCGTATCCGAGCGTGGCAGGCGTTGGCCTGATCACTCCAGCTCGCCAACACCAGCAGTCGCATCAGGCAGATCGTGTTCAACGACCGCAATCCCGAGTTCCTCTAAGGCGCCACGCAGGTGCTTGTCTTTGGCGTACTCGGCGCCATCGTCCTCGCGAAGCCGTTGGGCAGTCGCGAGGATCTCGCCGCGACGGCCTTCGGGAAGCTCGTATTTATCAGCTGATAGCTCGATGACGAGCCCGTTGTTGTCGGTCGTATAAATCGACTGGAAGATGCCACGATCGAAGACGTTGTACCCATAGCCATGCTCATCAAGGGCATCCATGACCGGCTTGTAGTCGTCGGGATCGATACTGAAACACAGATGATGGACCGCACCAGTACTGACCTGCTGGCGTCGGGCTGATTGCCGGTCATCGGAGACAAACACGGTGAGAATTCGGTCATCACCGGTGTCGAAAAACAGGTGTGTCTGTGAGGGATCATCCAGATTCGGCTGGCGGAGGACAAGTGGCATGCCGAGGATATCCCGATAGAACGCAAGGGTGTCTGCCTCGTTGCTGCCCCAGATGGTGATATGGTCAGTACCAGTCGTATGGATGGGTGCAGCAGGGTGTGTTGCCGCAATCGGGGGCGTCTCGCTCATAGCCAAGAGAGGGGAACGAGGAGTATAGATGTCCCGGTTGAACCGGATTGGAGCCGCTGGACCGAAGCGGTTATACAACCAAATACAGTTCACTCGCGTATGGGCGGCGCCTGGGATGACTGGACGCACGTCGTGAAGATCGATCCGGACAAGTCACTCCCCGAGGAGGAAACCTACGCTGACGTCTGTGCAACGGGGACTGATGCGATCGCGATCGGCGGCACGACCGGGATCACGATCGAAAAGCTTCAACCGATTATCGACGCGTGTGCAGCGTCGAATACACCGATCTATCAGGAACCCAATCAGCCGGATATCGTCGTTGACCATCCGGATCTCGATGGCTACCTGATTCCGACGGTCTTCAATGCTGGTGACCCATTCTGGGTGACCGGTGCACACAAAGAATGGGTCCGACTTACCGGCGGCCCTGATTGGGACCGGACGACAACCGAGGCGTACATCGTCCTCAATCCTGAGTCAGCGGTCGCACAGTATACTGACGCGCAGTGTGATCTGGGTGCTGATCACGTAGCTGCATACGGGAAAGTTGCCGAACGGATGTTCGGCCAGGAGATTATCTACATCGAGTATTCCGGAACCTTTGGCGACCCCGAGATCGTTGCGGCAACGGCTGATGCGCTTGATGCAGCGACCCTCTTTTATGGTGGCGGGATCCACGATTATGAATCAGCAAACACGATGGCTCAACATGCCGACGTGGTTGTTGTCGGTGATCTCGTCCATGAGGCAGGTGTGGATGCGGTTACCGAAACCGTGGCTGGTGCAAACGACGCGTAGTCGCTTGTCATCGGGTTGGAGGATAAAAGACGCCAAGCGTCGAGCGATGCGGCACAATCACGCAGGAGCAGCCCCGAACCGTTCTCCTCGGGCAGAATAAAACAGCTTGTTAGTCCCGTGGGTGGAGCCGTTTGCTGGCCCGATCAACCGCGTCTTTCTCACCGATCAGGGTGAGCCGATCGCCCTTTTTGACGGTATACTCGGCACTGGGAATGTGTGTCTTCCCGTTGGGCTCGTGGACGAGCCCAACAAGGGTACCACTGGGGAGTTGGCCGTTGATTTCGTCGATCGAACGGTCAACGAGATCGCTGGCTGTTACTTCGATCTCTCGAACGTCGCCAGTGCGACCGAGCTCGTTCATCCAGTCCATCATGGAGGGACGTTCGAGGACGTTCTGGAGGGAGTTGGCCGTCGCAAGCGCCGCGTCAATCGCTCGGATCCCGACATCTTGGAAGGACTCAACATTACCGGGCTCGTTAACGCGGGCTGCAACTTCGGTGATCCCGTATTTTGTTCGGGCCTGTTGTCCAACAAGGAGGTTCACATCGTCATCACCGGTCGTGGCGATAACCGCGTGTGCGTGACCGGCACCAGCCTCCTGTAGGGTACTGTCATCAGTTCCATCACCCTTGACAACCCGAAAGCCACGCTCGCGCGACTGCTCAACGAGTTTCGGATCACTCTCGATAAGTACGACGTTTTCACCGTCCTGTTCGAGTCGTTCCGCGAGGGCCTGGCCCGTTCGGCCGGCCCCGATGATGATCGTACGCATGGGTGTTACTCCAAGATAATCCGCAATCTGTCTTGCCAGACCGCCTTGGAAGACGACGGTCGCGAAGATGACCAAAAAGACGGTCCCAGCCAGCACTTCCGAGGCCACCTCCGGAGAGGAGGGGATCGCCAGTTCCTCTTCGGCCAGCTGGAGTTCCAGTGCAAACAGCGTCGCCACACTGGCTGGAATAATACCTCGTGGGGCGACGAAACTCATAAAGGCCTTCTCGCTGGTGGTAAACCGTTCATGCCAAATCGAAACGAACACCAGCAGTGGTCGAACCAGCAAGGTGACAGCAGCGACCACGAAAAAGCCTGCGACACCTAACGCCAGAATATCGTCGAACTGAATGAGTGCCGCAAGCGCGACAAACACAAACGAAAGGACGATTGTCGTCAAGTCCTCAGCGAACTCTTCGATTTCTTCACGATGGGGTAACTCGACGTTGCCGAGGATGATCCCCATCGTCGCCGCCGCAGCAATGCCGGCCTCGCCGCGGATCAGATCTGCAATACCGAAACTCAGCACGACAAACGCAAGCGTGATCAACCGCGAGTGTAACTCGGCGTGTTTTGCTGAGAAATCAGCCTTTGTCAACAACGCCCAGACGGCACCGGCTGCAGCCGCACCGACAAGCGCCCCAGCACCGAGACGAACCCCAAAGTCGACCAGCATTGCAAGCGGGCCAGCGCCTTCAAAGACCAAGACTTCGAAGACGACGACCGCAAGAATGGCGGCGGTTACGTCATTGATCACACCTTCACTTTCAAGGGTCGCCGAGACGTGATCACGCACCGAGACGACGTTCAACAATGGCGTGATGACCGTCGGTCCCGTTGCGATAAGCAACGCCCCGACCAACAAGCCCAGCTGCCAGCCAACATCGATGAAATACCAGACTGTCACTGCCGTCCCGAGCCACATCAACACAGCACCGACGGTGACCAGCCGTGCGATATCCCGTGGGGCTTCACGGACCCGATCCCGGTGGATCTGGAAGGCTCCCTCAAACAAGATGATCGAGACCGCAACGCCGACCATCGTTGTCAGGCCAGGCCCGACCGACTGCTCTGTAACACCGAAGTGTTCGGGCAAGACGAGCCCAAGGCCCTCCGGGCCGACGAGCACACCGGCAATAATCAAAAAGAGGACACTTGGGATCTGCAGCCGATCGGCAAGGATCCGCGAGGCAATCCCCAACGCGAGAATGATGGCCACCGCAGCCAGCAGTTCGACTTCGAACTCAGGGAACACCTGTTCGACAAGTCCCTGGAGGGGAAAAGCGACAACACCGCTCAATACCATCTTGGGTAAAACTCTCCCAAGAGTCAACTTGAGGCTATCGATATTAGAAATGTCTGAAATCAGAAACGGAGTTATTGTGAATCAACAAATCCGACAGTAATACCGCTTTCACACCGGTTTATAACATATCGTGGTAGTATCAAATAATCGTATTTTTTCGACTGCTAACTTCGAATAGAGAAAGTGCCCTTTTGAATGGCCATCGAGTCTCAAAATACGAGCTGAGTACGCCTGGGAAGGCAGCGACTCATCCCTGAAGGATGAGCGTCCGCGCTGGTACTGCTGTGACCGGTATGTCCTGGGACTCGGCTTGCTCTGCTGGTAGAGAACAGCGAGTTTTTACAACAGCCGACCGGTACTGGGCATATGGATCTTGACGAGCGAACGTACGCCAGCGAAGTGACGCCGGGAGAGACCGCAACCGTTGCCGGCTGGGTCCATGAAACGCGGGACCTTGGCGGCATCGCGTTTCTCATTCTCCGAGATATGACGGGCCGGCTTCAGATCAAACTCGAAAAAGACAGCCTCGATGCTGATCTTGTTGACCGGGCGATGGAACTGTCCCGAGAGAGTGTAATCGAGGTAACCGGCGCTGTCGAAGCCGAGGAGCGTGCACCAACCGGGGTTGAGATCGTACCGGAAACACTCACGGTGATCGCGGAGGCTGATCCACAGCTACCGCTTGATCCATCCGGAAAAGTCGATGCGGATCTCTCGACACGGCTTGATAACCGCACGCTGGATACCCGAAAGCCAGCTGTCAAGGCGATCTTCGAGATCCGGTCGACGGTGTTAGGTGCCGTTCGCGAGCAGTTCCGCGAACTACAGTGTACGGAGATCACGACGCCGAAGATCGTTGCGACTGGGACTGAAGGCGGGACCGAGCTGTTCCCAATCACCTACTTCGGGCAGGAAGCGTTTATGAACCAGAGCCCGCAGTTGTTCAAACAACTGGCTGCTGGCGGTGGCTTCGAGCGGGTCTTCGAGATCGGGCCGATCTTCCGGGCAGAAGAGCACAACACGCCCCGCCATCTCAACGAGGCGACCTCAATCGACTTCGAGGGCGCATTTCATGGGGCGCCTGACGCGATGGACGTTGCCGAACAGATTATCATCGCCGCCTACGAGGCCGTCGCCGAGACGAACGAGCAGGAACTACAGGACTTGGGATTGGCAGAGTCATTTACCGTCCCTGAGCCCGGGTTCCCGCGGTTGACCTACGAGGAAGCTATCGAACGGGTCAACGCGACGGGAGCACTCGACGAGCAGCTTGTTTGGGGCGATGATCTCTCAACGGAAGCCGAGCGCGCATTGGGTGACGCGGTCGGTGAGCACTACTTTATCACGGAGTGGCCAAGCGAGATCAAGCCGTTTTATATCAAAGACCACGACGACGACGAGCAGCTCTCGACGGGCTTTGATCTCATGCACCCGACAATGGAGCTGGTCTCCGGCGGCCAGCGTGAACACCGGCATGAGCAGTTGGTCGACGGGTTCAAACAACAGGGACTCGACCCGGCCAGCTTCGAGTACTACACCTCGATGTTCAAATACGGTATGCCACCCCACGCTGGCTTCGGGATGGGTGCCGAGCGGCTGTTGATGACGATGCTTGACCGTGAGAACATCCGCGAAGTGGTGTTGTTCCCCCGGGATCGACAGCGGCTGTCCCCATAATGTCATCCCGCGGGCGCGCGGTCGTTCCCGGCCACGTGACCGGCTTTTTCGGCGTGCACCGAGGCACAACGGCGGCTACAACCGGCTCGATTGGGGGTGGCATCGCACTCGATGAACCGGTAACAGTGACGGTTACCCCGCTTGATACGAAGATGGCACCACCCGCCGGGCAGACTGTATTTAACGGCGAGCCGACAGCGATCGCGCCGGTTGAACAACTGCGTGAGGAGCTTGAGCTCGCGATGGATGTCACCGTGGAGACAGCACTTCCGTTGGGTGCCGGATTTGGGGTCTCCGGCGCGATCACCCTTGGGACCGCCCTGGCGGCCAACAGCGCCCTTGCACTCGGCCAGACACGGAATACGCTTCGACGAGCCGCTCATATTGCGGAGGTCAATGCCGACACCGGGCTGGGGGATGTGATGGGACAGGCTGCTGGGGGGCTCTCGTTGCGACTGTCGCCAGGTGCAGACGGCGACATCGATTGGATCCCAGCCGATCGCCGGATCGAATATCTCACACGTGGGGCAATCGATACGACACGGATACTCACCAGCGATACCGACCAGCTTACGGCTGCCGGGAAGCGGGCACTCCAGACCGTCCGTGACCAGCCAACGGTTGAGACGTTCATGCGTGCATCACGACAGTTCGCACAGGAGAGCGGGGTGGTGCCGCCGGCGATAGCCGACATCATTGAGGCCGTTGTGGCGGCTGGTGGCCACGCGACGATGGCAATGCTTGGCAAGACGATCGTTGCACTCGATACCGGACTATCGGATGCCGGGTACGACCCCGTTGGCACACGGATCGATCAAACAGGCGCACGCCTGCAATCGGATGGCTTTTGATCAACTCGACCGTACACGACGGCGTGACAGACGGAGCAGACCAGTCATCACCAACGGGTGAGTCAGACACGACGGCACCACCAGGTGTCGAGACAGAAGACGCGATTCCAGCAGACCACCCGCGGTATGCGGATCTGGTGACGCGCCACCGGATCGAAGCTGGCATCGAGAAAGGCCTGACACACATCCAAGGGATGCATGCCGAAGGGCGGGGCAGCGCCTTTGATTACCTGCTTGGCGAGCAAACGATCCCCTCGGCGGATCAGGCCGCCCGAGCAGCTGCCGCGCAACTATTATGTGCAAATCACCCGGTCCTATCGGTCAATGGAAACGTCGCAGCACTGGTCCCGGATGCGATGGTTGAGCTAGCGGCGACGGTCGATGCGGATCTTGCGGTCAATCTGTTTCATCGCGAGGAACAACGACTCGAACGGATCGCAGCACATCTTCGCGAGCATGGCGCATCCGAGGTCAAGGGGCTAACGGGGGATGCTGAACTTCCCGGCCTTGAGCATGGCCGCGGAATCGTTGATCACGACGGGATCTACACGGCTGATGTCGTGTTGGTACCCTTAGAGGATGGTGACCGTGCGGAGGCGCTTGCGGCGATGGGCAAAACCGAGATCGTGATCGATCTCAACCCGCTTTCGCGGTCGCCACAGGCAGCATCGATCCCGATTATCGATAATATCGTTCGGGCAGTGCCGAACATTACCGCCCATGCCACCGACCTTGCTGACCACCCCGCAAGCGACTACCGGGCTATTATCGAGGCGTTCGATCCAACAGCCCATCTCACAGCAGCCGAACAACGGATTCGAACCGGAGAACTTGCTACAGATGAGTAACCCGTTGTGGACGACCGCAAACCGGCAATGGAAAGGTGGCTGAGTTCGAACGATCGGTAATGATCGGACAGGGTCCTGTCGGGTCCCCGCTTGCGGGTGACCAGATCGTCATCGTTGGTGCTGGGTTTGGCGGCCTGTCGGCAGCAGCATATCTCGCTGATGCTGGCGCGGACGTGACTGTCCTCGAACAGAACGAGCATCCTGGCGGCTATGCCGGTCGGATCGAAGAGGACGGGTTCCGGATCGATACCGGGCCATCGTGGTATCTCATGCCGGAGGTCTTCGAACGGTTTTTCAGGCAGTTCGGACACACACCGGAGGAGTTCTATGAGCTGACCGAACTCGACCCGGCCTACCAGGTCAACTGGAAAGACGGCGATTCCACGGTCATGCCGACCGACCGAGAAAGCCAGAAAGCACTGTTCGAGTCCTACGAGGATGGGGCCGGTGACATGCTGGATTCCTATCTGGCTGACTCGGCGGAAGCATACAAACTCGGGATGGATCGATTCGTCTATCCAAGCCGATCGCGGCTGCGAGATCTCATTGATCTCGATTTAGTACGGTCGGCAAAGGCACTGCCAAAGCTGCGAACGCTAGATAATTACATCCAATCGTACTTCCAGCACCCAAAGTTGCGTCAGCTCACCGAATACAAGATGGTGTTTTTGGGCGGCTCACCGTATAACACTCCTGGAATTTACACGCTAATGAGTCACGTCGATATGGATCTGGGCGTGTATCATCCGATCGGCGGGATCGCAAGCGTTGTTGATGGGTTCGTTGACTTGGCTGAAAAGCTGGGTGTGACCTTCGAGATGAATCAAGAAGTGACGGCAATCCAGCCGATCGACGAGGCAACCGGTGACCAGCGTCGGTTCGCCGTGGCCGCCGGCGAACAGCGATACCAAGCCGACCATGTCATCGCAAACGCACCGCCGCCACACGTCGAGCGGGAGCTTCTCCCGGCAGCATATAACCGCCGGGAGAGCTACTGGGACTCCCGGACATACGCGCCGTCGGCGTTTCTCATGTACTTCGGTGTCGAGGGATCGATCGATGACATCGAACACCACACATTGGTGTTACCGACCGACTGGAAGCCACATTTCAAGGCGATCTTTGAGACGCCCGGCTGGCCGGACGATCCAGCCTACTATGTCCATGTGCCAAGCAAAACGGATCCAACGATCGCGCCCGATGATCATGAGGTCGTCTTCATGCTCGTGCCGATCGCGCCAGGACTCAAAGATGACGAGGAAACTCGCCAACAGTATCGGGAGCTCGTGTTAGACGATCTGGCCGAGCATACTGGCGTCGAGTTCCGGGATCGGATCGTGCTTGAGAAAACCGCCTCTGTCTCGGATTTCAAACAACGGTTTAATGCACCACGTGGAACAGCGCTGGCGCTCTCACATACGCTTGATCAGACAGGGCCGCTGCGCCCAGCCCATCGGGCCCCCGGCTTGGACGGGCTGTATTATGTTGGTGCCTATACCAACCCCGGGATCGGAATGCCAATGACGATTCTCAGCGGCGAACACGTGGCTGATGCTGTCGTCGCGGATGCTACTGGCAACGATCTTCTCCCGCCAGTCGTGCCAACCTCGACGTGGCGGTAGGGAAGTTAGCTCCGCCGTGTTGCTACAGTCAGTCGGACGAACCCGCCCCACAGACGACGATCAATGACGTTGTGCTGATCAGCCACCCAGTCATGCAGTCGAGCGACTCGGCGATCATGGGTCGCCGCCGGGGAATCGGGATACCGCAGTTGAAACAACGGCGGCCGTGAAAGTGCCGGCAGCAGCTTATAAACCGGCCACAATAGATGGCCGATCGAAGTGTCGGGCGCTTGGAAACTCATCACGACCAGTCGACCACCTTCAGCAAGTCGGTCCCACCATTGTTTGAAGACCGCAACCGGATCGGCAAACAACCCAGCAACGAAGGTTCCAAGGACGGCGTCGATAGGGCCGGCAATTGGCGGCTGTGTCGCGTCGGCTTGGATCACGGAGACGGCAGGATGGCTCCCAATGTAACGAGAGGCACGGGAAAGGACTGGGCCGGTAATATCAAGCCCAATCGCTCGTCCGGTCGGACCGACCGCATCGGCAAGCACGCCGAGATTCGCGCCTGTACCACAGCCAATCTCGACAGCCGTTTCACCAGGGGAAAGTGTCGCAGCAACGACGGCAGTCCGACGGAGTCGTCCGATCCCCGGTGTGCGCCGAGCAAGACGGTCATAGACACCTGCCCACTGGCCGTAAAAACGACGGACGGACATTAGCAGAGCTCACGGGCAGTCTCAACGACAGCCTCCGGACTCTCGCCGAGCAGATAGATCACTGGTTCGATGCCGTGTGCGCCAGTATGATAGACGGCTGTCACAGCAGTCCGTTCTGTGAGAGCGTCTCGAACCGGTCCCGTGATCGCATCCGGTAATGCTGTTGTATCAGCCGGGGGATCGAATGCCACAGCAGTCCCACCTTGGGCGTTGAGCTCCGCAAGGATCGTATCACTATAGCGGATCACCAACGCAGCCTGAGCGTCATGGCCAACACTGCGGGCAGCCAATAAGACGGCCGCAACATGTTCGCTCGCCCCGAAGACCGGTTCAGTAGGGATCATCGGCTGGCCATTGACCGCTAAGATTCGTCCGGGAACACCCGCGACCTCATGTTGGGCTGTCGCATCCGGCAGTGCCGCAACGAGGTTTGTCCCGACATGTGGAATCAATTGTGCGAACGCTGGCGTGTGCTCAAGGATCCGTAGCCCAGCGCGAAGGCCAACAAGCGTGCGTTCGCTGGCCCGAAGGTGACTGTCAGGATCATGAATGTCACCGACTGGCAGGTCACGATCGGCGAGTGCGGGAACGCGTTGTTCATGGAGCGTCGCAAGCAGCCCACCAGCCTCGAGTTCTCGAATCAGCACTTCGAGTTCGAGCAACGCAAACACACGATCACCGTTCCCTGCGGCCAGTTCCTCGGCGAGCTCATCAACGACCGTCTGAACACGTGGGTGGTTGCGGATCCGGTCGTTGCCGGCAACATCGCCGCTGGCGTATTTCGAGACCGAGCTTTGACTGATTCCCAGCAGTGTCCCTACCTCCTGTTGTGTGAGTCCGGCATCCCGCAGTCGGGCAGCCAGCATCGAGCGCACCGTTGGGAGAAACTCCTCAACGACGAGTTCCTCGATAAATTGCATTACTGATCACCGCCGAACTCCCGATCCTGTCCGATTCGAGAGGCTTGGGGCCCGTCCTGGCCCTGGTATTTCGAGCCGCGATCCTCACCATAGGGACGCTCAGCCGACGAAGACAGCTCAGTAAAGGTCAGCTGGGAGATCCGCATTCCCGGTGACAAAGCGACCGGTGCAGCCCCGAGATTCGACAACTCAAGCGTGATCTGGCCCTGGTACCCCGGATCTGCTAACCCGGCTGTGGCATGGACGACCACAGCAAGGCGTCCTAAGGAAGACCGGCCCTCGACGTGGGCGATCAGATCCGGGGGAATCGTGACCCGTTCGATGGTTGTGCCAAGTACAAAATCATCGGGATGGAGGATGAACTCGCCGTCCTCCTCGACGACAGTCTCGCTGACGTACTCCTCGATCTCCTCGTCGTTGTCAGGGTGGATCGACGGGATGTTGGTTCGCTGGAACTCAAGGAATCGCTGCCCCAACCGGAGGTCAACGCTCGCCGGTTGGATCTGGAGGTCCGGATCCGCAAGCGGCTCGATTGCAAGGTCACCTGCCGCAAGCCGCTGTCGGATATCCCGATCGGAAAGGATCATATCGATGGTGGGAACGGCGGGCGCCTAAATGCCCCGATTGAGCAGGTACCATGGGGGTTTTATCCACGCCTGCCGGAGCCGACGTATGAAACAGGCGATCGTCGCCCGGACCGACCTCTCGATGGGTGTCGGAAAACTCGCCGCACAAGTCGCCCATGCTTCGCTGTCAGCCTACGAAAACGCCAGTGATACCGACCGACGGGCATGGAAAGACGGCGGCCAAAAGAAAATCGTGCTCAAAGGCAAAGATGACGACCACCTCTTTGCGCTGGCCGAGCAGGCAGACCGCGCAGGCGTCCCGCATGCAATCGTACGAGATGCAGGCCACACTCAGCTTGAGCCTGGAACAGTGACAACCCTAGCGATCGGCCCGGCCCCGGAGGGCGTGATCGATCCGATTACCGGCGATCTAAGCCTCTACTGATGGGCAATATCAACGTGCCGCCCCTTGAACAGGCGGTTGGCATCGAGACATACGCGAGCACCGCCCCCGGTGTCGGCGGGCGGCTCCGAGACCGTCCCGAGGACTTCCGAGTGCAGGAACTCGAAGCGATCGATCCGGAACCACTTGATAGTTCTCCCGGAAGTTATCCCCACCTCGTTGCCCGGATCGAGCTGCACAATTGGGAAACCAATGCCTTTGCCAGCGAACTCTCGAACCGACTGGGGATCAGCCGCAAGCGGATCGCCTGGGCCGGCACCAAAGACAAACGCGCCGTCACGACACAGTTGTTCTCGATTGCCGATGTCTCACCGGATGCTGTCAATGCAGTAACGATCCCAGGGGCGACGATCGAGCTTATCGGCCGGTTCGGGCGACCGCTGGAGTTCGGCGATCTGGCCGGCAACCGCTTTGAGATCACGGTTCGGGAGTGCTCCAGTCCGGTCGAGTGGATCAATGCGATTACCGCGGAGTTGCAAAACGACAACGGACACGTAAGCGTCCCGAACTACTTTGGCCAACAGCGGTTCGGCAGCCAGCGCCCGATTACCCATCGTGTCGGGCTGGCAATCATCAACAGGGACTGGCGGACCGCGGTCAAGCGATATCTATCAACAACAGATGACGCCGAGCCGGCAGCGACACGGGAGGCCCGGACCACAGCCGGCGAACGGTTTGCGGAGAACGACTGGCAGGGCGTGTTAGCGGCACTGCCCGATCGGCTCGATTACGAACGAACATTGGCGCATGCGTTGGTCGAGGGGGCAAGCTTTGAGGACGCACTGCATCGACTCCCGCGTTCCCTTCAGCAACTGTTCGTCCATGCAGCACAATCATATCTGTTCAACCGGATCGTGTCGGCACGCCTCGATGCGGGGCTGCCCTTAGAGCGGCCGGTCACGGGAGATGTCGTCTGTTTTCGGGATAGCGATCGATCGGGGCCGATCCCAGTGCCCGACCCGGAGCGCACCCAACGTGTTACAGCTGACCGTGTTGATACGATCACACAGCACTGCGAACGGAACCGGGCATTCGTGACGGCACCGCTGGTCGGCACGGAAACGGAGCTTGCAACTGACAAACCGGGGGCGATCGAACGCTCGGTCCTTGAGACAGTAGGCATCGAGCCTGCGGAGTTCGCGTTGCCAGCGCCCTGGGACTCGACAGGAACACGACGGGCACTGGCCGTTCGAACCGACCTGACGACGACGATCAACCACGAGGACCGGCAGTTCACACTGGCGTTTGCACTGCCGAAAGGCTCGTATGCTACGGTCCTGACCCGCGAGTACCGGAAAGCCGACCCGGCCGCCGATCACTGAGTCGGAGGGCGTTTTAACCGCGACCACCTACAAAGAGTGTGCAGTGTCGTCGGTGTGCTAGTCCGCTTGAACGCCCGGGCGATTACTGTTTGGTCTGTCAAACGGCCAATACCGATGTGGTTGTCCTCAGAGTCGATCGAACACAAACAACGATCACGATGCTTTATCAGGGCACCGTGCAGGGAGAAACAACGATCCAAACGACACCGGAAGACGGGGAGCAACAGCGCACCGAGTTGCGAAACTATACGGGCCGGATTGCCGATGAACTCCATCGCAAACGGCCGGACGCAGTCTATGTCACTGGGGACCGGGAGCTGATCCGGACGATCCGACGTCACACGCGGTATGAACTGCGGCGGATCGATAGGAACGCGACTGAACCGATCGAATGGGTCAAAGCCCGCCGCGAACAGCGTGCATTAGATGTCGTTGAGACCCCGCCTGCGGAGAAACTTGGGGGGACACACACGACGGTCATCGGCGGGCGAGACGGCCGTCGAGCGATCCAAACGGTCGCGGAACACCCGCACGTGAAAAAAATCATCCCCGGGCCGATCGACGCCGGAGGAACCGGCTCACAATCGGGGCTACGAGCCAAAGCCACCCGTCCTGACGACGGTGGGAACGTCCGGCTGCTGTTACGCGATGGGTCATCGGTCCAGGAAAACCGTGTCGTAACGACCGCCCGAGATATCGAGTCCGGTGAGCGAGTGCGAGCGGACCTCAACGACGCGCTAACTGAAGCCGGATTCCAGTAGCGGGGGATCTCAAAGGGTTTATGTCCGGCAGTTGTCTATCGTGCAGTACTATGAGTGACAACCGGGGCAACGTTGGCAGTGCTGGCCGGTTCGGTGCCCGATATGGTCGTGTGGCGCGTCGACGTGTTGCTGACATTGAGGCGGAGATGAACGCTGATCATGAATGTCCGGACTGCGGTGCGGAACGTGTCTCCCGTGTGGGCACCGGAATTTGGGAGTGTGATCGCTGTGGCTATCGGTTCGCCGGTGGCGCCTACAAACCGGAAACGCCGGCCGGACAGACCGTCGAACGCTCGATTCGAGCAGCACTCGGCGAGGGAGAATAACGACCAATGGGCTACAAGTGTGCACGGTGTAAACGAGAAGTAACGCTTGATGAATACGGGGGCATCCGGTGTCCGTACTGTGGCCATCGAATCCTCCTGAAAGAGCGCAGCCCGGATGTCAAAGAAATCGACGTCAGATAGCCGAACGGAGGAGCGACCCCATCGACTCGTTTTCGAGGCGACCTATACAGACCCAGCGACAGCCCGGTGTCTTGTCGCTGCGTTACGCGAAGAACTCGGGATGATCGACGATGGGCGTGCAACAGCGACACTGCGACAGGAACACGCGTCATTGATCGTCGAAGTGACCGCCACAGACGTGACCGCGCTACGAGCAGCCAAACACACTTGGCTGTCATTGGTGGCAAGTACCGAACGCGTACGCGCGATCGCGACACCTGAGTGAGCAGGGAAAGCAGGGGTTTTTCAGTATGGCACCCAACCGTACGCGTATGCAAGGAAGCCTACCGCCAGACGCACAAGAGAAAGTCGATGAACTGAGAGATCTCCAAGAGACGGCCCAAGAACTGGCCGTCCAGAAAAACGAGGCCGAGACAAAGCTCGCGGACGCGGAAAACGCGCTCGATGAGCTTGCTGAGATCGACACAGAGACGACAATGTATCGGGAAGTCGGCGAACTGTTGGTTCAGACCGATTATGATTCGGCAAAAGCCAATCTCCAAGAGACAGTCGATACAATGGAGATCCGCGTCGAAACCCTTGAAAAACAAGAAGAACGGATCCAAGAGCAGTTCGAGGAGCTCCAAGAAGAACTTGAGGAGATGCTCGGTGGCGCTGGTGGTGGCGGCCCTATGGGCGGAATGGGCCCCAGCGCTGGCGGATAACGATCGGCGATGTCTGAGGCCGACCGTGTCGCGGAACTCGCCGCTGACGCAGCACTTGACGTGATTTTCTCGCGATGTGATCAGGCAGCGATCACGGACGTAGATGTATCAGTAACCTTTGAGGAGCAGCTACTGGAGATCGATGTGTACCTCGAGGGACCATCGAATGCAGAGCAGATCGCTGATGATGCTGCACTGGCTGCGCGGGCAGCAGCTGATGACTACCTCGAAGGCACATAACAGCACCAACTTGCGATGACCAGAGGGATCGGGGCCGTCACGTGGGTGCAGGCTGTCATTCCGGAGTGGGCTACACCGGGCGTGGTCATACTCACACTGTTAGGAAGCACCTGGGTGCTTGGGACGGTGCTGCTGGTTGGTGTGTGGACCCGGCCACACGATCGTGAACCGATCGCGGCGGTCGCTGGGACCTGGCTTGCCGGTGCTGGGATCTATGGGTCACTGAAGACCCTGTTTGCGCTTCCGCGACCGGAGCAGCTGCTGATTGATCCGGGGACAGGCAGTCTCCCACTTGGGTTGTTCTACGAGCTTGCAATCTCGCCTGGTGGCTTCGGGTTTCCGAGTGGCCATGCAGCGAACGCAACACTCGTCTGGGGCGGCTTGGCGCTGTGGGTTTCCACGCGCACTCGAATACGACGGCTTGTGGGAGCCAGCACAGTTATTGGGCTTGTTGCTGGAAGTCGGGTCGCGCTTGGCGTGCACTACGTTGTGGATGTGATCAGTGGGATCGCGGTCGGCGGTGGGATCTTGGTTGGAATGGCCGGGCTCTGGCGGATCTCGCCGGTGGACCGACCGACGACAAGCTTCGGGCTTGCCATCGTAACTGGTGGCGTATTTGTGGTGGTGACAACGTCGGGAGCCGCCGTCGCGGCGTTTACCGGAGGCGTCCTCGGAAGTCTCGTGTGGCAGGCCTACAGCCACTCGTCGGGGCGTGTGTCATAGTCGATCTCCGCTGCAGCAAGATGTTCAACGGCATGCCAGTCAAGCTCTTTTTCGCTGATTGTCTCACCATCATACCGGAGCAATAGCCCCTGTTCGTTATACTCAGGTTCTGAATCACGGCGTCGGGCCGCTTCAAGATCGTGATCGGGAACTGCCTTGACGATCGTCTTGAGATTGACCGGGCGCCCCCAGAGTTCGAACACGCGTTCAAGGACTTGTTTAGCCTGCGCGAGATCGAGCTCGACCCCGTTGTACTCGTGGGCAAGCAAGAGCTCGTTGCGGTTGCTGTAGTTCCCATCTTCGACAACGATCGTTGGCTTGCCGAAATTGGTAAACTGTAACAGAAGCTTTCGCTTGACGGCCGCTGGATCAGTACTGGCGACACGATGCTCCTGAGCACTGTGTGAGTACTCGTAGGTGAAATAGCCGTTTGTCTCGATGAACTCCTCGGTGAGAAACGCATCCAGAAACGTCACGTCGTTGTGACTGGCACGAATCTCACGCATGCGGTCCCAGCCGGCTGTGTAATCAACAGCATCAATCGCTGCCGCAACGGAGTCATACCGATCAGTCTCAAAGAGATACCGCTGAATCCGTTCGAGATCGCTCCGAGAGACACGTTCGAGTACGCCACGGTTCGCAGGCATGACAAGCGAGTAATGACGGTGGGCCAGCGCCTCGTAGGTCAGCACTTTCCAGGGATACTGTTGGAGATCGATCTCGCCGGCCCGTGCAGCATCAACGGCGGCTACATCGAGATACCGGTCGGGGAGGGCATCGATCGTATCGAGACTGACCGATTGCAGTGCCGGTAGCGGTGCCAACAGCGAGCGCACTCGATCAAAGGACACGGCATCCTGTAGATTGCGCCAGCTGAGTCCGTCAACACGGAGTAGCTGTTCGAGGACCTCACGACGGTTCGTCCGGTTTTCGATGTGTCGCCACAGTGCCAGCCCAAGTTTGTATGGATTAAGCCCGTCAGCGCCGAGAACACGGGCCATGTGATCGGCATAGGTGAGAAACTCCTCGTCGGCGGCGAAGTTCTCACCAGCCATCATGACCGATTCATGAAAACTTGCCCACCCCTCGTTCATGGTCTTGGTCATACGCTGGCCGGCGAAATAATAGGCCTCCGTCCGAAGGATCTCGATGATCTCACGCTGCCAGTCCGCATACTCGACGGCGCGCTCTCGATTGTGATCGTAAGCTTTCCCGTGATCGCGCAGATACGCGAGAACATCCGCAGACGGGCCATCGGACGCTGTGTCTGAGGACACGGCATCGGTCTCTGGGCCGAGGATCAGCTCTTGGATCGTCTCATCGACATCAAGCGCATCGAGTTGCTCCTGTGGGGTCGGGGTGGTCGCTTCGGTGTTGGCCTCACGCTCACGAGCAAACGCACGGGTCTGGTCGATCGTATCCGACAGCGAGAGGACATGATCGATCCAGCGTTCGACCTCGCTGCGGTCCCGGTCAGGATCGGCCATGATGTCCCGGATCCGGTCTGCATGGCGTTCAAGCATCGCGGTTGCACCGTCGACGCCGCTTGGAGACAGGGCGAACCACTCATTGTTCGCAAAGAAGTCCGCATGCGCCTCGACATGGGAGATAACCGCCTTCTGGTCGGCACGGTTATTTGAGAACTGTAAGAATGCGTGAGCCGGATCGTCGTTGTTGACAATCTCGAAGGCTTTCCCACCCAGATACTGGTCTTGTTTCCGCTGGCGGTCGTACTGCATCCCCCACCGCCAGTGGGGATATCGATCCTGAAACCCCTCGTAGGCGATGAGTTCGTTCATCTCATCATAATCCACGATCCAGTAGTTGACAGGGGACGGATCGAGCCCGAGTTTTCGGGCGAGTTCGCGGGCGTGCTGAACGTACGGTTCGAGTTGTGTGGCCTCGCGTTTAGCGGACCGACGATCAAAGCTACTCATGAGTGGCCTCCGATTCGGTTGTAAGGATCCCCTCGATAGCGTCGACGACATCGTCAGGGTCGGTGACATATACGACTGCGACGGGATCGGACGGCCCGAAGTGAGCCTCCAGTTCCTCGGCGTGAGTCGCGTTGCTTGTCGTCCCGTTGGGCTGGGTCTCGACGTAGGCATGGAGATTTGCCTCCAGCTGCTCCATCAGTGGAATGACACGCTGGTCGGTATCGTTGCCGGAATTCTCGCTGTCACCAGCCGCAAAGATATACCGGTTCCATTCTGTAAACGGATACTCCGAGAGAAGCTCACTTGCGAGTTCATATGCCGAGGAGATCCGGGTCCCGCCACCGGAGCGGATCCCGAAAAAGTCCTCACGCTCGACCTGCCAGGCCTCCGCGTCGTGAGCGATATACAGGAACTCAGCCTTGTCGTATTTGCCTTGCAGATACCAGTCAAGCGGCGCAAAGGTCCGTTCAACGAGTTCCCGTTTGGTTTCACGCATGCTGCCGGAGACATCTCGGATGTTCACCACGACAACGTTTTTCTCGGGCTCGGGATCCGGTTTCGGGTGCCGATATCGTTCATCGTCCGGTCGGAACGGCACGTGATCGATCCCCTCACGGCGGAGGCGGTCACGGGTCGACGTGCGCTCGACTTGTTCGGTAACGGCCGCCAACGACGCATACTGGGTGCGCTCTGCTGGGGCCAACTCGTCGTAGGCAGTCACGAGCCACTGCAATGAGACAGGAATATGTTCGCGTCTGGCCCATTCGAAGGCCCGCTGTGGATCCCAGCCTTCGATCCCCAAGACAGCCCGAAGGAACTGCTCATCAAAGTCCGTGGCGATCTTGCGTTTGAGCCCTTCGGTAAACATCGTCTCGAAATCAAGCGTCGAGTCCGGACCGGTCCGGGCCAGGTCAGTGTAGGGTCCCTCGGTCTCATCGACAACAGCTTTGCCTTTCGGTTCGAGGTCTAACCCGAGTTCTTCGTCGAGTTCGGCGGCAAACTCGGTTGGGTCCATCTCGTAGTACTCGTGGTCACTGCCGTCGTCGCCTGGGTCGCTGTCGCTGTCCTCGTCGCCGTCGGCGTCCGGCACCGGCATGACTGGATCGCCAGCGCTTGGATCCTCACCATCGCCGGCCTGGCCAACACCACCACGATCACGTTGATCGTAGGCAAACTCCGGTAGTTCCACGATCTTGACCGGGATTTGAATGGTGTCATCGCTGCCACTGAGATCGCCATATGAGATAAACTCCGAGAGGTCCTGACGACGCTGTTCACCGACCGTTCGAAAGCGTTCGAGATCGTCCTTTAGTCCCATTTGTAGCGCACCTCCGCGAATACCAGACGCGTTGTCAGTTCTGCCGCCGCCGGGGTGTAGCCAAACTCGTCGGTAAGTGTTGCGATCGTGTCAGCTTTGATCGCCGCCGTTGCGGTCCCTGTCGGCGGATCATCCCACTGTGTCGGGTCGAGATCCGGATACAGCCGTTGGATATCCGCCCAGTCGGTCGCGGAGAGCACCCGTTCAAGCACAGGGATGGCGGTGAGATCGACATCATCGACAGCAAAATCCGTGCCCCGATGCTCCCAGGCATGCCGGTTCAATGCGGTGACGATCTTCTCTTGGCGAAACGTCTCGACCGCGTGGCCGGGATCCGTCCCGGTGTAGTCGTCTTCAGCAAACCGGCCGAGCGCTTCGGTTTCAAAGACCTTCATCGTCAGTGGATCCGGACCAATGGTCTCACCGCGATCGTTTTCGATCGTCTCGTCGGTGGCCCACGCGTAAACGTGCTCGACGTACTCTTCGATTCGCTGGGTTGTGACCTCATGATCAGCGGCGATCGCATCGATGACATCCTGGGCCTGTCGGTCGAAGATATGCGATTTGACTGTCGCAACGCGAGCTTCGAATGCCGATCGTTCGGCCGTCGAGAAAACCGGTGCCGTCGAGAGCCCATCAACCATTGCATCGAGGACATCCTGTGGCATGATGACGGCACTGACATCGTACTCGGGATGCGAACGATCCTGCTCGGTGTGGAGAAGCTCCGCGAGGATATCACGCGTGTAGGTGACTGGAATGCCCTGCTGGCCGTTCATCTCGGAGTCAAACGGGAGATCAGCCTTGTCGAGCCGCTGATCACCGTCTTGGAGATACCCTCGATCAAACAGCAGCGCCTTATCAACGAGATCGATGCCGGAGGGGAGGTCGCTGTCATCAAGGCGGCTGATGACATCATACAGTGCTGCTGCCTCGATCGTATGGGGTGCAAACTGACGGGATCCGGTCGTGCTGTCAGCACCCTGGACGGGGAGTTCAAGTCCGGCCCGGATTCGACGGTCAAGGGCGGCATACGTATCAGCGTCCCAGATAGCGGTTTCGCCGGTTAGTTCACGACGAAGGAGCTGCGTTTCGAGACTGAGATTCGTAAGATAACTGAACGTATACCGATCAAGACGGCGCTTGAGTGCTTTCAACGGATCAGCGTTCTCACGATCGGCATGCTGGTTAAGCGTGGCTTCGAGATCGGGATTGGAGATCACGAGCAACTGGGTATCCAATGCGAATTCGATACCGGTATCCAGTTTGACACGCCCCTCGTCGGGGACATTAAGCAGCTTCTGTAGGAGATCAGCGTGCTGAGCGGCATCCTCGATGATCGTTAGGACACCATTCCCCTGTGCAAGCACGCCGTCATAGCTGAACGCTCGTGGATCTTTCTGACCTCTGGAATCGAGCTCTCCGAACAGCCCCGGCATCCACGCGCCAACCAAGCGCTCGGTCGGTGACCCCTCGTCTTCGGCATGCAGGACGCCGATCCCCTGTCCGATATCAACGATATAGTTTTTCACTCGGAAATGCTCTGGTGCTGTGATTGCTGAAAACAGGCCATCAGTTCCCTCCTGGCGGTACTGATCTTCGAGATACTCGTAGGCGGTCCGGGAAAACGGATCAAGCCCAGGCCCGGGCGCCAGCGGGAGATGTGAGTCCCGGGTCTCGTTAAGCTGGTCGATCAGCTCCGTTCGGACAGCAGCAGGAAACACTGCCAACGGTCGGGTTTGAACCGGACTGGTGTGCCAGTCGTCCTCATCAGTACTGACACGCTCGCCGTAGCTCAGGCCTCGATCATCGGTTGCGCCGGTAATGTTCCACTCAATGGTATAACGACGACCAGCCGGGGTCTTCGAATACTCACGGAGCCCATTGATCAGACAGCGCTTGAGCTCGGACTTGCCGGTCGCCGTCGGGCCCGCAAACCAGATCATCTTCTCGTCTTTGCCCCGACCGAGAGCGATCGATCGAAGATCTTCGACGAACCGATTGAGGGTATCGGTATTTCCAAGCACGGCATGTTCACCGTCGTTGTACGGATCATCGAAGAACCGATACCGGTGTTTCCGTTCGCCTTCCTCGATAACCGATCGGGTCCCGGCTGCTTCGATCGCATCAAGCAGGTATTTGCTCGCGTGGGCGGCTCGGTCCGGCTGCTCAAGCAGCTGTTGGAGATACCTTTCGAGACTGATCGGCGGATCATAGGCTGCTTGCAGCGACTGATCGCCGGCCGCAAGAAACGACTGTGCCTCCTTGGTCATTTGAGTTCCTCGCGGGCGACCTCGGCACCGGCGAACTCAAGGACTTCACGAGCACCAGCCTCCGAATAGCCCAGCTCGACCAGCGCGTCGATCCACTGACTGTGCTCGCTGGTCGTCTCTTCCCCGGCCGAAACCAGTGCCGAGAAGTTGATGTTGTGTTTTTTGTCTTCCCAGAGTTTCCGCTCTAAGGCCCGCCGGAGCCGCTCGTTATCGGTCGGGTCGAAAGCGACACCTTCGCGTGCCCGCCGAGAGACCCAATTCGAAACCTCCTGGCGGAAATCGTCCTTGCGATCGGTAGGGATCTCGAGTTGTTCCTCGACCGCTCGAAGGAACGTCTCGTCAGGCTCCTGTTCGGTGCCAGTCAACTCATCGGTCACCGTATCGTCATCGATGTAGGCCATCACGTGGTCCATGTATTTTTCACCTTGACGGCGAATCTCGTCGATATCGTAGGCCAGTGCGTGCCGGACGTCCTCGATGGCACGTTCTTTGTACTCCTCACGAACGATTTCGAGATACCGGTAATACTCCTCAAAGCGGTCTTCCGGGATCGACCCATGGTGTTCGAGATTCTCCTCGAAGAAGTTGAACACGATCAACGGCGACAGATACCCCCGATCGCGGTGTTTGGAGTTCATAATCGCCTCGGCAATCTCATCGCCGATAAACCGCGATGAGATGCCGGACATCCCTTCGCCAACCTCTGCCTGCTCGGCGGCAGTTTCTTGGAGCTTCTTGAGGCTGACCTCCTCGATCGCGTCGGTTTCACCGTTGTAGGCTTTGGCTTTGGCAAGCAGGTCAACGGTATCAAGTGTCGGCGTTTCGATCCGGGTAAGGACAGCAAATAACCCGGCCATTTCCAGAGTATGAGGCTCAACGTGGATATCCGGGACATCAGCGTTCCCAAGCAGCTTCTGATAGATCTTGGCCTCATCCTCGTAGGCCAATACATACGGGAAGTCGATACGTTTGGTCCGATCGTTAAACGCCTCCATTTTTTCGTCGCCTTTTTTGTCCTTGTACTCGGGCATGTTCGTCCGGCCGACGATCACCTGGTCGATGTCGATCCGGGGGTTGTTCTTGGGTTTGATCGTCTGTTCTTGGGTCGCATGGAGGAAATCATACAGGAACTCCCGTTGGAGTTTCAGCAGTTCCTCCCCGGAAAACAGGCCACGATTGGCATTACAAAAGGCCCCGGAGTAATCGAACGCTCGGGGATCCGACTCGCCGTAGACGGCGATCTTGCTGTAGTTGACATCGCCGGTCAGTTCGGTCTCATCCTGGTTTTTCTTATCCTTGGGCTCGAAGGTCTCAAGCGCACGCCGCTTGTTTTCGTCGGCGACCAGCCGGATTACCTCGATGTGGTTCTCCAAGACAGCCTTGAGATCGTCATCGTAGTGGGCGAGCAATGCATCACGGTAGAAGGTCGATTCCGGATCGAGTGCCTGTCGGTTCCGGATCGTATACGGTGCATCGAGCGCAGCATTGATCTGGTCGAGAACCTGCTGGCGTTGGTCCTGGGGCAACAACACGAGTGGATCCTGGTTCATTGGCGACCGGATCGTGTCATCAGCAGGATCCTGGTCGGGAATAACCTCCCGCAGGTTCGTCCACCGGAACGTGTACATCCGACCGGCCTCACGACCGGTATAATCCTCAAAGTAACGTCGAAGCTGGCTGTCGAATGCTGACTTTCCGGACCCAACTGGCCCTAACAACAACAGAATGCGACGTTCCGGGCCAAGCCCGCGAGCACCGCTTTTGACCTTATTGACAAACTCGTGGATCGCCTCATGAACGACACGACCATAAAAGCAGTGCTCGCCGTCGTGCAGCGGATCCTCTGAAGCGAGGGCATATTCCACCAAGCCACGGTCCTCATCGTAGCTGGTCCCGTAGTAATCGAACATGTCTGCAAGCCGCTGGTGAGCATTGCGGGCGATCGCCGGGGTGGTCGTGACCTCCGAGAGATACCAATCGAAACTGTGTGTCTCCCGAAGATCTGATGGAACGGTGGCCTGATACTCCTGGCTGAGGGTTTCAAGTGATGTGTCCTGTGTCATCGTTGCGTACCGAAGCGGGGTTCGACCGCCGGGAGAGAGCAGCGTTCCCGAGAGTGTGCTCTGATACCCGGTGGAGTCCAACCATACAATGTCATGTGATAACTTAACACTTTCCCCAAAAAATATATACCAAGACCAGAAATCAACTTAAGTCCCGTCGATCGAGACAAATATGCCCCGGCCAAGAGAACTCCGACGGATATACACTCAGGGAACGAAACAAGGCTAATACATGCAGTACAACCGGATCCGGGATGTCGATCCAGCGGTTGCCGATGCTCTCTCAGCGGAGTACGATCGACAAAACGAGCAGCTACACCTGATTGCCTCGGAAAACCACGTCAGCAAGGCCGTAATGGCCGCCCAAGGAAGCGTGCTGACAAACAAATACGCAGAAGGATACCCGGAACAACGGTACTACGGTGGTTGTGAGCATGTCGATACCGTTGAACAGTTAGCGATCGATCGAGCCAAGGAGCTGTGGGGGGCCGAACATGTCAACGTGCAGCCACACTCCGGAAGCCAGGCAAACATGGCCGTGTATTTGGCGGTGCTTGACCCGGGGGATAAAATTCTCTCCTTGAAGCTCAATCATGGTGGCCATCTGAGCCATGGCCATCCCGCGAACTTCACCGGTCAGTACTATGACATCGAACAGTACACCGTCGACGAAACGACGGGATACTTAGACTATGCAGGACTCGAAGAACGGGCCGAGTCGTTCGAGCCGGATCTGATCGTCTCCGGGTACTCGGCATATCCACGCAAAATCGACTGGGAACGAATCCAGGCCGTTGCCGATGCGGTCGACGCCTACCACCTAGCTGATATCGCACACATCACCGGACTGGTTGCGACAGGCGTACATCCCTCGCCGGTCGGCATCACGGATTTCGTGACCGGCTCAACGCATAAAACCATCCGGGCCGGTCGAGGTGGGATTATCATGACCGACGACGATCATGCTGATGCGATCGATAAGGCCGTCTTCCCTGGCACCCAGGGCGGACCGTTGATGCACAATATCGCTGGCAAGGCTGTTGGGTTCAAAGAGGCCCTCCAGCCGTCCTTTGAGACATACACCGAACAGATCGTCACCAACGCAGCAGCGTTGGCCGACCGCCTCCAAGAGCGTGGGCTCTCGCTTGTCTCTGGTGGCACGGACAATCACCTCGTATTGGCCGACCTTCGGGAGTCACATCCGGATATCAGTGGCGGTGATGCCGAACAAGCACTCGAACAAGCTGGGCTCGTGTTGAATGCGAATACAGTCCCCGGTGAGACTCGCTCGCCGTTTGACCCAAGTGGGATCCGCATCGGAACACCAGCGATCACGACCCGCGGGTTCGACGCCGAAGCCACTCGGGAACTAGCGGATCTGATCGTTGACGTGCTGGATGGGCTGGCGGCGGATGCTGAGACAGCGGCAATCAACGAGGCTGCTGAGACTGTCGATCGGTTGTGTAATGCGTATCCGGTGTATAACTGACCGGACACCCGTTCTCTACGTGACCTTCTCCCCGGAGAAACGGCAGGAGTCTCTCACTGAACTACGATAGACGGGGCATTTATCGGCTATCGGAAACGACTGTTCGTGTGACAAAGCGCTTGGACGGCAAGGCCCTAGCAGGCGAGCTTCGAACGGAGCTTACAGCGGCAGTCGAAACCCTACACGACGCGGGTGTCACCCCGACATTAGCGACGGTGCTGATGAGCGACGACTCCGCAGCGGCAACGTACGTCGAGATGAAACAACAAGACTGTGCGGAGGTCGGCATCGAAACGATTGATCCAGAGATCGAGCCGACGGGCTCACAACAGCAGCTTCATGAACTCATCGACAAGCTCAACGCTGACCCGAGTGTAAACGGGATCCTCGTCCAGCTGCCACTACCGGACCAGATCGATCAACAGGCGGTGCTCCAACGGATCGATCCGCGGAAAGACGTTGATGGGTTTCATCCGGAAAACGTTGGTCGGCTGGTCGGCGGAGCACCGCGATTCAAACCCTGTACGCCACATGGCATCCAGAAACTGCTTGCCGCAGGCGATATCGATCCCCAGGGGGCCCACGCAGTCGTGGTTGGACGCTCAGAGATCGTCGGCAAGCCAATGGCAAACCTATTGTTACAGGATGGACCAGGCGGGAACGCGACAGTGACGGTCTGCCATTCGAATACCGAGAACTTAGCCGAGCATACCCGGAGTGCGGATATCCTCATTGTAGCGGTCGGAGTCCCCGAGTTTATCGATGGTTCGATGGTGACAGAAGGAACAGTTATCGTCGACGTTGGCATCAATCGGGTTACACAAGATGGGGAAACACAACTGGTTGGAGATGTCGATCACGACGCAGTCGACCCGTTTGCGCGGGCAATCACACCTGTCCCTGGCGGCGTTGGGCCGATGACCCGTGCGATGCTCTTGTATAATACCATCAAAGCCACAAGCCAACAACATGAGATCGATATCGAAGTACCATGATCCGACGCATTTATTACCGATAGTTGTGTTGTACATAATGACGCTTCGTTTGGAGGGCCGAAGCGTCAGCGGGGACCGATCCGACGGCGGCTGAACTGTTTTCGGCCGTTGTCGGCTCTTTTCCATGCCGATTACATACCGGGGAGCGAGCACTGTCTCCGGCAGGATCCTGTCCTGGCCAGCCGCAAGACAGACATGATCTTCTGAGACTGACTCACGCACGGAAATTCAAAACGTTACAAGACCGCTAATTACACGAAATAACGCGGCGTATTTTCCCAGTACGCTTATTGTCACAGAACAGAACGGTTCAGATACGAAAGACGATGCACGACCTCACGGGGTTCCAGCGTGATCTCCTTGTGGTGATCGCCGGGCTTGAGGACCCACATGGGTTGGCGATCAAAGCAGAACTTGAAGACTACTACGAGACGGAAATCCATCATGGACGACTGTATCCGAATCTTGATACACTCGTGAACAAGGGGCTGGTTGAGAAAGGCCAGCTCGATCGTCGGACGAATTATTATGTACTAACCCGCCGTGGGGACCGGGAACTTCAAGCCCGACGCAAGTGGGAGGAGGGCTACGTCTCGGCGCTTACCTGAGGAAAGAACAACGAAACCGAGTGTGCTGGTCTAGAATTGGTAGCGACGATCGTCGTTTTGCTGGGGTTGTGGAAACGCACCGCCGGTCATCTCTTCGTATGTCATGCCGGAGAGATACTCCTCGTAGGTTACGTCATAGGCACTCCGGAGGTGGAAATCGAGCTGGCCAGTATCGACGGCTGTCTGAAAGAACAGATGAATGGCCCGTTCAATGAGTGCTTCTGGTGAGTCATCATAGGCGGTTTGAAGCATCGTTAGCTCTCGGCGTGTACTGTCATCAAGCGGCACCGAGAGTTCTGTTGGCAAATCCGCATAGGTCGCTTCAACGTCATCAGTGAGTCCATCAAGGCCCATATACGGGCTGTACTGATCGCCACCAATACCACTTTCGGGAACCGGAGAACGCAAGCCGATCGATCCCCCAGGAGTAAGTATGTCGTCATGGGCGCACCCCGAGGAACGGACACGGGCCCAAGAGAAGTTGCTTACCTGGTATCAGGCAAACCGACGATCGTTCCCCTGGCGTGAGACGACCGATCCATACGCGATTTTGGTGTCGGAAGTGATGAGCCAGCAAACACAGCTTGAACGCGTCGAGTCGGCCTGGACGGCATTTCTCGATCGATGGCCAACCGTCGAAGACCTAGCGGCTGCCGACCGGTCGGCAGTTGTCGGCTTCTGGACAGAGCAGCGGTTGGGGTATAACAACCGTGCACGGTACCTCCACGAGGCGGCACACACAGTACTCGAGGAGTTTGATGGAGCGGTTCCCGAGGATCCGGAGACGCTTGAAACCCTCCAAGGCGTGGGTCCGTACACTGCGAACGCGGTGGCTAGTTTCGCATTCAACACTGGTGGGCCAGTGATCGATACGAACGTAAAACGAGTGTTCTACCGAGCGTTTGAAGAAATCCATAATACGGACGATCCGGACTACGAAACGGTTGCGAACGCGCTCATGCCGGCCGGAGAGTCCCGAATCTGGAACAACGCGATTATGGAACTGGGTGGCGTCGCATGTCAGAAGCAACCGCGGTGCGACGAGGAAGATTGCCCGTGGCGCGAATGGTGTCACGCGTACCAAACTGGCGATTTCACCGCGCCCGACGTTCCGACACAACCGAGCTTCGAGGGGAGCCGTCGGCAGTTCCGGGGCCGAATCGTTCGCGCTCTTTCGAACCACGATGAACTCACACTAGATGAACTCGGGCCTAAGATCCGTGTAGATTATTCACCGGATGGGGAACACGGTCGAGAGTGGTTAGAAGGGCTTCTGACAGACCTGGTCGATGATGGCCTTCTCGATGTCGAAAAATCAGGTGACAGGACGGTAGCGAAGCTCAGTGAGTGAACCGAAGTTGGCAGGCTCCGCATAGAGTTCGTACAAACGATAGGTTCTATGGCCGGCATGCAAACGGGAAGTTCCCTATGACAGTCGGCGAAATCCGAGACCAGATGGTCGGAGGAGAAAGCCGAAAGCAGGACTTGGAAGAATTCCGTGCAGACCGTATCTCGGAGATGATCTCGGGAGACTCACCAGTACCAGTAACCGACGGGCCAAAACTCCTCCTTCATCTCGTTCCATACGATGCGTTCTCCCCTGGCGACAATATTGACCTTTCAGCCGGAAGTTGCCTGAGTAAGTCATCTCCGGTGATGTTCTCTCCACGGGGCATTAGCGGTGAATGGGGAGACAGATTCATGGTCGATAGTGTGACCCAGTATACAGGGGAACGTCAAAATTAGCATTCTTTCTACGTGCGTACGTTCAAAAATGGTGCTATTGAAGCCTATACGAGCGTTCCTTTCGATTCATATAATACCGAGAGCGAGGGGCTTCCTTTTCCCTGTACACGCTGATGGTGAAATACAGTATCTACTCGCTGAGTTTGTAGAGAGTTCGTTCGAACGAGCACTTCCGAACTATATTGATTTCATCAATGAACAGGGGATGCAACCTCCTCTCTATCTTCTATTGACGGTCCTAAACGCTGAGGAATACACCTTCATTAGTGAGGATCGGGGAGTACCTATGGACTCGATTAGTTTCGACGTTGAAGTATTACAGATACCCTCAGAGGTTATGGAATCATTTGATGATGACCCAGAACCGGTGATTTCGTCGATAATGAAGTCTTTGTGGAATGCCGCAGGAAGGCGTGATGCTGCAGATAGTTGAGCCAATCTACGAGTGTCCCTACAGCGATAGCCTGGTGTCAAAGCCGGAACAGCGCTGGATGTAGTGTGTTTTAATTTGGTCTATCGCCTACGCTGATTGGATGACTGCCTCTGTCTATTACCATCATCCCGAGGATTCTCAATATTCTCTCGCGTATGTCACTCAGGATAGGGATGAGATAACGACATCCGGGCAAAATGCGATTATTGAGCACTACGATTTCGATGAGGAGTTCTTTGTGCTGTATACGAATCGTGGGGCGAGTGGCACGGTTGAGGACCTTGACGACGAATTCGAAGACGTACTCGATGAGATGTCACCCGAGGATCGGACGATCACCGTACGGTTGCTCCAGATTTTCGAGGAGATCGTCGAGGAAAAGGAACTGGAAGAAGAAGAGAAGCTGGAGATATACAAGCAGATCGAATTAGATCGACTTCCCGACGCCATCGCACGCGTCGATTGGACCGGTACCGCCGTCGATGTCGCAGGGCAGCTTATGTCTACACTGATTCTGAAACATGCGCTACCCAACGCGAATCACCGGACTTCCATCAGTATGGCTCAGTGGTATCTGGAGAGCATCGAAACTGGATTTTCATTTCCTAACTTTGCGACCGAATCCTACGACTGGAAGACGTGGGTCAATGAGTACATTACCAAATCGAAGCGACTTCTCACGGTTCGGCGGAATACAACGGCGTTCTCATTGCTCGCTGAGTGGGGGTGTGACACCGTTATTCGGAAGAATGGCATCGAAATCGTTATCGCAGAGTACGACCTCAATTGCACTCGTTCAGAAGCGTACGCGCACTATGGGGATGTGCATACCGAACTCTGTACG
>CAYOHZ010000017.1:0-40376 GCA_964403925.1 uncultured Salinarchaeum sp.
GTGACGGAATATGTGTATCGGCAAGAACGGCTACACGCATAGCGGATCATAACGGGGCGGAGATATAACGAATTTGTGAACTCGATGGCTTCACACAGGTCAGTTGACGCACGAGTCATCACGTCTCTAAGTTATAGTTTTAGGTAGGCTTCTGGATTTCAGTCGAATCTCGACTCTGTTTCAATCAGTTCTATAACTATCCTGAGTGTTATGGGTGTTGTCGCCGGTGAGCGGCTTCATCCGGAACTCGCCGAACCCGTACTTCGAATGCGACCTAATTCGAGCCACGCCGTTTTTCGCCGTCTTGATCGGCGTGTCACCATCGTAGCCGACGACCTGGCCGTGGTCAACTGTTTCAAGCCGGTGTGCTTCGCGCTGCTCGACGAGTCGTTCCTCGCGGCAGCGAAGCCCGCCGAGTTTTACTGCGAGGGTCGGAATAGCCCTAACTCCGAGAGAAGGATAGCAGTTAAGTTCGGTCCGGCCGGTGTGAGAGCATATGGATTACGAGCTAGCGATCGAAGGCGGTCCAGAAACGATTCCAGGCGGGACAGGGGTACTGTTACTCCATCCAAGTACGACCGAAACCGATCGCGTCGATACAGATTTTCTTAAGACAGATACGGATCGATTCCTCGTTATTTCAACTCGGACGACAGCCAGAGAGGTCACACAGAAATTAGATTACTATGAAGTCGATCAAGACCGGGCTGAAATCCTGGATGCACTAAGTATCGAACGCGGCTACTCTCGTCGGACCCGCGATGATGTTCATTACGTATCAGCTCCGGACGATCTTGAGGGGCTCATCGAGCAGACCCAATCGTTCTTGGAACGAACAAGCGGAAAACGCCGGATTAGTGTTGACTCTGTAACGGAACTAGCTTACTATGCAGGGACCGAGCCGACACGAGCGGCCGTCGAGGAGCTGCTTGAGTTGTTAGCGGAACACGATGCAGTCGGATTGTTCCATCTCTCGGCGGAAGTCCATGATGAGGCAGTGCTTGCAGCCTATCGGGAGTTGTTCGATATCGTGATCACCCTTGATCGAGACGGGAACACGACCGTCGACGGAGTCAACTGAGATACCAGACGATCATCGCGAGGACGATCGTTGCCGTGAGAGCGACTGTTGTAAGGGTGACTTTCGTCGCCTCACTCATGGGTTATTCACCATCCGTCCAGCGGTCGGGCACGTCGATTGCATAGCGGCCGTCCTCAAGTAACGAAACGATATACTCTTCGCGATCATATAGTTCCATCAGATTGAGTTCGTATTCACCTGGACTGACGATTTTGATGCTCTCGAACTGCTCGTTCAGTTCGGACCGGAGCTCTGTGAGATCAGACTGATCCGCAGGCTGTGAGTCGGTCGGTGTTGGCTCTTCGGAAGGAGTTGGATCGTTGGCGTGGTCGTTGTCGACTGTCGAAGCAGGCGTTTCTGGCGGATCCGGGAGCGTCGTTTTATCGACGACGGTGCTGCGCGCTTCTGCCTGTGCCGTATTTTCCGGCGGAAGTGACTCAGGTTCCGGCTCGTCTGGTGGCTCGCTTGCGTCCGCGGGCATCTCAGGGTGATACTGGAAGGTCGTTCCACCACACTCTGGACACCCAGAAAGCATCTCTGTTGAACCATCCGGAAAGATCCGACCACAGGAGGTACATTCATGCGGCATGACTCGAGTCAGGTATTCGAAACAAGCGCACTGATGACGGTTTCGTCTTTATGCAGCGTCTCGATTTGATCGGCAGGACCGATGACTGTCAGTTTTGCTGAGTCGGAGCTTGACCCCATGAGCCGACCAAGAAAGCCGGAATCGGAACTGCTCGGACGGGGATAGGTTTCGATTTCGATCCCATTGAACCCGTCCGGATCGATTTCGGCCATCGTCACCTCAATCAGTCGACTTTCCTCATCCGGGGAAAGGCCTTCTTCGAGGATCACGATATCGCCCTCGCGAACACTATCAAGGATGAGTCGAATTTTCTCCATGGATGTCATCCCATCCATCCGCTTGCCGCTGATTAGATCGATCTGTACCCCATCAGGAGCAGTCGGTTCTACCATCGTGATCACCCGAAGTACTCCGCGATTTTGTCGTACACTTCATCCATGTTATCTCCTTCCAGTGCCGAGAGTGGCACGGTTTCGTGTTGCGGGAACGCGTCGTCAACCCGAGAGACGTTTGCCTCCTCGAGATCGATCTTGTTCGCGAAGATCAACACCGGAAGATCCCGACTTTCGATGATCCCGACAAGCATCGTGTTGACTTGCGTAAACGGATCTTTGGTAGCATCTAAAACGTAAATGACACCTTCGATATCTTCTCGAAGCCAATGCATGGCCTCAGCAACACCTTCTGTGGCCTCTCTGGAGCGGCGAATCGCATCGTCCTCGTCGAGATCATAATCAAGGAAATCTTCGTAATCGACCTTTGTCGCAACTCCCGGTGTATCGACGATGTCAACGGATACGGCACTGCCGTTGCGTTCGATGGTGACGTTTTCTTTGCGTCTGGCCCGTCGTGTTTCATGAGGGATATGACTTTCCGGGCCGATCGCATCACCAGTCCAGTCACGGGCGATCCGATTGGCTAATGTTGTTTTCCCCGCGTTGGGCGGACCATAAATGCCGATACGTTTCGGTTCGGCAGAGGAGGCAAACAACCGATCACGAACCCGAGCAACGCTGTCTTTGAGACCGCTGATAAATCCCATATGAGACCCACACCCCGTTCGGTACCGGAAAAACACGGTCGATATACTTAAGCCTACGTCAGACACGAACACCCCCACCCCTTTGTTTCGAGTGGAATCTGTCAGGGACCGACCCCACGGTGATCGAGAACAAGAGTATATTGCCGGTAAAAGAACAAGACTAGATAGATAAACTAGACGTATTCTTACTGTTTTACTCAGTACGGCTATTGTTTCTAAGTATCTATATTAAATCTTTTCCATCTAATAACCCCCCTCCCCACCCCCCACCCTTGGTTACGTGTTCCACTCGAAACAAAGGGGTGGGGGTGGTTCGGAATATTCTTCCTATACCGTGATTTTTAAATACCATGTCTACGTCCGTTTCGTTTGGATCAAGTTGAGCTGATTCTGAGGAGCAACTGTAAGCTACACTCGCCCTGAAGGCGGGACTTTCACCCATGATGCATTTCTACACCACCTTTGAACGACACCGGACGCGGATGACACGCATAGCCTTCTCCAAGCAGTTCAGTTCTATGACACCGACCAGCTACCCACTGGTGGGAACCTCGTCCCTGCCGATTTTATCAGTTACACAGCACCCTGTCGGCGTTTTTCCCACAGTAAACGGCTGGAGTCCTGCTTTGGAGGAACGATGAGTTTGGCTTGCGTGTCTGGTTGTCTTGTCTTCCGATCGCCCCGGTTCGTTCCAGGTAGTGTCTCCAATCTATGACCAACGAGGAAGACGGCTTGTTTGATGAGCTGCTTGCAGGTGAGCCGATCTTTGAGAACAAAGAGGTGCTTCAACCGTCGTATACGCCACCGGAGCTGCCCCACCGAGATAAGCAGATCAATCAAATGGCAACGATCCTCGTCTCAGCCCTTCGAGGGGAAACCCCGTCGAATATCCTCGCATACGGCAAAACCGGCTCCGGGAAAACAGCCAGCGCTAAGTATGTTGGTCAAGAACTCGAAGAAACGTCACAACGATACGACGTTCCTTGTGAGGTTGAGTATATCAACTGTGAGGTCACTGATACTCAGTATCGTGTTCTGGCGCAACTAGCCAACCAGTTCAACGATCAGAACAAGGCTTGGATCGACGATCGTCTCGAAACGCTCCGTTCGCTCCGCGATCACGCTCTTGAGACATCGGATGCACTCATTGATACGTCATTCGAGTCGATCGAAGGGATCGATGACCGGATCGCTACACTTCGTGCTGATCGAGACGCGATCCAGGAGGTCCCAATGACCGGGTGGCCGACCGACCGTGTCTACTCGATTTTCTTTGATGCCATCGATTATCGTGAACGGGTTGTCGTGATCATGCTCGATGAAATCGACAAACTCGTCGAGAAAAGCGGTGATGATACGCTGTATAGTCTTTCTCGGATGAACGCCGATCTCGAACGCTCACGTGTGTCAATTATTGGTATCAGTAATGATCTCAAATTCACCGACTTTCTCGATCCTCGCGTGAAATCCTCACTCGGCGAAGAGGAGATCGTGTTCCCACCGTACGACGCCAACCAGCTTCGCGATATCCTTGATCATCGCGCAGATGATGCGTTCAAAGATGGAGCACTCAGCGAGGATGTCATTCCGCTTTGTGCCGCTTTCGCCGCTCAAGAACACGGCGATGCCAGACGAGCACTTGATTTGCTTCGAACGGCTGGCGAGATCGCCGAGCGTGATCAAGCAGACCACGTTCAGGGACAACACGTGCGGAAAGCCCAAGAAAAGCTTGAACTTGACCGGGTGATCGAAGCCGTCCGAACCCTCCCCCTTCAGTCGAAAATCGTTCTCTATGCGATTATCCTTCTTGAGCAGCATAACGACGATGTAATCACGACTGGGGAGGTCTACAACATTTACACGCAGCTCTGTGACCGGATCGAAGCCGATCAACTCACCCAACGTCGTGTGACTGATCTCATCAGCGAACTCGATATGCTGGGTATCGTCAACGCTGTCGTCGTCTCGAAAGGCCGCTATGGCCGAACGAAAGAAATCAATCTCTCCGTCCCAATCGAAGAGACCGAGTCGGTACTAACCGCTGATCTGCATATCGAGGATCCTGATGAGTTACGGCCATCGATCCAGATGCGGTTCGATGATACATCTATTTTCGACCGGTGAACAGCGCTGGCTCCGGTTTTCTTGGTCGTCAAGTAGTACGTATCGTTATCCGATCACTGACTCGATCGGTGCTAACGGATTCTCATCTTCAGTCTCGCTTGGCTCGAATGCGAGCCTGATATACCCAAGATATGGAACCCGGAACGCAGCTTTTCCGATGATCCACTCCGATCGTACCATGCCGCTTTGCCCCTGGACGATATCATACCCTGCGTTGTTGTCTCCTTTCGTGACATACCCGTCATATGGCGCCGGACAATCCGGGACTGCCGTACAGTCAGTGACTCCTCCCAGATACGAAATATTAGCGCGATCGGTCCAGTCTTCGCCTTCTTGAACATGTAATGTGGCCCGATGAATAATTGGCGTCCCTGCGCCCCCATCCGGCTGGAAGACGATCACGTTCCCTGGCTTGTTGAACGTATTATATCCGGTCTCTGCGCCTTCTGCCTGGGGCACGATCCCGTCATCTGTCGCTCCCGGTCCAACATACCGATCAGTATCGACAACCAAGACGAGATCTCCCTTCTGAATGTTTGGCTCCATGCTATCACTTTCAACGGCAACAAGCGGCGGCCAGACACCACTCGCTGCAAAAACAAGCGCCGCAATCACGCCGACAATCGCCATCCCGGTCACCAGATCACGAGAAAATACCACTGCCCAGTGTGTCGACTGCAGATACCATTGCACTGGTCGGTCTGTCGGGGCCGGTATTGCGTCCGCTTGTGACTGCCCCTCGCCCGGATCCTCCTCGGGTTGTCCCATCGCGTGTCGCTTACCTAAGGTCAAGTATCAACGTTCCGGGATACTCCTCATACGTCGGCACGTTTTTAGCGTTTAGCACAGTAGCCAAGTGGTGTGTCAAGCCAGTCCGACAAGCAGGTCGTCCGTGCGTTCCTCGAACGTGGCTATAATGTCACGCCGGCTGCTATCGAGGTGATTTCCGAGACTGGGGAACGAGACGCGACACTACAGACAGTGATTGAACGCCTTCCCGACGATCAGCTCGTGATTTCCCCTGAAGACGTCCGAACGGCGCTTTCAACGGCTACAGCAGACACTCACCCCTCTTTTTCGAGTGGAGATAAACAGAACTCTCCAGTTGAAACGAAGGGGGAACGTCGGACGCACACCCCGCAGGCGGCTGCGACATCGGTCTCGATCAGTGGTGATATTACCGGGCAAAGTACTGGCACTGGTGAATACTCGGATTTCGTGTCGCTGTTTCGGGATCGTTATGATCGGTTAGCGGACATGCTTCGCGGCCGTGTGAATCATCGACCGACGGATGCGCTTGCAGATGCTTCTGGCGGTGGTGACGCCGGACTCATCGGCATGATTAATGACATTCGCTCGACGAAAAACGGGCACTGGCTTCTCGAGCTTGAGGACCGTAATGGGACCTTTCCCTGTTTGATTACCAATGACCGTGATCTCGCGGGGATCGTTGATGAGCTCCTTTTGGATGAGGTCGTCGGCGTTGAGGGAACCCTTTCGAATGATGGCGGGATCCTCTTTGTCGACTCACTGTATTTCCCGGATGTCCCCCGAACCTACCAGCCGTCGACAGCTGACCGACACGTGCAGGCCGCATTGATCAGTGACATCCACGTCGGGAGCCAAGAGTTTCTCGCTGATGCCTGGGAACGATTCACCGATTGGCTCCATACGCCTGAAGCCGAGTCGATCGAATACCTGTTGATTGCCGGTGATATGGTCGAAGGGGTCGGTGTCTATCCGGAGCAGGACAAAGAACTCTCGATTATCGATATTTACGAGCAATACGAAACGTTCTCCGAACGACTCAAATCGGTGCCTGGAGACATCGAGATCATCATGATTCCTGGTAACCATGATGCTGTTCGGCTTGCTGAGCCACAACCGGCATTCGATGATGAGCTCCGATCGATCATGCGTGCCCATGACGCCCGCATCACCGGCAATCCATCACTCGTCGAAATCGACGGTGTCTCCGTTCTTATGTATCATGGTGTCTCACTTGATGAACTCATCGCGGAGTATCCGGATGCGAAAGCAACCTACAGTGATCCGCAGCAACCGATGTATCACCTCCTGAAAAAACGGCATGTCGCCCCCCAATACGGCAGTCACATTCGTCTTGCGCCCGAAACGTCGGATTACCTTGTCATCGATGAAATCCCGGATATTTTCCATACCGGGCATGTCCATAAGCTCGGCCACGGTGGGTATCATAACGTGTTGACGATCAACTCCGGATGCTGGCAAGCACAGACAGCGTTCCAGCAAAGTGTTAACATCGATCCGGATGCCGGATACGCTCCAATCGTTGATCTCGATACCCTTGATGTGACCCTTCGGAAGTTCACTTAAGTTTCGCTCACTGCTGAAATCGATAGCGAACTGTCCGCGTTCCTTTAAATACTGGTCCTTGTTCAACTCGCTTGAATCCGGCTTGCTCTGCGATCGTGATTAACTGTTCGTCTGAGCCAGGAATCAGAAACTCGACAGCCATCTCTTCCTGTTCGGCAAACCGCAGTGGTTCCTCCAGCAGTTGTTCACAAGCCGCATTCGTCCCGTTTAGCTGCGTGATATGCACTGTTCCCTCCTGTGCGTCGAAGCTGACAAAGCCAAGCAGCTCCGACGCCGTTCCGGTTGTATCTTCGTTTG
Source organism: uncultured Salinarchaeum sp. (assembly GCA_964403925.1). Lineage (GTDB taxonomy): Archaea > Halobacteriota > Halobacteria > Halobacteriales > Salinarchaeaceae > CAZFMU01. The sequence continues at coordinate 7,489 of CAYOHZ010000017.1, forward strand.
GATCCACTCCCTGTGGCTGCTCTGGCACTGCGACCCGGACCGTCCGATCATGAATGAGATTTCGCATAACATCGGCCGGCGCATCCGCCATCTCAACCATCTCCGTAGCGTCGGCTTCGACTGCATCTCGGATTTGCATTGCTATGGATGATATTCTCTCCCGTAGTCTTGAAACCTGTTGTCCACGATTTCCGTCTGTCTACAGCTGGCCCGCTCAGAAAGACAAGGTTAATCCCACCAGTCGGGAAATCGCCTCTATGGATAGTGTGGTACACAATAGCGGAGGGTTGGTGTTTGAATGCGGCTCGTAGCGAAATTCGGCGGCACTAGTCTCGGGACAGGTAATCGGATCGCTCAAGCAGCCGACTCAATCGCGGATGTCGTCGATCAGGGCCATGAGATCGCTGTTGTTGCCTCTGCAATGGGAAACACAACTGACGAACTTCTCGATACGATCACGTTTGATGCTGCCGATGCTGATCGGGCGGAAATCGTCAGTATGGGCGAGCGGACCTCGGTGCGAATGCTCAAGGCAGCACTTTCGGCTCGGGGGATTGACGCGATTTTCATCGAACCCGGCCACGATCTCTGGCCGGTCATTGCGGATGATCGTGGGGAAGTTAATATTGACATGACGAAACAGCTTGCCGGAGATCTTGCCGAGCAGTTGGACGGTGTTGTTCCCGTTATTACTGGCTTTCTTGCTGAAACCGCTTCTGGGGCTGTAACGACACTTGGCCGGGGCGGCTCAGACACGACGGCTGTCATGCTTGGTCGGTATATGGATGCTGATGAGGTTGTTATCGTTACCGATGTTGAGGGTGTTATGACCGCCGATCCAAGCGTTGTTGAGGGTGCGCGCAATGTCGGTGAGATCACCGTTGACGAACTCCGAAACCTCTCCTTTCGCGGTGCTGAAGTCGTTGCTCCGTCAGCACTCGCCTACAAGGACACAGCGCTTACTGTCCGAGTCACACACTATCAACATGGTGATCTCCTGACGGGGGGGACCCGCGTCAGAGGGGAGTTCCAGAATCTCATTGATATGCGAGAAACACCACTGGCGTGTCTTACCGTCGCTGGACGGGCGATCCGGAATACGCCTGGTATTCTTGATCAACTCGCCAGTGCCCTCAGTGATGACGGGATTAATATCGATGTCGTCGCCTCCGGGATGGACTCGATTACCTTCTATGTCGATAGCGACTATGCCGAACGCGGGGAAACCGTCTTACACGAGAAAGTCGTCGCTGACGAGCAGCTCTCGAGTGTGACAGTCAACAATGACCTTGCCGTTGTGCGGGTCACTGGTGGCGAACTCCCGACACGTCCTGGAGTTCTTCAGGAAATCGTCGATCCGATTTCGGAGGCACGAATCCCGATCCGTGATTTGATTACCAGTGCTACGTCTGTTGCGGTCGTGATCGATTGGGAAGACCGTGAGGAGACCTTCCAGATCGTCCGCAACCAGTTTTAGTCATCGTCCCTCTTTGAGCCGCTGTCCAATTCGTCGTGGTAAGCCCGCTGTGGTGACTGCCTCCATGACGGTCTCGATATCGTATGTGACACGATGGAGCTCTACTGTCAGATCATTGAGATCGACAACAGCATACCCAGCCCGTGGATCCCCGTCCCGGGGCTGGCCGACACTCCCTGGGTTGAGGACGATCCCTTCCGGATAGGTTTCTGCATGCTGTACGTGGGTGTGGCCCATGACTAACACGTCTTCCTCACCGAGCAGCTCCGGACCGAACTCTTCTGGATAGGTATAGTGATCGGGATCCTCTGGATGGCCATGAACAAGCCGCAGTCGACCATCGAAGACAGTCTGTTGGGTCGGTCGTGTCTCAAGCCAGCTCCGTTCCTCGGCTGTCAACGCCGACTGGGCGTGTTCGAGTCCCGCTTTGGCCATCCCATTGAACTGAAACGCGGTGCCACCGGCCACCGCCCGGTCGTGGTTCCCCATTACTGTCGGAATCTCTCGATTTCGTACCGTCCGGAGACACTCTGCCGGCCAGGGATTGTACCCAACGATATCACCCGCGTTGACGATCGCATCAACGGCTGGCAGATCCTCTAACACGGCCTCAAGTGCTGGCTTGTTACTATGGATATCTGAGAGTACACCAACGCGCATACCCGACTGTACGGGCTCGATCCGTTTCGGTGTTCTGGCAATCGCACGGATCGTTTATTACCCCACAGCTCATAGTAACTCGTATGCTTGGACTCACGCGACAACAGTGGATCGCCGTCCTGTTTGGGTTTATCATGGTCAGCTCGATGGTTTCGATGGCCGCCGCGTCCCTCTGATCGGCGAGACGGGGCCTGCTGAGAACCACACGAATCTTTAAGTAACCCCAGTGTGTTGATTGTTGTCGTACCGTATGTTTGAGGAATTTTCCGGCGGCTATTATCTGGGTCGATTTTATGTCCAACCGGGTCCCAGCGATCGCGCGGTAATCCATTCTCACCGTCATGAACAGGTTTGTGAGGCACTCTACGATGGCACTGGACCACTCGTGATGAAGCTTGACGGCACACATATTGCTGTTCATGGCGACAGTGGTGTTCCTGAGGCCACTCTGCTTGTCCCGGACACCCTCTTTGCGCAAACACGGATTCGTAATCCCCCCTCACTCGAAGAAGTCCTCCTCGCGAAATTCGAATACGCACGCCAGCTCCTCCAGTTAAGCGGCCAGTCTTTCCAGATGGAAACCTAGTGTGTGGCGACTGACTACAAAGCGAGAATGGCTTCTGACTTCCCCCGAGACGCTCCGCGATGGGGCTGTTCCGATAATATCTAACCGATTCAGTTGTTCACGTCAGCTGGATGAACACACAACGGCTTGTCGGCGTTTGGCGCCGTGTCTTCGGGCTCGCATGGCCGGTTATGGCCGAGCAGACGACTCGAACGGCAATGCGGACAACCGATATTCTCATTACCGCCTTGTTCTCGCCGGCAGCCGTCGTGGCAATCGGGCTGGCGGATCTGTATGCCAGGTTCCCGCTTCGGATCGGGCTCGGCCTTGGCGGCGGTGCGATCGCGTTGTCTTCACAGGATACCGGAGCCGGTGCCGACCGAACGCGTGATGAAGCGATCACCCAGGCAGTGGCGGTTGGTGCGCTCGCCGGTGTGCCGTTTATACTCGCTGGCTTTCTGTTCGGTGAGCTTGCGATTGCCGTGTTTGGAGCAAGCCAGGAGGTCATCGCTCTTGGTGGCACGTATCTGGCGATTATTTTTGCAACGGCTCCTGCCCGCCATATTGCGTTGATCAGCGCCCGATCGCTGCAGGGAACCGGTGATACGACAACTCCGATGTATGTCAACGTGTTTTCAAACCTGCTGAATATCGCCGGCTCGATCGTGCTCGGGTTGGGCTTGTTTGGCATTCCCCGGTTAGACATACTCGGTGTTGGGATCGCTACTGCGACCGCCAACGTCGTCACAGCAGTGTTGTTGACAGCTGCGATCGCCGGAACATGGACCAGTGCGGACTTCGCCCGACCACAGGATCTTACGATCACCAAACAACTACTAACCATCTCAGCGCCCCGTATGGCAGAAGGGTTTGGCTCGGAACTCGCTGAGTTTCCGTTTAACGCCTTACTGTTGGGCTTTGGTGAGCCTGTTAATGCCGGCTTTCAGATCGGTCGCCGGATCTACCAGCAGATTACCAGCCCCCTCTCTCGTGGGTATAATGTTGCTGCCTCCATCCTCGTCGGCCAGTCACTTGGCGAAGGTGATCCAGGCACCGCACGGTATCACGGCTGGGCTGTCGCTGGTCTGGGAGGGTTGACGATCGGGACGCTCGGAATCGGGCTTGCAATCATCGCTGAGCCGATTGTCAGGCTCTTTGCGGATGATCCCGCAACCATCGCATACGCAACCGATTATACACGAGTTTATGGCCTTATCGCGGTGGCCTTGGCGATTTTTTCGTCCCTGTCCGGTAGCCTCCAGGGTGCAAGCGAGACCCGTATTCCCTTTGTCGCCCGGATGACCGGCATGTTTGGCTTTTTCTTTGGGGTCTCCTGGCTGCTGGGTGCCGGCATGGGGCTTGGCCCGTTTGGCTCCTACCTCGGGATGGGTATGGCCTACGTCTGGATGGCACTTGTCGTCGGCTGGGGCTTTGGGTATACCGGCTGGGCTGATCGGGCCGCCGGAATGATGGCCGACCGTGGGACCGTGGAAGGTGACTAAACTGGACGCAATAGCGTCTGTACTCCCGTTTTAGTGGCGGACACCTTTTTATGGTATGGGGTCTAACTATCGATTGTCTCCCATTGAACACACACGTGGAGACGGAACACTATGACAGATTTGCAGTCACACGCGGAAGAGATCCGCGACCGGTTTTCCGATCATCTTGACCTGTCCGTCTCGGAGGTCCAAGATCGGCTCGAAACGCTTGTTACAGAGTACAACGTCCCCGTCGACGAGGCACGCCGAAGTGTCGTCAGCCACTACGTTGATCGGGCGGATATCGATCGTGAGATGATCCAGGAACGTGGCACCTCGACGTCTCTCGGTGAGATCGACCGTCCAGAAGAATGGCTCACCGTTGAGGCGAAGGTCGTCGATCTGTGGGAGCCCCGCAGTGACGCTGTTGCTCAAGTTGGCCTGCTTGGTGACACGACAGGAACGATCAAGTTCACCAAATGGTCCAAATCCGATTTACCGGAACTGACCGAAGGAACGTCTTATCGGCTCCAGAATGTCGTTACTGACGAATATCAGGGGCAGTATTCAGTGAAACTCAATCGGACAACGACGATCGACGAACTCGATACCGACATCGAAGTCGGCGATGACACCGAAACCATCGAGGGGGCATTGATCGATATTCAGTCCGGCTCTGGGCTTATCAAACGCTGTCCGGAACCGGAGTGTACTCGAGTCCTACAGAACGGCCGGTGTTCCGAACACGGTGACGTCGACGGCGAGTTTGATCTTCGAATCAAGGGCGTCATCGATGATGGCACACAGGCTCACGAGGTGATCTTCGATCGGGACGCCACCGAAGCGCTGACTAACATCACCTTAGAAGAGGCCAAGGAGATGGCGATGGACGCATTAGATACCAGTATCGTCGTCGAGGAGATGCGATCGCTGATTCTCGGTCGCTACTACCGGATCAACGGTCCAACGCTTGGTCGATATCTCCTCGCCGAGGACTTTGAGGTGCTTGGTGAGCCCGATACTGTCGAAGAAACCCTGATCAAAGCGAGGTCGATCTAATATGAGTCAAACGCCGACCCGTGAGGTCGCTCGTCGGGTATTCGCCCGCGAGTTCAATGATGCGATCTATACGTTCAAAGAATCCGACGACGAACGTGCTCCAGCCTACGCGTTGCTCCCGACTGGTGAGCGCGCAAACCGCGTGTTCCTCGTTGGGACACTGACAGAAAAAGAAGATGTCGGTGAGGACAGCGAGTACTGGCGCGGCCGGATCGTCGATCCGACCGGCACGTTCTATGTGTATGCTGGCCAGTACCAGCCGGATCCAGCCTCGATGCTCCGGAGTCTTGAGCCCCCGGAATATGTCGCTGTCGCTGGCAAACCCCGAACCTATGAGACCGATGATGGTACGGTAAACGTCTCCGTGCGTCCCGAATCGATCACTGTCGTTCCGGAGGCCGTCCGGGATCGCTGGGTTATCGAAACCGCTCAGCAAACACTCGACCGGATCGATGGGTTTGATCCGGATGTTGATGAATACGATCGCCTTGCGCTTGATCAGTACGACCCTGACCTCACAGTCTATCGGGATGCGCTCATCGAGGCGCTTGAGGATATCGACAAACAACCAACGGACGACCTAACTCCGTAATCGACCGCCATCAACGGGGATCGCGGTTCCGGTCACGAAACTCGCTCGTTGACTCGCCAGAAACGCAACCACATCGCCAAGTTCCTGTGGGTCGCCAATTCGGTCAAGCGGGATTCCTGCCGCCCAGTCATCGAGCCCTTCTTGATAGCTGTCGTATTCGCCACGCTCCAGTGCCTGCTCGACGAGTTCCTCAATCCGCGGTGTCTCATGTGGTCCCGGTAACACTGCGTTTGCCCGAATATTCGGAGCGAACTCGCGTGCGGCCGTCTTGACGATCCCGATCACCGCCCGTCGGACGCCATTTGAAAGAGCCAGCTGATCGATCGGTTCCCGTACACTCGTGGAAGTAATTGCCGTAATCGTTCCGCTATCGCTCTCCTCGAGATAGGGATGGGCAGCTTTGACCGTCCGTAGATGGCTCATCACCAGCATCTCGTAGGCGTCATACCACGTCTCAGCATCGAGTTCCAACAGTGACCCACTGGGGACGCCGCCGGCAGAGGTCACAACATGATCGAGGCCACCGAACGTCTCGACGGTCGTCTCAACGAGTGCCTCAACGGCCGCTGGGTCCGTGATATCTGCCTGTTGTGTGAGAATCCGTTCTGGGCCCGCAACTGACAGTAGCTCCTCACGAGCGTCCGCCAGCCGATCCGTTGATCGCCCGCAAATCGCAACGTTTGCCCCGGCCGCGGCAAGCGATCGTGCGCTTGCCAATCCGAGTCCACTCGTGCTTGCGGTTACCAGTGCTGTGTCATCCTCAAGTTGTAGCTCCATATGTCCGGTACGGTGTCGATCACGCATAAAGCTACCAGCAGTTCAACGATCGTCGTATACGACTTCCCCACCGACAATCGTCAGTGACACATCGATCTCGCTGGCCTGTTCTGGCGCCGTCCAGGGGGACTCCTCTAACACAACGAGATCAGCATATTTCCCGGGTTCGATCGTTCCAAGCACATCCTCTTGGAAGCCAGCATATGCACCGCCGTATGTATAGGCTCGCAGTGCCGCCCCGACGTCCAGTGTCTGTTCGTCTGTTGGTGCTGTCACTGCCTGTTCGATCCCATAGAGTGGGTCCATCGGCATGCCATCACTTCCAAACGCCATCATCACGCCAGCATCGTGTAACGTCCCCAGTCGATTCGTTTTGGCTGTCCGCTCCGATCCAAGTGCCGTCTCATAGAGCCCATCGGCCCTGGCCCATCGATGAAAATTCGGCTGCATGGAGGCGATGATCTCCGTCTCTGCGAGCTGTTCGATCGTCTCATCACTGGCCATCTCAAGATGTTCGATCCGGTGGCGTGTGCCTGGCATCTCAGCGAGGGTTTCGACGGCCATATCGATTGCCTCATCGCCGATTGCATGCACGACGAACTGCAGCCCCGCGTTGCCAACCCGATCAGCCAGCTCATGAAACGCAGCCGGCGCAACAACCCATTGACCGCGACTCTCAGTGTCTCGATATGGGGTTGAGACTTTCGCTGTCCGGCCACCAATCGCCCCGTCAGTGAACGTCTTGATCCCGCCGACCGTCACGAACTCGCCGCCATGATTCGATCGCAGGCCTAGTTCTTCGATGGCAGCCACGTGATCCGACCAGTAATCGATTCGAACACGGAGGTCCAACTCACCGGCAGTTGCCAGATCTCGATAGATCCGTGGGGCAGGCGAGTTCCGGACCTTATCATGAATGGTCGTGATCCCACGGCTGGTCGCTCGCTCGATCCCTGCTTCGATCAGCCGTCGTGTCCCTGCCTTCCCGGGTGCAATTGTCTCTCGAAGCAGTTCTGTGGCCTCCTCGACAACAATGCCGGTTGGCTCGCCATCCGCAGTCCGGATAAACTGGTCGCTGGTCTGTTCTCGGACGATCTCAAGTGCGCGTGTGTTACAGGCCGCCGTGTGGACATCAACGCGGATCGCGACCACCGGACGTTGATCGCTGACTGTATCAAGCCGATCACGCGTTAAGGTGCCGTCATCCCATGTGCTCTCATCGTATCCGACACCGACGATCCATTCCTCATCCCGGGTGTCAGCTTGTGCTGCCAGTTTGTCGAGAGCTGCCTGTGCTGACCCAACCACTGACAGATCCGCATGGACTGCCCGTTCACCGGCATGGACGAGATGTGTATGCGCGTCAACAAACCCTGGTAGCACCGTTCGGCCATCGAGATCGATCGTCTCGGTTTCGACGTCTGCCAAAAACTGTAGATCATACGTGTCACCGACCCGGACAACCTGTCCATCTCGGATCGCAATCGCGTTTGCATCTGGCTGGCCGTCGGTCGTAAGGCCTTGTTTGGTGAGCGTCTGCACCTCTGCGTTTGTTATCAGTAGGTCTGCCGCAGCGGTCATACCGTTTCCCTGAACGGCGGGTGAAAAAACGCTATGGAATGTCCTACCTGCTGAAACGACAACGCTCAAGCCGATCCTGGTTGTAGCCTCCCGGTATGGCAGATGTTGAGGCCCTCGTTGAGCGTGTTCACAACGGTGACCTCCGGCTGTATGAACTCGAAGACCACGCCGATCCTGACACCGCCGTGGCTGCCCGCCGTCGGGTCATCGAGTCTCGGACTGGTGTCGATCTCTCGACGATCGGGGCCTATCCGTTCGATGCTACGACGATGGAGACTAACATCGAGAATCCGGTCGGCACGACACAGATCCCCCTTGGTGTTGCTGGGCCCATACCGGTCGATGGCGAGGCCGCAACCGGCGAGTATCATCTCCCGTTGGCAACGACTGAGGGCGCTCTCGTTGCGTCAGTTAACCGCGGCTGCTCGGTACTAGCCGACGCTGGTGGTGTTGAGACACGTATTTTCAACTCCGGAATGACACGGGCCCCTGTCTTTGAGGTTGATGGGGTTGTGGAGGCTGCCGCTGTCGTTGACTGGGTTGAGGATAACACGGCGACCCTTCGGGAGGCCGCTGAGGCGACCACCAACCACGGCGAACTGCTTGAGATCGATCCGTATGTGGTCGGCGATTCGGTGTACCTTCGGTTTATCTACGACACCAAAGACGCGATGGGGATGAACATGGCCACGATCGCCACCGAGGCCGCCTGTGAACGTGTCGAGGCCGAAACGCCCGCGAACCTCGTTGCGGTCTCGGGCAATCTCTGTAGTGATAAAAAGCCGGCGGCAATCAACGCGATCGAAGGTCGTGGTCGTACCGTCGGTGCCGACGTGTTCATCCCAGAGCCACTGCTTGAAGAGCGCCTTGGGACCACTGCAGCAGCGATCGTGGAGGCGAACACGCGGAAAAACCTCCTCGGCTCAGCTAAGGCTGGGGCGCTTGGATTCAACGCTCATGCCGCAAACGTTGTCGCCGCAATGTATCTCGCCACCGGCCAAGATGAGGCACAGGTCGTCGAGGGAGCAAACGCCATCACAAGCGTTGAACAGCGGGACGGAGGACTGTATGCCAGCATCACGCTCGCGAGTCTGGAGGTCGGAACTGTCGGTGGCGGGACTGGTCTTCCAGCCCAACGGGAAGCGCTTGAACTCCTCGGGGTGGGTGGTGGCGGCGATCCGCCAGGATCGAATGCAGCGGCACTCGCAGAGGTCATCGCTGCCGGTGCGCTGGCTGGTGAACTCTCGTTGCTCGCGGCACTTGCCTCCCGTCATCTCACGGACGCGCACGCCAGTCTTGGCCGTTAGAGAAGCCGATACTCCTCGTTGGTTTTGGTAATCTCTCCGGCAGCCTGGAGTTTTTCTACAGCTGTTGTGACAGTCTCAGCCGGAACGCCTCGGTCGGTTGCATAGTCGATCAGTGCTGACGTTGTCGGTGTCTCCAGTGTCCGAATCCCCTCACGGATCGTTTCCTCCTGTGACTGTGATCCGCCGGCGCCGTCAAGTGCGCGCTCTTTGGCGGCCTCAGCTGCTGTCGGATCAACGCCCTTTGCGTCGAGGTAGGTTTCGTCGTCGATCCCAGCGGTCTCAAGCTGAGCTTCGAGTTCCTCATACGAGCCGACATTCGCAAACGCCTCCCGCTCTCCCTGTCGATTAGCGAGCATCGAGGCCCGGATTTCCCGTGCTTTGGCCTTGTCTTCGGTCTCGACGAACCGCTTCCGTTGGTCCGTTTGATGGCGCGTCCCACACCGTGGGCAAGTCGTCGTCTCCGGCCGTCCTTCGATCACCCATAGTGCTGAACATTCGCTGCAGCCGACCACCGCATACATACGTGGTTAGTAAGTCAGCGTCCAATTGAGCGTTTGCTTTCCGGTCATAGGATATACAATCGGGTCGTCCAGAACTCCTCGAACGCGTCTGTGAGTGCTTCTTCGGGATCACCAGTTGCATCGACAGTATCGGTGGCGGCCGCCTCGATTGACAGCTCGTCTAACACCGTTTGTTCCCCGACTAGGTACAATGGCTCGGTTGTCGCTTCCTTGAGTGTCTCTGTGACGCGGTCAATGTGGTTCGTGATCTGTTCGTCTCGCCGCCGCTCGAATCGGGCCTGCGAGAACCCGCCTTTCGAATGCTCGCCCATGACCTCCGACTCAAAGCCCTCGAACTCTGTGCGTGTGTCTCCTTCGTAGACGCCCATCGCAAACAGATCCGACCGAACCAGGGCAAGCGTAAACGTCCCCGTCGGCACGAACCACGACCGCTCTACCTGTGGCCTGGCCGCCCACTCGGTAAATGGGTCCGGGAACAGTGGCGGCCGCAGTGCCACTTTTAGCAAGCCGCGAGTATCCGTGATCGCGATACATGGTGCCGCACGGCCGAGTAAGCCGCCCTCTTGACCGAACGCCCGGCTTGTTCGCATTGCTGGCTCATCGTCAATCGCGGCTGTCAGTACCGTTTCCGGGGGTCCTTCGAAGTTCTGAAGCTGCTCGATAAGCGTACTTGTCTCCGAGATCCGGAGCCGGTCGGTGTCCCGAAACGAAAGCTCTCGCTCGTTGTCGGATAAGCGTTCGACATCACCCTCAAGCTGGGCGATCCGATCCTCCAGCCGGTTGATCTTCTCTTGTGCGTCCTGTCGTTTGCGGACGGCCTCACGACGTTTCCGTTCGGCTGTCTTGCGGTCCTGCTTGAGACGGTCGTTTTCCTCCTGGAGCTCGTCGAGTTCAGCCTCGAGCTCGTCGATCCGGGCTTTCAGTTCCGCACGCCCGAGCAACTCATCGATCATCGATCGAAATCGGGCTGTCAAGCCACTTGTAGGTTCTGTCCGACATCACGGCTCGCCGAGGGTGATCTTAGTTACCTCAATGATTCGCTCGTTGGCTTCTAACTCCTCGATGAGGACGTCTGGAACCGGGTCATCCAGATTATACACGGTCATTGCCTCGCCACCGACAGTGTTCCGGCCGTTGAACATCCCGGCGATGTTGATGTCGTGGTCCCCAAGAACAGTCCCGATGTGCCCGATCACACCAGGAACGTCTTCGTTGTCAACGACGAGCATCCGACCGTAGGGAATCGCGTCAACTCGGAACCCATCGATGCGGACGATCCGAGGGTCATCATCTGCAAACAAGGTTCCGTCGACGCTGACCGTCTCGCCGTTGGCGTCCGCCTGAACGGTCACACGAACGATGCTTCTGAAGTCCTCAACCTGTCGGGTTTTCGATTCGACGACCTCGACGCCGCGGTCTTCCGCAACTGCCCGTGCGTTCACCGGGTTGACATTCCAGCCAAGGGGCTCTAACACTCCCTGGAGTGCGGCCGTCGTTGCCAGTTCCGTGTCCTCCTCGGCGATCTCTCCACCGTAGGTCACCTCAACGGCTCCAACTCGGCCGTCAAATAGCTGCGTCGCAATCCGGCCGGCCGTCTCCGCGAGATCGATGTATGGTCGGATCCGATCGAACGTGCTCTCATCGACCGCCGGCGCGTTCAAGGCGTTCGCGACCGGCCGGCCGTTCAGTCCGGCAATGATCTGCTCGGCAGTGAGGGTGGCAACGTCCTCTTGTGCTGCTTGTGTGCTGGCCCCCAGATGTGGCGTCGTCACGATCTCATCCACTGACAGGAACGGGTGATCGCTCGCTATCGGTTCGGACTCATAGACGTCGATCGCGGCACCGGCAAGCAGTCCCGAATCAACCGCCGCCGCGAGTGCTTGCTCCTCGACGATCCCACCGCGGGCACAGTTGATCAGGTAGCCACCATCGAGAGACTCCAGTTCCGGCGTTCCGATGAGGCCCTTTGTTTCCGGTGTCAACGGCGTGTGGACGGTGGCAATGTCGGCTCGTTTGAGTGTCGCGTCTAAGTCATCGAACAGTTCTGCTCCCACGGTTTCGGCCCGGTCTTCTGGGATATACGGATCGAACGCGACGACATCCATTCCCAGTCCATCGGCTTTTCGGGCTACCTGTCTGCCAACCCGTCCAAGGCCGACAACACCCAGCGTCTGACCGTTCAGTTCCGTGCCCAGATAGTCGCTTTTCGCCCACTCACCGGCCTTGAGTCGTCCGTGTGCTTGGGGGATCGATCGTGCGGTCGCAAAGAGCATTCCGACCGTGTGTTCTGCAGTCGCCCGGACGTTCGGATCCGGTGCATTCGCGACGATCACCCCCTGATCGGTTGCCGCTTCGATATCGATATTGTCGACACCGATCCCTGCTCGCCCGATGATCACCAGCTCTTCTGTGGCCTCAAGCAACGACCGTGTTATGTCCGTTCCCGAGCGGACGATCAACCCATGAGCGTCACTGACGGCCGCTTCAAGCTCCGTCCCGGCTAGCTCATACCCTTTCTCGACAGTGTGCCCAGCCGCCGTGAGCCGTTCAATCCCCGCCTCGGCGATCGGGTCCGTGATAAGGACCTTCATGACAACAGTTCTGCAGTGAGGGATCGTTAATCGTTCCGGTTCGAGGCTCTCATGCGACAACCTCAACCGGGAACCCGACAAACCCCGTGGTAATGGCGATGGAACTCTCGACAGTCCCGGAACTTTCACCGGACGCCATCGAGACGTTGCGTTCGACCGGGATCGAGGAGCTGTACCCGCCACAGGAGGCAGCCGTCGAGGCGGGTATTACGGAGGGTACAAACGTTGTTGCGAGTATTCCCACGGCCAGCGGCAAGACCCTGATTGCGAAACTGGGGATGTTAGCCGCGATCGAACGTGGTGGGATGGCGCTGTATATCGTCCCATTGCGAGCGCTTGCAAACGAGAAACGCGACGACTTTGCGGACTTTGAGTCGCTTGGACTGGAGATTGGTGTTGCAACCGGCAACTACGAGCGATCCGGCGACTGGCTCGCCGAAAAGGATCTCATTGTCGCCACAAGTGAGAAGGTCGACTCGTTGATCCGCAACGATGCTGCCTGGCTCGATCGACTTTCGTGTGTTGTTGCTGATGAGATCCACCTGATCGATGATGCCAACCGCGGCCCGACCTTGGAAGTCACGCTCGCGAAACTCCGACGCCTGAACCCGGAGCTGCAGGTCATCGGCCTCTCTGCGACGATCGCAAACGGTGATGCGATCGCTGAGTGGCTGGATGCCTCCTTGGTCGAATCGGACTGGCGTCCGATCGAGCTTCGGCGAGGGGTCCACTACGGGAACGCCCTTTCGTTTGCCTCCGGCGAGACGACCGAGTTACCCGTCAATGCCGGTGAGAACCCGACCGCAGCGATCGTCCGGGATACGATCAGTGATGACGGCTCAGCACTCGTGTTTGTCAATTCTCGCCGGAACGCTGAAACCGCTGCTGAACGACTTGGTGGGACTGTCAGCCCACAACTCACGACCGCCGAGCAAGACCGCCTCCAAGAGCTTGCCGATGAGATCCGCGATGTGAGTGATACCGACACGAGCAGTGACCTTGCCGCTTGTGTCGAGCAGGGCGCAGCGTTTCATCATGCTGGGCTGACAGCAGCCCATCGCTCGCTCATTGAAGACGCCTTCCGCGATCGTCTTCTCAAAGTTGTTGCTGCAACCCCAACGCTTGCTGCCGGTGTCAACACGCCCAGCCGTCGGGTCGTCGTTCGTGACTGGCGTCGATACGATGGCACTGCCGGTGGGATGCGACCGCTTCCAGTGCTGGAGGTTCACCAGATGATGGGCCGAGCCGGGCGCCCCGGTCGGGACCCCTATGGCGAGGCCGTCTTGCTCGCAAAAAGCCATGACGAACGCGATGAGCTGTTTGAACGCTATCTCTATGCCGATCCGGAGCCGGTCCGATCGAAACTGGCTGCCGAACCGGCGCTCCGAACACATGTCCTCGCAACGCTTGCATCCGGGTTTGCCCGGACTCGAGCGGCGCTGTTGGAGTTCCTTGAAGAAACGCTGTACGCCAGCCAAACGGCTGATGACAGGCGTCTAGCATCACTGTTGGATGACGTAATGTGGTATCTCGACAAACATGAGTTCATCACCCAAGACGATGAGACAATCACGGTCACCAGCCTGGGACAGACCGTTTCACGGCTCTATTTAGACCCGATGAGTGCCGCCAAGATTATCGATGGGCTTCGGACGGTTGAGACGACGACACCGAGTGCGCTCGGATTGTATCATCTCGTCTCTCGAACCCCCGATATGTATGAGCTGTATCTCCGATCGGGCGATGCCGACACCTACACTGAACTCCACTACGAACGGAGCGACGATCTCCTCGGTGCCGCCCCCAGTGAGTTCGATGACTCGGCGTTCGAAGACTGGCTTGCAGCACTCAAAACGGCCAAACTTCTCGAAGATTGGGCCAGTGAGGTCGATGAGGACGATCTCACTGACCGCTATGACGTTGGGCCAGGTGATATTCGGTCGAAAGTTGATACCGCCGACTGGCTTCTGGGGGCTGCCGAAGAGCTGGCTGCCGAACTCGACTCACCGGCAGTGACTGCGATCCGTCGGGCACGACGGCGTGTTGAACACGGTGTTGACGCCGAGTTGTTGGATCTCGTTGGTGTCCGTGGAGTTGGCCGCAAGCGGGCACGTCGCCTGTTCCAGGCTGGGATTGAGACACCAGCGGAGCTTCGGACAGCAGACAAAGCCGTCGTACTTGAGGCGCTCCGTGGTCGAGAACGCACCGCTGAACGCATTCTTTCGAACGCCGGTCGTGATAACCCCGGGATCGATGTGAGCGTTCCTACGGAGAGCACGACAACGCCCTCCCGTGAGTCCGAGGATGATACCGATGGTCAGTCTAGCCTGGGTGATTTCTCCTGACGAACCCCTCAAGTAGCACGCGATCGAACCAACGATCAATGCGACTTGTCGAGGGACTTGTGACCGTCTCCGAGATCCAGCCGTTTCTCGATCAGGTCGATCGGATCGCAGCTAAGCATGACTGTACGATTCAAGCAGTTGATGCCCGTTATATTGCCGGTCCGGCGCATGTCCGAACGGCGATCGAGCATGCTGATCGAGCGTTCGATCGCGGGAACAACATCGCCCGTGACCGTGGCCTGGAAATCCTCCTGTATCTTGCGGGGACCCGACAGATCGAGCAGGCCCTCTCACTTGGTCTCGAAGCTGGCGAAACACCGACGGTCTTTATCATCGATGGCGACCGCGAAGCGGCTGCTGCTTCAGCACTTGAAGCTCTCTCAGCAGTCACCCCACAGTCGGTGACACTTGGTGATCCCGACCGGCTCTGTGAGTGGTTTGCTATCGGCCAACCTGAACGCGACGCGACAGATGCGTCGCTTGAATCTCTCGTTCGGGAACGGGTCGCGCTGCTTGCTGTCAATCGATAATCACACAACCGAAACCATCGAGTTGTTCTTGGTATTGTTTCGTACCATGCGCGTCAGCGTGATCGGTGGCAGTACCGTTGCCGAGTCCACCTACGAGCAAGCACGTACCGTTGGGCAACTGCTTGGAGATCGCGGTCATACGGTCGTTTGTGGCGGGCTCGGTGGTGTCATGGAAGCTGTTGCCCGTGGTGCCAAAGCCCGTGGGAGTCGGACGATTGGGGTCCTTCCAGGGTCCGATCCAGCGGCCGCAAACGACTATATCGACATCCCGATCGCCACTGGATTGGGGAATGCCAGAAACGTCCTTGTCGCTACCAATGGGGATGCTGCCATCGCGATCGATGGATCCTACGGCACGCTCTCTGAGATCGCATTGGCACTTGATGCTGATCTGCCCGTTGTCGGACTCGAAACACACGATATCCCAGGCGTGACTGCTGTCGAGACTCCCCAAGCGGCGGTTGCAGCGATCGACAGCGAATAGGCACTCTCGCCACGAGTGGGTGTATGGCACGTGTTCGCTCGCCCGTCCGATCGATACTGGCTGGTGCTGCTGTGGTGTTACCGTTTGTCTTGATCGCGCTTGTTGGCTGGCAAGTCTTGCTGACTGTCATTGGCATTTCCGATTGGCTCGTTCCACTTGCATCCTGGGTGGGCGTCTCCGGGCTGGCTGGGCGGTTCCTTGCAGCTGGACTCGGTCTGAGTGTTGTCGTCGTTGTCTTGCTCGTAATTGGGATCGTTGTCCGCAACCGGATCGGCGAGTTGGCCATTGGCATGATCGATCGGCTCGTTGAACGTGTGCCGCTGTTGGGCCCAATTTATCATGGCCTGCGACAGGCCCGTGAATTGGTCTTGGCACGTGACTCCGACCGATTCGAAGATGTCACACTCGTCGAACTGGCCGGTGGTGTGACTGTTTTGGCCTTTGTCGTTGGTGGTGCCAATCCGGCGGTTCGGACAGCGACAACCGATGATCAAGTTGCTGTGTATGTGCCACTCGCGCCTAATCCTACCGTCGGTGGGCACATGCTCTTTGTTTCGCCTGACCGGTTAGTGTCGATCGATATGACCATTCCTGCGGCACTGGCTGCGATCGTTACTCTTGGTGCCGGTCCCGATTCACTTGATGAGCCCCCGCTTTCCGGGCTGTATCACGATCGGCCACCTGAGTCGAATACGTAGGATCCTGTAAGACCTAAACCGATCGCGCCCCTGTCTGTGAGCAGATGGGATACGACTACCCTGGCGACGCCCACCACCAGCTTGTGGCGTCCTACGCTGCGGATACAGCCCCGTATCCAACCGACTCCGAGCTCTCGTTCCCACAACGAGAGGCCGATCACAGCGAGCACACACTGCTTCGTGAGCTGTTCTTTCCACGGTGTTGGAACGCGACGCACTTACTGGAGGATCCACAAGCTGTCCGCTCCCAGCTTGCGGCACTGGGAACCTATTGTCGTCAAGGGATCGACCCGTATGTCGACACCGATCCCACACCGATCGTGACAACCGTCCTCGATCGACTGCCTGTTCTTCGACAACTGCTCAAACAAGACGTCGAAGCTGCATACAAGGGCGATCCAGCTGCAAAAAGCTATCTTGAAGTCATTCGTTCATATCCCGGCATCCGTGCCATTCTTGCATACCGCGTTGCCCACGAGTTTTACACGGCGGGAGCACCCAGCTATGCTCGCGAACTAACTGAGCATGCCAAAACACAGACCGGGATCGACATCCATCCTGGTGCGGAGATCGGGGAGTACGTCTTCATCGATCATGGCTCCGGTGTCGTGATCGGTGAGACCGCGACGATCGGTGACTGGGCACGGATCTATCAAAACGTCACGCTTGGAGCGCTTCATTTCGAAAAACGAGAGGACAAAGAACACATGCTCAAAAAGGGCTACAAGCGGCATCCTGATATCGGTGATCACGTCGTTATCGGTTCCGGGAGTAATATTCTGGGCCCCGTCGAGATCGGCGATCACGTCAGCATCGGTGCTAACTCCTGGATTACTGAGGATGTGCCACCCAATACCAGCGTCTTTGTCACCGAACATCCCTCACAAACCCACAAACCAAAGCAGTCCTGACCGGTTACATTTCCGGTCGTTAGTTCCCCCTACAGATTGATTCCAAACGGATCTGGCCCTTCGGCCTGCTCGATCGTTGCCACCAGCAGGTCTGCCGCCGCATCGAGGTCATCCGTGTCGATTACCTCAACTGGCGTGTGCATATAGCGGTTTGGCAGGCCGAGATTCAATGATGGTGTTCCCCCGGCCTGCGTGTAGAAGGCATCCGCGTCCGTTCCCGTTCGGATCCCTGCTGCCGCCAGTTGGATATCGATCGCTGCCGTGTCCGCAGCATCCCGAACTGTCTCGACAACGGCCGGATGATTCGCACTCCCTCGCCCGACGACGGGGCCACCACCTAACTCAACCGGACTGGTCTTGTCTTCCGGTGCCTGTGGATCGTCCGTTGCGTGGGTTACGTCAATGGCGATCGCCGCATCCGGGGCCAGCTCCTCGCCGATCATCTGTGCGCCTTTGGTCCCGACTTCCTCTTGGACTGTCGACACCGCATAGACCGTCGCATCGACATCTGCCGCAACAGCCCGTCGCAGGGTCTCAGCAGCTACCCAGGTTCCAACACGGTTGTCGATACCACGCCCAGCGATCCGGGTTCCCTGCAGGTCTTGGACCGTTGAAGCGACGGTAACTGGGTCGCCGACCTCAACGAGTTCACGGGCTGTCTCCCCGTCTTCGACGCCAATATCGACCGGCTGTGCTGTAATATCGTCGTAGGTTTCCTCATCGCGATCCCGCAGATGGATCGCTGTCTGCCCAATTACTCCTGGAACAGGGCCATCGTTCCCATAGATCTTGACGTGTTGGCCCCGAGAGACTGTTCGGTCCGCGCCCCCGATTCGCCCAAGATGGACAAACCCCTCATCGTCGATCTTCCGAACGATATACCCGATCTCGTCTGCATGGCCCGTTACAGCGATCGTCGGTCCCTCGCCGTTTGCAATCGCCACGGTATTCCCGTAGGCATCGGTGCGAACCTCATCAGCAACGGACTCGACGTACTCGACCCAGCGTCGCTGCCCGTCGAGTTCATAGCCCGACGGTGACGGTGTTTCCAACAGCGTCTCCAGAAACTCCTGTTGTGATGACTCCATAGCGTTGCTGTGTCGCCCATCGCCAAGAGCCCACTGGACTAGTCTCGGCCGGTTACCTTCCGAATACACGACGAGCCAAAGGGCCCGACGTCGCCGGCATCGAGATCAAGGAAGTATCCTGTGGAGATGCTGGCGCCACACCGCTGACAGGTAAAGGAGCCTTCTTTGGTGATAACCGCTGCCTCGAAGTCGATCACCGGACCAGTTGGCCGGATCCGATCGGTCGTCCGCTCGATGTATCCGTCTGCCTCGGCACGCTGGAGGATCTGTCGGGTCAGTCGGGGATCCGTCGTGATCGTTTCGATCCGATCAAGCGCTTCGGCGATCGTGACACTCTCAGCGTCGAGTGCGCCGAGCAGTTCGACCCCAAGTTCGACCGGATCGCCCTCCATCGACGGGGTCGTTCGGCCCGTGTTGACTAAGCCTTTCCCGTTCGATCGCGTGACTCCTCCTCGTGCCACTCTTCTCGAGGATCGACGTGGACAAACGCCTCGTCAATGCGATCGATCTCCTCAATGGATTTTACTACATCTGTCTCGATATCATGGGCGTCTCGGAACGTGTGGGCCCCCTCGACTTCGATGTGTAGTGACACATCAACCTCCGGTCCGACATAATGCGCGATCACATCATGAACGCCTGTTACGTTTGGATGCGCTGTTGCCCGAGCGATGATCTCCTCCCGGAGATCCGGCGGTGGTGCAGCGCCAATCAGATACCGGAAATTCCGACGCCCGATCGAAAGCCCAGTATAGGCGATAAACACAGCAACGATCATGGCAGCGATCGGATCCAAGATCGGATAGCCGGACTGGGCCCCGATCACACCAAGAAGGGCCCCACTAGCTGTCAGCATGTCATTCCGATTGTCCTCACCAGTCGCGATGAGTGCCGGTGAGTCTTCGGCTTGTCCTGCCCGTATACAATACCGGTACAGCGCATATTTGACACCTAACGTTACGACAAGTGCCAGGACTGCGGTTGGCCCTGCCGGAGATGTAGGGGTCCCGTTTAGCATCGTCTGTCCGGCGCCGTAGATTAATGCCGCAGCCACTCCGATCATACTCCCGCCAATCAACAGCGAAATGAACGGCTCGATCCGTTCGTGGCCATGCGGGTGATCCGGATCCGCCGGTTTTGTCGTCCAGTAAAGCCCCCCAACGACCACGATACTGTACGCACTATCGGCGAGACTATTGATCGCTTCCGAGCCAACTGCGAGACTGCCGGACACATACCACGCCAGACCCTTGATGAGAAACAACCCGAGGTTGCCGGCGAGCACGATCAGTCCAGCCCGTCGAATCGCCTGGCGTCGTGGCACACACTATGCGTCGGGTTCTGCCGGCTTGTTGGTGTCGCTTCGTGGCCCATCGATTCGGACCGCTCGTTCGGGGCCCTCGACTGTTGTGTGTGCTTGTCCGGCAAACGCCTCATGGAGTCGGTTGTAAGTATCGGCTAGGGCCTCAACGATGACCTTCGTTTCTCCGAGTACCGGCATAAAATTCGCATCCCCCTCCCAGCGCGGGACCACATGGGTATGGATGTGATCATCGATCGACCCGCCGGCAGCAGCGCCCCCGAGGTTTTCCCCGACGTTGAATCCATCGGGGGCCATTGCTGTCTCCAAGGCATCAAGTGTCCGGGCTTTCAATCGTGCGTGATCGAGCCAGACAGCCTCGCCAAGTGCCTGGAAGGTCCCCTCGTGGGTGTATGGAATCACCATCACGTGCCCAGGATTATACGGGTAGTTATTGAGCATCACAAAGGTGTGCTCGCTTCTGGCGACGATTAGATGTTCCCGATCGGCGGTTTGCTTTGGAAGCGTACAGAACACACACTCGTCGGCTGCTTCCGGTGGTTCGTCTCGTTCGATCCACTCGATTCGCCAGGGTGCAAACAGCTGATCCATGGCTCAGTCAGCCCGTGTCGTGACTTCACACCCATCCTCGGTTACGATGACAGTGTGTTCTTTCTGGCTCACATAGGTCCCAGCCGCCTCTTTGAGGACTGGATAGCCATGGACTACATCCTGTGTTTTGAGCCGTCGCAGGGCCATCGCTGGTCGGCGTGTCTCGGTGAGCCATCGGGTCGCAAACGGGAGGGTTCTGAACTCGTCGGTGATCTGCTCGAGTGCTTGTCTGGCATCCCGGTTGCGGACTCGCCGCTCGGTCTCTAAGGCGAAAATCTCCTCGTCTGTCCCTTCGCTGACCGTTCCAGAGCCGTCAGTTGCAAACGGCTCGATCGCAACGACATCGCCGGCTGCAAGCGTGGTGCCCTGTGAGACGGCTCGATTGGGAATCGTGGGATCGGTATGTTGTTCCCAGTGATCGAGTCCGTGGCCAGTAAGATTCACCACTGGATTGAATCCGTGGTCGTCGATCGCTGTTTCGATTGCCGTCCCGATCTCGGCTGTATTGACCCCTGCTTCGATCGTTTCGATCGCTGCCTCCAGTGCTTGCGCGCTGGCATCCACGAGGGCTTCGTGTTCACCGGTCAGATCGACGGTGACTGCTGAGTCCGCAATCCATCCGTCGACATGAACCCCGATGTCGATGTTGACAAGCTCTTCCCCAAACGTAGCCTCATCATCGATCCCTGGCGTTCGGTGAGCAGCCTCCTCGTCGATGCTGATATTCAGTGGAAATGCCGGCTTGCCGCCAAGTTCGCGGATCCGTTCTTCGGCGAACTCAGCGATCTCAAGGTGGCTGGCCCCCACCTCGATCCGGTCGACCGTCTCCGATCGGACCTGTGTGAGAATGTCACCGGCCTCCCGGTAATGCTCGTATTTTTCTGTCGTTAGATCGACAGCCATACACACCATATCGGTGAGATGGGCAAAGGAATTACGTTCCGGCTGGCTTAGTTGTCCGGCTCGATCGTCCCGTCGTATTCTGCTAGCATCCCGAAGATTTCCTCATACCCGTGTTCGCTTGCCAGCACAAGGACTGTGTTGTCCTCTGTCGCGCGATACCGGACTGAATCGTCCTCGGCATACGTATCGCCTTTGGGGATTCGCTGAAAATTCCGGTAGTACAGCCGTGGTGTGCCGCTGCCTTTCTCGATTTCCCGGAGAGCCCGAATTCGTCGGACGGACGTATACGTCGGTGCTCCATCAACGAGCACACCGTGGGCCCGCAAGAATGCGAGACTCGCCAAGAGCCCAAACGAGGCCGCCTCATCGCTACCCTGGACACCAGCTTCGATGCTGACCGTTCCTGGTTGCACTGAGTCAAGTGTTGTATCTCGTAAGGCTGAGGAGTCAACCGCATAATCAACTGGCATTCCAGTGACTGTCCGTCGAACAGCTGGTGTCAGCTCGCTGAAAATCGCAAACGGTGGTGGAAGGCTATGGCTGGTATGTAACGCTAAGATCGCATCGTCATCTTTGACCGTCTCGTAGAGTTCTGCTGCCAGGCGCCGCTCGTATTCGACGGCGTCAGGATCGCCGGGAAACGATCGGTTGAGATCACACTCGGTATAGCGAACGCCAGCATCAAGCGCTCGTTCGTTCGCCACGATCAACCGGACGGTTCCATCAAGTGTAAGCTCCCGATCGGCCAACCGCTCGACGACCGCCTCTCCAGCCGGTTCGTCCCCATGGATCCCACCGATAACGGTTACTGTCGGTTGCCCGTTCCCACGGATGATACTACGCACACCTCGTGGTAGTTACCAGGGTAGTATATCAGTTCCGTCATCGTTGTCTAGGACCGTACTGGGGTCTTCTCACTTACATGTCTGTCTCGCCGCATCCGAAACACATGTGAAATTGTATCGTTGATACAGAGGCACACAAATGGCAGATAAGTGTGAACGGCGCGTTCGTGGCTTCGCTGGACTCGTTGTGACTGTTGGCGGGATGCTCGGTCTGATCGGCCCATCGATATTTTTCGTGTTCCCGGCACTGATCGGGTTGAGCCTGTTGCAAAGCAGTGTCACCGGTGTTTGTCCGATCGAATTCGTGCTCTCGGACTGTACACCACGACCGTACTGACGCCCGCCAAAACGATCGAGTAAACTGACCGTAACGATTAAATCAACACGATACACTATTTCTAGGATTGCGCAATTAAAACACAACTACTAAGGTGGCCAATCGAGTAATATGGGTGCGAATCACCTAATCATTCGCTTGCAACCTAGCTATGAGTGAGGCTGACGAATCAATCGGATCGACACTGCACGGTATCGGACGCTGGTCGGCAACACACCGAAAGACGATCTTCGCGATCGTCGCTGTTTTAGTTGCGATCTCAGCTGTTGGTATCACCGGGTTACAGATGAACATGGGGATGGAGTTGTACATCAACGAAGACTCCGACACGATGGCTGCCTGGAACGAGATCCAGTCGGACTTCGATAAAGGGAATGTCGCATTTGTTGTTATTGAAACACCCGATGATTTCGATTTATATGAACCTGAGAACGCACAGGAAATCGCCGACCTGTATGAACGCTATTACGATGAGGTTGACTCCGCCGGATTGGTAACGAGTTTTGCACATCCAATCCAGGCTGGTCCTGGTGGTGGTGAGATTCCAGACACCAAAGAGGAGGTATTGTACTCGCTTGAAGCAACCCAATCCGAACATCGGTCGAACGAACGGGTAATCTATAACCTCCATCCGGATGCCCAAGAAACCGGTTCGTTTGATGGTGGCGACACGGCGGTCATCATGGTACAATATGGTGACGCCACGATTCCGGACGACCGAACAGGCGAGTTCTTTGGCTTTCTCCCACCAAGTGAAGATGAAATCGTCGAAGAGCAGATTCGGGATGCAACGGCTGCCGCTGACCTTCCCGATGAGATGGATGTGACCGTGACCGGGACGCCGGTTTTCGAGGAGGCCGCGTTCGGATTGATGCTCCCGGAGATGATTCAGTTGTTTACCATTGCAATGGGCGTTATCCTGGTTTCGATCGTTATCATCATGCGTGGTCGCCTGCGCAAGACCCACCGCGTGGCGTTACCATTGGTATCGACGCTTGTCGCGTTGAGCATGATGCTTGGGATGATGGGGTATGTTGGCTTTAATTTCAACGCCATCATGCTCGGTGTGCTCCCGATCGCGCTTGGGCTTGGGATCGACTATGGACTCCAGATCCAATCCCGCTATGTCGAAGAGCGGGCCAATGGTCAAGCGCCGATCTCTGCCGGTGAGATCGCTGCCGGGACCACCGGGCGGGCACTTGCTTTGGCTCTGGGGACGACCGTTGTCGGCCTCGGCTCCTTGCTGGCTGCTGAGGTGCCCCCCGTTCGACAATTCGGTGTGACAGCCGCATTCAGCGTGCTTGCTTCGATGGGGCTGTCACTGACCTTCCTGATCGCTATGCTCGTTACCTTTGACGATCAGGCTCCGGGGAGTACTCCCGTCGATCAGACAAGCACAACAGCATCAACGGCTGAGCAACCAAGCGGGCTTGAGGGTGTGTTTGACCGTGTTGGCGGCGGCCTCTCTGCCCGGCCGTTGCTTGTCGTCTTGTTGTTCGGTGCGGTGATCGCTGGTGGTGCTGCTGCGTATCCGGCTGTCGACACCAAAACCGACATGCTCGATTACTGGCCGGACATCCAGGAGCGAGAGGATATCCATGAGCTTGAGGAGACAGTCGCAAGCCCGAATATCGCCTACGCGATCGTTGATGCCAATGAATATGCGTACGATCGTGAGCATTTCGAACAGATCCAAGAGTTCCAACTTGCGTTAGAGGAACACGAACACATTGTGACCCCGATGAGCCCTGTGCGGGCGATGGAGATCACAAACGAAGATGAGCTTCCAGAAACCCAGGAGGCCTTCGAGCAGAACCTCGAAAAACGTGCGAAAGTCGATCGGCCACCGACGCTTGGCAAAACACCTGATGATCACCCGAACCGGGTCATCGTGCAGGTGTTCATCGAGGATATCGAGGGCCAAGCGGAGCGCGAAGTCATCGATCACATCAACAGCGCTGCCGAGGCAACGATGCCCGACATGGAGACCCGAGTCACCGGTGAGATGGTGATCAACCGGAACGTTATCGAAAACGTCACCGCCGGGCTGACCCGCACAACCCTGGTCAGTTTCGGGCTCGGCTTGCTCTTTTTGGGCCTTGTCCTGCGATCCGGCCGTGAGTCGGTCCTGCTTATCGGCACCGTTGCTGCTAGCACGATGGCACTCGTTGCTGGAGGGATGTACCTCCTTGGTGTCCCATGGAACCCGCTGACTGTGACGACTGCGTCGATTGTCTTCGGGGTCGGGATTACGTATGGGATCCACGTCTACGAACGCTTCCGTGAGGAAGTGGCTCGCGGTGGCGATCCGGAAGCTGCGATTCGAACAGCCGTCGTGCGTAAGTCTCGCCCAGTGCTTGGCTCTGGGCTGACGACCATGCTCGGTTTCGGGGTGTTGATCATGTCTCAGTTCCCCGTCCTCTCGAATTTCGGGATCGCGATCGGCCTTGCGATGGGCTTGGCGCTTGTGTCAGCGTTCCTGTTTATGCCAGCTGTCGTCGTCTTGCTGGCACGCCGGGGGATCGTTCCAGCCGGGAACACGGCTGACTGATCGATCGCTGAGCTACTCTCCGAGACGCCTTCGCTGCTCACGTCGGGACGGCTTGTCCCGATCGTTCGTATTCCCCCTTTACGGAAAATTCGAGAGGAAGCCATGCCCTTCAGGGCAGGGAGAATGTCAACGCAAAAGCGCCCGCGTTATCGCCCGCGTCGGAGTTCCTCAATGAGTTGATTGATCGTCTCCTGTTGTTTCACTAAGAGCTCGTTTTGTTCTTCGATCGCTGTCCGGAGGGCTGTGAGCTCCTCGTGGACGGCTGGGGCGTTGTTTTCTGCTGGCTCAAAGCCGGCGTCAGTCAGTGTTGCTTCTTGTGTGGGCTCTGACTTGGTAGTTGCTGATGCCGTATCCGCAATCTCATCGAGATCGTCACCATCGGTTGTTCCCAGCGGATCGATCCCGTCTTCGAAAGCCATCGTGGTATCCTCGGTGGCGTCGGCTCCTGACGGGTCCTCAGCTGTTGTCGGTGAGAGTGCGACATTGAGGTCTGCCGTTTCTGCGATGTCATGATATGCTCGGATCGCTTCTTCGAGGTGTTGCTGTACCTCTCGGGCCTTGACTTTCGGTGTCTTGATCCGTTCCGGCCGCCCGTCGACTTCAATCACAAGCTGTGTCGAGACATCGCCCTCTTCGGTGTCGATACCTGTGATTTCATCGTACTGATAGGCTTCGAAGTCAGTATCCCAGACAGCTTCGCCGATATGTTTGATTAGCTGCTCGCTTGTAATGACAAGCGAGAGCTCGCTGAACCGATAGGCATGTTGGACTGATTCGCCGTCCGCGATCACGTTATTCGTATGTAACACCCCAGCCAGTACTGGTAACAGCGCGTCGTCAAGGCGATCTGCGGGAACCGTCAGCTGTTGGGTCTCATCAAGCGATGATGTCAGTTCGATTGTCGCCTTTCGACGACCTTCCGATACGACCACATGTTCGGCAGCGTGATCGTATTCTGCGACAGATTCGTCACTCAATAATCCCTCGCCGCGATAGACGAGCGTTCGTGTTGGCGTGACAAAGAGTTGATCATCGCCGCCTAACGGTACTTGCGCAGCGACGGCTTCCCCATCGAGCGCTTCCTCAACGGCTCCGGGAACGTCCATATGAATACCTCCGGCCGTGATGGCTTAACTTTTGCAGCCTGTCCTCGCCTGTGTGGCCGATCACGTCGTCGACAAAAGATAAGCTTAAAAGCCGATCCGCTCATAGCCGTTGATGCGCCCGGGTGGCTTAGCGGTTATAGCGCCGCACTCATAGGGTTTTGAGCTTCGGTGCGGCACCGTCCCACGTGAGGCCCGCCGAGCCTCTGACCTGGGACATGCGGAGGCCGAGGGTTCGAATCCCTCCCCGGGCATGTTCTGCCCTATTTGTCGCCCCGAACAGCAAGGACTGGGATATCAGCTGTCCGAATCACTCGTTCTGTCACCGAGCCCAGCAAGTATCGATCGACGCCCTGGCGGCCATGGGTTCCCATCACGATCACATCGATGTCATTGTCCTGTGCGAAGTTCGTGATCTGTTCATGTGCTGCCCCCCCGACTAGCTCAGTCATGACTGACACGTCGTGGTCTGTGGCTACTGACTCGACATACTCGAGGGCCTCTTGCCCAATCCCTTCGAGATCATCGACCGATCGTGGATACCGCCCGGCGATTTTCTCGACGGTCCCACTATCAGTCACGAACAGGCCATGTAATGTCGCATCGCATTTCTCCGCAAGATACACGGCGTGTTCGATCGCTGTTCGGGACACTTCACTGTCATCTGTTGGTACCAGAATATCGTCGTACATGCATTACCCTTTTTTACACTGGCATAAAGTTCTTTTCTCAGGCTGTTTCACGGAGTATCTTATACGGTCCTGTCTGTGCTGTTCGGTATCATTGCAAGACTCTCGTTGTCGTTGGCGGTCGGGGCCTTGATATTCCGGCCCCAAGCCGGAACGTATATCTAAGATCGTCGCTCGGTCACGATCATGACCAAAGGCACCTACACGCTGTTGCTGTCGGTTGCCCAGGAGACAACGATCGATGTTGGCGCGCTCGGGCCGATCACCTTTGCTGCCGGGTGGTATGCGTATACTGGGAGCGCGTTCGGCCCTGGCGGTTTTGCACGGATCGACCGTCATCGTGAACTTGCGGCCGGCGACCGTGACACGCGCCACTGGCATATCGATTATCTGCTTGGCCACACAGCAACCACACTCGATGCCGTCTATCGGACACCACACCAAGATCATGAATGTACGATCGCGACGGCACTCCCCGGCGAGTTAATTCCGGACTTTGGGGCCTCTGACTGTGGCTGTCCGTCACATCTTTCCTATCATCCTGAACGGGCCCCCCTCGCGACCGCGCTTGCGGATCTCCATACGAAACGACCGTCTGCGTGAACCAACAGCTGACGTGATGAGTAACAGCGCAAGCGTTCTTTGCCTGCTCGGCCCGTCTATTCCTCCGCGGGTGCATCATCGAGTGGTGTGATCTGCCCGTTCCGAGCGAGTGTCTGGACGTCTTCTAACACCACAACGCTTCCCCCCGGAATCCGCATCCCGTAGACTTTGGTTTCGCCAATACCAGTCACCTGGACCGTATACTCAACACCCTCATCGTGGATCCGATACCGGCGATGAGGTTCAATGATCAGCGTTCCGTTGTCTCCAGCCGTCGGACACCCATCGATCGTCAGCTGCTGCATACATATCCCACTCCTGTCGACACGCCAGATAGCTAAGACCGTTGGGAAACCGGCAGTCTGTCCAGTGCTGTCATCTCCGATTGGAACACTCTACTGTTAGTTTCTCACGACCAGTTCGGGGCCTTCGGGATGTGGTCGCTATCGGCCAGTCGGTAGTATCTGACGTTCAGTCTGGCCGCTCGTTTCCCTGAGCGGCTTGATATGCGGCACCGAGCCCAAGCGATGCGAGGACGAACCCAACGATGGCACCGACAACTGGAATGATCCCGGTCAGTAAAGCCAGCCCGATCGCCACGGGAAGAATCTTTCCCCATGTGTCAGCAACCAGTCCCCCGGCGGCTAGATAGCCGAGCTCTCCAGCAACACCTAACCCGATCAGCAATGGGATCGCCAGGAGGATTCCAATCCCGGTAATGGCTAACAGCACGATAACGACGACGGTCACGAGTCCGACGATCACGCCAACGACCAAGGTTCTACCTGGCTTTTCGTGAATGTGCCGACTACTTGTTCTCACAAACTCTGGTGCGACTGCGATCAGGATGAGCCCAACCACCAACGTGAACAGCGCACTGCCGACCGCGCTGGTACCTGGATCCACATTGTCCGGTGGTTGCTGGGCGAGAACCGGCATCACGAACGGTACCATACCGAGGAAGCCACCGACTGACCGTGACAATATGCGAGCTGGAGGGCACCGCATACTCGTGGTTCTCCCCGAAATCACAAAACGATAACTACTGCTGTCGAAACAGTTTTAGGTTTAGGGTCGCCTAAAAATTTCCAGCATGGCAGCCGACAACTCCGGGCGCCAGCGTTCGCATGATCGGCCAGCAATCACCGTCCAGCAAACGCGTCCTGGGCGGGTCGTGTTTACCGAATCCGACAATCCTGATGGGTGGATCGCAACTGACCTCACTGTCACCCTTGATCGGTAGCTACCGTTAGATTGTGTCCTCGGTGACGAGCGTATCGTCCTCGAGGTAATGTTCGATGTGGTGGGCGGTGTCTTCGACGTCTTCGAGCACATCTCGGAGGATCTCCTCAGTTGTGTAATCGCCGAGGTTCCCGACTAGCTGAATGTGTTCACGTAGCGACTGGATAATCTCACCGTAGGCTGCCATGTCATGTTCCAGGGCCGTGCGGATATCGTATGCATCCGCGTCTTCGGGCGTGATCGTCGCGTGGTCTTCGAATTCAGTCCCACTCGATAGCGGTACCCCACCGAGGGCTTGGATCCGCTCGGCGAGTTCGTCGGCAGCAAGTTCTGCTTCTTCAGCGGCGTCGCCGAGGAACTCATGTAGCGCAAGGAACTCAGCACCGTCGACGGTCCAGTGGTGTTTCTTGAGCTGGTGATACAGCACATACGTCGAGGCGAGATCAGTCTGTAGCGCCTCGATGGTTTCTTCGGCTTTCTCTTGTGGGATCCCCAGTACCTCGCTTTCCTCAACGGTGCCTGCATGCTGGCGGATCGCTGTCTCTGATTCGTGTGTACTCATGTCCATTACCAGGTGCTCCAAGTAGTTAAACCCGCGTTTCCCCAGAACGAGGCGTTCTCTCGACGGAGCAGGGCACCCCCTCAGAGTTCAAGCGTTGGGATTGTTCACCGATCGCTCTGTTGTCTGTGCGAGAGCCAAACGTACTTGCTGTTCACGCCCTTCCACACCTGATATGGCAACAACATATCTCGACTTGGATCACACGGAGGGATACTGGCGTATCGACGACGATGAACTCTATTATCGCCGATTTGGAAGCGGTGATACTGTTCTTCTTGGCCTCCATGGCGGGCCGGGGATGCCGCATGAGTATCTGCTGCCACTTGCCGAGCATGCCTCCGATCGTGTGTCTGTGTACTTGTACGACCAGTTCGGGGTCGGGAAATCGGATACGCCGGCGCCAGGCGATTTCGACCGGTATACAGTTGCGCACTACCGCGAGGAACTGGAGGCCGTCCGCCAACAGATCGATCCCGATCGTCTCATCCTGTATGGCCAATCGTGGGGTGGCATGCTGGCCCAAGAGTACATGCTTGCATACGGCCAGCACGTCGATGGGGTGGTTCTTGCCAATACGCTTGCGGACTCACAGACTGCTTTTGAGTCCATGCGACGTGTTCTGGATGAACTCCCGGAGGACAAACAGGAGCTGATAGCAATAGCGGAGGCCGCCCGTGACTTCGATGATCCGGCCTATCTGGCTGCACTTGATATGGCCTATCGCCAGCATGTCTGTCGGTGTGATCCCTATCCCGACCCTGTCGAGTATACCTTCGAGCATACTGCGATGGATGTGTACGGTCTTATGTGGGGTCCCAGCGAATATGTCCTCCATGACCAGGCTCGTCTCCGCGAGTGGGACATTCGGGATCAACTCTCAGAGATCACGACTCCGACCCTTGTCGTGACTGGAGAATACGATGAGATCGATCCGGCGATTGCCCGCGATATCGCTGATCGAATTCCCAACGCCGAGCTTGTTGAGTTTGCAGACGCTAGTCATATGCCCTTCTGGGAGCGTCCGGATGCACATGCTACTGCTATCGACAAATTCCTTGCCGAACACGTATAATCCACTCTAGAGGTCCAACTGCATTATCGGTGGGCTGCTTGGGCGGTCGTTGTGATCGTGATCAATCCACGGTCACCGCAACTGCAATTTCGTTCCGCCGCAGAAACGGCGGTGTCCCCGGGTCATCATACCGAAGCAGGTACGGATCGCCCACTGGGTCAATCCCTTCACGAGCAAGCGTTGCCAGGAGCTTTCGTGTCTGGCGTTTGACTCGCCATTGTAGGGCATACCATGAGAACTGTGTCACAGCGACTGTCTTTGCTGGCTCGGTATGGAGTGTTACCTCTGGAGCTGTCGGTTCCGGTGCGGTTTCAGGTGTATACGTCGCCGGTAGATAAAATGCCATTTGCACCCTGTCAGTCTCCGTCTCCGATCGAACTGGCGTCGTCATATCGATTGTAGTCCCCTGGTTTGTTTTGACGGGCGCCGTCATCGAGAGCGACTCCCCAGTGTGGTTGGCACCCGAAATATAGTTGAAGAGCCGACGAAACGCAACGCGCTGATTGGGAGCCGTCGTTTCAGCGCGTATTGTCTGTGGATACTGCCGAAGTTCAATGTTGTCGAGTTTCTGTTGTCGTTTATATCGCAGCGTCTCAACGGTTCGCCCTGAGTACAGTCCCCACCCAATCCACCCAGCAACGAGAATCCCGCCACCAACAAGTATCGATTTTGTAATTGATTTCACATGTTGGCTTTGTGATCCCCAGGTATTAACACTCCGCCCGGTCTGACCAGTTCGTGGGTTTTTCTCAGTTGCTCACGAGTCCGTTTGTATGGTTGCTAGTCACCCTCAAGTCATCGCCGGGAGTGCAGTTCTCGCCGCAAGCGTAGTGATCACATTGGGAATCACGACTGCTGAGGCGCTTTATCTAAAATCGAGGGCAAGACCCCTTCCTCAAGGAGCGAACGGAGCGTAGCGGAGTGAGCGAGTAGGGAGGGGATACGCCCGACAACCACAATACTTACAATATAGATTAACATATAGCGTAATAAGATGGTTCAAACACTCCAGCAGAACCTCACCGGCCTGACTGCCGGAGAGTACGAGGTACTGCGGAGTCTGAGCCATCTCTCGAAAAACCTCTACAACAAAACGCTCTACGAAGTCCGACAGCACTACTTCGACAACGGCGAGTACCTCGACTACTACGACGCTTACGATCAGTTGAAAACCAACTGGAACTACGAGGTCCTCCCAAGCCAAGTCGCTCAACAGACGATGAAACAGGTCGATAGAGGGTTCAAATCATTCTTCAATCTCGTAGAGAAGAAACGAGAAAACAAGTACGACGCTGACGTTAGTCCTCCCTCGTACCTCGACAAAGACGGGTTCTACACGCTGGAATTTCCGTCGCAATCCTTCCAAGTCAAGGACGACCATATTCGACTTGGCGTGCCGTACTCGTATCGAGACGCGTTCGATTGCGACCTGACGGAAATCAACATTCCGTTCACATACGAAGAAGTACAGGAAGCAAACATCAAGCGTGTGCAAATCCTGCCACGGGCTGATGCACAGTACTTCGAGTACCGTGTCTTGTACGAACAGGACGTAGAGGAAATCGAGACGATTGATGGGTCGTGGCTCGGGATCGACCTTGGCGTGGACAATCTGGCGACGTGCGTTGACCATCGAGGCCACTCGTTCATCGTGGACGGTCGGCACCTCAAATCCCAAAATCGGTGGTTCAACAAACGACTCGCCCACTATCAGTCCATCAAGGACAAACAGGGTATCGAGGGCACGACTCGTCGTATCGAACGACTGCACCAGAAGCGTCGGTACGTCGTCAACGACTACCTCAACAAAGCTGTCCGACTCATTACCGACTACTGTATCGAACACCGAATCGACACAGTGTACGTCGGTGACGGGAAGGGCTGGAAGCAGAACGTAAACCTCGGAGATAGGACGAACCAGAACTTCGTCCAGATCCCGTTCGATACGTTCAAGCAGAAGCTCAAGCACAAGCTCGAAGCTCGTGGAATCGTGTTCAAGTTAGTGCCTGAAGCCCACACGTCGAAATGCTCGTTCTACGACGAGGAAGCCGTGGAACATCACGAGGAGTATGTTGGTGAGCGAGTGGAGCGAGGCTTGTTTGAGGCGTCGGATGGCACTCGGTACAATGCTGATGTAAACGGTGCGGTCAACATGGCTCGGAAATCGACAGGGAAGCCCAATGCAGAACTATTCAGTTCTGCGGAGGGTGTAGAGCGGGCTGTGGACGCCCCACAGCGAATAAGCCGCTCTGACTTGGAACACAGTCAGACTTTGGATGAAACTTCGCTGGAAGCCCCACCCTCAAGGAAGCCGTTTCTGACGGCTGAGTAGGATGGGGTAGTTCACCCGGAGCAACTGATTGCTGTCATTAGTAGTAACGAGGCCGCCATCGCCAAGGGGG
>CAYOHZ010000018.1:0-20153 GCA_964403925.1 uncultured Salinarchaeum sp.
GTCGCAGATCTCGGCCGGCTTGCCGACCGAACACACAAATTCGAATCCCGGTATCTTGACCAGTTGATCGGCCCGTATCCGGACCTGGCTGACACCTATCAAGCCCGTTCTCCAGTCAACCATGCCGATGGGGTTGATGTGCCGATCCTGCTACTCCAAGATGAGGACGATCAGGTCGTCCCACGCTCGCAAGCGGAGGCGATGGTTGAGACACTGGGTGCAAACAAGATTCCACATCACCTTTCCGTATTCGAAGACGAACAGCACGGCTTTCGTCGCGCCGCATCGATCCAGCGGGCACACGAACTCGAACTCGCGTTTGACGGTGAGGTCTTTGATATCGAGCCGGCCGATGCTGTCCCATCGATCTCGCTTTCTTCGGATCCTGATAGCTAACTACTCGAATACTACATACGCTTCCATAGATTATTTATTCGTTCTATCACAGAAACAGATATGGCTCAGCTCGAACCAGAGGATTTCTACGATGTGACACGGCCACGAGCACTGGCTGTCGCACCTGGTGGTGATCGAGTCGCGATCGTTGCTGACCAATTCGACCCCGAGACCGAGGAACGACATTCCTCGCTGTTTGTGGTTCCAGCCGACGGCTCCAAGGAGCCACATCGGCTGACTCGGGTGTCTGACGCTCGGCAACCGAAGTGGTCTCCGGACGGTACGCAGCTTGCGTTTATCGCGGCTCGCGAGCAGGACGTCGAGCGTACGGTCGGACGCGATGAGACGAGTGATGATTCTTCGGACGATGATGAAGACGAGGCTACTGGTAGTGAGACTGATGATACACCCGATCCGCAGGTCTGGCTGTTCGATCTTGCCCGTGGCGGCGACGCAATCCAAGTTACTGACCGAGAGGAGGGTGTCAACGAATTCGACTGGGGGCCCAATGGCGAACGTCTTGTCATTGCAGCCCGGGATCCAACCGACGACGAACAAGCGGATCTCGAACAGCGCCGCGAGGG
Organism: uncultured Salinarchaeum sp.; assembly: GCA_964403925.1. Classification (GTDB taxonomy): domain Archaea; phylum Halobacteriota; class Halobacteria; order Halobacteriales; family Salinarchaeaceae; genus CAZFMU01. Next base: position 981 of record CAYOHZ010000018.1, read on the forward strand.
AGGCCCGATCGAAACGGAACGACTTCAACACAAGGCCGACGGCACCGGATGGCTGGACACTGTCACGACCTATCTCTTTGTCGTCGATGTCGAAAGCGGCGACACCGAACGCCTTGATGATGCCTACGGACAAGGCGCCCGTGAGGCGACCGTTGGCCTCCAGCCAGCGTGGGGGCCAAGCGATCGGATCGCCTTTGCCAGCAATCGGACGGACCGTCCTGATGACTCCGGCGTGATGGATCTGTATACGATCGCTCCGGATGGCACTGGCTTACGCAAGCTTACCGATTCGACCTCCCGCACCTACGCCTATCGGTGGGGTCCTGACGGCGAGGAACTCGTGTATGCTGATTCGGATCCGACCAACTGGTATAAACCGACGAACGTTCGGACGGTTACGGTCGAGGATGAAGACCCGACACACCAAACGATCACGGCAGACCTCGATCGGACAGTCTCGCTGTATGGGACACCAACATGGCTGACCGACGAGCAGGTTCTCATTCCGATCGGAGATGAGGGTCTCACACGTCTTGTGACGGCATCGATCGACGAAACGAATCCATCCCAAACGTTTCCCGCGCAGACCCGGGATCGGTCACTGCTAAATGTTGCTGCCGACGGCGACACGGTTGCGGTAATATTGTCAGATCCAGCTGATGGACCGGAGGTCTTCACGATTGACGTATCAGAGCTCGATGCTGAGGATCCGGCGTCCCTAACACAGGTCACGGCGTTTAACGAGTCGCTGCTGGCGGAGTTCAACCCGTCCTGTCGGCGTGTGACCTACGACACCGAGGATGGCGCCGAGGTCGAGGCGATCGTTCACCTCCCGCCGGGCTTTGATCCTGAGACAGATGTCCCGCGGCCGGTGATCGCATCGATCCATGGTGGTCCGATGTCGTATGATGCGCCAGACTTCCGGTTCCTCCAGGCCTACTGGGTCTCACAGGGATATGTGGTGTATCGCCCGAACTACCGCGGGTCGACATCCTATGGCCGTGCGTTCGCAGAGGCACTGATGGGCACTCGCGGCGATCTTGAGACACTGGATGTCGTTGGTGGGCTTGACACGCTGGCTGACCGTGGCTGGGTGGATCCGGATCAGAGCCTCGTTACTGGCTTTTCATATGGTGGGATCACGACTGCAAACGTCATCACTCGACGAGACGACTTTGCTGCGGCTGCGGCTGAGCACGGCATTTATGACTTCCAGTCGACATTTGGGACCGACGACAATCACCTCTGGCATGAATGGGAGTTCGGGCTGCCCTGGGAGAATCCGGACACATACACGCAGATCTCTTCGATCACCGATGTCGATAACGTTGAAACCCCGGTATTGCTTACTGCCGGCGAGAACGACTGGCGGTGTCCCCCGACCCAAGCCGAACAGTTCTATGTCCGGGTGCGCAAACGGGGGATCCCGGCAAAGTTAGTTATCTATCAGGACGAACACCACAATGTCGGCGCACCAGACCGGGCGATCCACCGGATTGAAACGCTCACAGAGTGGTTCCGCGAACACGCACTCGACGACGACTAACGGTCCTCGATCAGTCTGGTGTTGGCCCACTTCCGTTTACAGAGTCTGGCAGCTGAAACTGTAGTTGGTCACCCGTCGTTACACCGTGGTCGGTTGTCCAGTCGTAGTTTACTTCCACCACGTACTGGCCGCGTCCGGGATACTCCTGGTTGCTCCCATCTTCCTCTGGACCGGGAGCTGGCGCGTGGTGGATCGTCGTGATCGTCCCGGCTGCGTCTGCATAGACGATATCGATTCCAAAGTCCATCTCCCGCATCACGAACGTTCGATCAGCAACGGACTCGTAGACAAACACCATACCCCAGTCAGCTTGCAATCGCTCGGTATCGGACAATCCGAGTACCTGTAGCGACCGAGTATCGGCGATCGCTGCCGTGACTGTTCCTCGCTCGGTGCCATCGGGCGATTCGACGTGGATGGTTGTCGTTGGATATTCCGAGTAGATCGGGCCCGGTGATCGCCAACTACACCCAGCTATCCCACTGCCAGCGAGTCCTGTCCCGATCCCAGCGAGGAACTGCCGTCGTGTCACAGATGTCATTGCTTGTCAACAGGTGGGCTACTAGCAGGTTGCGCTACCCACCCTAAAGCTGTGGGGGTTCCTCGCGTTTGGTCTCTTCTGCCCTTGCTCCACACGGTGCTCTCTTCTCGTCTTTGCTGTGTTAGACGGCATGGTCCTAATGCACCAACGATCACGTCGTAGCGTTATGGCCGATGTTTCCGATGCTCCGCTCGGCCAACAGGCTTTATTCTGCGCGGCGCAGAACACTGAGTAATGCCGGACGTGACCGTGACAGGGTTGCTTGCGGACCTGACTGAGGATGTCGATGGAGTCTTGTTGTTTTCCCCACCACTATCCTACTATAACCGGTTCGCAGACCTTGCTGTGCCTGTTATCGTCGTTGCACCCCAGAACGATCTCGATGTATCACCCTTTGTTGAGCTGCCGCTTGAGTTTACAGATGCTGTCGATCAGATTAACTTCGGGATTGATGGGGCCTTTCGAGATGAGCTTGTCTCGGAAGGTGATGAACTCCTCTGTGTTGTCTCGATGTTCAGCAATGAACTCGATACGATTACACGAATTCGAGCGGTTGAGGGGGATCGCTCCGGGGTCTACGATCTGTTTGCCGATTCCCGTGCTGAGCCCGATGTAATCCGCTCTGTGCTTGAGTTAGCCATCGAACTCGGAAAGAAAGGGCAAAAAGGCAAGCCTGTTGGAGCGCTCTTTGTGGTTGGTGATGCTGGTCAGGTGATGACCAAATCCCGCCCGCTGTCGTATAACCCGTTTGAAAAAAGCCATGTGCATGTGGGCGATCCGATCGTGACAGTCATGCTCAAGGAGTTCTCACGGCTTGATGGTGCGTTTGTCGTCAGCGATGCCGGGAAGATCGTCTCTGCATATCGGTATCTTGAACCTGCCGCCGAAGGCGTTGATATCCCGAAGGGGCTTGGCGCTCGACACATGGCCGCGGGTGCGATTACCAAAGCGACCGACGCCACTGCAATCGTCCTTTCGGAGAGCGATGGACTTGTTCGGGCGTTTAAAAACGGCTCGCTGGTGCTCGAACTCGATCCTGAGAACTACTGAGTCTCGCGTTGTTCACGAACGGTGTCTGTCTTCAGTTTCGCAAGCCGGAGATTCAACGCGAACACGACAGCGATGAGCAAGGCGAGTACTGCTCCCAACGCTGCCAGTTGGAAGCCAGTTGTGCCGCCGGGAAACACGGTGTCATACGCAACTGGAATCCGGGTGTGATGTGGTGTGACCGGGAACAACACCCCGTCATGTGTCCGTCCCAGTAGTGGCCAGAAGTAATCGACCGTGAGATTCAGCGTATACCACCCAAGTGCCACCCCAATCGCCCGCTGTCGAAACGCGGCGATCCGGTAGAGAACCAGTGCTTGCACAACCATCGCGAGGTGGCTCCCGATCAAAAACAGATGTAACGGGAGGCCACTTTGTGCGATCGACTGCTCCCAGCCGACAAGCAGTACCCATGGCGTCCAGAGTCCGAAAATCACGTTTCCAAAAAACGCGAGCACCGTCAGATACTCGTTGTGGCGGCCAAGCGCCCAGGCAGCGAACGCGATCGCGATGAACAACGTTGCCATGGGACTGTCGGGGACAAACAGCCACATCACGCTGGGGGTGTCCGTGAACTGATATCGATAAAACCAGACACCAAATGCCGTCCCAAGAAGGTTGATCAGAACGACCGCCCAGAGTAGTCGGAATCCAAGGTTTTCCACTGCTCGTGGGAGTGGTGCAAGCCACCGTGGGAGGGTCGGCCGTTCCGGGAGATCACGGTCGCTCCCGAGGACACCATCCATACGGGGCCGGTAGTTCCCAGTCGGCAAATCGCTACCGATTTTCTGGCCCATCGACCGGGCCGTCAACTGATGTTGCCGGTACGCCGGCGACCGTTGTCTCCGGTGGGACATCAGAGGCCACAAGTGAGTTCGCTGCAACTGTCGCGTCCGCACCGACAGTCACGCCAGGTAACACGATCGCCCCGGCACCGATCATCGCTCGCGGTCCGATTTCGGTCTCGCCGACCCGATACTCGTCTTGCAGATACTCATGGGTTAGAATCGTCGCATCATACCCGATAATTGCATCCTCACCGACTGTGATCTGGTCCGGCCAGAAGACATCCGGTGTTGCCTCAAGGGCGAATGCTGCTCCTTGGCCAACGTTCATGCCGAGTCGGCGATACAACCAGTTTTTCACCCGTAGGCTCGGCATTACGCGACAGAGCACAATGATCAGGTAATTCCGGACGACTGCCAACAGTGATTTCGTTGCTGGCCAACGCCAGAGGGCATTCCGTGGTCCCGGTGTCGCGTGTCGGTCCAACCGGTCGTGCCGGTGATCGTCGCTCACAGTCCCAGGGTTGGTCGTCGAGTATTATTATATCCCCGGCTTTTCTCCAGCCGGCTGTCTGCTACTCGTTGAGTGTCTTCATGTGATCGATCCGTGTCTGAACCACTGGTTCAGTTCCGATATCAGCACGAACACGCAGTCCATCTGTTCCAGCCCGCTCAAATGCATTGCTCACCACGGTCTCAGCAGCGGTGATCGATGGTCCCGTTCCGAGTACGGCGTATGACCGTGATGTCGTCGTGTATATGCTGTCCTCTCGTGTATCGACACTGGCATAGACCAATGTTGCGGGAGCTGCTGTCTCAGGTGTCATCGTCACCCGCGCCCCCGCGTTGGGATCGGTCGGATATCCTGCCGGAACTGCATACTTACATACTGTTGCCACGTCCCGAAACGAGAGCGACGGTAGCGACGTTCCATCTCGGGCGGCTTGGAGGACTGTTAGGAGGTCTGTGTCCAGTACTGCCAACCCGTTTATCGCCTCTGGATCACCAAACCGAGCGTTAAACTCCACTACCTTTGGCCCGTCCGCAGTCAACATGAACTGTCCATACAGGATGCCAGTATACGCCGGCAGCGCTTCGACGGTCGCCTGTAGGATCTCGACAGCCTGCTTGTAATCTCCAGCCGTCATAAACGGTAGTGTCCGCTCAGTGGCGCTGTATGCACCCATCCCGCCGGTATTCGGTCCCTCATCACCCTCATAGGCGCGTTTGTGGTCTTGGATGGCTGGGAACGGTCGCACCTCGCCGTTTGCGACAATCGCTTGGACGGTAAATTCCTCGCCGTGCAGTCGCTCTTCAAGCACGAACCGGTCGTAACCGCTGTTACGGACGTAGTTTTTGGCCTCTGCCTTACTGACCTGCTCGCCTGTTACTCGCACCCCTTTACCGCCGGTGAGTCCTGTTGGCTTTACCGCGAGATCACCGGTGTACTCATCGATGTATGCTGCTGCCCCAGCAGGGTCATCAAAGACTGCAAATTCCGGGGTGCCTGGAATGTCATGCTCGGCCATAAACTGCCGCTGATAGGCTTTGTCCGTCTCGATGCGAGCTGCCGCCTGTGACGGCCCGAAGGTGAAGATCCCTGCCTCCGATAGTGCATCGCTGACACCGGCACCAAGTGGTGCTTCCGGCCCGATGACAGCCATCGTCGCGTCGATCGATGTGGCATACTCTTGTACTGCAGCTGGATCGGTTGTGTCCAGTTGCGTAAGCTCAGTGACGAGATGATCAATTCCGGGATTACGATTCCCGGCACAGGCGTACAGCTCGGGATCCTGCTGGCTGGCGGCTAGCTCCCGGGTGATCGCGTGTTCCCGTCCGCCACCACCCACGATGAGTATCGTTTCGGGCATACAGGTACACCAGACTACTGTGGTCGCCTAAATCTTGTCGTCGGGAGATGTCTGACGAATATTCAAGGGCCTCTCGTCCAACACTATGACCGTGATCGTTTGCGCAACTGGTGATCGGGGATGACAGACCAGACTACTGAGACCGTCGACATTCAGGTAGGACACCGGGCCGAAAGCGACCAGCCAGTTACGCTCCCAGTGATTCAGGTCCTGACCGGTCGGGCCTTTGTCACCGGGAAATCCGGGAGTGGGAAAAGCAACACCGCCAGTGTTGTCATCGAGGAACTGCTTGAGGCTGGCTATCCAGTGTTGATCGTCGATGCTGACGGCGAATATTATGGACTCAAAGACACTTACGAATTGCTCCATGCTGGTGCCGATGAGGAGTGTGATATTCAGATCGGGCCTGATCATGCCGAGAAACTCGCCAGTCTTGCACTCGATGAGAACGTCCCGATCGTGCTTGATGTCTCGGGCTATCTCGATCGTGACAGGGCCAATGAGCTCGTCAGAGAAACTGCCCGACACCTCTTTGCAAAAGAGAAAAAACTCAAAAAGCCGTTTTTGCTTGTCGTCGAAGAGATCCATGAGTATATCCCCGAGGGCGGTGGGATGGACGACACTGGCCGTATGTTGATCAAGATCGGCAAACGCGGTCGGAAACACGGCCTTGGCTTACTTGGGATCAGCCAACGGCCGGCCGATGTAAAAAAAGACTTCATCACACAGGCCAACTGGCTCGTCTGGCATCGTCTCACCTGGGACAACGATACGCGTGTTGCTGGCCGAGTGCTCGGTGATACGTATGCAGACGCGGTGACAGATCTGGCCGATGGGGAAGCGTTTCTCCAGACCGACTGGACCGAGACGACAGTTCGCCGGATACAGTTTCGACGCAAGCGGACGTTTGACGCCGGTGCGACACCCGGCTTGTCTGACTTCGAGCGTCCGGAGCTCAAATCCGTCAGCGATACGCTCCTTGATGAACTGGCAGCCATCTCGGAGGAGGCCGACAAGCGGGAGGATCGGATCGATCAGCTCCAAGCTGCACTCGACCGGAAAGACAAACGGATTGCAGAACTTGAAACACAACTCCACGAAGCACAGGCTGTGTCGGAGGCTGCTGACCAGCTGGCGACGGCACTCGCCGATACCGAGGGCGCTGGGACACCAGCTGCTGAGGTCACATCGCTGAAAGCACGGATCGCCGATCTCGAAACACAGCTTTCCACACTGGAATCACAACTCGAGGAACAACCATCAGCGTCCTACTCCACATCCGACGGGACCACCAGTGACACCTCGGCCGGCCTCGATACCGTTCTTGAATCAGCATTGGCCGATTCCCCACCGTCGGACGATACAGCCGACTCCGATTCTGAGCCAGGGCCCAGTATTGACCTCGAAGAATCATTTGATCCATGGCCAAGCGCTGTCCACTCCGACAGTGCCGGGGATGACAGTACCGCTTTGGCAGATTCTACAGCCGCGTCCATGTCCTCTGTCTCTGGGCCCCACCGATCGACAGACTCACAGACTAGTGGGACCGATGTGTCAGTCCCACCAGCACTCCAGAGTCCCGCACTTACTGCCGCTATTCGCGCAGCAACCCCGCCCGCTGAGACTGCTCGCTCGCTCGTCATTGCGTTACGTGACCAGCAGTTGACGCCAACGGAACTCGCTGAAACAGTCGACGTTCGGACTCATCACGTTTGGACGCTCCTCGTTGAACTACGGACACGCGATCTGGCAACACGGGATTCACAGGGTCGGTATCGTCTAACGGTCGAAAACGAGGATCCAACACAAGCTACCCATGACTGACGTCATTGGCTTCCCCCCACGATGGGGACTTGGCTCACACTCCATGACCGTCACGGGCGGGATGCACGCACAGCGTTCTGCCTCGGCCGGAGATCTGTCGTGACGACCTGGCTGGCCGTGACCACAACGTTTAGATACACGAATTAGTATAGACTGTGTAACTCGTGGCTCGCTCGCGTACTACTTTGAGTCTTGTTCCGATCCGCTATCGATGAGTTCGCGACCGGTCACCGCTTGGGGAACGATCGCTGGTGTCAGCGTGTCTCACCACCGGGCGACAGTTGATGAGCTGACGGCCGCCCGTGGCGACAGCCACCAGTCGCGGGTGCAACTGCTCCGCGATCAGTCTGGTGTCACCGAGGCGTTTGCCCTGCAGACGTGCAATCGGACCGAAGCCTATGTGGTTACCGATTCGGCTGAGCAGGGACAGGCAGTTCTTGGGGAGACCGTTGCTGCTGTCCCTGATCGTACTGTCCGGACGCTTGATCACTGGGAGAGTGTTCGACACCTCATGGCGGTTGCAGCCGGATTACGATCACTCGTTGTCGGGGAAGACCAGGTTCTGGGTCAGTTCAAGGACGCATATCAGGCGGCACGAACTGCCAATGGGATCGGCCCCGTTTTCGAGGAGGCGATCCCGAAAGCGATTCATGTTGGTGAGCGGGTTCGATCGGAGACAAGTATCAACGACGGCCGAACAACCGTTGGTACAGCGGCTATCGCTCTTGCAGACGAGCATCTTACGCTTGATGGCATAACGGTCCTGCTCGTTGGTGCTGGCGAAATGGGAACACTGGCCGCTCGGGCCCTGACTGACTATCCGATCTCACAGTTGGTGATCGCGAACCGCTCCCAAGAGCGGGCCGATGCCCTCGCTGCGGAGCTGTCTGCTGATTATGATCAGATAACATCCATCGGCCTTGATGCACTCGAAGCCTGGCTGCCTGACGCTGCGCTTGTCCTCTCGACGACCGGGAGTGACGAGCCGATCCTCACACAGTCGATGTTTACCGCAGCTGGTCAGACACTTGTCATCGATCTGGCTCAGCCGCCAGATACAACGCCGGCGATTGCTGCGTTGGCTGATGTTAAACGGTTTGATCTTGATGCCTTGACCGCCGTAACTGATCGCACTACCCGGGAGCGACGGGCTGCCGCCGAGCGTGTTCGTGAGATTATCGATACAGAGCTTGACCATCTCCAAGCTCGATACAAACGCAAGCGTGCCGATGCCTTGATCAGCGGTATCTATACGAAAGCAGAACGGATCAAAGAACGGGAACTCCAGCAAGCACTCTCTCGACTTGAGGCTCGTGGCGACCTTCCTCCCGCCCAACAGGAGGCTGTCGAATCAATGGCCGATGCGATCGTTAGCTCCTTGCTGGCAGATCCGACAACAGAACTTCGGGATGCTGCAGAGGCAGCCGACAATCGGACCCTCCGAACTGCCGTGGATCTGTTTGACCCGGATCTTGACGGGATCGGTCAGCAGCCACCCGATCTGCTGGCAGACGATTGACCTCTGTTAGTCACTGGCCTGTTCTGAGGGAGCAGCACCTCGTGATGGTGGGGGAACTCCCTCCGGTGTTTCCTGTGTTTGTCGCCGATCGTAGTCCGTTCCCAAGTGGGCGTATTGTTGTGGCGCGTTTGCAAGCGGATGCGCTGGATTCTGATCGCTGGCAATCCGAGCCGTCCGGACCTCTCCGAGCCCCGCGATCCGGGCTTGGATCCCGCGCCAGTGATGTTCTGCAGCCGGTGGAATCGAATACTCCCGCGGGACTGTTCCCCCCGGGGCCGTCCGGGAAATAATCAATGTATTCACGTTCGCTGCGAGTTCATCGTGATCAACTAAAACCCCGACCCGAGCGTCCGCGGGCGCCTGGGTTGCCAATACATCTAACCCGAGATGGAGTGCACGATACTCGGCGATGTTGTTATCCGGTGTCTGGTCCGATCGGGCGATGCGCGCGATACGCTGTCCATCGCGCGTTTCGATGACGACACCGAGCCCACCAACATTGGTTTCGAAATACGACCCGTCGGTCGCCACGTAGTACTCTCGATGATGTGTCTCCGGCGGGTGGGCGATATGTGGTGTCGGTGCTTCGTCGAACAGGTCACGCAACGTCGGCCGGCCGTGTGCGGCCATACCAGCTTTTCGTAATGGCTCTCTAATAACGTTGCCGGCCAGCAGACCGAAACGCTTGAACAGGTTCACGTGGTACCCGATGGCGTGTCACAACCCCGTCCTGTCGTGTTGTTTCTCGTGTTGGCTGCTGTCTGGGGAACGGCCTTTGTCGCCATCAAGGCTGGCCTTGAGTACTTTCCGCCAGTCCTTTTCGCGGCCACCCGATTCGATCTTGCTGGGATCGCGATGCTCTTTTATACGTGGCTTGTTGCTGACCGTCCAATTCCTCATGGGATCGACCAATGGCGTATTGTTGCCGTCGGTGCAACGCTGATGATCGGTGTCTATCATGTCTTTTTGTTCATCGGCGAACAGTATACAACGAGCGCGGCTGCTGCGGTTGTCGTCTCACTTTCACCGGTGTTGACAACCGGGCTGGCACGGGTATTTCTCCCAAGCGAGCAGCTCTCCGTGGTTGGCTTGCTCGGATTGGTCGCTGGACTGGTCGGCGTCGGGCTTGTCTCACAGCCGGATCCCGCCAATTTACTGGCCCCAACGTCTGTTGGTGTCGGGTTGATTTTCCTCGCGACGGCTGCCTTTGCGCTTGGAAGCGTGTTGACAGAACGCGCACAGACCGGGCTTGAAATCGAGACCATGGAGACGTGGTCGATGCTTGGTGGCGCCATAATGATGCATCTGGTCAGCATCGGACTGCCAAGTGAGTCGATCGGCGATATTTCTTGGACCATCGAGGCAGGGCTGGCGTTGGGATATCTCGCACTCGTGTCGAGTGCCCTTGGCTTTTTGATTTATTTCACACTGCTCGATGAACTGGGTCCTATCGAGATCAATCTTGTCTCGTATGTCGCCCCAGTATTCACAGCCGTATTCGGCTGGTTGGTACTGGCAGAACAACTGGATCCACTGACCATCAGTGGGTTCCTGCTTATCTTCGTCGGGTTCGCGCTGATCAAACGCCAGGCCCTGTTACGACGTGTTCCGAAAGTTCAGTTTGGCCGGTAGGACTGCCCGACGACCACGGCCAAGAGATTCACACCAAGCAACGCAAAAAACGTTGCTGTTTGGGCGACTGTCGTCAGGCCTGTTACCAACAGTGGCAGGTACAGGAATGGAAGAGCAATCGAGAGCCAGAAACCAACAAAGCTGGCTGGTCGTCTAACTGCGCTGAGAAGCCGCGTTCGAAACGCTGGCTTGGGGTCGTCGGTGGAGGGCTCAGAGTGGAGTGAAGAGGTTGTCATTGGGACCATCACCTCAGCTTTCTGTATGGCCCATCGGCCCATATATCCCCCACAGTGTTTGCCGAGTTTATGACGTTTTATTCATCTCTATCAGACAGACAAGAAACGATATAAAACTTTTAGACAGTTTATACGGCGTTTTAAGGCCGTCTTCGGGAACTACGTTTTGTTTTCGTTGCTTACTGGAATCCGAGCCGGCTTTGCCGGCGTCCGGTCGTTGGTTCGGCACCGCTGCCCTGGAACTGGTCTTCAATGTTATCGTAGTATTCCAGGATCTCCTCGGTAATTGTTGGCCGGATCGATTCCTGGGCCTTCCGGAAGTGTCGCATTTCGACGACCTCTGCCTCTGTGTCATCACGGAGCGCTTCGATCGCTGCTTCCCGGGTAATCGTCTCGAGATCGGACCCAACGTACCCTTCTGTTCGTTCGGCCAACTCTCGCAAGCTAACATCAGGCGCCAGCGGTGTATCATCCGTATGGATCCGAAGGATCTGTTCGCGGCCATCCGTATCAGGCTGTCCAACCATCACGAGCCGGTCAAACCGCCCGGACCGGATTAGTGCCGGATCGATCATATCTGGCCGGTTGGTTGCTCCGATTACCATCACTTCTTCCATTTTTTCGAGCCCGTCAAGTTCCGTAAGCAGCTGGTTGACGACTCGTTCGGAGACATTCGAGCCGACCTCCTGCGAGCGATTGGGTGCCAGCGAATCCAGTTCGTCAAAGAAGATGATCGTCGGTGCGACCTGTCTAGCCTTCTCAAAGGTCCGTCGGATCGCCTTCTCAGACTCGCCAACCCACTTCGAAAGCAACTGTGGGCCACGGATTGAGATGAAATTGGCGTTCGTCTCGTTGGCCACTGCTTTGGCCATCAATGTCTTTCCAGTCCCCGGGGGGCCGTACAGAAGAATACCTTTCGGCGGCTTGATCCCGAGGCGAGTGAACCGTTCGGGGTGTTTCATCGGCCACTCCACGGATTCTCTAATGTCTCGTTTGGCCTCATCAAGGCCGCCGACATCGTCCCACGTGACCTTTGGCAGCTCCACGAGGACTTCGCGCATCGCTGATGGATCCACCTCGGTCAGCGCGCCCTCGAAGTCCTCGCGTTTGATGATCATCCGATCGATCAGGCTTGGCGGGATATCCTTTTCGTCTAAATCGATCTCCGGAAGGTACCGCCGCAGGGCTTTCATCGCGGCTTCTTTCGTCAGTGACTCGATGTCAGCTCCCACAAACCCGTGTGTCTCATCGGCTAAATAGGAGAGATTAACATCATCCGATAGGGGCATCCCGCGGGTGTGGATCTGAAGGATCTCTTTGCGTCCCGTTTCATCTGGGACACCGATCTCGATCTCGCGGTCGAACCGACCAGGCCGTCGCAGTGCTGGATCAACCGAGTCGACACGGTTTGTCGCGCCAATAACAACCACTTGTTCGCGCGATTCGAGGCCGTCCATCATTGTTAGCAACTGTGCGACGACACGTCGTTCGACTTCGCCAGTGACGTCTTCCCGTTTCGGAGCAATCGAGTCTAACTCATCGATGAAGATGATCGATGGTGCTTCATCGGTTGCATCCTCGAAGATCTCCCGGAGTTGCTGTTCGGATTCGCCGTAGTACTTCGAGATGATTTCTGGCCCGGCAATTGAGAAAAAGCTGGCCGATGTCTCGTTGGCGACAGCCTTCGCAAGCAGTGTCTTCCCGGTGCCCGGCGGGCCGTGTAACAACAGCCCCTGTGGTGGCTCAATACCGAGTTTCTTGAACACCTGGGGGTGTTTCATCGGCAGCTCGACCATCTCCCGGACACGCTGAATCTCGTTTTGGAGGCCGCCGATGTCCTCGTAGGTAATGCCGCTACTGGTCTTTTCATAGCCAGCAATCGGCTCCTCACGCAACTCGACTTCCGTATCCTCCGTGATCAAGACGACGCCATCGGGCTCTGTCTCGACGGCAATCAGCGGGATCGCCTGCCCGGGTGATCGCATGAACGGATGGTTCGTACTCGACATCACCGGCACGATATCACGTTCGACCACCGGTCGTTTCAGAATCTGCCGTTTGACCATGCCAGCAGCATCCGACCCAAACTGGACGCTGGCGTCTTCCGGCGGCGCAAGGGTCAGCCGATCGGCTTTTGTCGCGTCAGCTTTCCGAATCGAGACACGTTCGCCGATCCCCACGTCCGCATTTTGTCGTGTGAACCCGTCAATTCGGACTGTGTCCGTGTTCCAATCCTGACGGTCGGCGCGCCAGACCTTCGCCGCGGTCAGCTCTGCTCCTTCGATTTCGATAATGTCGCCCGGACTGAGTTTCAGGTGTAACAGCGTGTCCGGGTCGAGCCGCGCGATACCCCGACCGGAATCGTTCGGGTAGGCCTTGGCGACCTCAAGTTGAACTTCGTTCATGCTTCCCGTTGACTACCCTATGTGAGTGTCCCCGGCCGATATGTCTTTTGTTGGTCTCCCGGTCAATGTCTGACGCAACGTTTTGTAGCTTGATTTCATACCACCAGCTATGACAAGCCTTGAGGACGTCTATGACGGCGGCGTTGGCGGTGTTACGACCCGTCGTCGACTGCTTGCTGGTGGTGGGTTACTCATGGGGGGAACGATCCTTGCTGTCCTCGGGCTCCTCGTTGCCGTGACAGAGATTGGTGGCGGTCCGGACGACTACGGTGCCCGACTGATCGCTGGGGTGCTCTTCGGGCTTGCTGGGCCAGCAGTCCTTGGGGGGATTGTCACCGTTCTTCCAGCACAACCGTATCTCCGTGTCGTTGCTGGGCTTGGCGCGAGCCTGACGATCCTTGGGGTCGTCTCCTTTGGCTATGCTTATCCACAGGACTGGGCTGGTTACGGTGCTGATTTCACACCAGTCGTTTCGGGTGTCTATGCACTGGGAATTCTTGTATTAGTCTACTGTGTGTTTGGTGGGATCGCGACACTCAAACAGCGCAACGACCCGGGCGGGACCGTTGCGATGATGTTCACCCGACCGACCCGGATCGTTACCGAACAGGCAGACAGCCCCGATCAGTCCTCTGGATTCGGTGGTGTTGGACTGTTGGGTGCCGACCCGGATGGAACAGCGCAAACACAAACCGGTACAACAACCACCAATCGATCTCTAGCAAACGGAACTCGCTCGACCGGTAGCCATGCCAGTGACGGCGGTGTCGACGAACAGCCGATTCAGTCACCGGCCCACGAGACAGCTCCTGACGCGGACCTTACGGACCAGTACTGTGGGAACTGTCAGTTTGTTGACTACCAGAACCAATCGGGGGAGATCACCCCATACTGCCAGTATCATGGGCGCCAGCTAGAAGACATGGAGGCCTGCGATTCCTGGCAGTCAAACCGTTCCTCTTAGGCGTTTGTTCGCACTGTCGCAAGTGTTTCTGCGACTCGATCCCAGTGGCTCCCACGCCAGAAATACTGCCTACAGTCCTGGCACCGATATACCGTCGTTGTTTCCGGTGCTGGCGTTTCCGCTGGTGTCTCAGCGGTTTCTGGGACACGTTGCAGAGGGCCATTGCAGGCGCCACAATAGTCCGGTTCTGCCGCCAGCTTGAGTTCAATCCCTGCAGCTGCAAGCGTTGTTAACTGGTCGATGGGGTCTGTTGTCTCAAGATAGATCGACCGTTCAACCCGATTGACCAGCTGCCGATCGCGGCTGATCAGCAGTCGCTGTTCTGTCCGTACGAGGTCGATGATCGCGTCGTCAGCCTCGATCCCCCGATCAAGTGTATATGCTGTGTCATGCCCACACATTCGGAGATACGAGGCGATCCCGCCACACATGCTATCCAGCAGTAGCTTCATCGGAGCGTCGCTACAGGTCCTGTATTAATAACGTCAGTTGGTTCCGCCCACCCTCGCCGAGCCGTGTGAACGCCATACCGTCGCCATTTGAGCGCCTCCGGTCGGTGTGCGTCCGTGTTAATCGCAATCGGTGCGCCGGCATCGATCGCCTCACGCAGGACTTCGCCCCACAAATCGAGTCGGGCGGGATCGCTGTTGACTTCTAGTGCGGTTCCGGTATCTGCGGCGGCAGCACCAAGTTCGGCAGGATCAAGCGTGAGTCCGGATCGCTGGTTGAGCAATCGGCCACTCGGATGCCCGATAATATCGACTTCCGGGTGCTCGATTGCTGTTCGTAGTCGGTCCGTGCCATCTCCCGACAGCCCACTGTGTGGCGACGCCACAACGATATCTAACGCTGCAAGCAGGTCTTCTCCTGTCGAGAGGCTGCCATCAGCGTGGATGTTCGTCTCAACGCCAGCAAGCAGCTCAATCGATCGCGTTTCGTTGACAGCCTTGATCGCAGCCATCTCCTCTCGTAGTTCCGCATCCGAACGGCCAATCCCCTCAACAATTCCCGGTCCGGATGCATGGTCGGTAATCGCAAGATAGTCGTGTCCGACTGCCGCGGCAGCATCTGCCATTTCCTCAATCGTGGCGGCCCCATCCGACCACTCGGTGTGAACATGGAGGTCGCCACGCAAATCGTCGATAGTAAGTAACGAGGGGAGCGTGTCATTGGCTGCAGCCTCGATCTCACCGTTCCCTTCTCGCAGTTCTGGCGGGATCCACGCTAGATCGAGTACCTCATACATCGAAGCTTCGGTCTCCCCGGCAACACGTCGATCCGGATCCGTGGTCGTCTCTGCTGTTTGTTCGTTGACCCTGAAGGCTCCATACTCGTTTAACGAGAGCCCACGCTCTAGCGCGTAGTTTCGCAGCTGGATGTTGTGCTCTTTGCTCCCCGTAAAATACTGGAGTGCGCTTCCATATTCGTCGGGTGCCACAACGCGCAGGTCCGCTCGGACACCATCGGTCCGAATACTGGCCTTGCTTGTCCCGGACTCGATGCGTTCATCCGCTAGCTCCTGAAACGCCTCGATCACGGCTGGTGGGTCAGTACTCCCAACGAGGAGATCGATATCCCCGATCGTTGGTCGCCATCGACGGATTGATCCGGCCACTTCCTGCTTTTCGACAGCTGGTTCTGTGGCGAGGTGCTCAAGTAACCGATCAGCAACCGGACGAGCATCTCCAAGCAGCTCTCGTTTGTCGGCCTGTTTTGCGAACTCGAGATTGTCGATAATGTTTTGTTCGGTCTTGACTCCGAACCCATGGAGTTCTCTGATGGCCCCAGCTCTGGCGACCCGTTCGAGATCAGTGAGCGTTTGGACCTGCAACTCCTCATAGAGCCGGCCGACGGTTTTGGGGCCGACTCCCTCAACCGCAGTCAATGCGTCCATATCGACCGGCAACTCTTGTCGAAGGGCTTCGAGTTCCTCGATCGTCCCGGTCTCGACATACTCACGCAGCTTGCTGGCGATCGCGTCACCAACCCGATCGATCTCTTCGAGTGCGGCTGGGTCTGTGTGTGCCAACTCTGTGACTGCTCCAGGATAGTCACGGACGTTTTCGGCTGCCCGCCGATAGGCAGTAGGTTTGTACTCGATTCCTTTTGCTTCAAGCAGATCCGCAAACTCTTCAAGTCGGTCTGCGAGCTGATCGTTATCCGGTTGTTGTGGTGTCATCAGCGAAGATCGGTTGTGGTGTTTGTCTCGTCTTGCCCAAGTGCCGTCCGAAGAAACGATAGCCACCGCCGTTTGTCGGCAACCTCTTGGCGTCGCTGTTCGGCTTCAATATCGGTCGGACGAAGCGTTTCCAATGCTGTCAGTGCTCGGTCGATACCGATGATCTCTTCGACAAGTTGCTCCCCGGCCTCGTAGCTGATCGTGCCATCGTTCAGCTGGTCGTATCGCTGTTTCCGTGCGCGCCGGAGGTTTCGTTTGGCTGTTGTGACACGTTCTTGTTCACTTCGTGGATACGTCTCTCGCTCGCGGATCTCGATGACGAACGATCGCAATGGAATCTCCGCACCCTGGATCATCATGGTCTCTGGGATCCGGGTCCCGATGGTGGCCCCGTCCCGTTGCACTCGCTCGAGGAGCTGTTTTCGCTGGTATGTCTTCACGCCTGAGCGTCCGACCTGAGAGAGCAAAAGCCTGTGGCGGCGCCGACCGCAAGTCCCTTTGTCTTGCCAGCACAACTCCAGTCGATGGCGACCTGTGACGTGTGTGGCGACGATCTGGACATGCCATATGAGTGCCATCGCTGTGGTGGCACGTTTTGTTCCGAGCACCGGCTACCGGAACATCATGATTGTCCGGGGCTTAACCAATACAGTGGGGCTGCAGGCACCGGTCGATTCGACAGCGATGTCGGGAACACCGACCGCTCAAGGCAGCCACAAGCCCAGACCGTCGAGACCTCAACCCTTGACGGCTTTGGCGGTCCCGGCGGACTAACCAGCTATGTTCGCCGTAACATGACGTTCGTGTTTCTGGCGGCAATGTGGGTCACGTTTGGGCTCCAGTTGGTGCTCCGTGCTGTGGCACCCCAGTTAGAAACAACACTGTTTGTTCTCCAAGGTCAGAATCTCCAGTACGTCTGGACATGGATCACGTCGATCTTTGCCCACGGCGATCTCGCTCATATCGCGTTTAACAGTATTGTCCTGTATTTCTTTGGGCCGCTTGTTGAACGCCGGATTGGCAGCCGCAACTTCACAGTGCTGTTTCTCGGCGCCGGTATGCTTGCTGGACTTACCCAAGAGCTCGTCGTCTTATTCGGTGGTGGGATTAGTCCCGGTGTTGTCGGTGCCAGTGGTGCTATTCTATCGTTGCTCGGGGTATTGACGATTCTGAACCCGAATCTTCGGGTGCTTTTGTTTTTCTTCATTCCAATGCCGTTGTGGGTGCTCACAATCGGCTTTGCAGCCTTTTCCGTGCTGGTTGGTGTTGGTGGTGGTGCTGCTGCCGGTAATATCGCTCACTTTGCGCATCTCGCCGGGCTCCTGATCGGACTGATCTACGGTCGATGGTTAAAACAGAAAGGTGTCAGCGTTCCCGATCAGCTTCAGTTTGGCGGTGGCGGCCCTGGCGGTCCTGGTCGTCGCCGGTGGTGACCGTGTCGACTGTCTTGGGTTGTGATTTCGTCCTCATCTGACGCTTGACCGCTCCACGATGGAACGTCGGTGGCATGATCTCGCCCAAGTCGCCGTTTTCGATCGTTCTGATCTCATTGCCGGCTCGGATTACTGGATCGCCGTGGCTGTCGACTAGACGTTTCTTCATGAGCGGGCGGTCAGTGTGGTGGTCGCGGTTTGCGACGGGGAGTAAGCGAACGGATCTGAGATACTGCACCGACGCCGCTGTCAACTGCCTCGGGGTCACGCCCTGTGGCAGCCGTTTCGATGATTCTGTGAAATTAACTCATGCGATCGCTGCCGAGACGCCAGTGGCCCTTGTTCGCTGTTTGATGGCTCGATCCGACGGGCCGACACGTTGGCTAACAGAGCCACGCGCCAACAGCGAGACCAATCCCCCAGAGTATTTGGCCACCCGTGCGCAACGCATATGTATGCAATCAGTCCGCAAAGGACTTCGCTCCGATGAACTCAAAAAAGATACCTATGGCCGGTTGACCTGCACAGAGTGTGGTGAAACGCTGAAAACGGAAAACGATCCGTCAGAAGTTGGGAGCGTTCGGATCTGTCCGAGCTGTGGTCGCAAGTGGAAAGACCTCGGCTAAACGAGAGGCTCCCTCCATCGCCCCGGCTCTCCTACGATTGCTCGTGTTTGCTGGTCTGCTCTCCAGCAGCCTGTTCGGCCCATCGAAGCACATCTCGTAATGGCTGTCCTGTCTCTCTTGCGACCGCAGCAGCATCGTCGTATTCTGCGCTCACATCAAGTATTGTCCCGTCTGTATCCAGTCCATATTTTACCGTGATCATGTGTTCGGTCCCGTTTACCTCAATCGAGACCGTGTCGTACGCTCGATCAGCAACAAACCGGTGTGTGACGCCGCTGTCTCGAACGCCTAGTGTTCCCGTTTCCTCGATCAATCGTCGTGCAACCTGTTCTGCTCGCTCGGGTGGGACGACTACTTTCAGTACGTGTCCTGGCCGGGCCTTTTTCATGGTCGCCGGGACGACGGTAATATCCTTAGCACCGACGTCACGCAGTGAGGCTTGCAGATCACCGATGACTTCCGGACTAATATCATCGACGTTCGTTTCTAGTATCCGAATATCCGCCCGTTGGAGTCTCCCTCGTGGTGTGCCAAGCACGGCCCGGAGGACGTTCGGTCGATTCGA
>CAYOHZ010000018.1:20253-40218 GCA_964403925.1 uncultured Salinarchaeum sp.
AGCATATCACCGGCTGCGCCGACTCGGCCATCGAAGACAAGCAGTGGCGCGTCCATATCCGATCGTTGCGACCAGGCCGGATAACCTTTCCCAGTACAGGCTCAAGCTGCTGAAGACGGGCTTCTTTTGCGCCCCCGGACCTAGCTGTTAGTATGCGCGTGGCCATTGTGGTAAACCCAATTGCTGGGATGGGTGGTCGAGTCGGGCTCAAGGGGACTGATGGAAACGTTACGGAAGCGCGAGCACGGGGTGCTGAGCCTCGGGCACCTGATCGGGCTATTCGCGCACTTGAGGCACTCCAGTCTCGTGACCCGACCATCGATGTACTAGCGGCGCCTGGACACATGGGCGCGAGAGAAGCCCGAGCGGCCGACGTTACCCCGACTGTAATCGGGTCGATCGACCCGGACCGCACAACGCCGCCGGCTACCACCGACGCTGCGGATACACGAGCGGCAGTTCGGGCAGCGATTGATGCGACAGCGGATGTCCTGCTTTTTGTTGGTGGTGACGGTACGGCGACCGACGTTGCCGAGACACTCGATGCTGCTGGTGTCGAGACGCCGATGTTAGGGGTCCCAGCCGGCGTTAAAGTCTATTCGTCCGTGTTTGCTGTGTCCCCGGAGGACGCTGCTACGATCCTCACCACCTTCGAGCAGGTTGAACGCCGTGAGATCAACGATATCGATGAACAGGCGTATCGGGAGGGGCACGTCGAAACCGACCTTCGGGCTGTCCGCCCGGTTCCAGTTGCCCCCGAGTTACAAGCGAGCAAGCAGGTCGGCAGTGGTACTGTTGCGGGGATTGCGGCCGGCATGACCGATGAGATCACCCCTGAGACAACCTATGTTTTTGGCCCCGGTGGGACCGTCCAGGCTATCGAACGTGAACTTGGCATCGATGGAACACCACTGGGAGTTGATGTGTGGGCCGCTACCGAGACTGGCGGTGAGTTACTCGTTGCGGATGCCACCGAGACCGAAATCCTTGAGCAGATCACTCCCCCGACAGTCGTTATCGTTTCTCCGATCGGTGGTCAGGGGTTTGTCTTCGGACGGGGCAACCAGCAGCTGTCCCCAGCTGTTCTGGCACAGGCTGACATTGAGATCGTAGCGTCTCGGGAGAAACTCAATGATCTCGATGTGCTTCACATCGATATTGATGATCCAACAGTGGCCGAATCACTCCGTGGCTGGCGGAAAGTCCGTGTTGGGCGTGTTGAGCGACGGATGATGAAACTCGTCTGACCCCATCGCTTACTGGTATATTAGGAACATACAGATACTATTAAGATATCGCTGCCAGACATAGGGAATATGGACACCCGCAAGGTCCAACGACTCGGGCCATCCACGCTGGCGATGACCCTGCCGGCACAGTGGGCACGGACACACGATGTCGAGAAAGGCGATGAGGTTACGCTCCGGACCGGCGATTCCGGTATGTTGCTTGTCACAACCGAGTCACTGACCGATGATGATTCGACAGCAATCATTGCAGCTGATACACTGCCAGCCGCGGCCGTTGAGCGAGCAATCGTCGGGCAGTATGTTCTCGGGCGCCGGATTATTCGTATCGTCAACAAAGACGATGTCCTCGATAGTGAGACGATCAACGCGGTGTATCGCGCCGAAGATCAGCTCATGGGGCTTGGCGTCATCGAGGAGACTCCCGAGAGCATCTCGATTCGGTGTTCGGTTGATGCGGAAGATTTCACGCTCGATAACCTGCTTGAACGGCTCGAATCAACCGGCCACACAATGCGTAACGAGGCTATTGATGCGCTTGCACACGGAGACTCTGATCTAGCCCAACGAGCGCTTAACCGTGAGCGACAGGCAAACAAGATCTTCGTGTTAGTCCTCCGGCTTATTATCTCCGCCCATCAGAACCCGAATCTGGCGCCACCGATCGGGTTAACCTCGGGCTTTCCCTTGCTTGGTTACCGATCGATCGCAAAGAATCTCGAACTGATCGCGGATAACGCCCAGGATATTGCTGAGATCGTTCTTGAAACACCGGAGCATACTCTCAGCGTTGACCAGCCGATTGTCGCCCGGATTCAGGAGTTTACCAGTGAAGTCGACGAACTCTCGACGTTAGCAATCCAGGCCACGATTGATCGGGATTTCGAGCAGACAACGGCTGCCCGACAACGATCCCAGCGGTTACAGGATCGAGAACAAGAGATCCTTTCGGATCTTCCGGAACTGGACAATGCGACGCTCCTTCGGATTCGGGAGGTGCTTGTCAGCCTGCAGGAAACCGCTCAGTATGCCATGCAAAACGCCGAAATTGCCGCAAATCTCGCCTTAAACCAAGAAAGTGAGGCAGTTACGATCACCTCCGTGAGTGATTCCTAAGCGTGTCTGGGTGCGAAACACATTCACCTCCGTGGCATATGGTATCGATGGATGCCTGAACTCGTCATTATCAGTGCTGCTGCCCGAACTGGTGTCATTGGCGATGGGGAGGCGATCCCATGGGACTATCCCGAAGATCATCGCCAGTATATCGATCGTGTCCAAGATCACCCGGTGATCCTTGGCCGCCGAACGTTTGATCAAATGTCACGCATCGACGGGACCGAACAGATCGTTATGACACGGGATCCACCCGCCACAGAACCACCGCATACGACATACGTGAGCTCCATCCGGGCGGCTGTCGAGACAGCCACAGAATATGGCGATCGGGCGTTCGTGATCGGCGGCCAGTCGATTTACGCGCTGTTTGTCCCCTATGCGGATCGCGCACTGGTCTCGGAGATCCCTGAAACCGTGCCTGGGAGTCGTGTCTTCCCATATTTAGGGACCGACTGGGAACAGACGGACACGACAGCCTACGACACGTTCACGCTGGTTGAGTATGTCCAGCCTGAGCCAGCTCCGATCTCATCTGCTGTCCAATGACGCAGCATTCGTTACAGTCACTGGTCCCAACGATTGATCGAGAGCTAATTGTCGTTTCAAACCGCGAGCCGTATATCCATGTCACACCCGATGAGGTTCAGCGACCTGTTGGTGGACTCACTGCAGCACTTGATACGACGCTTCAGAAAACAGGCGGCACGTGGATCGCGTGGGGGAGTGGGGATGCCGATTTTACCGTCACAACCGATCACGTGATCGATGTTCCACCGGAGAGCACACGATATCGACTCCACCGGCTTCAGCTGACCGACGCTGCTGTTGAGGGCTACTACTTAGGGTACAGCAATCAGGTCCTTTGGCCACTAGCACACGGGTTGTTAGATCGCGTGCGTGTTGACCCTCCGTTTTGGGACCATTATCGAGCCGTCAATGAGCAGTTCGCGACAGCAACCAGCACTGCGATCGACACTCACACCGAGCCACTGGTCTGGTTTCAGGACTATCATCTCGCGTTGGCGCCAAAACTACTTCGTGACCGGATTGCTTCGCCACCTCCCATCCAGCTCTTCTGGCATATCCCATGGCCTCATCCTTCGTTTTTTGCTCGTTGTCCACACGCATCGCAGTTGCTTCGGGGACTACTCGGTGCCGATCGACTCGGGTTTCAGATCGAGCGCTATCAACAGGCGTTTCTTGATACTGTTCGTCGACTGCTTGCTGATGCAACGGTGACCGGCACAACTATCGAGTATCAGGGACGAACGATCGAGACGTATGCCGCCGCGATCGGGGTCGATATTACCGCGCTCACCGACGCAGTCAGGACTGAGACGGCTGGTAGCTTTTGGTCGAGATTCCGTGACGAGCAGGCGATTGGACAGGATGAAACCCTTATCACTGCTGTCGATCGGCTCGATTATACCAAAGGCATCCCCCAACGGCTGGCGATCCTTGAGGAGCTCCTTCAGCGACGCCCGGATCTGCACGGGCAGGTTCGCTTGATCCAAAAGGGGACACCAACACGAACTGCAATTCCAGCCTACCAGCGCCACTACGATCGGATTCGTGAGCGAATCACAGTACTTAACGACCGGTTTGGCACCGCTGACTGGCAACCGGTCACGTATATCGAGCGTCGACTCCCACGCGAGCAGTTGCTCTCGTTGCTTCATCATGGGGATATTGGCTTTGTGACCTCTCTTGCAGATGGCTTCAACTTGACCGCGCTTGAATACGCAGTCGTCTCCTCTGGCCCGGATGAGTTGTTGTTGAGTCGCTTCTGTGGCGCGGCACACCACCTTGATGGTGCTGTCTTGATCAATCCACACGACATCGGTGGGGTTGCTGATCGGTTAGAACGGCTCGTTGACCAGGCACTGCCCCAGACGAACTGGGAGCGGCTCACACGCCAAACCGAGCAGCTGGATATCACGTCCTGGCTCGCTGCGGGACTCGACCACCGGTAAGACGCCCATACCACTAGGAAGTCTGGTTTAAGTAGTTCCGGCGACTGGTGCGCCTATGGATACGGTGTCTGTCGATGGCGTTTCGATTGGTGATGGCCACCCACCGCGGATCATGAGCGTCCTCAATATGAGCGAACAGTCCGGGTACAAGCCCAGCGTCTATATCGATCCGGAAGCCGCAGCTTCGTTTATCGAAGAAGAACTCGTTCCCGCTGGGGCTGATATCATCGATGTTGGTCTCCAGTCAGCTAACCCGAAATACGAGGCCAAACCGGTCGAACATGAACTTGATCGACTTGCGGATGTGGCTGCGATTATGGACCATCTCTCAATCGATGTGCCCCTCTCGCTTGAGACCCGGTATGCGGAAGTCGCCGAAGAAGCCATTGGGCATGGCTTTGATCTCATCAATGATGTCTGTGGGTTTGCGGACCCGGAGATGAAACCCACACTCGAAGCGCACGATATGCCAGTTGTGAAAATGGCCAGTCCCCCGGATCTCGCCCGTCCAGGCGCGCTGAAGACGATTGATGCTATCTTCGAGGCGATCCAGCGTGACGGTTTTACTGATCAGACGATTCTTGACCCGGCCTTTGGTGGGTGGTATGACGGCCGTGACTTCGAGGACAACTGGGAGCTGTTTCGCCGGCTCCGTGAGTTTCGTGCGTTTGGTCGACCGATCCTCACAGCGACCAATCGGGAAGACTTCCTCGGCGCGATCGCTGATAAACTCGACACCGACGAGCAACTGCCTGTAAGTTTAGCCGCGGCAACGATGGAAGTCGAGCGCGGTGCACACGTGATCCGAACGCATGATACGGACGCAACCAGTGATGTCGTTCAAGTTGCCCACGCGCTTGGCGATCCGCGTGTAACGACAGCCGATCCGCCAGCCGTTGTTGAGCTTCCCGGCATGACCCAACGCGAGGCGGCTCGTCACGCTGCCCTTGGTAACACACAGTCTGGTGATCCAACGACAGCCGTGACACTGTCATTTCTGATCGGCGATCTTACCGCCACCGACATCGCAACTATCCGTGGGATCGAGTCAGACGTGACGATCGTGCAACGAGACGATAGCAGCCTATTCGTTATCGGGACGCCGCCGGCGCTTGGCTCACTCGTAGAGACACTAGCGGATGAAACCGATCGTCTTTCGATCGTCACTGAGCGGATCCAAACTGCACTCGATCGTCAATTATAGTCGTTGAGCAAGCTGTCGGTATGCCTCTTGTACTGCCGAGTCATGGAGCGGTTGAGTGTGTGCCGCTGGGACCGGGTGGTGTATCTCGCTTTCGATCTGTCGTGCTGCCGGTGGGACCTCCGTCGCTCCGATAATCACGACTGCTGTGATCGGTGTTCCAAGCGCCGCAGCCATCGCTGCCGTTTTCTTCCCGTCTTCGATACTCTCAGTTCCCGGTCTGGTGACGATCACCGTGCTGTCAGCCTGTTCGAGTGGCTGTGTCACGTCCGGTCCGGCGCCGCCTGGACAATCGAGGATGGTCGACTGGGCGGGGAGTCGCTTAAGCCCTGGCTCGATCGTTTCCCGGTGTCCGTATGTCGGGGCCGGAATAACACGCAGATGATCCCCTTGCGCTGGCGTTTGTGTGACTCTGGTATAGTTCCTGCCGGCTGCCAGCGCCTCTAGTGTCGGTTGCCGATCGACCATTGCATAGAGGTGGAGATCCGGCATTTCCACATCCAGGTCCACGACCGTCATCGGCTGCGTTGGTTTTCCAAGTGCCTGTGCAAGCCCCAGTGCCGTTGTTGTCTTTCCAACCCCGCCTTTGCCCCCGGTGATCGCGATCATACCGAGACTGGCTGTCCTCTTCGGGATAGACCTGTGGCAAACGAGCAGGTTTTTTACCTGCCTCTCTAACCGTCGTTTTGCGTGCGTATCCAGAATAGCTTCATCCCCGTTCGTGGTGTTGGGACACAAACCGAACGGGAGCTTTGGGCAGCGGGGGTCACCAACTGGGAGCAGTTCGATCCTACCGTCTCTGTTGTTGGCCAGACACGAGCCGACCGAATTGAGGCGTTTATCCAGCAGGCACAACGCCGGCTTGCAGCACGCGATAGCACGTTTTTCCGGTCGGCAGTGCCCGATCGTGAACACTGGCGACTGTACGAGAACTTCCGTGATCGAACAGCCTTTCTTGATATTGAGACAACGGGACTTGATCACGATCGGGACCGGGTAACCACGGTTTCGATCCATCGTGATGATGAGACGATCACCTTGGTCCGTGGACATGACCTGTCTGCACAGCGGCTCCGCGCCGAGCTCGATGCTGCTGATCTTCTTGTAACGTTTAACGGCCGACGGTTTGATGTCCCGTTTTTGGAGGCATCGTTTGACCTCGAGATCACGCTACCTCATGTCGATCTCTGGACGTTGAATCGTCAGTTGGGCTACTCCGGCGGCCTTACCGACGTTGAAGCTCGACTCGGGATCGACCGGGACCAACCGGATATTTCCGGTGCCGATGCCGTCCGACTCTGGCAGGACTACCAAGCTGGTCGGGACGGGGCCTTAGAAACGCTGATTGACTACAACCAAACGGATACGGTCAATATGCAACCGATCGCTGACACACTCTGTGACCGTCTTCATGAGGAGGTCTTTGCCCCGGCTGTCCCCCGCTAACTTACGTCTCCTGTGAGACGCTATGTTGAAGCGTCCCGATCCCATCAATTTGCACTTGAACGGTGTCTCCATCAGCTAACGGGCCAACACCTGCCGGCGTTCCTGTCATGACCACATCGCCTGCTTCAAGGGTCATATACTGTGTTATTTCGGCGATCAGCTCGGGGATCGAAAAGTGGAGCTGATCGATCGTGGCCTGTTGTCGCTGCTCGCCATTGACTGTTAGCTCGATTGTTGCCTCTGCTGGGATCTCCTCAGCAATAACCGGGCCGAGCGGGGCGGCCCCATCGAATGCCTTTCCGCGGACCCAGTTTTGCTCTGTGTGTTGATCATCTCGGTTTGAGAGGTCGACTGCACACGTATATCCGGCAATGACATCCCCTGTGTCTTCCACAGCCACATCCCGGCACTGGTGATCGATCACGACCGCTAGCTCTGCCTCATAATGCACCTCTTTTTCCTCCGGAAGTGCGATCCGATCGCCATCCCCGGCAACCGTATTCGGGGGCTTGAGAAACAGCGAGGGTCGGTCTGGCACGTCCGAATCAAACTCCGCTGCGTGATCCGCGTAATTTCGACCGACACAGACGATCTTACTGGGTGTTGTTGGCGCGAGAAGTTCGACCTCGTCGCTGTCAGGGTCATACGTCTGGTTCCCAAACTCGATGTGACCGTCAGTCCACCGGCCGGTCCGGATCGCCCCAGCCGGATCGCGAAAGCGAACCTGTTTCATCGTATTCCGCCTGTCACACTCAGCCCTGTTAACGGTTCCCCTGCGCTTTGAGTGGCCAATCGTCCGCCCGCGAACAGAAGTTTTTTACTCGATTGTCGGAAAGACACTAATGCGAGCACCGTTGGTGTAGTCCGGCCAATCATATCGGCCTTTCGAGCCGATGACTGGGGTTCAAATCCCCGACGGTGCACTGTTTTGGGTTCGCTATAGGGAAAAACTCAGACGGTTTATGCTGGGTATGGCCCGGGTGAGCGTCCTCTCCTAGGAGTTGAGTTCGGAGGATGTTAAGGGGCTTCAACCGGAACGGCAGTCACATCAAGCTCGGCTTCGACGGCTGTCACAATCGCTTCGAGATTTGGTGTCGCCTTAAAATAGAAAATCAGGTCATAGCTGCCGTTCCGAAGGAGTTGTTGACACTCCCAGACGAAGTCTTCTTCGTCAATCGTTCGGCCCTGATGTTGGTTCGATGCGAACTTTGGATCGTCCGTTCCCGAATAGACGAACGTCTCAGCATCAGTCACTTGCTCAGCGATCAACTCACCAACCGTAATCGTCAGTTCAGTCATCGCCATATCTTGTTGTCCAGGAATCTCTGTATGGACGATCAGGCCATCGAGTGCTGTCTCGCCGGGTTCGATCAGCCGTTTTGTCCGCTCATACAGGTCCGAATCCGGATGCTCAGTGCTCATACAACAACCTGTCGGGCAGTTCCCTTACCGATTTCGACATCGTCGTTTCAGCTATCGTCGGCAACAACAATGCTGTCGCTCGATGTCTAAAAACAAATGGCGGTGCACGGGATGACAAGCCGTCCCCCGGAGGCAGTCCGTTCGTTTCGAGCCGATTACAGCCGGGTCAGGTTCTTCGCCCGCGGGCCTTTCTCAGCCTGGACGATCTCGAACTCGACTTCCTGACCTTCTTCGAGGTCAGGACCGCCGATGTCTTCCATGTGGAAGAACACGTCCTCGTCGGACGCCTCAGTATCGATAAACCCGTATCCGCCGGAATCGTTGAAGAAATCAACCGTACCGCTTGGCATTGCACTCGGAGGAATGGGCCACGAACATAAAAAGGGTTGGAATGTCTGCTCATACTCCAGGAGTTGCCGGGCTAGACTCCTCTTCGCCGCTGGGTCGTATGTTTCATTACCATGGCTCGTTGATGTTGCGAATGTGCTTCGCTCCCGGCTTCGTCGATGGTATGCCCACCACCTTGAGCGCACCATCGATGCACTGCCGGATCACATTGCTGTTATTCAGGACGGCAATCGTCGGTATGCTAACACACAGGGAACTGATCGAGCAACCGGCTATGAAGCTGGTGCTCAGACGACCCAACAGTTGCTTGAGTGGGCGCTTGAGTTCGATATCCGCGAACTAACGCTGTATGCGTTTTCGACGGAAAATTTCGATCGGTCAGCAGACGAACGGGCCCTCTTGTTTGATCTGATCACGGATAATCTCCGAGAGCTTGCCGACGATCCCCGTATTCACGAACACGGTGTCCGTATCCAGGCGATTGGACGACGTGATCGCTTACCACAGCGTGTTCTGGACGCGATTGATTATGCTGAGTCCGAAACAGCCCCCTATACGCAGTTCCAATTGAATATCGCGGTCGCATATGGTGGTCGGGCAACGTTACTTTCGGGGGCGCGGACCATTGCCCAAGCTGTCGTTGATGGTCAGTTAGACCCCGATGGGATTGATGTGCAAACAGTCGAACAACATCTCTATGAGACACCGGTTCGTGATGTTGACCTGATTATTCGGACTGGCGGTGAGCAACGGACAAGCAATTTCTTGCCATGGCATGCAAACGGCAACGAAGCCGCTGTCTACTTTTGTACACCCTATTGGCCGTCCTTTTCGAAACTCGACTTTCTTCGTGCCCTCCGGGCGTATGAACGCCAACAGCAATCCTGGCGACAGAGTCGTGTTACGCGTGCGCTCGCGCTTCTCCAAGCCATGGGCAACATCGAGTTACCCGAAGCTCGCTCTACAGTTCGTCGATTCCAAGATGCAGTCTCCGATCCCGAGTCGGTGCAACTCGATCGTGATGATCCTGACCCATCTAGCGATTAGCCTGCTTACTGTCCAAAGCGGCGAACACGGGTCTGAAACTCATAGATCGCCTTGAGATAATCACGTTTCCCAAATGCCTCCCAGTCCACATCAGTGAAATACAGCTCCGAATAGACCGACTGCCAGAGCATAAAATCCGCAAGCCGCTCCTCTCCTGTTTTGATGATCAAATCTGGTTCCGCCGGGAAAATCAATTCACGCTCAATATCGGCCTCTGAAATCGTCGCTGGATCACGCCCTTCTGTCTGTACTTGTGTGACAATCGCCCGTACGGCCCGTGTAAACTCCTCTTTGCCACCCAAGCCGATGCTGATTTGAATCGGCGTATCAGCCTGTCGGTCTGTTTGTGGCTCGACAATCGTTGTGTCCCGCGGTGTCTCCATCCTGTTGAGTCGCTTTTTGAGTGGCGCGATCGCTCCGGTATCAAGAACGCTGATATAGACTGTAACCTGCTGTGCGCCATACGTGATCGCCCACTGCAGGGTGTCAGCAAGTGTGTCGTACCCGCCTTTTGTGAGGAGATCCTGTTCGGTCAACACCAGTGCAACGTGCTCTGGCGGCTGACTGTCCTGTAACCGGCTTCGGAGGGTCAAATAGCGTTCGTAAATCCCCACACCCGTGCGTACGTGCTAGGATTGGTAAGTGCTCTGGGTCTGCTTCGGGAGCGTTAAATACTTGTCTTTTAAATCCACAGTAGCGTGTACTCGAATATCCGACGGGCCGTCGGGTTCGCGGTTGTTGGGCTCTTTTCGCTTCTCGGTCCAGTTGTAGGGACGTCGGTATCGATCCTGTATGGGATCATCGCTCTTTCAGCGGTGCTGATAACCCACGGTCCGATATTCGAGCTTTTTGCTCGCCCTGGTGACTATGAGGTCGATCGGCTCCGTGGGCTGTTCGGCTTTGCGGTTTCAGCAGCCGTCCTTGGCATCTTAGCTGGTGCTGGGAATCTGCCAATGGTCGTGTTCCCGACGACGATCCTGCTTGTCGCGCTTGGAAACCTCGGTGCCGAACTCGTCCGTGTTCGAACGCAGTTGCCCTCCACCCTCGGATATATTGGGGGTGGACTTGTTGGGGGGACAGTCGGCCAGCTTGTCGCATTACGGTTTGACGGTGGCCTCGTTTTGCCGGTTTTTTTGACCGTCCTGCTTGCCGGTGTCCTCTCGGCCGCACTGATTCGGTCAATGTTGTTTCCGCGTGATGAACCCCCCGTCGTGTTCACCGTTGGCTTTCTTCTGTGGTTGCTCGTTGCGGTTGGGATCGATGCGCAGGTGCTTTCTGTTATCACTGCAGTTGCGGTCGCTGGTGGTGTTGGACTCCTAGCGTATACCCTCGATGCTGCGTCGATCGAGGGAATGATCGCTGGGATCCTGCTTGGGCTCGTGACGATTGTCCTCGGTGGCTATCGGTGGTTTGCGCTGTTGGTGACGTTTTTCGCAGTCGGTGGGGGATCAACGAAGATTCGCTATCAACGCAAACTCGAACACGGCGTCGCAGAAGCAAACGGCGGAGCCAGAGGTGGCGAGAACGTCCTTGCAAACGCGAGCGCAGCGATGGCTGGCCTGTTCTTGTTCGCCTTGACCGATGCTGGGTTGCTGGCTGGCGATCCACGTGTGTATCTATTCTTGTTTGCTGGCGCACTTGCAACGGCACTCAGTGATACTCTCGCCAGTGAAATTGGTGGCTCATTCGGACAGACCCGGCTCATTACGACGTTCGCGCCTGTCCCGCCGGGGACCGACGGTGGAATCACATGGCAAGGGCTGGTTGCCGGTGTGACTGGGGCTGGGATCATCGGCGTGCTCAGCCTTGAGTTGTTCGCCACGATTGGTCCCACAGCCGCCGTCGCGCTCACAGTCGCCGGGGTGGCAGGAATGGTTATTGATAGCCTCCTTGGTGCGACCATCGAGGGGACGCTTTTCGGAAACGGCGGTGTCAATTTTATCGCCACGTCCGTCGGCGGCGTTCTCGGAGCTGGCCTTGCGCTTGGTCTCGGTATCGTAGGGCTCCCATTCGCGTGAGACGGTCGATCGAATTACAGCGGTACAGCGCGGACCGCTACTGTTTTACAGGCTGTCAAGGCGAATGCCACGGGGCTTGACCCCGAGGCGGTTCACGCTGTCCCGATCTCACGGAGTTGCTCAATCGTGCGGAGCCGGACATCTGTCGGCTGTTTGACAACGTTCCCACGCTCGGTTCCGATTAGGTCGGGTATCCCTCGTTGTGCGGCAAGGTCCAGGAGACGTTGTGTGATCGGTCCATCCAAAACCAGTGTTGTTGGAGTCGAGTCCAACTCGACGGTCGTCTCAAAGGCTGTCTCGACTGGGCCCTCATCGATTATCGCCCCTTCCTCATCGAGTGCACGAAACGTATCCGTGTTGATGATTGCTTCTGCGTGTTCTGGGACCGTCAAGACTGCGGGATCCGCTGGTTCTTCGGACTCCGGCGGTCCTTCAGCCGTTCCAGGCCCATCAGTACTGGCGACTGGTGATGGCTCTACCTCGTTGGTTGTCTCGGAAATCGAGGGTTCGACGGCCTCGGCGGGAACCTTTTGTCGGAGCGCATCAAGAATCGCACTTTCCGAGAGGTCCTCGACACTTTGTCCAGTCGGCGCGAAGGTAATATAATCCAGCGCCGCGACTTGTTGCAGTTCACGGAAGATCAGCTCGCCACCGCGGTCGCCATCCAGAAACGCGGTTGTCCGACGCTGTTTGGTCAGTTCTGCGATCGACTCCGGAACGTTCGTTCCCTCTACTGCGACAGTGTTTTTGATCCCAGCCTCCAACAGAGCGATGACATCTGCCCTTCCTTCTACGACAACCAGCGCATCACTTGTCATCACCTGTGGTCCGGCTGGCTGTCCCTCGTAGGTTGTTACTTCCTCACGTTGGAGCCGTTCACGGACCTCCTCAAGAATTTCATCGCTCGATAATGCGCCATCGAAATTCTCAGCAAGCAATTCCTGCGCGCGGTCGACAACCGCACGTCGTTTTGCAGCTCGACTGTCTTCGATCGCTGTCACGGTAACCATTGCTCGACACGGCCCGATCCGATCGATCGTCTCCAATGCCGCAGCCACAGTTGCCGTCTCGACTTTGTCTAAACTGGTTGCAATCGTCACCTCACCAGTTGACTCTCCATCCTGGCTATCGATCTCAACGTCAAGCCGACCGACCTTCGAGGCTTCCTGTAGATGCCGGAGATCCAGTTGTGACCCAAGCAGGCCTTCTGTCTGTCCGAAAATAGCCCCAACGACGTCACTCCGTTCGACAACACCATCAGCTGAAATCTCAGCGTGGATCAGGTATTTGCCCGGTCCGTCCGTTTCAGTCATCTTCGTTTACTACTCGTATGCTATCTTCCGCGGAATCTGAACATTTTATTTACGCTGTGGCCCATTCAAATACCTAACGGGAGTCAGATCCCATAATTCTTATGTACATATCCGCACGTTAATGTACAATAATGGTGTCTGATGAGACAGTCGCCCCGCAAGTCGAGTCGATCCTCCAGGCCGCTCGACGACGACAGCCGCCAACAGGACGTGTCTCAGTCCAGTCCCGATCACTCCCGACGGCTCTTGCTGCCAGTCAGGAGCGGGGTCATCGGCCGGTCATTGCCGAACTCAAACCGACGAGTCCAACGACGTCGACAACGCGGGATGTTGACCCGGTCGCGACCGCCACCGCGATGGTGGCTGGTGGTGCCGCCGCAATTTCCGTTCTCACTGAACCAGAACATTTCGGAGGCTCACCAACATCACTGGCGGCCGTTCGTGATGCTGTTGACGTCCCGGTCTTGCGGAAAGATTTCATTCTTGAGCCCGCACAGCTGGACGCGGTTGCAGCTGATCTCGTCTTGGTGATTGCTCGATTTGTTGATGACCTCCCTGGGTTACTCGAGGCAGCCCGTGATCGGGGATTTCAGCCGCTTGTTGAGGTCCATACTGTCTCAGAATTCCGCGCTGCCGTTGCTGCCGGGGCGACCATCGTTGGGATCAACAATCGTGATCTACGTGAGCTAACGGTCGATCTCAGCACCGTTGAGACAGTGCTTGCTACCGTCTCCGTTCCCGATGACCTGTTTGTTATCGCCGAAAGCGGTATCCACACGCCTGTCGAAGCCGATCGTATGCTTGCTGCCGGTGCTGACGGACTCCTAATCGGAAGCGCAGTAATGGCACCCGAGCCCCAGACAGTCGCCAAACAGACAGCCCGACTTACAGGTGTTGAGACGATCGATGTGTAATCAACTCACCAGCCGGTATTCCCGACAACACGCTTGGTTCCAATCATGAGTAGCGATAGTAAATTCGGCGATTATGGTGGACAGTACGTTCCGGAAGCACTTATGCCAGCAATCGAGGAGCTTGAGGACGCCTACCAACGGTATGTTCTCGATAATGAAGACGGCTTTCGTGATGAGTTCCGTCGCCGGCTCCGCGAGTTCGGTGGCCGACCGACACCGTTGCAACGTGCGGATCGGCTCAGCGAGCGCTATGACACGGACGTGTATCTCAAGCGCGAGGATCTCCTCCATGGTGGTGCACACAAACTCAACAATGCCCTTGGCCAGGTGCTGTTAGCGAAATACATGGGCAAAGACCGCATTATTGCTGAAACCGGTGCTGGACAACACGGGACGGCAACGGCGATGGCTGCTGCTCATCTTGGGATGCCCTGTGAAATTTATATGGGCCGGACCGATATCAACCGCCAGCGTCCCAATGTCTTCCGGATGCTCATTAACGGAGCCGATGTCGTCCCAGTAGACGTCGGCCGGGGTACGCTCAAAGAAGCGATTTCAGCGACGATGCGAGAGTGGGCCGAAACCGTCGAACATACCCATTATGTGATCGGCTCAGTTGTTGGTCCTCATCCGTTCCCTCGGATGGTCCGTGACTTCCAGGCAGTCATCAGCGAAGAAGCCCGACGGCAGGCGCGTGAAAAACTCGGTCATCTTCCCGATTCGGTCCTGGCCTGCGCTGGGGGCGGATCAAACACGATGGGTTCGTTTTATCATTTCCTCGATGACACGAACGTTGACCTGTACGCTGTTGAAGCCGGGGGGTCGTCCTTGGCAGTTGATGAGGACGCCGGTGTTGCACCCAATTCCGCCTCACTTGCAACCGGCAATGAGGGAGTTCTCCATGGTGCTCGGACGAAACTCCTCCAAGACTCGGATGGGCAGATCATGGAATCACATTCAGTCTCGGCTGGTCTCGATTACGCTGGTGTCGGACCCGAACTCGCACATCTCGTTGATACCAACCGTGTCACTCCCGTCACTGTTGATGATACAGCGGCTTTGGAGGCCTTCCACCGTTTGTCCCGCCAAGAAGGGATTATTCCAGCCCTTGAGACGGCGCATGCGTTTGGCTATCTTGAGGCCCATGCTGACGAGCTTGGTGACTCAGTCATCGTGAACGTGTCTGGGCGGGGCGATAAAGACCTTGAGACGGTGATCGAAGAAAGCGATCAGCGGTCATTGGAGACTGCCCCTGACTTGAGTATCCTGCACGGAGGGCGACAATGAGCCAGATTGGTCGTGCGTTTGCTGATGGTCCGGCATTTATTCCGTATCTTGCCGCCGGTGACCCCGAGTTTGAGGCCTCCCATCGCCTTATCGATGCTGTTGTCGATGCCGGTGCCGATATCCTTGAACTAGGACTTCCGTTCTCGGACCCGGTTGCCGACGGGGCAGCGATTCGGGAGGCAACCGTTCGAGCACTCTCAGCCGGGATGACACCCCAGCGATACCTCTCCTTTGCCGCTGAACTGGACGTGTCGATCCCAGTCGTCACGATGAGCTATTATAATCCGATCTACCAGTATGGAGATGAACAGGGTCCGCGGCCGTTCGTCCGGGATGCTGCTGCCGCTGGGATTGACGGAGTCATTGTCCCGGACCTTCCCGCAGAGGAGGCAGACCCTCTCCGAGCGGCCTGCGATGAGTTCGATCTGGATCTAATCTTTATCGTCGCCCCGACGACTGGTGCTGATCGACTCCAACGGATTCGCCAGCTTAACTCCGGGTATGTCTACGTTCAAGCGCGGCTTGGAACCACTGGCGCACGGACGGATATCTCCGACCAGACAGTAACCAGCCTCAATCGGGTCGCTGACTGGGAGCTTCCGAAAGCTGTCGGGTTCGGCATTAGCACCCCCGAACAGGCCACCCAGATTGTCAACGCTGGCGCCGATGGCATTATCATTGGCAGTGCACTCATCGATCGTATCACCGCCGGTCTTGAGCAGGATGCCTCAATCGAGACCATCGCAACAGAGCTCCGAACCTACGCCGGCACGCTTGCTGCCGGGACACATGTCGAATCGGAAGGACCATTACCACAAGAATGAGACAATTTCACACACTCACGCCATGATTACAGGTACACGCTTTCGACTTGATCGGATCGGCTCGGACGGTCGATATCTGATCGTTCCGATGGATCACGGACTCACAATGGGGCCCGTTGACGGGCTGCGCGATATCGAGCACACGATCAGCGCTGTCACTCGTGGCGGTGCTGATGCTGTTCTCACCCAGAAGGGGATCGCTCATCGTGTGACCAGCCAGCTTCATGATGCTGGGTATATCGTTCATCTCAACGGCTCAACTGAAATCGGTCCGGATGAATCTGATAAGCGACTCACTGGCACCGTCAAAGAGGCTGTTCGTGCTGGCGCTGATGCAGTGTCTTTTCACATCAACGTTAGCAGCACGCACGAGCCTGAACAGCTTGCAGCGCTCGGCGAACTGACCGGACAAGCTACCGAGTACGGGATGCCGGTGCTGGCAATGGCCTACGCCCGTGGCCCCGATGTTGCTGAAGACGATCCGGAGGCACTAGCCCATGCAGTTCGTCTCGCTGAAGAACTTGGGGCTGATCTGGTTAAAACCGGCTATAGCGGTGACGCGGCCAGTTTCTCCCAGGTGGTTGCCGGTACACGCTTACCGGTTGTGATCGCCGGTGGGAGCCGGGGCACCAACCGCGAGACCCTCGAGATGGTTCGTGGTGCGATGGATGCCGGCGGTGCTGGTGTCTCGATGGGACGATCGATTTTCCAGCACGATCGCCCAGAGGCGATCACCCGTGCAATTGCTGCGATCGTTCATGATGATACGACCGTCCAGACAGCGCTTGACCGTGCCGGGCTTGGCTGATCAGGTTCGTGATATTTCTCCGCTCGATCCGTTTTGGTATCCGCCACGTTCAAGCCCGATCCGTGAGTGACTACTGATATGACACGATCGATCTGGCTCAAAGCCGATGACAGTGTTGGCGATTGGGAACAACGAAAACGACGAATCACCGCCGGGCTCGAAGCTGGTGTTGATTGGGTGCTTGTTGATGGGACGGATGTATCACGGGTCCGAGAGCTCGGTGAGGTTAACGTTGCCGCGTTTCGTTCACGCGGCGATGTCGATATGATCGATGAAGCCGAAACAGCAGCTGCTGATCCTGATCTGACGATCGTTGGGAAACACGGCGAGGGTGATGGAACGGTTACGTTGCCTGGTGACCTGTCCGGGTCGGCTGATCTCTCGACACTCCGACGTGATGACAACCGGGCACAAGGCGCATATGTTCGGATCAAAAACGAACAATACGAGGCCTTTGCCGAAGCAGCGGCCGGTGAAGCCGACTATACGATCGTTATCGGTGACGACTGGACGATCATCCCGCTTGAAAACCTGATTGCCCGGATCGGCGATGAAACAACACTGATCGCCGGGGTCACCGGCCCGGAGGAGGCACGCACAGCATTCGAAACCCTTGATATCGGCGCAGATGCGGTCTTGCTTGATACCGACGATCCGAGTGTTATCCGCCAGACTGTTGCTGTCAGAGACGAGCTCAACCGGGAAACCATCGAGTTACAGTGGGCCGAGGTGACAGCCGTCGAGCAAGTTGGGACTGCTGACAGGGTTTGTGTTGATACCAGCAACCTGCTTGCAGATGATGAGGGAATGTTGGTCGGATCGATGGCCCGCGGGTTGTTTTTTGTTCATGCTGAAACTGCTGACTCGCCGTATGTTGCCTCTCGGCCATTCCGTGTCAATGCTGGCGCCGTGCATTCGTATCTCCGTACTCCTGGCGGCGAGACGATGTATCTTTCAGAAGTCACCAGTGGCGATACCGTCCAGGTCGTCAATCGCGATGGGCGTACCCGTGATGCGCTTGTTGGGCGGGCCAAAATCGAACGCCGTCCAATGTTCCGGGTTGAAGCGGCCATCGAGACAGAGGACGGAACTGATACGATCGAGACGCTCGTCCAGAACGCTGAGACAATCAAACTCCCAACGACGGATGGTCGAACCGCCGTTACTGATCTGGAGCCGGGCGATGAGGTGCTGGTCTCCTATGAGCCCACCGGGCGTCACTTCGGTAAAGCAGTTGATGAGCGGATCATCGAACAGTAACATCTTTCGCCCCCTACAGTTTTTCCTCGCGTTCCCGTCCCGTAATCGGTTTGGGGCTTCCTGCTCGCTACAAAAACGAGAGGAGTGTCTTGGGACGTGCCCCGGGGCAGTTCAATCCTGTTGTTCGGTGGTGTCAAGCTCGGTTGCACACCAGGGACAAAACGAGAGGTCCTCGTCGATCTGACGACCACATTCCGGGCACGTGTGTGTTTGTGTGCTCGCAGTCTCGTCGTTCATACGCCGTGCGGTAAGATAGGCGTCGACCGTGCTGAACCCAATCACAAGAAAAATCGACACCAAGCCTAGTGTTGGTGTTTCTGCTACGATTGCTTGACTGACTGCGAACGGATCCGCAATTGGATCGACACTCTCAAAGACCTGCTCTGGGACGATAAACATCGTTGTCCCAACCGTCAGGGCAAACCAGAGGATCGCCCGTCCCCAGGATCGGATATACACATGCCCGAGTCCGGGATATAACAATGCGAGCACGGTGGCGATCCATGGCCGTGGTCCAGTTTGTGCCATTATGATCCCTCCGATGTGGGCCGCAACCGATTAATCAGGTTCGCAAGCGTTTCGATATCGTACTGTCCTGGCGCTGTCGTCCGATCGGTCTCAACCGGCGCATAGCCGATTGTCGATCCATAGAGTGGCGCGATTGCACGCGAGTGACGGCCAAGTGGTCCCATTGCCATCGTGGCCACGGTGGCCCCTCTTGTCGCGAATGTCGCTGTCGTCGTAAGCAGTGAGAGCACGTCTGTCGGTTCATGCGCCATTACTGCTAGCTTCCCGATATCACCCATTTCAAGTGCAGCCTCCAATAGTGCGTGTTGTGTGTCGCCGTCCGGTGTCCGTTCGAAATCATGTGTCGATACGATCCGGTCAGTCCCGTCAGGCACGGCTGGTTGCCGGCGATTCTCGACCGTTGCTCGTTCGATATCGATTGCTGTAACGGCATCGTGTTCGGCTGCTGCTTCCAATCGATCGATCCGACGGTCCGTATCCGGTGCTTTCCCGCCTTCCGAAACGACGCGGTTTGTTGCGATGATCGGTAGCTCCCCATCGTATGCTGCAAGCGCGGCTAGTGGTTCCGTCGCTAGATCCATCCGGAATTCAAGCGCGTCGGCATACGTCTGGACTGCCGGCTCGGTAACGTCGGCGAGATCGGCCGTACTCGCCGCCAGCAGAAACGACGCCTCATCCATGTCCGGTGTTTTCACAGCTGGCATCAAAAAACCGACGCGTTCCGATCAGACAATTCCGATGCTCTCTTCGGCTTCGAGTAACTCATGATATCGATTCCGAATCGTGACTTCCGAGATATCTGCCACCTCGCTGACGGCTGCTTGTGTCGTCTTTTCGTTTGTCAGCAGTGACGCTGCATAGACCGCAGCAGCAGCAAGTCCAACGGGTGATTTCCCGGAATGGACACCTTTCTCCTTGGCACTTTGCAGCAGCGAACGTGCCCGGTGTTCGGCTTCCTCCGAAAGGTCCAGATCCGACGCAAACCGTGGTACGTAACTTTCCGGGTCTGCTGGTTTGACCTCTAAACGCAACTCACGAACCACGTACCGATAGGTTCGTGCAACTTCGTTTTTCTCAACGCGACTCACATCAGTAATCTCATCGAGACTGCGTGGGACCCCTGCCTGTCGAGCGGCTGCATACACACACGCTGTTGAGACACCTTCGATTGACCGTCCGGGAAGGAGGTCTTCATCGAGTGCGCGCCGAT
>CAYOHZ010000019.1:0-35719 GCA_964403925.1 uncultured Salinarchaeum sp.
AGTGGGTTCGGGCGGATTTGAACCGCCGGCCTCCTCCATGTCAAGGAGGTGTCATAACCGGGCTAGACCACGAACCCGCAGTATGCTGACGCTCGAACGTTCCGCCGGCATGTAATTGAAGGTTTCGGATCGGGCGGATCGCAAGCGTTTAACGCGCCGCTGTGATAACTACTGCATGGCCGATTGTCCACTCGCGGACGACTGCCCGAGTTTCTCCGAACGGATCCCGGGCATGGGCTGTCAACATTACGGGGACCGCGGTGGCAAAGAGTGGTGTAATCATTACAACCAACCGATTGAGGACCTCAAAACCCAGCCGGTCAAGCCCAGCGAGGAGTTGACCGTTGACATCGTCGATATCCACGAGAGTGGTGCCGGCGTCGGTCGGACCGAGGAAGGCTTTGTGATCCTCGTTGATGGTGTGTTGCCCGACGCTCGTGCCCGGGTCAAAGTGACGGAAGTCCACTCCAATCATGCCCGTGCAGACGTCCTCGAACGCCTCTCGCTTGTCGAGGACAGTGAGGACGAGCCGACCGAGCCGACTGCAGACGACGATGACGATGATGATGATGTTCGTCTTGGAAGCCGGGAAAACTTCTGGGGCAGTTAACCCGCGACGTTAAGCGAAGGACGTGGCCGCACATACATGAACGACCCTGCGTAAACACCTATCAATGGCGACTGCCGAGCAATCAGAATTACTCGATACGTTTGAGGCGTTCTTTCGGGAGTACTATCACGACGAAATTGGGCGCCTGGCACAGAAGTATCCGACCGATCAGCGGTCGCTGTTTGTCGACTGGACGGATCTCTATCGGTATGATCCCGATCTCGCACAGGATTATCTCACCGAGCCCGATCAGCTACAGGATGCCGCCGAAGAGGCGCTTCGCGTCTACGATCTGCCGATCGATGTTGATTTCGAACGGGCACACGTTCGGGTGCAGAACCTCTCGGAGACGACTGCGATCCGGGCCATCCGTGCGGATGATGTCAATACCTTGGTCTCGATTCACGGGATCGTTCGAAAAGCCACGGATGTCCGGCCGAAAGTTCGCACGGCAACCTTCCGGTGTCAGCGGTGTGAATCGCTCACGGAAGTTCCTCAGACCGGCAGTCAGTTCCAGGACCCGCATGAATGTCGGAACTGCGGGCGACAGGGGCCGTTCCGCCTTGCTGAAGAACACTCCGAGTTTATCGACGCCCAGCGCCTGCGGATCCAGGAAAGTCCTGAGGGCCTCCGTGGGGGCGAGACCCCACAGAGTGTCGATGTCAACATCGAGGACGATCTGACCGGCCAGGTCTCTCCTGGCGATCGCGTGCGCGTGACCGGCATTCTCCGGCTTGATCAGGAGTCAAACGCCGATTCTCCGGTGTTTGATATCTACATGGATGGGGTGTCGGTCGAACTCGAAGAAGAGGAGTTCGAGGATATGGACATCACCGATGAGGACGAGCAGGCGATCATCGAACTGTCCAACGAGCCTGATATTTACGACCGGATGGTCGAGTCGATTGCCCCCTCGATTCATGGCTATGAGCGTGAAAAACTCGCGATCGCGTTACAGCTGTTCTCGGGTGTGACCAAGGATCTCCCCGATGGGTCTCGGATCCGTGGGGATCTCCATATCCTGTTGATCGGCGATCCGGGGACCGGAAAGTCGCAGTTGCTACAGTATATCCGGAATATCGCGCCGCGCTCGGTCTATACCTCCGGGAAAGGCTCCTCGTCGGCTGGCCTGACTGCTGCGGCTGTTCGTGATGACTTCGGAGACGGCCAGCAGTGGACACTCGAAGCCGGTGCGTTGGTCCTCGCCGATCAGGGGGTTGCGGCGATCGACGAGCTCGATAAGATGCGGTGTGTCACTGGGGACACGCTCGTTCATTTCGATGATCGCGTTGCCCGGATTCGCGATATTGCACATGAGGCTGCGGCGGACGGAACGATTGAGACGTTGCCGAATGGACGGACGATCCGCGATCTGGATCTCCGTGTCTGGACGCTGACCGATGACGGACAGCTTGTTACTCGGCCAGTTACTGCCATTCACGAGTATAACGCACCTGATCAACTGACGCGTGTGACCCTTCAGACTGGTGACTCGGTGACGACAACACCGGACCATCCGTTCGTTGTTCGGTCGGATAACGGGCGCAGCGAACGTGCGGCTGCTGATCTTGCGCCGGGAGACAGCGTATCTGTCCCACAGACCGATGCTCTGACCGCCGATGGGGGAACGTTGTCAGGGAACGAGCAGCCATCGCATGCTGGTGTGAGCACTGGGGCTGACGCCCCGGATCGTGACGTGACGTGGCGACAAGTGGCTTCCGTCCAGACGACCGAGCGGGCGAACCACGCACATGTCTATGATCTCACGGTAGATGGCACACACAACTTCGTGGCCAACGGGATGGTTGTCCACAACTCGGAAGACCGCTCGGCAATGCACGAAGCGCTCGAACAGCAGTCCTATCACCCGGACACCGAAGTGCAACTTGCCGACGGTCGTCGTGTCCCGATCGGTCGGTTCGTCGAGACGCGACTGGCCGATCGTCAAGCGGATGTCATCGACGGGGTCGACTGTGAGATCCTGCCGGTTACCGATGTCCAGGTCCAGACGGCCGATCTGACGACCGGCGAGCGCTGGACAACCGATGTCGATCGGATCAGCCGACATGAGGCTCCTGACGAGTTCGTGCGGGTGACCTTCTCGAATGGGCATGCGATAATGGTCACCCCGGAGCATCCGATGTTTGCTGTGATCGATGGCGAGGTCGAGACACTCCCTGCCGCCGCGATCGAACCAGGGACAGCCGTTCCAGCGCCGGCAGGACACCCCGATTCGACAACACCGGCTGTACTCGGTGATGGGGGTGTCCCCGCACACCGGTCTCGTGGGCCCGACCACGAGGCCGATATTTTCGACGATCAGCCTGGGCTTCGCACTCGTACTGTCACAGACGTCGAACCGATCCCCAACGAGGGCGACGATGCGACCGACTGGGTGTATGATCTCACGGTTGAGCCAACGAATACCTTCGTCAGCCAGGGCGTTGTCTTGCACAATTCCATCAGCGTCTCTAAGGCCGGTATCAATGCCACGCTGAAATCCCGGTGTTCGTTGCTCGGGGCGGCCAATCCCAAGTACGGTCGCTTCGATCAGTACGAGTCGATCGGCGAGCAGATCGACCTGGAACCAGCGCTTATCTCCCGGTTTGACCTGATTTTTACTGTTACCGACCAGCCCGACCCCGACGAGGACCGGGCGCTCGCTCAACACATCCTGACGACCAACTACGCCGGCGAATTGAATACCCAACGCGAACAGATGATCGCACCGGATGTCAGCGAGGACGACATCGCGGCGATCACCGAGGACGTCGAACCCACAATCGATCCGGAATTACTCCGCAAATACGTTGCGTATGCCAAACAGACCTGTCATCCACGCCTGACCGACGGGGCACAGGCGGCGATCGAGGAGTTTTACGTTGATCTCCGATCGAAAGGGACCGATGAAGACGATCCCGTTCCGGTTACCGCCCGGAAACTCGAAGCACTGATCCGGCTTGCAGAGGCCAGTGCTCGGGTCCGACTTTCGGATCGTGTCACGCGTGGGGACGCCGAGCGCGTGATTGAGATCGTCCGTTCGTCCCTGCAAAACATTGGTGTCGATCCCGAAACCGGGCAATACGATGCCGATGTGGTCGAGACTGGAACCTCGAAAAGCCAACGTGAACGAATCAAGAGCCTCACCAGCTTGATCGAGGACCTGGAACCGGAATATGAGGGTGGCGTTCCGGTTGAGGCGATCGTCGACCGGGCTGAGGACGCCGGGATCGACGCGACAAAAGTTGAAGAAGAAATCGAGAAACTCATGCAGAAAGGCCAGGTCTACGAACCCCAGACTGGTCACTTACTGACAACATAGATGGACCGTATTGCCGCACTCCGGAATATCGAAGACGCGCTTTCGGCGTTTGAGGCCGGTGAGATCGATCTCGCGACGTTACAGGAACGGATTCAGACGATCCTCCAGACCTACGCAACAGAATTCTCGATGGACCAGCAAGCGGTCTACCGCGTTGGCGATCGGATTCTTGTTGC
This sequence comes from uncultured Salinarchaeum sp., assembly GCA_964403925.1. Lineage (GTDB taxonomy): Archaea > Halobacteriota > Halobacteria > Halobacteriales > Salinarchaeaceae > CAZFMU01. The sequence goes on from CAYOHZ010000019.1 coordinate 4,109, forward strand.
GGCCTCTCCCAGCGAAGCACGCGACCGAGCTGCTGCCCAGGCCGATGCCGAGTTCGATCCCGATCGGGTCACGGTCGACCGGCTCTCGGAGTAGCAGTCCCGCCGCCGGCTGCGATTCGGGACGTTTATACGGCCTTCAGAAACTACCGCTGGCTGCCGTGTTGCTCGTTGTGACGTACTCGACGGATGCTCGTCAGACCCTCCGAAATATCTGCCAGCACCACGAAGAGACGGTTATCCGACGGTTTGGTCGTGCGGCCCTCTTTGACGCGACACAGCTGGGTGCCTTTCTGGCGCTTCGGCTGCGTGAACGGCATGGACCGGCCGTACAGATCGAACGCACGGAGCCGTTTAACGAGTTTTCAATGGTGCCAGCAGCGGTTCGGGATGCTGTCCACGCCTATGAGCAGGAGGCACACCCGAACACGCCCTACCGGAAGTTTGCTGCTGGAACTGAGCACCCGCTGCCCGAAGAGCTCGCCGACCGGGAGGTGTGACTGGTGGTCGTTGTTGCGCTTCCCGACAGCGAGCAGCCACCATCGCTCCGTGGCCAAGCGATTGATCTCCGGGAGAACGCGATTGGTCCGGAGACAGTCCGGACCGCGATTGCAGACCCATCGGCGGTTGATCGTGTTACGATCCATGCTGCCCCACCGGGGGCTGTCTGGAAGCGGCTTGGCGTTCTCCGGGCTGGCAAATCCTATCCGATTCGGGCAGCACTTGCTGCCAGTGCACGCGCGCTTGGCTATACTGCTCCACAGGACGACCAGCTCCGACAGCTTCGATCTGAAGTCGCTGCGATTGATCCAGCTGCCACATCGATCACGGCACAGCGCCGACAAGTCGCAACGATCGATGATCCACAGGCGCTTGTAGAACGTGTCGAGGCACTTCGCGGGCGTGTCCAGGCACGACGGGCGAACGGAGAGGATCCCGGCCAGCTTCTCGATGAGCTCCGGCGGGCTGCAGCAGAGCTGGCCGATCGAACGACGGCACTGACTGCCGCTCGTGAGGAACTCACCAACGCCCGCAAAGAGCTGCGGGCTGCACGAGATCACATGGAAGACCGACTCGCACTCAACGACCGGATCGCGAATCTCGAACGAGAGGCTCGCCAGCATCTCGCAACGGCGATCGAACCACAGTTCCGCCGTGCCCTTTCTTCAGTCCCTGGCTCATGCCAGCTCGGTGATGCCCCCTGGCGAATCTCTGGCGATCACGTTACCGCCGCCCTTGCGATTGCTCGACTGGCACCGATTCGCGCTCCGGTGGTGCTTACGGTCGATCGATTTGAGTCCCCACTTGTCGCCGCCGGAACCCTCGCCACACCGGTTGTGCTGGTGTAAGCCCGTCCATGGATTCAAACGGGATCCAGACGCGATCACCGTGTATGGTTGAGCTGACCGTTCGGACGGCACGACGGGGCGGGATCACGCTTATCGGGGGTGTTCTCGATGATCATGCAACACCATCCGGTGTTGATGCCTACCGCGTTCGGCTTACGGTCTCGGTTGATGGCTCGGTCTGGAAACCACCACGAGATGACAGAACACGGTGGGTCGACGGCGAGCTCGAAACGATCCTCCCTGCTGGTAGCACCCGTGGTGTCGGGCTTGCTGGTCGCGGGACACCGGCGACGCCACCGCTTGCGATCGCCTCCGTTGAGCCGGCCGAGACCCATGACCGACCAACCACGCCGGTTGATATCCTTCGCGTTCTGGGCGATCCCCGACCGCCACAAGCTGCGGTTCCAGCACCCGACGTGCAGACACCATCGCTGACGGCCCTCTCAGCAGCCCCATCACAGTCGTCTTCTGACGACTCGGGATCGCTTCCAGCACATCTTGGAACATGGCTTGATGAGTTGGCTCCCCGTGCCCAGGACGGCCGCCTTACTGCCGATGAGCGGACACAGTTGACCCGCCTTCGTGATCGAGCTACGGAACTTCTGGAATCAACACCCGGTGACCGCTCGTGATTATTGCTATCTGTGGCGGCAAAGGCGGGGTTGGGAAAACGACTGTCGCATTGAATCTCGCTGCGACCCCCGATTCGGTGTTGGTTGATGCTGATCTCGGAATGGCTGATCTTCCGGTGACAACCGGCCCGACGTTACATGATGTCCTTGCCGGCCGTTCCAGCCCACTGGAGGCAGTCAGTGAGGTGGGCCAGCTTTCGTTGGTTCCGTGCGGTCGCTCCCTTGCCGGCGCACGAGCGGCTGATCTCTCGGAGATTCCTGGGGTGCTTCAGACGTTTGCAGATGACTATCGACATGTTATCATTGACTGTCCGGCCGGCATGGCCGCTGATGTCGGCCTTCCGTTATCTGTTGCCGATCGCAGTGTGCTCGTTACGACACCGAAGCAGGTTGCTGTCGCTGATACCCTCCGGACGCGGGCGCTTACAAGCGTCCTTGAGACCGGCATCGAACGTGTGTTGCTCAACAAAGCAGGCGACGCCGTCCCAGTTGATGAGCTCCATCGTGCGTTTGGAATCCCCGTTGCCGTTCTTCCAAGAGCCGACCCACTAGCACAGACAACCGATCGTGGGCAGCCGGTACTCCAGTATGCGCCCACAAGCAACGCTGCGACACGGATTCGAGCACTTATCGAGACACTATTTGGACCGCAATCTGCTGGACAATGAAAACGCCGTTATCGAAGCTCGTGGTAGGTCTTTCGCAGGGTCACCGGTGAGACATCCGCAACATCGGCGATGGCTGCCTGTGTGAGCTCACTGCCTTCCGACCGGGCGGCCAGATACAGACAGCCCGCAGCAACCCCCGTCGGATCACGTCCGTTTGTCAGTCCGTTGTCTTTTGCAGTCGTTGCGAGTCGTAAGGCCGTCGTTTCGACAGCGTCGGTGGCCTCGAGTTGGGAGGCAAACCGTGGAATATATTCCTTGGGATCGATCGGCCCTGTCGGTAACCCAAGCTCTCGATTTAGGGCGTCATAGGCCGCTTGCAGCTCGTTTTCGTCTGCGCGTGCAATCTCGACGATCTCATCAATGCTTCGGGCAATCGATTGGGTGCGACAGGTTGCGTATACCGCTGCTGCGGCAAATCCTTCCAGGGACCGGCCACGGAGCAAGTCGGCTGACTGTGCGGATTCAAACAACACGGCTGCCGATTCCCGGACCGACCGTGGCAGTTCCATTGCACTGACCAGCCGCCGAATCTCGGTAAACCCATACACCTGATTTCGCTCTGCCTTACTGCTGATCTTCGAACGGTTGTGCTCGCGACGCATCCGGGCAAGCTGTCGCCGTTTCCGACCCGTCAGCCGAACAGTATGCCCATGCCCGATTTCCGTTGAGAGTCCACGATCATGTCGTGACCGAGTTAGTGGCGCCCCCGTCCGTTCGCGATTCGTGTCGTCATCGCTGAACGATCGCCACTCCGGGCCGTGATCGATCCGATCTTCGGAGACGATCAACCCACAGTTGGCGCACAGCGTTTCATCGCCTTCCGTAACGATGGTTCCACCACATTCCGGACAGCCGTTCTGTGTCTGAGCTTGTGCCATCACATGTGGAAGTTGGTGCTGAACGGTTATTTAAAGCCGGCCGCAGCCCCGGGGAATCTGCCTCTCTGCGCGGATCGAACCACTCGGTAACCGGTAGGTTCGATATAATCGACAGCGGGCGTCGGGATGAGAAACCGTACGGATTTAAGCCCCAAGAGTGAGGAGCCTTGGATATGGGACTTGCTGAGATCGCGGCGGGGGTCGAGGTCACCGCCGAGCAGCGCGACCGCGGTGTCGCAACTGTTGATGATGCTGGTGGCGACCTGGTTGATCGGCTTCGTCCATACGCTGATGCCCTTCCTTGTGATCCGGATGCAGCTGCTGCGGTCGTTGATGCATACGCGGCCGGGCAAAGTATCGGTGCTGCCGGACGTGTCGCGGGTGTTCCGTCGGTAACGGCCGCAAAGACGTTACACTTGCTTGGTGTCGATGGCGTCTGTCCGCTCAGTCCAACACAACGAGATATCCTCCGTGACTGGCTTGACGCTCGGATCGCTCACAGTGAGGCTCGCGAACTCATCGGTGTGTCCGAATCGGAGTTCCAACTGGCAGCATACATCGAAACTCACGACCCGATCCCAGGCGCACGTGACGCGATCGAGCCGGTCCTTGGCCCTGCCGGGGATGCGATGACCGCCAAACAACAGTTACTCGCCGAGACGATGAGCTCGCCTGATGAGTTCCACAATTAGGCCTGTTGCTGGTTTTTGACTGACTGTAGTTCGATCGCGATCTCATCGATTGCCTGTACACCAGTGGCTGATGGGTCGGTTGTTGTCGGCGACGTGCCTTCCAGTGGCGGCAGTTCCGGAACAACGACATCAAGCCCATCGAGCTGTCGGTCGCTTTGGGTTCCGATCGCTACTGTCCAGTCGCTTCCGATGTCATCGATCCGACCTTGCATCATAAACAGTGCGTCCTGACCCCACGTCGTTGCTGGCGTTACGATCCCGACGGTATCGCTTGTGGTTACAGCAGCTACCGCTGGATTCGAGCCGATCGGTGGCGTGTCAATCAGCACCTGATCATAGTGGCCTTGTGCGGTCTCAACGATTTCCTCAAGCCGTCGTGCTGGCTCGACGCGTTTCGCCCGGGCGAGCCGTTCGAACGCTGCAGCCGCCGGAACGACAGTCACTGCTCCCGAGACCGGAATTTCGACTGGATAGCGTGCCTCCTCTATGGGCGCCTCATCAAGCAGTACATGCGTAATATCCGGGGTGACCGGTTCAGCCACATACCTTGAGAGCCCCTGCGTGTCGAAGGCAACATCAAGGACAAGCACCTGCTGGCCGTTTCGAGCCAGTGTTCCAGCAAGTTCCATCGTGAGCCGTGTGGTTCCGGCCCCGCCAGTTGCCCCGACAAGCGCTGTTGTCGTGGTTGGCTCCATCTATGGACCGAGTTCCGCGTCGATCGCCTCGGCGGTTGTAGCTAACGTCTCCTCGTCGGCGTCCGTCGGACTCCCAACGAGCCCGTGGATCGGCTGCCCGCCATCATCCTCAAACCGGGGGATGATATGGACATGGATGTGGTCAATCTCTTGTCCGGCAGCTTGGCCGTTGTTGATGCCAATCGAGGTCGCATCGGCACCAACGGCCGTCTCAACGGCAGGAGCGATCTGTGTGACTGCCCGTCCGATGCCCGCCCCGACGGCCTCCGGCATCTCAGCAGTCGTCTCATAATGTGTTTTCGGGATGACCAGCGTATGGCCCTCAACGAGTGGATTCGCGTCGAGAAACGCCATCACAGCGTCATCTTCATAGACGGTGTGACTGGGGAGTTCACCGTGTGCGATCTGACAGAAGATGCATTCGCTCATTCGTATCTATACTTCCCATAGCTATCATAAGAAACGTTATGATAACTGCAGTGAGTGACCGATCCTCATTTATCCCCCCGGCTGAACACTCATGTACATGAGCAGGTTCGATGCGGTCCCGGATCAGTACGATCCGGACACGGTTGAAGATCGCGTCTTCGAGTACTGGTCGGAGGTCGATGCCTACGAACGGACAGTCGAACACCGGGCTGACGGTGAGCCGTTTTTCTTTGTTGATGGACCGCCGTATACGTCCGGTGCGGCTCACATGGGTACGACCTGGAATAAGGTGTTAAAAGACGCGTACCTCCGGTATTTACGGATGCAGGGGTACGATGTCCAAGATCGGCCGGGCTATGACATGCACGGGCTGCCGATCGAGACCCGTGTCGAGGAACAGCTCGGCTTTGCGAACAAACAGGACATCGAAGAGTTCGGTGAAGCGGCATTTATCGAGGAGTGTAAGGCCTTTGCCAATGAGCAACTCGACGGACTCCAGTCCGACTTTCAGTCGTTTGGCGTCTGGATGGACTGGGAGGAACCCTACAAAACGGTCTCTCCTGAGTACATGGAGGCCGCTTGGTGGGCCTTCGCGCAGGCCAACGAACGTGGGCTCGTCGAGCAGGGACAGCGATCGATCAACCAGTGTCCACGCTGTCAGACGGCGATTGCTGACAACGAAGTCGAGTATGCGGATGTTGAGGACCCCTCGATTTACGTGAAGTTCCCGCTCCGTGATCGACCAGGCTACCTTGTTATCTGGACGACAACGCCGTGGACGATCCCGGCAGACACGTTTGTTGCAGTCGACGGCGAAAGCGAATACGTCGGTGTCGATGCAACCAACGACGGCGAGACAGAACGGCTCTATGTCGCTGCTGGTGTGGTTGAGGATGTCCTCAAACAGGGCCGGTATGAGGAATATGAGATCGTCGAGCGACTCGACGGCGAGCAGATGGTTGGCTGGGAGTACGACCATCCGCTTCGGGAGGAAGTCCCTGCTGCCCCACAGGGCGATGACGTTTTGCAGGTCTATACTGCTGACTACGTCGAGGTTGACCGCACGGGACTGGTCCACTCTGCCCCTGGCCACGGCCAGGAGGACTTCGAACGTGGCCAGGAACTCGGCCTTGCTGTGTTCTGTCCGGTGGGCGAGGATGGTGTCTTCACCGACGCGGCCGGCAAGTACGCCGGCGAGTCCGTCACCGACGCTGATGAGCAGATTATCACTGACCTCGAAAACAAAGGACTGATGCTTGCTGCTGGGACGACGACCCACAGCTACGGGCACTGCTGGCGCTGTGATACTGAGATCATTCAGATCGTCACCGACCAGTGGTTTATCACGATCTCCGATATCAAAGACCAGCTGCTGGCAAACATCGAGGACAGCGAGTGGCATCCGCAGTGGGCTCGTGACGAGCGGTTCCGCGATTTCGTTTCTGAAGCGCCTGACTGGAATGTCTCTCGGCAGCGCTACTGGGGGACGCCGATCCCGATCTGGCTCCCGACCGCTACCACCGACGGCGAGCCAGTTGAGTGGTCCGGTGCGATGGCCGATGCGATTGTGATTGCCGATCGGGACGAGCTGGCATCCCGCGTTGACCAGTCGATTGATCCGGACACGGTCGATCTCCACAAGGGCACGGTCGATGATCTGACGATTACCGAGGACGGGATCGTCTACGAACGAGTTCCTGACGTATTCGATGTCTGGCTTGACTCCTCGGTTGCAAGCTGGGGAACGCTCGATTATCCGAGTACTGAGGCCGACTTCGAGGAGCTCTGGCCGGCTGATCTCATCATGGAAGCTCACGATCAAACCCGTGGCTGGTTCTGGTCACAGCTTGGGATGGGCACGGCTGCCTTCGGAGAAGTCCCCTATGAGACTGTGTTGATGCACGGGTTCGCGAATATGCCCGACGGCCGCAGCATGTCGAAATCGAAGGGCATCTATATTGATCCACATGAAGTGATCGACCGGTTTGGCGTCGATCCAATGCGGCTGTTCTTGCTGTCTGTGACGCCACAGGGCGAGGACATGCGATTCTCCTGGGATGAAACTGAGGAACTCCAGCGAGAGCTCAATATCCTCTGGAACGTCTTCCGGTTCCCGTTGCCGTACATGGAGCTTGATGAGTTCGATCCGGCCACGTACGATCTTGAGACCGTCGCCGACGCGCTTGCGCCGATTGACCACTGGCTGCTCGCTCGTATGCAGTCGGTTATTGAGACAATGGATACCCACTGGGCGAACTTCCGGCAGGACAAGGCTGCTGAGGCGCTTCTCTCGTTTGTCGTTGATGATCTCTCGCGGTTCTACATCCAAGCGGTTCGCGAACGAATGTGGGCTGATGAGGACACGGCCACCAAACAGGCCGCGTATCAGACACTAACCTACGTCTTCCATCGTGTCGTTCGTCTGTTGGCACCGTATACGCCGCTTGTTGCCGAGGAGCTCTATGGGATCGTTACTGGCGAACACGGCCATCCGACAGTGCATATGTCTGACTGGCCGACTGTCGACGAGCAATGGCAAGACGCGCAACTCGAAACTGAAATCGAGATTGTCCGTGCCGTCGAGGAAGCCGGTGCAAACGCTCGCCAGCAAGCAGAACGCAAACTCCGGTGGCCCGTCCCACGGGTCGTTGTCGTACCGACCGACGAGACAACCATGGCCGCTATCGACACACAGCGGGAGCTGCTTGCTGATCGGCTCAACGCTCAGCGGATCGAGCTCGTAGCCCCTGAGGACACATGGTCGGAGCTACAGTATACTGCTCGGGCCGATATGAGTCTGCTGGGCCCAGCCTTTGGCGGCCGTGCTGAGACTGTGATGAACGCGATCAACGAGATTCGCATCGATAACCCAGCCGTCAGTCGAGTTACCACACGTCTTCAGGAGCGGGATATTCTTGAGGCCGACGAGGAACTCACCGAGGAGATGATCACGTTCCACCGAGCTCCACCGGAGAACGTTACCGACACACGCATCGAGCGTGATGGCGACGAGCTTGGTGTCGTCTATGTCGATACCAGTCTGACCGAAGCGATCGAACGGGAAGGGTATGCTCGTGAGCTCATCCGGCGTGTCCAAGAGATGCGCAAGGACCTCGAGTTAGATATCGATGAGCGCATTCGGCTTGAGTATACGGTTGCTGATGATCGAGTCGCGTCGTTTCTCACAGACAGTGAGGAACTGATCGCACGAGAGGTCCGTGCGGACGCGATCGGTCCTGTCAATGACGGCTATCACAAGGCGTGGGAGATCGAGGGTATGCCAGTCGAGATCACGATCGCGCGCGCCTGATCTGTTCGCCCACCAGTCCGAGTACGGGTATCACAAACAGCGCGTCGCCGACTCCAAACCCAGGGATTGGCTGTTGCTCCGGTGCAGACTCTGGATGTACGAACACGGTCGTTTTATTGTCATGTTGGGGATTTGTTGACGGTGTTCCGTGTGTGTCCTGTTCTCGCGGATCCGCATGCTGTGTGAACTGCCCCCGATCGTGTCCGACTGCGACTGTTGGTTCATACGCGGTAATCCCCGAGAAAGTAACCCGTATTGGCTCTCCTGGTGGCAGTTGTCGCTTGACTGTCCGTCGATCGGTGTCCGTTTGTAGCCGGATCGTCCGATCGACCGGATGGTCCAGATGATTCGTTACAACGGCGGTGACTGCGATGCTGTCTTCGTCTTGTTGTGTTCCGGTGACGTTTATTGTCCGGATCTCAGGATCGATACCGACGACTGTTCCAGTCGCAGTCCCGACGCTTACGACTGCGCCGGGAGTCGGTGCTGTTGGGATTGCTCCAGGGACTGCTGTCCTCCAGAGGGGCTCCCCGGTCAGACGATCGACCCCCAGTATTGTTCCAGTATCCGTTGCAACGAGCAGCTCCTCGTTGGCGCCCCCGTTGACGATTCGTGGCGGCATGCGACCAGCAGTTGGGATCGATTGTTGCCATCGCACGCTGTCCGCAGCCATGCTATAGAGGGTCCCGTCGGTTGTCCCGATCACAACACCGTGGGTATCAACGTGGAGACTCTGGACGGCTCCAGTTGCTGTGAGCTGTTTGGCACCGACCTGAGCGTGCCACCGCTCCGTTCCGGTATCCGTGTTAAGAACCGTTATGTTCCCATCAGCCGTTGCCAGTGCGATCCGTTCGCCGATGGTCGTTGGCAGTCGAACGACCGCTGCTGAGACGCTTGTCTGCCACCGTTGTGCCCCGCTGGCTCGATCAAGCCCATAGACTGTTCCCGCCCCGTCGGTAACGATGACCGTCGTGTCCCCGACAGCAATCTGTGGCTGGGTGTCACGATCGACGGGGAGTTCAGTGATCCAGCGCGCCTGTCGATCTCGCAATGTGACAGCGTGTACTGTCCCATGCCGTTCACAGATGTATGCTGTCCCGTCAGCTGTCGCCATCCGTGAGTACGGTTCAACCTGATAGGTACCGCCAACGATCCCAAGCTGTGGCGAAAAGGTCCGTAATGCTCCTGTCTCATCGATCACGGCAACGATCTGCTCGGTGACCGCTGGTGCTTGGAGCACTCGACCAGGCATCTGGTGGCTCCAGACCTGCTTGCCGGTCTGGCTATCGAGTGCTGTCACTGCACTTCCGTTTCCGACATACAACTGGCCATCTGCAGCTGTCGGTTGGGCGGCGATATCGCCGCCAAGATCAGTGCTCCATGCCGCCGTTGTGTTGCCTGCTCCAGCAGCTACTGTTGCCGTTCCGAGTAACACCAATAGCCCGACCAGCCAGTACCAGCCCCTCCGGTTGCTCATAGCGGTACGGCGATCTCTTATGCGGGCTGTGTTCCTAATGCGGTCGCGATCGCAGGCGCTGCTGAGACCGTGCTTGCTGCTCGCTCGATCGTATCCGTTGCATAGAGACCGTCGATCCCTGCTCTGGCGAGTTTGCTTCGAGCGTCATTAACGAACACCGCATGGACACAGACGACAAACACCCGGCGTGCACCCCGATCGGTAAGGGCCTCGATCGCAGCACTCATCGTTGATCCGGTTGCGATGATGTCATCCACGATCACGACATCATGTCCCGCAACATCGATTTCCGATGGTTCGATCTGCACTGTATCGCCCGTCTCGCGTGTTTTCTCGAAGGCATCGATTGTCCCGGTTCCATAGCGGTCCCGCACTGACCGTGCGAGGGCCGTGGCACCAGCATCAGGAGCCAGAAAGACAGGCCTCGTCAACTCTTCGGGTAACGGACCAGCAAGCTGTGGGGCCGCATCAACGATCGTTGCTGGTGGGTCAAAGAACTCACGCACCCCTGGTTCGTGGGGATTGACCGTGATCACACGATCAGCGCCGGTATCGATGGCCCGCGCGAGTGCCCGCGCACTGACCGGCTCCCCGCGTTTGAAGGCTTTGTCCTGTCGGGCATAGCCCATGTATGGTAAGACGGTCGTGACCTGTTCGATCCCAGCCTCGCGTGCAGCATCTTGAAGCTCGAGTAACTCGATGTGGGCATCCGAGGAGACTGTCGATGCGACAATGACCGCTCTGTCTGCCGTTGTGTCGCCCAGTCGTACATACAGTTCGCCATCAGGAAAGCGATCGTATTCGACCGGTGCAAGCGGCTCGTCTAGTGTTGCTGCGAGCCGGACGGCCAGCGTCTGTGACGCAGCCCCGCTGATGATCATGTTGGGGCCTATAGCTGATACACAAATCAGTGTTCGGTCTTTCCGGCCGCCGGTGTCGGAACGGCTTTGAAGATGGATCTAGAACCGACCGTATGGATGTGTTCGGGTCCAGCGGGGTCCGTGGTGTCGTCAACGAGGGGATGACTCCAGCTTTCGCGTTGCAGGTTGCACAGGCCGCTGGCACTGTTTGGGACAGTTCACGTGTTGCGGTTGCCCGGGATACCCGCACGTCGGGGCGCATGCTTGTTGATGCGGCCACAAGTGGGCTAGCCAGTGTCGGCACCGCTGTCGATCGACTTGGCGTCGTGCCGACACCGGCTGCACAACAGTATGCCGAGACTGCATCCGTCCCCGTGATTATCGTGACAGCCTCGCACAATCCGCCACAGTTTAACGGGATCAAACTCGTCGGCGATACCGGCGTCGGATTATCGGTCGAACAGCTGGAAGCGATCGAGGCTGTCCTCATCGATGAAACTGCCACAACAGTTTCGTGGGCCGACGTTGGAACGACTCGCCGGATCACTGATCTCCGTGACGCGTATATCGAGGCTGTCGTTGACGCTGTTGATCGAGAGCGGATTGCAGCTGCAGATCTGACCGTCGCGTTGGATCCGGGTCATGGTGCAGGATCTCACACGACGCCGACACTGCTCCGCCGGCTTGGCTGTGATGTTCGGACGGTCAACGCACAACCTGATGGCCGGTTCCCCGGGCGAGACCCGGAACCGGTCCCCGAACAGCTCGACGCGCTCCGACGGCTCGTCCGCACAACCGATGCAGACCTGGGGATTGCCCATGATGGGGATGCCGATCGGGCTGTTTTCATCGATGAAACCGGCACACCGATCGATGGCAGTGCGTCGTTGGCTGCTCTCGCGGCGGCGGAACTGTCGGCTGACGAAACGATGGTATCGGCAGTAAACGTGTCGCAACGTATTGTCGATGCTGTCGATGCCGTCGGCGCTCAGCTTGAGTTGACTCCGATCGGTGCGACCCATCTCGTCAGTCGCATCCAACAACTCCGGAGTGCAGATGCTACCGTTCCCATCGCCGGTGAAGGCAACGGTGGCGTGATTTATCCCCCCTACCGGACTGCCCGTGATGGCGGGTATACCGCCGCACGGTTTTTGGAACTCATTGCTGATCAGCCCGCCAGCGAAGTCGTTGCGCCGTATACTGGCTATCACATGGTCCGTCGCAATCTCGAGTACGACACCGAGCGCGACAGACAAGTACTCCTTGACCAAGCTCGGGAGTGGGCAACGACACAGGACGGTACGCTCGACACCCGGGACGGCTACCGTGTCGATTTCGGTGATCGCTGGGTGCTGGTCCGGCCGAGTGGGACCGAACCCTTGGTCCGTGTGTACGCAGAAGCCCGCAAGCAGGCTCACGCGACCGAGTTGATTGAGTCGGCTGTCAGCGCGATGCGCGCGTGAGCCACCACTAGTTATATTCGGCTTTCGTACGCACAGTCGTCTATGCCCGGACCACCGTTTCGCTCGAACGAACGCGTCGAGCTGTGTCCAATCGAGCGTGAGGATATCGACTTTCTCCAGCAACATATCAACGATCCGCGGATCTGGCGTCCGATCGGTCGCTCCCGGCCGATGAATCGTACGCAAGAAGAGTCCTTTTACGAGGATGTCGTCTGCAGTGATGAGCCGATCAACCTGCTCATCGTTGCTGAGGATACGCGGTTAGGGATCATCTCACTGACCAATATCGATTTTGAGCACGGGCATGCTGAAGTCGGTCTCTGGCTGGCGCCTGAGTATCATGGGCAAGGGTATGGCACGGCCGCAATGGAGCTTCTCCTTGAGCATGGCTTTGCGGAGCTCGGGTTGCATCGGATCAGCAGTCGTGTGTTCGGATTCAACACTCCATCCCAGCGTCTGATGGAACGGGTCGGATTCACACAGGAGGGATGTCGTCGTGACTCGTGGTATGTTGACGGTGACTACCACGATACGTACTGGTATGGACTGTTGGCTTCCGAGTGGCTCGATGAGGGGACACCCCGATAGCTTACATGTCCGGAAGTTCGTCGAGTGCCGTGTCGATTGCTTCACGGTCGGCGCGTTTCGCGTCGAGTTCAGCTGCAAGCTCCCCAGACTGGAGTTTTGCGCGTTGGTCAGCGTCCAACCGCTCAGTTGCCATCGCCACTCGGCGAAGCCGCTCGTATCGGTCCTCGCGTGCCAGTGCCTCGATCGTGCGTAGCTGTGCGATTGTCTCTTCAGTGAGCATCCGCCCACAGACAGCCCGAAGTGCCCGCGTGCGCCACGGAACCATGGCAGCCGGTGGTGGTGGCCAAGCGATCGTCAGTGGTGTTGCGTCTAATTCTTGGAGATACGTTCGGGCGGAAGCGATCTCTCGTTTGAACGCGCGTGGGTTCTCGACATAGTGTGTGAGCTTTGATCTGGAATAGGTTGCTAACTCCAGTAACTCAGCGATCGGACGATCACCAGCCGATGTTTCTGCAAGAAACTCTGTCAGTGCTGTCGGTGGCTTTTCAAATGAGACAAGCGGATAGTATTCTGCTCGTTCAAGCAGTGCAAACACGTCACGGACTGGCTGCTCTTGGCGCCACTGCTGAAACGCCGCTTGCACTGCTGTATTGTACGTCTCGATTGGCTCGTTGAGTTCTTCGATCGGTGTATCAAACGTTACATCCTCGAATCTAACTAGGTCTTCGAGTCGGTCGATCTCCGCTGTCAGCTCCTCACGCCGCTGTTGTGCGTGTTGTTTGGCCGTAAGCACCTTGTCCCGGGCCGTCTGTTCGTCCTCAAAGAGAGCTAGTTCAGACCGGACTGGTTCGAGTGCGTCCCGTGCAGCCTCGAAATCCGATGTGCTCAGTCGACGTTTGTCGATGGCTTCGTATGCACGATCGAAGGCGTCACTGGCTGGGAGCGCCGGATCAATCTCCGTAACGAGTGTTTCAAACTGGCGTTTGAATTCTGCAAAATTCATGAACTCTTGGATCCCCGTATCCGTTGCCCGGTCTTCGTATGCAGCTAACAGTGTTGTTGCCTCCTCGTAGGCCTCCTGTAGCTCATTGAGATTCTCCCGGCCCCGACGGTCGATCGCCTGCTGGGCCTGTTCGTATTCTGTCACTGCTGTTGTGAGTGTTGCAACGACGGCCGGTTGTTGGTCGGCCGCTGGTGTGTTACTCATAGACAGCATCCGGATCGAAGACCTGTTCACTGACGATCTCCCCGTCGATCGTTCGATAGAAACACGACCGATATCCAGTATGGCAGGCGCCACCGTCTTGTTCGACAAGATAGAGCACGGCGTCGCCATCACAGTCAATCCGAACCTCCTCGATATGCTGGGTATGTCCGCTTGACTGGCCTTTTTCCCAGAGTTCGTCGCGACTGCGCGAATAATAGTGTGCCCGACCAGTCTCCCGTGTTCGCTCGATCGCTTCGGGTGTCACATATGCTAACATCAATACCTCACCGGTACTCGCATCCTGTGCGACTGCCGGTAGCAATCCCGTGTCGTCGAACGCAAGTTCGACACCCAAGTCCATACCTTCGGTAGGGTGTTCCTCGGAATAGGCCTTTTGTTGGCGGGCTCCTCACGGGACGAGCCCGACCCACACCATCGTGCCGTACAGAAGATCGCCATAGATGAGCCCGACGAGGAGTCCGCCCAGGATCGGAACGAAAAACGGGATCCCTGGTGACACCCACACCCGCGAGTGGGTCGTGATTACATCAAGCCCCTCTCGTAACGTCTCCGGGTCCGTCCCGTATGCACTTCCTTCGATCGTCTCTAAGAATGCCGCTGCACCCCATGGGTCGTCCTGTCTGCCTCCATCAGTGACTGCCCCATCCGTCGGCGGGTGTGGCTCGTCAGGAAGTGTTGCCGGATCCCGGAGTCGTTTTCGTTCTGTCCGAAGCGTCTCCAGATCGATGCCACGCCAGCGGAGATACATCCGTAACGCATCGAGATCAAGTCCGCGTCTGGTATAGCCATCCGGCGTCTCTAACACTCGCCCGTGTGTGTGCTCGAGTGCTGTCCAGTTGTACTGTCGTCCAACAACCATCACACGGCTCATGTCCCCACGTACCAGATTCATGACTGTCATCCCGACCGGGTATAACAGTCCAATCAACACCGCATTCGTAAGGATCGTCAACACGAACGATCCGATTGAGCTTTCGACAACTGGGAGTGTCACTGTCCCGAGTTCATACTGTGGAAACGTCGGGAACAGCACTGCAAGTGTCATCAACGCTTTCGCATCGGCGCCACCGAACCCACCGATCCACCAGAACCCGTAGGCAAGCGGAATGACCAGCCCAAGCGAGACAGCAGTCGCAATGAGAAACCGCTGCCAGACCCAGCCGCCAGTTGCCCATGCTACCGATCCTTCTACAAGCAAGGCTATGGCCCCGATCACGAGCAGTGGTCCCCAGATTGCGTTTGGTACACGACGGGTCCGGAGGTCACGGAGTGCTGCCCACGCGAGGACCGGAACGGCGATGAGCCGAAGGATATCAAGCCAAGAGCCTCCGACCGCACTGATCAGCGACACACACGATGCTGAGAACACCGATCGTTTAGAGGTTGCGACAACGAGTGACAGAACGTCCTAACTCAGATAACGCGGTCCCGCAGATAATCAAGATGTTTTGCGTTATACACGATCCGCACCTCATCGGTGACCGGTCGACCGATACAGGTCAATGCGACGTTTTTCTCGTTGATCTCCTCGTCGCTGAGGATCTGTTGCATATCCATCTCGACATCGCCCTCGATGACGATTGATGCACAGTTCGCACAGGCGCCTGCCCGGCAGGAAAACGGCCACGCAAAGCCTTGTGCCTCGGCAGCTTCGAGGATGTACTCGCCTTGCGCGACCTCGATCGTTCCGTAATCCTCTTCGGGAAGATCGGCCTCAGCGGCCTTCTCGAAGGTCTCCGGGTCGTACATCTCCCAGTCGTTGTCGTCGACGACTTCGTAGTTAAGATATTCGACGGTTGGCATCACCGGCAGGGTTCGCTACCTGGGATGTTAGTCCTTTCTATCCATGATGGTATGTGTTACCATGACATTACTATACTCCATTCTGCAGAGCCCACGGGGATCTCCGAGGCGATTTACCCGCCAGTGAGTGGAACAAGGAGAAACGTCACGTAGGCGCCCACAGTCGCGATGACTGGGACGATATTCTGTGTCAGGATCACCCGTGCAGTTGTTTCCGGATCGAATAACTCCGATGCAGCCGGAATGTCCTGTGGGTCCTCCTCTCCGATGTCTGGGACCTCCTCGCCGGGCTCTTCGGCTGTAAGGGCGCCAACGGAGACACTCGGTTCTGTTTCCCCACGGAGGCCTTCTGAGACGGTAACCGAACGGGTTGCTCGTCCCCAGCCCAGTCCAATAATGCTCATCGTCGCGATAATGACAAACGATGCTGGAATTCCAAGTGCTGATAACACCGTTGTCAATCCCGAGGAGACCGTCGCAACGACGATCGCCGCTGTTAGTGGCAGTTCGGTGATATCGTTTCCGAGTGTATCCAAGGTTCGCCGCGCGATCGTGAATGCCCCGACAGTCACCGCGATTCCACCAAGTACAAGCAGTGGTTCCATGCTGAGGGCTGTGATACCGGCGCCATATAGCGGTGCAATCGCGTTTGCGATATTCGACGTGCCGGATGCAAACGCCATTAACCCGCCGATCCCGATCACGACGATCGCTCCGACCAGTTCCCGGTCGGTGGTTTGGGGGCCCTTCGTTATCGTTGGAATCATCCCTGATCGATCGAGTTCAACCAAGGGTCCTTCCGTTTGATCGATTGCGATCAGCCTGTTTAATCGCCCGTAAAAATACCGGCCAATCATCCCTGAGACCCAAAAGCCGATCACAGGCGCGACAATCCACCAGACCAAGATCTCTGCCATGAGCTCCCAATTTAGCTGTCCGGTTGCGACGCCTAATCCAGCGATCGCCCCAACAGCCGTCATCGATGTCGAGGCCGGTACGCCAGCGTAGTTACCCACAAACAACGCCACGCCGATAAACAACAACACGACTGTTGCTGACTCAACTGTAAAGACTGTCCCGCCGGTCAGGATATCGCTACCAAGCGTCCGTACGACACGTCGACCAAGTGTCCACGCACCAAGAAAGAAAAACATCGACATCAACGCCGCCGCGACGACTTTTGAGATCACGCCAGCACCAACTGCCGGGCCAAAGGCCGGTCCTGTCGTTGCCCCGCCAATATTGAACCCCACAAACACCGTCATTACCAGTCCGATCCCAAGTATCGCCGCCTCCATGCCGTTTGATGATATGCCGTTGCCTGATAAAAACGACCCGGGATAGCAGCGTCTTTTGAGGCGGCCGTGAGTAGCTTGGGGAGAAGCCGACACCCCCGCTACATACATGTGGGGACTCCCCTACCGTGGATTGCCCAGTCTGTGGTCGGGACCCCGCAGCTTTAGCTATGAGAGGCTGTGTTCTCTGCACGTCTTGCTGTGCCGAACGAGACTGGAGTTCTCGTTAACTCGCGTTGTTCTTTGAGGACGTGCCGATACTCGAAAAAAGTTGAAAGCGACAGGATCTGACAGGTTTTGCGTGCTGCATATAGAAGGTCTCTCCAGCAGTCCGATACGTGCAACACACAACAGCGCGATCCGAAGGAGACCTCTAATGACTTCTTTGACCTCCTACTCGCCCGATCACCTAGTGTATCTACTGTGGCAGGTCTCGGTTGTCGTCGGGAATCACTCCGATTCCGCGACAGTCATGACGGGAACCGGTGCGGAGCGAACAGTCTTTTCAGCCACACTCCCGAGCAAGATGCGATCCGTGCCGCGTTTCCCCGTCGTCCCCATCCCAACAGCGTGGATCTCGTTTGACTCGATGGTCTCGAGGATTTCCTCGACAGGCGATCCGTGTTCGATATGACGGACGGTAGTAGCCACACCGTACGTTTCGGCCTTTGAGATGACGGTCTCGATAGCGTCGACCGCGGCTTGTTCGTTTTCCTTCTCAGCAGCTGTTGATCGAGCATTCGGTCCGAGTGCAGTATCCTCCACGACAGCGAGTACATGCACGGTTGCATCTAGTGCCGCCGCAAGCTCGAGAAGGTGAGTGGCGGCGTGTGTTGCAGCGGTACTCCCATCCGTCGGGATGAGAATATTCTCATAGGGGAAAGTCAGTTGTTCGTCTGGCTGCATGTTGACTGTAAGCACGGGAACCGATGAGAGACGGACGACCTTCTCTGAGACACTCCCGATGAGATATCGCGAAATCCCTTTACGGCCGTGAGTTGACATCACGATCAGGTCCTGGTCGTACTGCTCAGCATACTCGGCTATCGTCGGGGCTGGATTTCCTTGTACGATGTCAGTGTCGTATGATGTCCCAAGCGTGTCCAACGTTTTTGTCGCCTCCTCAACGATGTCTTTTCCCTTTTCCATGAGTACATCGACGGTTTGCCCCTCGACGACGGTGACACTGTCACGTGTCGTATCCGCCACGTAGAGTATTTTGAGGGTCGCGTCGGCCCAGTGGGCAATCTCACTCGCGTGATGGAGTACCGCAGCTGCACCCTCGCTCCCATCAAACGGGAGCAGGATATTGTCGTACATTCGTCTATATCGCTGTTTGTCTTCTGATCCCCTAATGGTTTCCACCACCCTCTCGGTAGCCGTGGGGCCCAGCTATCTTGTGTCAGCGATCGAATCCCGCCGTGATCGGTGTGGTATTGCGCTTGTTCAGTAAAGATGATACTCCCATGACAAAGCCAAGTGGGGCACTGCCGATCAGGCGGACTCGTCCTCGCCGGCCGGCGCCCCCTCGTCGACTGATTCGGCGATATCGGAGTTGACGGTCATGCGGACCTTCTGGATTCGGGTGTTGTCCACCTGTTCGACCCGCAGTGTGACGTTTTCGTAGTGGAACTTCTCGTCCTGCTCGACAAGACGGCCCGCGAGGTTGAAGATAAACCCCGCAATCGTCTCGAATTCCTCACCCTCTGGCAGTACGATATCGAGTGCCTCGTTGACCTCCTCGATGTTGACCGAGCCGTTCACAAGAATGGTGTCATCGTCGACAAACTCAAT
Source organism: uncultured Salinarchaeum sp. (assembly GCA_964403925.1). Classification (GTDB taxonomy): domain Archaea; phylum Halobacteriota; class Halobacteria; order Halobacteriales; family Salinarchaeaceae; genus CAZFMU01. The sequence continues at coordinate 23,207 of CAYOHZ010000019.1, forward strand.
CGGCACCTCCTCATCATCAGCTAGTATCTCGCCGACGATCTCTTCTGTCATGTCCTCCATCGTGATGAGTCCCTCAGTGGCACCAAACTCGTCGGTGACGATGACCATCTGCATCCGGTCCTCTCGCATTTCCGAGAGGAGTTCATCGACATTCTTAGACTCCGGGACATGAAGCGTCGGGGTGACCACCTCTTCGACTGTGAGGTCGGCAAAGGCGTCGTAGTCAGCCCCGTCCAAGTCACGGATATCAAAGACGCCGATCATGTTGTCCAGCGAACCCTCATACGCCGGTAAGCGGGCGTGCCCCGACTGGATAGCCTTCTCGATGGCCTCCTTGACGGTCGCCTCGCTGGAGATCGCCACCATATCGAGGCGGGGGGTCATCACTTCCTTGGCTGTAGCGTCGGTAAATCGCAGGGCACGCTGGAGGCGCTGACGTTCCTCCTCGTTGAGAACACCTTCGCGCTCGCCGGTCTGGATCATGTTCCGAATCTCGTCTCGACTGACGTAGGTCGACTCGATGGACGGACTACCGCCGGTGACCCTGTTTACGATGCCTGTCAGGTAATAAAACAGGTTGATAAGCGGCCACAGGACCTTATCGACGATTTTCAGTCCCCGGGCGACGCGCCGTGCGTGCAGTTCCGTGTTCTCAACGGCGTAGGACTTCGGTGCGCTCTCGCCGAACACCAGCACCATCGACGTGATGCCGAGCGACGAGACGATGATTGCTGTGCCCGCGTCGAAGTAGATGCCGACAATGGTCGTCGAGATGGAGGACATCGTGATATTGACCATATTATTCCCCACGAGTATCGTTACGAGCAAGCGATGCGGGTTCTCCTTGAGAGACTTGACTGCTTGTGCACCGGGCAACCCTTGTTCGGCCATCGCGTCCACTTGGTGAGTCGGCAGGGAGAACAACGCGATCTCCGAAGATGAAAAGAATCCCGACCCCACGAGGAGGAGCAGAATCAAGCCGATACCGATTGCGGTGACTACCGTCTGTCCCAGTTCGAGATCCACGATCGGCACGGTGTACTGTAAGAGTATGCTCTCAGCTGGTACCGCGAGCAGGTGTGTCCACATACTAGCACCTATCGCACAAACAGAAAAGAACCTCTTGGTACCGGAGTACGGATGCCCGGAAGGACGGTCACACGACCCGGCGTAGCAAAAGCGTCAGACCCCTCTTTTCGTTCCGTTGTGCAACTTCCGATGACTGATACGCTGTGTATTCAGTCCGGTCTCAGCAAACGAGCACGGCCAAACATGTCACTAGAGCCAACTGAGTGTGGTTCGAGTCTTCTCGAAGGATGACTCTTCGATCGGACGGTGCAGTGCCTGGCGCTCACTTAGACGGGATGATCTGTTCGCCGTCCTCGAAGACAGTGATCGCATCGACCGGACACGATCTAGCTGCGAATTTCGCATCGAGCTCCGCGTCTTCCGGAACTTCTCGAACGAACACTCCCGGCTCTTTTTCGTCACTGTCGGCGAGTTTTGCCTTCCCAGCGGTCTTGTCGCGCTCGAATGCGTCCCATTCGGCGACACACTGGAACATTCCGATACACGTGTCTCGATCAAATGCAACTCGCATAGTCGTCTATGGGACGCCACAAGGTTGACCCTAACGCTCTCAGGCGGTAGGTTCTTATCGATCGGTCATCCGGACTACTTATGAAAGAGATTGTTGAGACCGACGCGGCACCGGCCGCCGTCGGAGCGTACAGTCAAGCGACGCATGCCGATAATCTAGTCTTTACTGCCGGTCAGATCCCATTGACCCCAGATGGCGAGTTGCTTGCTGACGCATCGATCGAGACACAGACCGAACAGGCGCTTGCGAATCTCGATGCTGTACTTGCGGCCGCTGGTACCGGTCCGGCAAACGTGCTGAAAGTGACTGTCTACCTGTCCGATATTGAGCTGTTTGACGCGATGAACGAGACCTACGCAGCATATTTCGAGACCGCGCCACCAGCCCGCAGTGCCGTCGAGGTGGCTGCCCTCCCGAAAGGTGTTGACATCGAGGTTGAAGCGATCGCCACCACATAACCATCGAACGGAAGGTTTTAATCGCCATCACGGAGTAGTATCGCGTGCCAGCCAGGATGGCCGAATCTGGTAAGGCGCACGCCTGGAAAGCGTGTTCCCACACGGGATTCTGGGTTCAAATCCCAGTCCTGGCGCTTTTCGGGTTTGTTACCCGTTAGTTATCTATTTCTCAGGTTGTCACCTGGACCCCTGAATTCTCCAGTCATAGCCGCTTAATCGACGGTCTTTGATGAGTCGCCGAGCACATACAGCGTCGCTCATCCCGGCTAGTTCAGACATCTTTATATAGAAGGACTATCATAGTAACAATCGATTATGAGTCAGCGAATGCAACAGGGTCAGCCGATGCTTGTAATGTCGGAGGACTCTCAGCGAGTCAAAGACGAGAACGCGCAGTCCCATAACATCTCGGCTGCGCAGGCAGTCGCCGAGTCGGTTCGATCGACACTCGGACCGAAAGGAATGGACAAGATGCTTGTCGATTCGATGGGCGATGTCACCGTCACCAACGACGGCGTGACAATTCTCCAAGAAATGGATATCGACGATCCGACCGCCGAGATGATCGTCGAAGTCGCCGAAACGCAGGAAGACGAAGCTGGCGACGGAACGACAACCGCCGTCGCGACTGCCGGTGAGCTCCTGAAAAACGCTGAGGAGCTTCTTGATCAAGATATTCACCCCACGGCAGTCATCAAGGGCTTCTCGATGGCTTCCGACCAGGCTCGGGAGGAGGTCTCGAACCTGGCTGTCGATATTGATCCCGACGATGCGGCACTCCTCCGCTCGGTCGCTCGGACATCGATGACCGGCAAGGGTGCGGAGCTCAACAAAGACCTGCTGGCAGAGCTGATCGTTGATGCTGCTCGGCAGGTCACTGTCGAAGATGGGGACGGGAACCGGATTGTTGACCTCGAATATCTCAACATTGAAACGCAGTCCGGCGGTGCAATCGGTGACTCTCGATTGCTCGAAGGAGCAATCATCAACAAGGATCCGGTCCACGACGATATGCCCCGGTCGTTCGACGACGCGAATACCCTCCTGCTGGACCAGCCGATCGAGGTCGATGAGACCGATGTCGATACGGAAGTCAGCGTTACCGATCCCGATCAACTCCAGCAGTTCCTCGATCGCGAGGAAGAACAGCTCAAAGAGAAAGTCCAGCGGATTGCTGACCTGGGCACTGATGTCGTCTTCTGTCAGAAAGGCATCGACGATCTCGCGCAGCACTATCTGGCCAAGGAAGGCATCCTGGCAGTTCGCCGCGTGAAGAAATCCGATATCGAGTTCCTCACTGAGGTCCTTGGTGCGCCGATCGTCTCCAGTCTCGAGGATGCTACTGCTGATGATCTCGGTGCTGGAACCGTCGAGCGTGACGCAGGCGCCGAAACTTTCCACGTTACTGGCGAGGACGCCCACGGTGTGACCCTCCTGCTTGAGGCATCGACCGATCACGTCGTTGATGAGATCGAACGGAGCGTCAACGACGCGCTTGATGTTGTCGCTCAAACCATTGCCGATGGTGAGGTCGTTGCTGGCGGTGGTGCGATCGAAGTCGAACTCGCTCGCCGGCTCCGTGACTATGCCGATAGTGTCAGCGGTCGCGAACAGCTTGCCGTCGAAGCGTTCGCCGATGCGGTTGAGCTGGTCCCCCGCGTGCTCGCGGAGAACTCCGGACTTGATCCGATCGACACGCTAGTTGATCTGCGTGCTGCACACAACAATGGCAACGAGCAGGTTGGGCTGGATGTTAACAGCGGCACGACCCAGAATACGATCGACAGCGGCGTCGTTGAACCGGCTCACTCCAAACGCCATGCGATCGCGTCTGCAACCGAAGCGGCCAACCTCGTGTTGAAGATTGACGATATCATTTCCGCCGGTGACCTCTCGACGGAAGGCGAAGAAGATGACCAAGGCGCCCCCGGTGCCGGCGGGATGGGCGGCATGGGCGGTGGCATGGGCGGCATGATGTAATCCCGCCTGCTAGCGTCTCGTTCTCGGGCCGTCAATCGACTAATCTAAATCGTACGATCAGTATCCTTCTAATATGGAAACTCGCATTCTTAATAGTGAAGATATTGCAACATTGGTCTCATACGGTGACCTGGTCCCAACGATCGAGGGCGCGTTCGGTGCGTACGCTCGTGGTTCGGTGACGATGCCAGCCAAGTCATATATCGATCTGCCACAGTATAACGGCGATTTTCGATCGATGCCGGCATACGTTCACGCCGAAGACTGGGAGGGCGCAGCGATCAAGTGGGTCAACTCTCATCCCGACAATCCTGATCGCTTTGAGCTCCCGACGGTCATGGGGGTCGTAGTTTACTCGGATCCAGAAACTGCCCGCCCGCTTGCGATCCTTGATGGGACTGAACTCACACGGCTGCGCACTGGCGCTGCTGCTGCCGTTGCGACCGATCATCTGGCCGTCGAAGATGCCCGGTCGATGGGGATCGTTGGTGCTGGTAGTCAGTCTTATGCCCAACTGAAGGCTATCGCGACGGTCCGCCCGATCGAGGAGGTCGTTATCGCCGAACAAGATCCCGCTCGTGAGGCGGCCTTTATCGAGGCCTTCGAAGGACAGTTTGACATCCGGGCCGGATCGATCGCCGAGGCTGCCAGTCGTGATATCCTCTCAACGGTCACGCCGGTTCGCGAGCCGATCGTTGATCGGGATGTTGTTGGCGATCATACACACATCAACGCGATGGGTGCTGATGCAGCCGGCAAACAAGAACTCGACGAACAGATTCTCTTGGACGGCGCTGTTGTGATCGACGATTACGACCAGTGTACACACTCCGGTGAGATCAATGTCCCGTGGGGTGCCGGGCGCTTGACGGATAGTGATATTGCAGGCGAACTGGGCTCGATTGTAATCGGGGACACAACAGTCGATCAATCGGGCATCACGGTCTTTGATTCGACCGGACTTGCGATCCAAGATGTCGCCGCGGCCCATGTGGCCTACGAGAACGCCCGTGTGGCCGACCGGGGAAGCACCATCGAACTGATCGACACAAGTCTCTGACCGGCAGGTATCGTTTTGTTCGTGCGGTGGTACCTGTCTGTATGGTTCAGGTGCTTCGGGGCTGGTCGCCGCGGGACCTCGCAAGGCTTGTTGGGGTTATCATCGCGCTCAACGCACTTGGTGGCCTGCCGGCAGTCTTGTTTGGTGCGGATACCGGTTGGATCGATCGTCCATGGTTTTTCCCGCCTGAGGCGCTGTTTCCGATTGCGTGGACGCTGCTGTTCACGCTCCAGGGTATTGCTGTATTTATAATCTGGCAGGCTCCCGTTGCTCGCTATCGAATCCGTCGTGCGCTTGGCGTCTTTTCTTTCCAGTTCCTGTTGAATCTCCTCTGGACACCCGTGTTTTTCGGGCTCCAGCGTCCAGTCCTTGGTGTTCTCGTTATTGGTGGTCTCTGGGTTGCTATTGTTGCCACTATCGTTGTCTTTCGGCGGATTGAGCAACGGGCTGGCTGGCTGTTGGTCCCGTATCTGCTGTGGGTCTCGTTTGCGCTAGTGCTTAATGCGGCGATCGCTGCTGGGTGATCAGGCAGAAAGGTGTAAACCTATTGCGACCCGGTAGAGAGATAATGAGTACGGAACTGGACCCAACGACGGCCCGTGATCATGTTAGTGATGTCATCGACGAGATTCTTGCTGCGGTCGTCGCAGAGCGATCGTTCATGGAGTTGCTTCTGACTGGAGTGCTTGCCCGCGGTCATGTCTTGCTTGAGGATGTCCCTGGTACGGGCAAGACGCTTACTGCAAAGGCCCTCGCCACGGCCCTTGATCTGGAGTTTTCACGGATCCAGTTTACTCCTGATCTGCTTCCCAGTGACGTCACGGGGACACACGTGTTCGATGAACAACACGGCACCTTCGAGTTCAATGAGGGCCCGATCTTTGCCAATATCGTCCTTGCTGATGAGATCAACCGTGCACCACCGAAAACACAGGCAGCGTTGTTAGAAGCAATGGAAGAACGACAGGTCACGGTCGGCGATACGACCTACCAACTCCCGACTCCGTTTTTCGTTATTGCGACCCAAAATCCCGTCGAACAAGACGGCACGTTCGAACTCCCGGAGGCACAGATCGACCGCTTTCAAATCAAGTCCTCGATCGGGTATCCTGACGAAGCTGGCGAGATCGAATTACTTCGACGCCGTGCTGATCGTACCGATCAGACCCCAACCGTTGATCCGGTCCTTCAACGTGTCGGTGTGACTGACCTGCGAGCGACTGTTGAGACCGTTCGTGTCGATCCGGATCTGCTGGAATACATTGCAACGATCGGTCGCCAGACTCGCTCCCAGCCGAGTGTCGATGTGGGCGTCTCGCCACGGGGAATTCAGCGGCTCTTCGAAGCCAGCCGCGCCCGGGCCGTGATCAACGGTCGATCGTTCGTCACACCGGATGATATCAAAGCCCTTGTCGCTCCCACGCTCGCCCACCGGCTTGTCCTTCGCCCACAGGCCGAAATCGATGGCGTCGAACGATCCACGATCCTTGAGCAGATCCTTGATCAAGTCTCTGTCCCGACCGTTGAGAGCCACTAAGACGGTCGAAGCGCCCAGACAAAGAACACCCCGGCCAGCAGTAGGGCAACCAACGCTGCAGCCGGTTGGCCACCTGCACCCAGTGTATAGCTGAGATAGCCAAGTGTGCCGACACCGGCACTGACTGCCGTTGTCGCACCTAAGTGAACCAGTTCGACACGAGCGGTCTGTCCGGCGGCCCGGATTTGTGTCCCTAATTCGATTGCAGTTCGGCCGCCGTCATAGACCAAGACAACAAAGACGGTCCCAAGGATCGTCAGAATCGGGGCGCTTCCGGCGGCGCCACCGACAAGTACCGCGATGAATATCACACCTGCGCCGATCGTTCCCAGCCGCTGCTGACCACGAACCAGTCCTACGCCAACGACCAGTGTTCCGAGGAGACCGAGCGCCCCTCCGATTGCTGAGGTGAGTGCCGTGAGGCCACTCACGATGATCGCAGCGACGATCGCAGTCCCGGCGCTGATCGGTCGCGGACGGTACTTCGGGTGATCGATTTCACTCACCGTCTGGCACCTCGTTGTGCCTGTGCGATCGCGACTGCAAGCGACTCATCAAGCTCCCAATCCACGGTCGGCACTCCCAATCGTGTGATTTCACGGAGTCGTTCGCGTCGTTCGAGACGTGCCACTGTTTGTTCTGGGCTCGTCCGAGCAGTCGGATTCGGTGCGATTACGGCACTTGTATGTCCCGCCGCCTCGAACGACCGGACGGCAACGACGGCTTCATTGTCTATCACCGGGGAGACAAAGACCACCTGCGTGCGGTCCGGGAACTGACGCCGAAGCTGCCGGAGTCTGATTCGCAGCGGTTGGGTCCCATGATCGGTCGGTGCAAACGCTTGATCTTCCCCGAGCAATTCCAGTCCGTGTGTTCGATGGCGATCGCCCGTCCCGGGCGCGAGCCAGCCGGTCGACCCGAGCGTTGCGAGTCCAACCTGATGCCCACCCTCAAGCAGTGAGACAAACAGCTGGCTGACAGCTGCTAGCGTATAATCGCCGGTATGACGGGTTCCATTCGAGGGCGATCGTAACGATTCGGAGCGGAGATCAGCGATGATCACAACCGACGCACGACGTTGGGCATGGAACTGGATCGTCGTCAGATCGCCGGTGCTGGCATATCGGTTCCAGTCAACTCGTCGCACCGAGTCTTCCGGTCGATACTTCCGCACGGAGTGAAACTGGACCCCGTCTGTTGGGGTCTCAGTCGTCTGTTGGCCCACATACGGTGTTGTTAGCTCCCTGAGCACCGGAATAGGGAGCGGCGTCGGATCCGGCCGTGTGGGAAGCTCATCAGTCTCCTTGACCTGATACTCGACTTCCTCCCGACCGGCGAGATCCCGAACCAACAGTGTCACACCCTCGAACTCGTGATATCCTGCCTTGGCGTTGAGCGTATATTCGAGGACGATCTGCTCACCCGATCGGAGGGCGCTTGCACCGCGTGCACTCCCCTCTATGACGACCAGTTCCGTCGGTATTTGATCGATCACCCGGACATCCGGAAGGAGTTGGTCACCGACGTTTTCGACCGTTGTTCGAACGGTGACTGTCTCACCGGGGTCTGGATCGGCTGGTGTGATCGACCGCTGGACGTCGACTACCGGCGTTGGCACCGTTGTCAGGCTTCGGTAGATCAACAGACCGGCCCCAACGATCCCGATTAACAACAGCGCAGGACTTCCAACCACGATCCCACTGCCAGTCGCAAGAAACGCCGCCGGTAGCCCGATATACCACCACTGGGTCTGTCGCGTTGCAACCCGCTGGCTGGTGTCTTCGGACGTTGTCTCCGATCCAGACGCCTCCGAGCGTGTGGTCATTTGTCATCACCTCGTGGAGGAGTCGCATGCGGATCCTCATCGATTGTTGCCAACGCTTCGATTACATGAACCGCTCGCTGGCGTTCCGACACGCCACCAACCGGCAACTGTCCTCGTATGCGGGCTCGGAAGTCGGTCCATGCTGGGTACTCGCCAGTAAAATAGGCTGCTGCATGTGGGTCAGTTGTCCAGTTGCCCTCGTTGAGTGCCTGTTCTGCGCTGGCTGTTGACCAACCATAGTTATACTGGAGCGTGTCGATGGCAACCTCTGTTAGCCGTCTTCGAAGTGTGTGTCGGTGTGTTGCTTTTCGACTCGTTGTGAGTCCACGCAGTTGCTGTTTGATATCAGCTCCTGGTGTCGGATATGCAGCCGGCGTTTCGACGGTCGGTGGCTCGCTCCGTTGGGGCTCCGTTCGACGCCATTGACGGACCGTATAGATACCGACCAGCAGCGTTATTCCACCAACGATGGGGACCAGCGATGACGATACCAGCAGTGATCCCGCGATCTGTGGGATAATGATCGTTCCTGTTCCAACGACGAATGCAAACACTCCAAGTCCGATCGCTATCCGGCTACTCACCATCGAACTCTCTTCCCCGCTTGGTCTCCGCGTTGTCTTCTTGGTCCTGTTCGATCCGTTCTAGCAGCTCTTTGGCGCGTTCCTCGCGAGCCGGTGATGGTGGCGTAGTGCCGTATCGTGTCGTCTTGAACAGTGTCGTCAACGCTTGTACAGCAGTCCGATCCCGCCCAGTTTCGACGATCGGGTCGATGAGTTCTGTTGGTGTCCGTGTCTGGTCGTCGTCAATGTCGGCCTGTTCGATCATCCGTCGCCAGGCCCGATATACGCCATTGTCTGGCGCCTGTTCTGCCAGTTCAGTCTGCTGAGTCGAGCTCTTGCTGGGCCCCACTACTGGTTGTTCCGATGTCGGACCACCTGTCTCTGCTGTGTTGGTGTGATCTCCCGTCTCGTCGATCCGGAAGGCACCGATAACAACACCAATTCCGATCACGAGCACCACCAGCAAGATGACCCATGGAACGGAGACCGTCGGTGTTACCGTTGTACTGCCTCCCTCCTCGGTTTCGCTGCCAGTTGCCGGGAACAGTCCGGTCGACTGCTCGCCACCGACTGGCAGGCCAGGATCAACCGAACATCCGGCGGTCAACAGCAACCAGACGAGCAACACCGGCCAGATCCCGAGTAATCCGACGGCCAGTGCCGGCACTCTACCGCTCACATACCGCACCACCACCGCCAGTCCTAGGAGGCCACCGACCAAGGCCGCCCACGTTGGGACCGGTCCGACGGACTCGACACAGAGCGACCACGACAGGAGCCCCCCCGAGCCGTCCATAACCGGGAGCGGACTGATCGCCGGTGCTGATCCATTATTCGGGGAATCACTGCTTGGGAGATCAGTGTCGGAGCCGCCAATACCAACTGCCCCAGAATCGACCGGGGTTGTGAGCGTTGCGGCCGCAAGTCCGAACGCGATGATCGCCAGTCCCCCGATAAGCAGCACCTGAAATGAGGTTCGGACCATCAGCGGGGATACTCACCGCTGCATTAGGATGCCGGTCACTAACGTGTTTTGCTATAGTTGGATGACAGCTTTGTCGGGAGCGAATCATTGACAGTGGTCTCGCTCATAACGATCTGTGTGCTCCTCTCACCCACGCAGGCTGTCGTCAGTGTTGGGATTGTGGTCACGGCTGGACTTCTGTGGGTTCTCGGTGGTGGTCATCGCTGGCGTGTCGCTGCTGCTGACCGGTTAGTGTATGGCCTTCCGATCGGATCGATACTGACCGTTGGGATCGTTGTCAGCACGTATCTCCTTCTTCAAGACGGGCTCTGGTTTTGGAACGAGCCGCTCGTGCTTCCGTTTGTCTCGTGGTCCTGGCTGTACCCCCTTGGATTGTTGACTGCCGGTATTACACACGGCTCTCCCTCCCATCTCCTCTCGAATATGACGGCGACTCTTGCGATCGCGCCGATCGCGGAATATGCTTGGGGCCACTATACAGAAGACCGGAATGGCCCGTCAACACTTACCTCAAGTCCCTGGGTGCGGGCGGTCCTTCTGTTTCCTCTTGTCTTGTTGGTTGCCGCGTTGTTGACCAGTATCTTCGCGCTGGGCCCTGGCATCGGATTTTCGGGTGCTGTCTTTGCGATCATCGGCTTTGCACTGATTATGCGTCCGGTTTGGACGCTTATTGGCATCCTCGCATCCAGTGCGCTTGCCACTCTGTATCAGGCCATCCAACAGCCGGTTCTCCGAGAGACTATCGCCGCTGGGCCACCGACACCACCAGCATGGGCTGGCATCGGATTTCACGCCCACGCGATCGGCTTTCTGGGTGGTGTTTTGATTGCCATCTGGGTTCAGTATCGCCGCGATCAGTCCCCTTCATTTGGTCGCATTGGGCTTGCTACACTCGGTCTCGGCCTCGTTCAAGGGTTATGGCTTATCGTCTGGCCAGGAGGCACGGAGACATACGTGCTCTATCGCGGGGGTGGCGTGCTTGTGTTAGCCGGGATCGCGCTGCTGATTGCTGGAGCGGCCGGCGGAAGTGAGCGTTCGTTCCCGTGGCCGACCGGTCGGTTGATCCCATCAGCCCGCCAGCTAGCTATCCTCTGGTTTGCTTTCGTCTGGCTTGGCACACTCGGCGTTGTTGTGGGGAGTGTTGTTGCCTCTGTCCCAACGGCCACGATCGGTGTGTTGGCAGTGCTTACTGGTGGACTTCTGAGTGTTCCTGCCATCCCGGCGATCCGATCGAGTTCTTGGCTTCACAGACCGCTGTCACGCCGTCAGACAGCTACTGCAGTTCTGTCCGGTGTGGTCCTCGTCTTGCTGGTCCCCGGCGTTCTCTTCGGGCTAACGGTTGTCGATCCGACTCCGGAGCCCAGTCCTCGTGGTGATACTGTCACGATCAACGACTATGAACTGACGTATACGGCCAACGCGACAAACCCTCGGCAGTTTGCCGTTGGCCCTCCCGCTAATGGCACTGATACCGCATCGTATACCGGACTGATCGTTACCAGCGAGCAGCGCGAGCTGTGGACGATGGCGATTCGCGAGGACCGGCTTGCGTATGAATCTACCACGACCGTCGTCGTGGGTGGCGTCGGCTGGCGGCAATCGGTTGATGTCGAACGAACTGGCTGGGCCGTCAGCGGTGCCGATACAGCCTACACTGTTGATCTTACTGTTAACGATACTCGAACACAAGCGTTTACATCAGCTCCGGTGTCTGTTCCTGGATCGCTGGCAAACACGACTGTTGAACTCGTTCCAGCCGACCCACGAACACAACTGCGTGTCACTCATAACAACGGCACAACGCTTGGTGCGGTTCCCGTCCCACGTTCCAGTGATCAGGTTGCGATCGGTCCGATTGACGTCTCAACTCGGATCGTCGATGAAACCTCACACGTGTATGGTACTGTCGATGGAACGACAGTCCTGCTTGCCGAACGGGTTCCCCACAACGGCTCACGTTCTCACGAGTAGGGGCCATTGCTCGCTGTTACTGGTTTTCAAGCACCTCCCACACTGCTGTCCCTGGATCATACACCCGGTGTGTCCGTTCCTGCCAACCTCGTTCCTGTGTGATAAACGCACACCAGCCGGCTTCTAGTTCTGCCATCGCAACGTCCGGTTGCACGTGCTCGATCTCTGCCGGTGACGCCCGAATTCGATACCGGACAGGAGCGTGTCGATCAAGCCGTTGATAGCCTCGCTCGGCAACAACCACGAGTTGCTCGTCACCGAGATAATGATGATGCATTCCGGTAGTATCGATTCCTAAATGGACATACTCCCGTCCTGAGATCGTCTTGTCGATTCCCTGTTGCTCGTATCTCGTGTGCTCGTCTGTGTTCGTCGACTGTCCCGTTGAACTCATTGTCTCATAACCTGCGGCCAACTCCTGCCGTGTTCGGGTATATGGCTGTGGACGGCAGGCGAGATAGTCACGTGAGCTTGTACTGGTTACAGCGGTAGCGAGGCGAAAGCCCACCCGTTTACGGGTGGGATGAAGCCGAC
>CAYOHZ010000020.1:0-19932 GCA_964403925.1 uncultured Salinarchaeum sp.
TGGCGATACGGTGTTCTCACTACCTACTGTGAAAACAGTGTCTCTTTATAATGAACCTCGCCCGTGCTATCGGTCGTATAGATCGGCCGTCACTGTCCTCGATAGTACTGTGTCTCGCGGTGGCTACCGTACCAACTTGGGACTTCTCCGTTCGTTTCAGCATAGAACGCGACTTGTCGGGGATCTACGTCGGTGAGGAAGACCAGACTTGTGCTCGTCCAGTAATACCTTCGAGATAGTCGGGAGAGATGTACGGACAAGCAATTAGCACCTTCTCCTTCGGTCACCTTTCAGATTGCGTTGTCGAACGGCGAGATACCAGTCCGGTCTGCTGGATCGTGATATAGCAACTCGACTATGATTCATCTCACGGTGTCTTCACTCCGATGAGACGCGCAACCGCTGTTGCGATTTCATCAGTCGTCTCTCTCGTGAGCCACCCGAGACGGTCGCTGATGGTCGCGTCTTTGACCGTCAGGACATCCCACGGTGATGCCCAACTCGGCTTCGGTGCGCCACCCTCTGCCCACGTCCCCGACGTCAGCGCGACCGCTCGTTCGCGTTCTGTCGTCGTCACGCCAACCACGACGTACTCCTCGCCGTAGAACGGGTGGTCGTCGTCGCTCAGGACGACGTAGGGCCGTCCGCCATCACGAAACGGAGCGGGGTGCCACACCACGTCGCCGCGCTCGTACGGAGCCATCCAGCGCTACTGCCCCGCGTCGGCGGCTTCGCGCCACTCGTCGTAGTCCTCGGTTCCCTCGCGCTCGGCGACGGCATCGAGCGACGACAGCATCCCGAGGTACGACCCGACGTGGTCGTCGTCGCCGATGGCCCAGTACGGTTCGGCATGACGGACCAACTGGCGTTCTTCGAGGCGCTGGAGGGTTTTACCGACTGACCCGCGCGCCACGCCGGTCACCTCGTGGATTTCCTTCGGCGTGAATCCCTGTTCGGGATGCTCGGCGAGGAACGACAGTATGGTGTGGGCGTTCGACCCCTCGCGGAGCGTCCAGTCGAAGCCGTCATCATCGTTCGATTCTCGGTACTTCTCAAACTCAACAGGCATCGTATGTCAAGGAACGTCATCGCTTGTCATAACCATGACGCCCAGCAACCTCGCGTGGCGCCAGAACTATACTGAATCGACGGAACTACACGAATACCATGTTGTCATGACCGAATGACAGCTCTCGCAGAATCCACCCGGTCACGCGCTCGCGTCCCGCCGCGACCGGCTGGAATTGCTGTCGGTCCTCGATGCGGGCGGCGTTCAGCCCACACTTCGCCAAGTAGATCGCGTTCGACTTGCGGAAGTTCGTGGGCGTGACGGGCTTCATGACGCCGACACGAGCGGCGGCCCGCTTGAAATATTTAAGGAACGTCTGTTCCGAAGCCCGCTCGGGCCGGGTGAGCCGCGATCACAGCGGGGCGTCCGGGTCATCCTTCGCCGGGTGGGGCAGTTCAGTCCGTTTCCAGCCCTTGCTGGGCCACCCGTTGGCTGGCCTCCTGGATGAACTCCTCGGGGAGCTCGTTGAGTTCGCCGGCCTGGACCCGCCAGAGGTTCGCATAGAGCCCGTCGTTGGCCAGCAGCTGGTCGTGGGTACCGCGTTCGACGATCCGGCCGTCCTCAAGCACGAGGATCCGATCGGCATCCCGCACCGTCGAGAGCCGGTGGGCGATCACGAAGGCCGTCCGGTCGGCCGCCAGCTCGTCGATCGATTGTTGGATGAGCAGCTCCGTCTCGGTGTCGACAGCGGAGGTCGCCTCATCGAAGATCAGGATCTCCGGATCGTGTAGGATCGTCCGGGCGATCGCCACGCGCTGGCGTTGGCCCCCGGAGAGTTTCACCCCGCGTTCGCCGATCTCGGTGTCATAGCCCTCCGGCATCGCGGTGATGAACTCGTGGGCTTGCGCCCGTTTCGCTGCCGCGACGACGGCCTCACGGTCGGCATCGAAGCTGCCATACCGGATGTTCTCCGCGACGGTCCCATCGAACAGGAAGTTGTCCTGCCCGACATAGCCCATGGCATCCCGCAAGCTATCGATGGTCAGGTCCCGGACATCGTGGCCGTCGACCCGGACTGCACCCGCATCAACGTCATATAGGCGCAACAGCAGTTTGATGGTCGTGGTCTTGCCGGCGCCGGTCGGGCCGACCAGGCCGATCGTCTCGCCGGGCTCGACGGTGAAGTCGATATCCTCCAGGACCGGCTCCTCGTCGTAGCCGAAGGTAACGTCATCGAAGGTCACCTCGCCATCGACGTGCTCTCGGGAGATCGCATTCTCACGGTCGGTGACGCCCACCGGCAGGTCCATGACCCCGAAGATTCGTTTAAGCGAGGCGTTGGCATCTTCATACCGATCGATGATGTTGCTCATCTGGGCCAACGGATCGACCAGCCGCTGGGTCAACAACAGGAAGATCACCAATGTTCCAGCGGTCAAGTCCCCGGAGAGTGGTCCTGGGGGGCCGACTAACAGCCACACACCGCCAACAACGAACGTGGCGATAAACGCAAGCGAGGTCAGCGCCTGTAACCCCGGCCGGTAGATGAAGTTCAACCGCAGCGCTAGCCAGTCCAGCCGGAAGTAGTTATACGAGTGCTCTCTGACGCGGTCGTCCTCGTACGCCTCGGTGTTGGCCGCTTTGATAACTTGGATGCCGTTGATGTTGTTCTCCAAGCGGCTGTTGAGATTCCCCACCGACTGGCGCACGTCAGCGTATCGCTCCTCAACAAAGCGCATAAACCAGTAGGTGAACACGCCGGCGACCGGCACCACGATCAGCGTTACCATCGCTAGCTGCCAATTAAACCAAAACAGGATCACCGTGATCCCCAGAATCAACACGGTGAGCTGGATGGCCTGCCCGAACATGTCATCCAGGAACCGTTCCAGCCGGTTGGTATCATTTGAGAGAATCGACATCAGCTCGCCGGTCTGGACGGCGTTGAAAAACTCCATATCGAGCCGCTGCATCTGCTGGTAGGTTGCGGTTCGGACCTCGTGTTTGACCCGATGGGAAAACAGATTCAGCGATGACATCCGAATAAAATTCAAGATCGCCTGTCCGATCAGCGCCACCGCCATCAGTCCGACCACAAACCAGAACTGCGTCATCGTCTCGGTCGGCAGCCACGCCGGTGGGACAAGCGGCAGGGTAAACGGCTGGTCGCCGAAGATCGCATCGATGGCCACCCCAAGCAGGACCGGTGGTGCAAGCGATGCAAAGCGGGCGCCGATCGAAGCCAATACCCCAAGCAGGAACCAGCGTCGGTTTCCGTGGCCGTATTCCTGAAAGAGCCGCCAGAGGGGCCGTGATACGGCCTCGCGATACTCGCGAACGTATTCGATATCCAACTGCTCCGTGCTCATCGCTCAGTGCTCGCTACGTTGGGATGGAGTCGGTTATCGGTTGTGGCTTGCTGTATCGAGTCCGGTGCTGTCGTCTTGCTATCGTGGGTGGGATGGCTCCGGTTCGATCCCGCTTGGCGGTCCGAATCATTACAATACTGGCCTCGCAACCTTCCTGCCATGGTGGACTTGTCCTCAAAAGCAACTACTCTCCCGCGCAGCCTCCTCTGGCGGGTCGTACTCCCTGGTGTTCTCGGGGTGACAACCCTGCTTGCGGGGACAATCGGGACCTACCAGTATCTGACGGCCACGTATCCGGAGCTAAGTACGGCCGAGCGCGTGCTTGAGGCGATCCATCTCTCGATCACCTACTTCGGGCTAGGCAGCGGGCCGTTTCCTGATGCGGTCTTGCCGCCGTTAGCGTTGCTTGCCCGGTTTACTGGAGCGGGGTTTGTCTTCTATGCGGCTGTCCTCGGTGTGAGTCTCCTACTGGCGACCCGGTTGCGCCCGATCGAACTCGGGGCTCGATACCGAGGGGCCCGCATGCTGGGTGCTGATCAGGCGGCTGCCGGACATACGATCGTCTGTGGGCTTACCGAGGCTGGCATGACGATTGCCACTGATCTGGCAGCCGCCGGTGATCGAGTGGTTGCGATCGCCCCTGATGCTCCGCCGGGGACGATTCGACAGGCCCGCGAAGCAGGGGTCACCGTTTTTGAGGGAGATCCGGCCAGCGAGGGTGTCCTCAGTGGTGACGCTCGGCTCCCGTTGGCCACGGAGGTGTATCTCCCTGTCCGTGATGATGACACTGCAATGGCGATCGTCCAGACGATCACGAGTACGTTAGCCGATCGAGATCTCGCACATCGCTCTCAGGACGCTCCAATCCAGTGTTATGTCGCGTTGCAGGCACGAGAGCATCGCCAGCACCTCCATACCCACGTCAAACCCGTTTCGCATCTCCAGTTACACTCCTATGATCGGGCAACAGCGACTGCCCGCGAGGTTCTCCAACACGTATCGATCGGGCGCTTTGACGGCGCTGATCCTGCAACTGTTGGCGTTGTTCTCATCGGCTGGACGCCCCGAACCAAGGCATTGCTCGCAGAGTTATGCTTCCAGATGCAGTACTTGCCTGACGATGAGCGGGAGATCGTGGTCATCACGACCGACCCGGATGCGGCCCGCACGGAGTTTTACGAAACGTATCCGGCTGTTGACCCTGAGACGTGGGCAGACGAGTCGACTGTCACGTATGTCAAGCAGCTGTTCCCGACGATCCGGTTTATGCCCCGGCCGCGATCCCTTCCCCGACTGTTCGATACGACTGGTCCGATTGCCGATATGCTCACAGCAGCCACGAGTCTGACTCTCTTTGTCGATAAATTGGGTGAGCTTCGCCCAAGTTCCGTTGTTGCGGCCGTCCAATCCCGGTTGGCGGCAGCCACGGCGACGACCGATACCGAGCTCTATTATTTCACGCCGGCGCCTGACGCCGAACCAGAGACTGTTGAGCATCCCGCCGCAGCGGGACATGTCCCCATCACGTCTTTTACCCACTTTTGGGATGGGGAGACCACAACCGCGATCAAAGGCCAGCAACGCGATCGACTGGCCAAACAGCTCGCAGTACTGTACTTTCTTCTGTATGAGTATACGCCGGACGACACCGAGCGCTCTCCGGCCGGTGATCTGCTCGCTGAGGCTGGTGTTCCGGAGCTTGATGCGATCGACCGGGCGCTTGCGTCCTGGGACCAGCTGTCATCAACGACCCAACAGCAGGTCACACACCGGCACTGGCTGGCTCTTGCGGAGGTATATCGTGATTCAAATCGACATGCCGCCGATCACGTTGCGGTCAAGCAGGCACTTGCTGCCCGGTTGACTGACGCCCCACTAGAAGCGCTCCCAGACACCGTTCTTGATCAACTGACTATCGTCGAGCACCGGCGGTGGGCTGCTGAACGACTGCTTGATGGCTGGGAGCCGCTCCCCGAATCCGCCTGGGACAACTGGGACGACCCGGAGACCCGAGCCCAACTGAAAGCCCAGCGCTATCACCGTGATTTATATCCACTTGAGCGACTCCAAGCTCGATTCCCCGACGAAACACACAAAGACGAGTCCCAGATCCGGATCGCCTTTTCAGCGCTTTCAGCGGCGCCACCGGCCGATCGGTCCTAACCGCCGGTAAGGCTTTCACTCCGTAGCCTCGATTCGGGGGCATGCCGATCGATGCCACTGTGTATCGTGTTCTTATTGCTACCCCAAGTGATGTCAAAGAGCGTGGCGACCGGGCGATCGTCCGGGAGGCGATCATGGACTGGAACGCCGCCAATCCGGTTGCTGAATCGGTGTTTCTCGAACCGGTGATGTACGAAACCCATGTGGCGAAGGACATAGGCGAGCATCCCCAGGAGATTATCAACGAGCAGCTCCTCGATGATGTGGATCTGGCGGTCGGGCTGTTCTGGACACGTGTTGGGACCAGTACGCCGAACGCTGCCGGTGGGGCTGTCGAGGAGGTCACACGGGTTGCAGAGAACCGACCGGTTATTCTCGGGTTTTCACAGGCACCGATCGAACACGATCAGCTTGATCCCGAGCAGTACAGCCAGGTCAAGGCGCTTGAAGACGAGTTCAAAGACCAGGGGCTGTATTTCAGTTACCGGGGACAAGACGAGCTCAAAAACATCCTCACCCAGGAGTTGACGAACACGATGAACAACCTCCTTGGCGGTGAGTTTACGAAAAAGGAAAAACGCCACGAGGACGCCAGTGAGTACGACCCTGATGTCGATCACGACCGGCTCCAGCTCTCAGCGGCCGTCCACCGCGAGCAGGATCTGGACAACATCGAGCAGGCGCTTGCATATTTCGACGAGCAGGATATTGAACCGCCCTATGATGTCCTTGATGCCGGCTGTGGCTATGGGACCGTGACCAAGAGCCGGTTCGGTGATGATGACCGGTTTCGAGTGACCGCCATCGATGTTGCACAAAGTGTGATCGGGATTGCACGGGCAGAATATGCTGCAGAGAATATCACATATCAAACGCTTGATGTTGCTGCTATTCCTGAAACGGATATCGGCACGTTTGATCTCGTTTTTAGTTCCTATCTGTTTCATCACCTCGATCGCGGCGCCCAGGAATCAGTACTGTCGATTCTCTGGGATGTCGTCCGTCCACAGGGAGTGTTGATGATCCGCAGCTGTGATGATGGCCAGCATCTCCATTTTCCGCCGGATGAGGAAATGGACTGGTTTGTCGAGGTGACCGACGAGATCAAAGGCAGCAGCGATCGCAAGCATGGTCGTCGGCTGTATACCCACCAGTGTCGGCTGACACCTGAACCACTAGATATCGATCTCGATCTCCGAACCTATCATACTGCCGGAGACTCTCGTGAACAGCGCCGCCAGTACTGGTCGGTGTTTCATTCTAACCGTCTTCATTACGCGGAAGTGCTTGCTTCCCGTGAGAACGCCACTAGTGCCGACCAGGAGCTTTACGAGCGCATGCACCGGGACTATACTCGTTTAGCGGAGAAATTCAAAGACAATCCCAACTTCTTGGATGCCAAAAGCGTCCCGATGACGATCGCCTACAAGCCGGGCTAGCCGCCACCAGGTTGGTGGTGCCGTCTGGAATATGCTTTGCTGCAGTAGCCTTTTGTCGGTCCCTCCAAACGATGTGCTATGGTCCAGCAATCCATCGACTGTGCGCTTGTCCGCGGTGGTACAAGCAAAGGAGTGTATCTGCACGCTGAAGCACTTCCGGAGACACACCGTGATGAGGCCCTGCTTTCGTTGTTTGGCAGTCCGGATGCTCGCCAGATCGATGGGCTTGGTGGTGGCACCTCAACGACATCGAAGCTGATGATCGTCGAGGCTGCGAATCGACCGGCTGCTGATGTGACCTTTACCTTCGCACAGATCGCCGTCGACGAGCCGGTCGTCGATTACGGTGGCACCTGTGGGAATCTCACCTATGGTGTCGGCCCCTTTGCGATCCGTGAAGGGATCGTTGACGTTCCGGAGGACACAACGGAGGTCACACTCCGGCTGTATAATACGAACACCGAAGCGTATGTCACCCAGACGATTCCCCTTGTCGATGGTCAGCCGAAGACTGAGGGTGATTTCCGAGTGTATGGTGTTCCTCGGACGTACGCCCGCATCGACAGTACGTTTGAGGATCCGGCCGGCGCTGATACCGGCGCGTTATTTCCCCTTGGTGAGCCCCGGACGACTCTCGAGACTGCTATTGGACCGGTTGAGGTCAGCGTTGTTGATGTTGTTAATCCTGTTGTCTTCGCTCGCCCAGCAACAGTTGGCCTGACCGGCACTGAGCTTCCAGCAGCGGTCGATTCCGATTCTGACCTGCTTGATCGTATCGAAGCGATCCGGGCTGCTGCTGCCAGCGAACTGGGCTATGTTACGGATCCGGCTGCCGCCGCCAGTGAGTCCCCGGGCGTTCCAAAGATGGCCTTCGTTTCACCGCCACAATCGTATCCAACAAGTACCGGTGACACCGTTGCCACCGAGACGATCGATTTGACAGCCCGAATCATGAGTATGCAGAAACTCCATCCCGTGTATGCCGTCTCTGGCGCCTGTTCGACGGCTGCGGCTGCGAAACTTCCCGGGACGATTCCTGCGGCCGTTGCCACTAGCGATACTCCGACAGTCACACTCGGGCATCCGAAGGGACCGTTATCCGTCCAAACCGATGTCGACAGCGAAACCAACACCGTCCATGCTGTGACTGTGCCTCGAACCCAGCGACGCCTGATGACCGGAACAGCCTATTATACGCTTTGAGCAGCACATTCTTGCCTGTCCGTGCCTACTCATGAGTATGACCACCGATCGTGTGATCAGCCTGCTGCGCAAAGCCTACAGCGACGAACTCGAAACGGTCATGAACTACCAGACGAATGCGATCGTCCTTGATGGGGTCCGTGCCGAACAGATCAAAGACAGTCTCGAAGCCGATATCCAAGAGGAACTCAATCATTCTCATCAGCTCGGGAACCGCCTCAAGCAACTCGATGCCCGGCCGATCAGTTCCATGGAGTTCACTGCCCGCCAGGACATGTTGACCCCCCCAGCGGATTCAACCGACGTCCTGGCTGTGATCGATGGTGTCCTAGCCGCCGAGGAAGATGCCATCGAGACGTATCGATCGCTTATCAGTGCTGCTCGTGAGGGTGATGATCCGGTGACGGAAGATCTCGCAATCACGCTCTTAGCCGACGAGGAGGCCCACCGCACCGAATTCCGTGGGTTCCGCAAGGAATATCGCCAAGACTAACCGAACGGCCAGCTCCGAACCTGTTTTGTCTGCCCGGGAATAGATCCCAATAGGGCCCACGATGAAGGTATTTCGTTCCGCCCGGGCGCGATGGCTTGCTGTCGGTGCGATCGTTGTTCTGCTCGGGCTTGCTGGTGGGGTATATGTGTTCAGCCAGGCCTACCTTGACGTGTTGTTTGATACTGCGGCACTACAGAGCTGGCTCGATCAGTTCGGGATCCTCGCCCCGGTCGTGTTTATTCTTATCCAGATGTTGCAGGTGATTTTCGCCCCGATCCCTGGCCAGGCAGTCGCCTTGGCAGCCGGTTATCTGTTTGGGGCTGTTGCTGGGACGATCTACAGCATGATCGGCGTGGTGCTTGGCAGCGCGATCGCATTCCTCATCGCTCGCCGATACGGCCGGCCGGCAGTTGAGTCGCTCCTTGCCGCAGACGTGATCGACCGCTTTGATGAGTTTGTCGACTGGGCAGGTGTTCCCGGGTTGCTGGTCTTTGTGTTGATCCCTGGCTTACCCGATGATGCGATCTCGTTTCTCGCCGGGCTCGCCAAGTTCCGTCTTCCGACGTTTTTGGGGGTCATCATTGTCGGCCGGCTCCCAGCGTATGTCTTGACCGTGTATGCCGGGGATAGCCTGGCCGGTGGCGAACTCCTGGAGGCGCTGCTTGTGTTGATCGTGTTGATCGCGGTGTCGGTTCTCGGGTATCTCAAACAGGACGCGATCCAAGAGGCGCTACAAAACCGGTGATTGCCCCGTGAGTGACGGCCTGTCGGTGGCCTGCTGGACCAGCACTCGGGTTCCGCCGTCGCGTGTGTCGTCGATATCAACGGTCCACCCATGTGCCATCGCGATGTGTTTGACAACAGCCAGTCCAAATCCCGTGTGGTCTTCTGTTGTCGTATACCCTGGTTCGAAGACATGCGGTTGGCGCGCTGGGGCGATTCCCGGGCCATCATCAGCAACATAAAAGCCCGCGATTGTGGCGTCACCACGGAGTTGTTCACGGGCGGTTGTGTCGGGGGCTCCCGTGTGTTCTCCGCTGATGGCACCGACCCGGACCGTGACATCTGCTGGCCCATGTTCAATGGCATTCTCAAAGAGATGCCCAAGGAGTTGTTCGAACCGATCGGGCGCAACCAGCAGTTCGCCATCGTCTCCGATCTGTAATGTCGCTTGATCGGTCCCGTGCTGCTCCCAGGCCTGTGTCGCTGCCCGCGAAAGACAAACGACGTCGCAACGGTCGATCGGGCGGCTGCTCTCACCGAGTTCACGGAGGTACCGAGCCTGCTCATCGGTGCGGTGATACTGGTCGGTCAGCGCCCGGTAGGTCGTTTCGGAGAGCTGCTCGCCTGGTGTGACTGTCTCCAGTGTCCGGCCCAAGTCATTAAGCGTCCCTGTCACATCGTTTGCCAGCACATCAAGGAGTTCGCGGTGATACTGCTGTTGGCGGTGCAGTTCGTGGCGACGATGCTGTTCGTCAGTGAGCTCGCGGAGGATGCCAACCGCCCCACGGAACCCCTCGTCGAACGGCAACGCAGCAATGTGGTCTCGACAGGGGATCCGCTCGCCATGTTTGGTTGTGATCTCGATTGTCACCTGTTCGGTACTTGGCCCCGTTGATGACAGCACCCGCCGGAGGTGCTCGGTCACAGTCTCGATTGCGGCGTCATCTTTGATCAGCTCGACACCGCTGCCGAGCAGTGTTGTCCGATCGTAGCCTGTCAGGTCGGCAAACGCTTCGTTGACAAACTCAAAGTTCCCGGCCGCATTGGTGACATAAATCGGATAGCCGAGTGCTTTCAGTACTGTCGAGTAGCGATCCGCACGCTGTTGGGCCCGTCGTTCGGTGAGTGCTTGTTCGACCCGGTGGGCCACCCGCCGGTGTTGTTCGGGCCCGCCCTTCTGGAAATAGGCTGTGACGCCGGCATTCAGCGCCTCTGCGGCGATCTCCTCGCTCCCACGGCCGGTATACAGAATAAAGGGGATCCGTGGTGCGTCCTCGCGAACAGCCTCGAAAAACGTCATCCCATCCATGCCCGGCATGTCATAATCGCTGACGATGCAGGCCACCTCCGTTGTCCGAACTGTCTCGAGTGCGGCCTCCGGAGCTGTCTCAGTCTCGATCGTGATCTCCGGTAGTTCCTCCTGAAGATAGACCGTTGTTAGCTCCAGAAATGACCGATCATCATCGACACACAGCACCCGGTTCTGCATACCGTCCATCGTTTTCGGGATTCGCTCAATTGAATATAAAATCACCGGCCGCGATGGCCTCGGGTATCTCACAACATCTTTATTACGCACCTTCGCCTGTGTTAAGGCATGCCAGTTGATGGGGAAGCTATTCGTCGTCGACTGCAGGAGGGGGATCTTGAGATCGAGTCGCTTGATGACGATCAGATCAACCCTGCCAGCGTCGACCTCGAACTTGGTGACAGTATCGAACTGCTTGACAGTGGTGGCGGGATCCTGAGCTTTGTCAGCCAGACTGCCCGTCGATTCACGCGCTCCGGTGAGACACTCTGGCTTGAACCCGGCGAATTCGCGATTGCAGAGACCGAAGAGTCCGTCTCCTTACCGGATGATCTCGGCGCAGAGACGAAAATCGACATGGACTTTGGCCCGCCCGGGTTGACCGTCCAAAATACCGGGTGGATCGATCCCGGCTCCGATGGGAAACTCCAGCTTGAACTCGTCAACAACTCCCCGCGGCCAATCCGACTCAATGCCGGTGAGTCGATCGTCAAGCTGGTCTTCGAAGAAGTCAGTCAGGCGACCACAGAGGAGACCGTTGAGCTCATCGAGCCTGAGGTTGAACCTGAACCCGAAGTCGAGCCGGCCGAGCCAGATCCAGAATAGCTGGCTGTTCCCCTCGCCGTCTATGTCGTGATCATCTTATCGGCGGTCGGTGTCCGGGGAGACGTTGTTTAACGCCCACGAGAAATGCTCCGCTGTGAGCACGATATCATCCGGGGCCGGCATCGTCCTCCTCGATTGCTGTCGTGTGTGTACGTATTCACGTACGGCGGCTGTGGCTGCTAATCGACAGAGTGCCTCGAGATCGGCACCGACAAAGCCCTCTGTTCTGGCAGCGATCGCATCGAGGCTGACATTATCCGCCAGTGGCCGTGTTCGTGTATGCACCTTGAGAATTTCTCGTCGGGCTGTTTGATCCGGAACGCCGACTTCGAGATGCCGTTCCAGCCGCCCTGGCCGGAGCAACGCGTCGTCGATCAGATCCGGTCGATTCGTGGCCGCAATAACGATGACTCCCTCTAAGTTCTCCAGGCCATCTAGCTCCGTGAGCAACTGTGAGACAACCCGTTCGGCGACCGACGACCCATCTCCCTCGCCGCGTTCAAGCGCGATCGCGTCGATCTCATCGAAAAAGATCACCGTTGGCGCGTTCTCGCGTGCAGTCGTGAACACATCGCGAATACTTTCCTCGGATTCACCGACGTATTTGCCCAACAGTTCCGGGCCCTTTACCGAGATGAAATTCGACTGACTCTCACCAGCAACCGCCCGTGCGAGCAGTGTCTTGCCGGTCCCTGGTGGACCATGCAGCAAGATCCCGGTCGTCGAGTCCAGTGCAACCTGCTCGTATGCATCCGGATAGGTCAACGGCCACTGAACGGCTTCTTGGAGTCTCGCTTTGATGTCCTCGAGGCCGCCGATGTCATCCCACCCGACATCCGGCACTGATACCACCAGTTCCCGGAGTGCTGACGGCTCGACGTTTCTGAGTGCGGTCTCAAAGTCCTCGCGGGTTACATACAGATCAGTGAGGATCGCCCGATCGATCGTTGCTGTGGATGGATCCAGTGACGGTCGCACACGCCGGAGCGCGTTCATCGACGCCTCACGAACGAGATTTTCCAGATCGGCGCCAACGAATCCATGGGTGCGGTCAGCATATTCCTCGATATCAACGCTGTCCCCCAGTGGCATGCCCCGGGTGTGGATCCGGAGGATCTCCGCGCGATCCGGTTCATCCGGCGGGCCGATCTCGATCTCACGATCGAACCGCCCGGCACGACGCAAGGCAGGGTCGACGGTATCGATCCGGTTTGTTGTCCCGATAACGGTGACTTGCCCATGCCCGCCCAGTCCATCCATCACTGACAGCAGCTGAGCGACGATCCGTGTTTCGACACCGCCGCTGGCATCGTCTCGACTGGGAGCAATCGAGTCGATCTCATCGATAAAGATGATTGCTGGTGCGTTTGCTTGGGCCTCCTCGAAGACCTCACGGAGCTGTTCTTCGCTTTCGCCGTGGTATTTCGAGACGATTTCCGGACCGGAGAGCATCTGGAAGTGGGCATCGACCTCATTGGCAACTGCCCGGGCGATCAAGGTCTTGCCCGTTCCTGGTGGACCATACAGGAGCACGCCTTTCGGCGGCTGGGTGTTGACACGACGGAACAACTCCGGGAACTGTGTCGGGAGTTCGATCATCTCCCGTACCCGTTCGAGTTCTGTCTCAAGCCCGCCGATATCCTCATAGGTTACGGCCAGTCCTGCAAGCACATCCGACACGTCCTCCGGTCGGTCGCCGCCGGTGTCGAGATCGATTGTCGTCTGCTCGGTCACCATTACGACCTGATCCGGCGTGGTGGCCGTGATCTGTAAGGGCACACCGTCGCCGTCATCGCCGAGCCCACCAAGGTTTGCCTCTAATGGAATCGTCTGTCCGGTGACGACCGGTCGGTCAGCCAGGTGGTCGCTGATGATGCTTGTCAGCTCCGTCTCTGCCTGGTCGATATCGGGTACTGACACGGTGATCTGTCGGGCCTGGCTCGTCTCGGTTGGCGTTACCCCAACCCGGTCGCCGATGCTCGTCCCGGTTGCCTGTCGGGTTTGGCCATCGATGCCAATAATCGGCGGTGATGACTCCCCGAGATTCGCCCGGCTTGCCCGTGCTGGGACGTCACCGTTTTCGCCGCTGATGAGAACAGTGTCACCGTTGTTGATTCCAAGCTGTCTTAACGCACTCATATCAAGTGCTGCGATTCCGCGGCCAGCATACTCGCCGGCAAGTGGTTTGACACTACACTCCATTCTCGTTCCACCGGGTCCACTGTGCCCGTCGGCAGTTCAGTCGGTCGTCCATTTCGATACGTGTCGTTAGTGGGATCCGCGGAATAGACCTTTCGTCAGACGTGCTGGCACGTCGCATCGCACTTCCTGGGATCGTGGGATGTTTATCTGTCTTCAACACATCGTCAGGTATGTCTGTTGATCCAGCCACGGTTCCACAGGTAAATGGGATCCCAGCACTTGGCCTTGGGACCTGGGAGAACACTGATCCGGAAGCCTGTGCGGACAGCGTTCGCGTCGCACTTGATTCAGGCTATCGACATATCGATACAGCACAGATTTACGGCAATGAAGAATATGTCGGCGACGGGATTGCTGCTGCCGATGTTCCCCGTGATGAGATTTTCCTTGCCACGAAGGTCTGGACGAGCGAACTTGGCTACGACGATGTGATCGCCTCAACTGAAGAGAGTCTCAGAAAACTCGGTGTCGACGCCGTTGATCTGTTGTACGTTCACTGGCCAGCTGAGGCCTATGACCCAGAAGAGACCCTCCCAGCCTTCGAGGAACTTTACGATCGGGGCCTTACCGATCGCATCGGCGTGAGCAATTTCCAGCCAGCACAACTTGATCGTGCTCGTGAGGTGCTTGATGTGCCGATCGCTGCGAATCAAGTGGAATGTCATCCCTATTTGCCCCAACAGACGCTCCGGGAGTACGCCACCGAATATGATCACACACTGGTTGCATATTCCCCGCTTGCTCGTGGCGCGGTCCTCGATGATCCGACCATCCAGACGATCGCCGACCGACACGATGCCACGCCGGCGCAAGTCAGTCTCGCCTGGCTCCGTGCCAAAGGGGTCGTCCCGATCCCCAAAGCGACTGGTGCCGAGCACGTGACCGAAAATATCCAAGCGGTCGATCTCGAGTTGCCAGCCGAGGACATTGCTGAGATCGACGCGATCGACCGCACGGACCGGCGCGTTGATCCCGATTTCGCTCCCTGGAACTAACCGTTCTCGAAGCCGAAACCTACACAGGGGTTGCGAGCATACGCCCCCATATGTCTTTCGAGCAGCAAACCCCCGGGTTGCTCGGTGCCGTCCGAATCGATCTCCGACGGCTGCATGCGACTTGGATGGAACTACTGTTCCCCCGCCAACGGTCCGAGCATTCGGTGTTAGGGCGGTGGACACCGGACGCCCAGCCGATGAAACTCGCCTACCGGGCGTGGTCGCTGCTTGGTGTGCCATTGGTTGCGTTTTTGTATCCGTTTGTCCTTGTTGGGTTTATCATCCGATTTTACACACGGCGGATCAACACGGCTGTCACTGCGTTGGGCTTTGTCGGTGCCACCGGCGTCGTTGCACTGCTATGGGGGGGCTTGACAGTCGCAGCGCGTTTTCAGTTTTCGCCAACCGGCTTTCAGGCCGTTGGTGCTGCAGCAGTCGTGGCCACGGTCTCAGCAACACTGGCCATGGTCTTTGGAAAACTCGGTGGACGGGGTGTCACCGTGCTCCTTGCATATCCCTTTGCCATGACGGCGTTTTTCCTCCCGCCGGTCGTGGCATCGTTTTTCTACCAGCCAATCTATGCCGTTATCGGCCCGTTTAGCAACGAGTTCGCGATTCTCATCCTCGAGTGGTTGCCTGCCGCGATCGAGACGTTCCTCCGGCAGTTTACCCTTCTTACGCCAACCGGGCTGCTCGGGATGTGGGCCGGGCTTGCGATTCCAACCGGCTGGCTACTCGGACTCGTCGTCACACTCGCGGACGTTGTCCGGCCAAGCGACGAATCCGACCAGCACTCGCCGGCTTGAATACTTTCTTCTGGATTCGACCTCCGTCTATCCCTGAATAGGTTGGCTTCCGCTTGCAGTGTGTCCCCGTAGAACCCACCCGTTTTGATGCGGATGTGCCGGTCAGCCTTCGTCCTGGTCGGTGGCTCTGACACGGCCAAGATTGAACATACGGTGTCCTCCGTCAAGTCTCCTCTTGTGTTGTATTAGAGACGGCACAATACATTGCGCTGCCGACAGCGATCGCTGTTGCAACGAGTGCACCGCCTGCAGCCAGTTCATGTGCCGGTGAGATGTGCTGGACCGTTCCGTCGACGATCGGTTCGACCGGCAGTCGGCTGTGATGTGGGGTACCGACGATCGGCACGAAATAATCGACCACGTCATTAAATCCGTACCACAGTGTGGCCACGATGACGGCCCGTCGTGGGAACCGGCTGATCCACAGTAAGAGACCAGCCTGGAGGACCATCCCCAAATGGGTGATAAATAGGAACCCATACCGAGCCTGGGCGGTGACCGCCGGCGATCCCAGCCCCTGTATCGGTGGGGGAACCGTTGCCGCCGCAAGAAATCCATCCTGAAAGACAAGGAGGACATACGGCGCCCACAGCCCGAACTTGATCAACCCCATAAACGCAAGCACGTTGATATATTCGTTTGGCCGATCGAGTTTATACAGCGTAATCGCCAGTGCCATCAACAGTGTCGCCACCGGGCTGTCCGGCACAACCGGCCACATAAGCAGCGGTTCGATACGAAGCTGTGGAAGATAATACCACGCTCCGACTGCAGTCCCAGCCAGATTAACCGCGACAAGCACCCATGCATAGCGCTCGAGTCCGGTTGCAACGTGTCTCCGAACACGAGCCAGCCACTTTGGGGGTGAAAACCGACTGTCCGTCGCCATAGGCAGATGCTTATCTACATGTCATTGTAGACACCGATAAGAAAACTCCGGAATCCGTCGCGTCCGTATCATCCTTCCCTGTTATTAGGTCTCTGTCACGGGAATAACGTCGGGTGGGGAGCTTACATATACCCGAGGTCGCGTAACCGTTCCATCAGGTCCTCTTTGTCCTGGGCTCGACCAGCACGTTCGGTCGTGTTCTCGATGTCTTGTCGCCACGCCGGCTCGTCGGCTGATTTCTCAGTGGAAACGGCACTTCCCAGCGAGCGGAACCCATCCCAGTATTTCGGCGAGATCGGGAGGTCCGCCGGCGTCATCCCATCGGGCAGGTCGTCTCGATTCTCCGGAACGTGTCCCTCCGGATATCCGGGGACTGTTTCCGGGACGACATAGCTCCAGAAGGCATCCCAGACGTCACGCTCGGTAAACGGCAGGATCGGGTGGACACGATCATGGGGCGGATACACGTCCGGATCATGTCGTGATGAGAAAAACGTCTCGTCGGCCCGCGCTTCCTGTTCGTCCCAGCGGACCCCGGAGATGACACCATCGATGTCGTGTTCTCGCAGCGCGTCGTTTAACGCGACCGTCTTGAGCAAGTGATTCCCGACATAGGTATCAAGCAGGAACGGGAACGTCTCCTCATCATACTCAAGCAGCTCACGGATGTGCCGTTGGTTGTGCTCGTTTAGCGCATCGACGGGAACGTCGTCGCCAGGCTCAAGCTCGTTGGCCTCGACGTACTGGCCGACATCTTCATTGCGGGCATACAGCAACTCGAGATCCCACTCATCGGCCCATCGTTCGACGAACTCATGAATCGCGTCAAAATGCTGGTAGTGATCAATAAACAACACAGGGGGCACCGACAGTCCGGTGTCTCGGGCGACTTCACGGACCACATACAGTGTCAGCGTCGAGTCTTTGCCGCCGGTCCAGAGTATGGCCGGCTGGTCGTACTCTTGGAGGGCTGTTGTAGTCACCTCGATTGCTTGTTCGAGTTTCTGTTCAAGACGTGGATACACATCCGGGCTCTCCCCTTCGCCAGCCGCATAATCGACTGAAACGTCTGGTGGCGTCTGTTCAGGAGCGGGCATGGCTGATCGTGGGGTATGAAGCTTCAAAGACATTGTGACATCCGACTCCCCCCGACACGGTTTTGAGGATACCCATCAAATGACCAGCAATGAAAAACGTCGATGCCCTCATCGAGAGTGCTGCTGATCTCGCTGCCAGCGGGCGGTCCGCTGGTGAGATCGCCGACGAACTGAACGTCTCGCGGGCAACTGCCAGCTGGCTTGTCGATCAGGCTAACGTCGACCAGCCCGATACCGATTCGACTGCGACACACAGTGATATCCACGTTGACTGGCAGACCATCGGGGCTGACAGCGCCCGGCTGACGCATGTCGGGGCTGTCCTTGCTGATCTGCTCGCCGCCCATGGACAGCCGGAGCTGATCGTCGGCGTTGAGAAAGCCGGTGTCCCGCTGGCAACGACAGTAGCACAGGAACTTGACGCTGGCTTGGCCACCTACGCACCCCGGAAACACCGCCAGCCGGACCAGACTGACGTCGGCGGGACCTTCTCACGGAACTTCGCGACGATCGATGGTGCAGCGGTCGCGATCGTTGATGATACGATCACCTCCGGCACAACGATGACCGAGACGATCGAGGCTGTCCACGATGCCGGCGGGACACCGACTGCAGGGGCTGTGCTTGTTGATAAACGAGGCGTAGAGAGCCTTGCCACGACTCCGATCGCGTCGCTGCTGCAGGTTATCCCGGTTGATGGCCACTGATCCGTTTGTTACCTTCCACGGGAGCACACCGAGACACTCAGCCTGCGTTTTTGGAGGGATTGCCCCTCATGTCTGGATGTCCTCCCTACGTAACTTCCTGATCTCGCCGATCGGCCCAGGGGAATGGCGCTGGCCATCCCATAATTTCTTGACCCTGGGCGTCGTACTAGAAGACACGGATCCAACGGCGCTTACCGGTATCAGGTGAGCTGTCGTCGACCGAAGCTTCCCTACCATGTCATCGGAAACCCGTGTCTATCGACTCCATTCGACGCTTGAACTGCCCCTTGAGGAGGTCTATGATCTCATCGAAACGATGTCGTTCCCGGACGGGATCGCTGATGTCGAGATTACGCGTCGGAACAATACCCTCATTCTCAGTGCCGTTGCTGAGGACGAATCGCTCAGCAAGTACACCCCAACCGCACAGCTCAAAGCGAGCATTAGCGAAAACCGGGTCTACGAGGAGGATCCAGAAGAGGTCCGTCGCCGACAGGGCCCGCAGTGGGATGCCTTTGACGATGATGACGAACCGAAAATCGAGTCCGAACTCGTCGAGTATGCTGGCTTCAAGGGGGATCGTGAGACCGTCCTCCAAAACACGACCCTCCAATACGAGATGTTTCATGTGCTCCGTGAAATCGCCGCCAATGCCGAACAGGGCACGTTGACGGCGATCACGGCGACCGATGGAACGCTTGAACCCTGGCAGATCGTTGACGGCGAACCCCGGTCGTGTTCGATCGAGGTCGTCGAGGGGCCCAGCAACGAATCGAACGCCCAAAGTGGTGTTGACTGGCGAGATAACAAATTCATAAGCGATTGAGCTTGTCCGGTCGGCCACATTCTCGGCCGCGTTGTTGATGACGGTACTGAAATAGCTCCAGCTCTATACATCGGATATGGTTGAGAAAGCGGCTGTCGTCGAGGCACTCAAAGATGTCCACGATCCGGAGATCCCGGTGAACGTCTATGATCTCGGGCTGGTCTATGAGATCGAGATCGATGACGACCGTGTTGAGGTCGAGATGACACTCACCAGTCCGACCTGTCCGATTGCCGGGCAGATCGTCGCCCAGGCCGAACGAGCCCTCGAAACGGTCGATGGGGTCAACCAGGCGGCCGTCGAGTTGGTCTGGGATCCGCCGTGGTCACCAGAGATGGCCTCCGAAACCGGGACAGCAAAGCTTGAGGCGATGGGGATTCCGATGGGCAGTCCCGATTCGAACGACCGCACACCGCAGTCGCCGTTCTAATGGCACTTTCGAGTCGGCTTACCGTTAGTAAAGACGATGGGCTCACGCTAACCTACCGGATTCACAACGACGGGACCACCCCGGTTGAACTGACCTTCCGGAGCGGCCAGCACGTCGAGTTTGCAGCCTATCCCCAGTCGACGGTCTCGCCCTCAACGACCCAGGAGCCACCTGCCGTTTCGATGGCCACGTGGTACTGGAGTGCTGATCGGCTATTCACTCAGGCGATCGAGCAGCTCTCACTTGCACCGGATGACACACGAGAGTGGCATGGGACGTGGTCGGCGCCGACATCCGGGTCCTATACAGTCGCAGGATGGCTCCTCAGCGAGCAACCCATTCCGGCCTTTAGGACGGTTACAATCGAATAACCTAGTGTTTTTGCCTGAGTATGCCAGCGACTGAGCCACCAATCCCACCGAAGACAAGCGGGTACACGACCCCTGC
>CAYOHZ010000020.1:20032-35392 GCA_964403925.1 uncultured Salinarchaeum sp.
TGCCAGCGACTGAGCCACCAATCCCACCGAAGACAAGCGGGTACACGACCCCTGCCAGTGCAAAGGCCATCACGAGATCCGGTGCAGCACGGGCCTCCCCGACGGAAATCTCGAAGAGCACGACACCAAGAAGCATCAACAGCATGTACCATGGCGTGAGCAAGAGACCATCGATCGCGCCTCCGATCGGTCCGTCACTCCCGTGATACCATGCGATCCCGAAGCCAGCAACGGCCAACAGCACGATCGGAAGCCCATATAAGACTACGGTAAAGCCATTCTCGCCACCAACATACGAGACCGTTCGTGTCCCGATAATCGGCAGGTCCTGGATCAGAATGTCCACAAAGTGAGCGTTATAAAACACCCACCCGACAAGCTCGTATACAGCCGGTTCACCGTCGAAGGCTTCGAGGATCTGATTGAGTGCTGATTCTCGGATGTTCGGTCCAACGATGAGGTAGGTTCCAAGATATCCGCCACTCCAGGCAGCGATACCGGCAATCGCTGAGAGGACAACAGTCGGGGGACCGATATCAGTGTCAACTGCCATCGATGTTCATTTGACGCTGTGGTATGTGGCTTTTGTGGCCGACGTTTTGACTGGGGCGATTGTATGGCTCCAAACAGCACACGCTCTGCTGGCTCATCGTGTTCAGCCTGATCGATAACACGGGGAGTCCGACCCGCCTTGGCCTTGTTGGTGGCAATTTGCAACGCTTTTCATAGGATTTAATTGCGATGCTTGGCGATTGTAATCTGGGCACGCGGTGTCGTGTCCTTCCCCCCCACGTGGATGCCGCCTCTCGCGTGCCCTTTTTGATCCATCTTGAGCGTTCACCCAGTGGCAACACCCTCTGTTGGTGTCGCTCTGGCTTTTTGAGGACTGGTTCTATATCGGATAATTTATATATTCTTCCGGCAATACCCGCATATATGGGGGGGTCGTTTGAAGAGATTCAATTTCTCGCGCAATCGGAGAATCGACTCAAGATCTTAGCGTTGCTTCCGGCTGTTGAGACCATCGACCGGTATGAACTCGAACAGCAGGTTGCGGCCTCCAGGCGAACGGTCGTTCGGACACTTGAGCAGTTCCACCAGCGTGGATATCTCCGTCGCACCGACGACCAGGACGGCTATGTGCTCACCGCCTTCGGCGAACACATCGCAAACTCGTTTCGACAGTCTCGAGACGTCGTAGGGACACTCTCTGAACTCAAGCCGTTTCTCACGCGATTAGATACCGAGCAGCTTGGGTTCGATCCCACCGTCCTTGAGGATCCCACACTGACGGTCACGACCGATATTCGGCCCTATGCAGTTCTTGATCGACTGATCGAACTACGGGCAACGGCCGCCGAATTGCAAATGGCAGCAATGAAATTCGAGCTTCGCAGTCTTGAGCAGCTGCAACGTCGTGTCATGACTGACGGCTCCCTTTCGGCGACGATTATCCTCTCGGCCCCGGTTTTCGAACAGGCCCGCTCGGATCCAGCGTACCGTGAGGCGTACCAACAGGTTCGGGACACGGCTACTGTCCAGCTTTT
Source organism: uncultured Salinarchaeum sp. (assembly GCA_964403925.1). Taxonomy (GTDB): domain Archaea; phylum Halobacteriota; class Halobacteria; order Halobacteriales; family Salinarchaeaceae; genus CAZFMU01. The sequence goes on from CAYOHZ010000020.1 coordinate 21,580, forward strand.
CGTTTATCCGGACCCACTTGAGTACATGGTTGGGATCATCGATGACACTGCCGTCATCGGTGTCCGAGACGGGGGCACCCCATATGCGCTCCTTGAGACTGAACACCAGACGGCCATCGACTGGGTCGATCAGCGGTTGACCGAACTGCAGTCAGCGGCTACCCCGCTGTCCGAGTATTGAGTAGTGCTGTCGCTGTTGCCCATTACCATTTACAGCACCTGTCGTGTGGACAAAGCGTATCGACCCTACAGGACGTATCCTTATGGTTCAGCCGGGATAACGTCATGCGGGGGGAAAGACACGACCCCGCACTCACCGCGTTGGAATCCGGTCATTCGGGGCGTTTCTTTCACTTTATGCAACTAATGGGGGTGTTTGATCACCGTTGTGAGCTGTTCTGTGGGGACTCCGCGTACTGTCTTCTTTACAGCACAGTTTCACGTCCTTGCGATCGTCAGCTTTGGGAGACGTTCCCCGGGCAGAGTTCCATTTCGTGGCGCACCGGCTCTTGCTCTTCGGTAACTGCGTCAACCCACAGTCGGAACGGCTCCCTTTCGGTGTCTTCGATGATGACGGTCGTATTCTCAATGGTAACGTTTGGACTTGATCGATCAACACGGCTCGCAGCGGCCTCTGTCAGCTCCGGTCGATCGAACGTAATCAGAATCCGAAGTCCGTCTTGTCCTGCCAATGGTTCATGCTGGACCTCCTCAATGTAGGTCGCATCACGATCATACGCACTCTCAGCAATGCCTGGCAGCGGCGCTTCCAGTTCCGTCAGCGTCGGGTCCTCGCAGGCCAGCTCGCCAAGGGCTTCGTCTGCTGAATCCGGGAAGTCAGGGCCGCCAGTCGCAATCAAATACACCTGATACCCCCCGATCCCGACCGCTACCGCAGCAATGAGGACCGCGCCGATGAGAAATCCCTTGAATGGATCGATCGATGGCATATCGAATGTACTTGTGAGACGCTTCTAAAAGTATCGTCACGACGCCAGTTCAGTCGTCTGCAACCGAGCGGTCATCCTCCGGTGTCTCGATCGTCGGCGGATATTCGTTGAGTTTGAGCTTGAGATCCGACTGTGGCCGAGCCATGCATGTCAGGGCATACTCGTCTTTTTGCTCGTCGGTCAGGGCATGGGCTGCTGGTTGAACGACCTCGCCCTCGATGATCTTAGCCGAACAGGCCAAACACATCCCGACTCGGCAGGAATATTCCTGGTTGATCCCCTCCTCGATGGACCGACTCATGATGGTGTCAGTATCGGCGACGGTGATGGTCTTGCCTTTCCCGACGAACTCGACGGTGTACTCGGTCATGGGCTTTGCTACTGTCGCCCTGACCAAAACAGTTGATACTCGATTGTTGGTTGCCTTTTTCTCATGACTGCACTGTGTGAAAAACTCAGAGACTACCGACGGGCCTGTCTTTCTGTGGTTGGTGCTCTGCTAGTCTTCAGTCTTGTCTGGGGATTGCTCGTCGAAGTCCCACTCCATGTCCTCTGTTGTCGTAGACTCAGCGTCGCTCGTCGATGGTGACCCACTCACAAGCCCCACGACAGCCAGTATCGGCTGTGGCTCTGGTTCTGGTGGTGGTTCATACACGTACGCCATCTCCTCGGCTGCCACGAGATAGGTTTCCGTTGTTGGATCGTGGATGACTGCATGCTCCGTATCGATCGCAAAATCAACCAAGTCACCAAGGCTTGCTGCCTGTCCGCGTTGACTGTTCGTCGGCGTTGTGGGGCGGTCGATCGTTGTGATCCATTCCTCGAATTCGGCTCGATCACGCTGGTATGCCAGCCACGCCTGTTCCTGGTCGCCCAACGAGACGTTCCCCCGGCCCCGTGCAGTGATCGGCACCACGATCAGCCCGATTCCGAATAGTAGCAGTATCGGGATCCCCGCGAGCTCGATCGAACTCGGCGCCGGTGTGACTGTTGTCGTCCGGGTGATCCGTGCGGTGTCACTTACTTGGTCCGTCTCACCGGTTTGCACACTGTAGGTCTCCCCGTTTGGCTGGATCATCAACGTCTGGACGGTCTCAGCAGTCGTTGTCCGGTCGCCGCGTTCTCCACTGACGGTCACCGTCGCTTCAACGAGCAGTTCAGTCTCTCCGATACTGGCGCCAAGTGACTCCTGAATTTCGTTGACACGGCCTTGTGTTGCTGGCACGTCCACTTCGAAGGGAACGGCTAGTTCTGCTCCCGTCTCGGTTGTCTGCTCGCTGGCCAGTTGTTCGCGTTGTTCCCAGAGGACCGTCTCATCAGCCGTCGAGCGGATCACCCGCTCGACGGTTACTGTGAGTTCTTGGCGTTCGATGTTGGTACTCTCATGGGCCACCGTGTAACTGCCCTCCAGGGTCGGTGTGATCGTCGTATAGTAGCTTGGCTGGTTCGAAAGGGTCGTTCCGATCGGATAGACCTCGTTGTCAGCCGCAACGGTCGCTTGATGCTCGAAGCTGCCGGTATACTCGATTGCCCCGACCGTCTCGGTTTGGGTCATCGTCCCTGGGGCGATCACACCTGTATAGAGCAGCCAGCCCCCACCGAGTACTGCAAGAACACCGAGCACAACGACAAGCCACCACCACTCCGCAAACACGGCCCGGAGCCGGAGTCGTCGGCGATGCTGTGTCGAGTCAACTGTCGATGTCGTTCCGGCTGTCTGGGTGTCACTCATAGCTTAGGTACGTTTTGTTGATCGCGTACGCAGGCGCGCACGACCATCCGGTAACACTAGTCGTCCAAGCGCGTAAATTCCGCCACCGATCAGGAGATTGATCACGCCAACCGGTAGCCATGGATGGATCCGATACAGCTGGTCGATCACAGGAGGCGGCAACAGCGCCAGATAGCGGTGTTCGACCAGGAAGTGTCGATAATATCCTGTGTCCGGTGGCGCAGTCACAGACAGTGTTATGTTCGCATTCTCGCGTGGGCCCAGGTGGACCCGATCCGGACTCGCGGTCATGCCATCTGTTGAGGTGTCAAGATAGACGACTGTTGGGACGAGTCCCCCGTTGCCGATCGCATAGGGGATCTCGCCGGTGGTCCCCTGCTGGATCACCGTTGGCTGTTCGGAGGTAAACTCCGCGCTGACGATCCCGATTTGGGTACTCCCGGCAGGGACAACCATTGCAGCAGTCGCTGCAAGCATGACCACTCCGGCAGCACCAATAATGAGCAACCGGTATTCGATCCCACTGTCTCGATCGTTCGATCGCGTCCGTTGTTTTGTTGCCGGCCGTAGCCGTGCAAGCATGAGATCGATTCCGTACGCAGCAACGGATACGGCAAACAGTCCGACCGCGATCCCCTGTGTGCCAAGCAGACTTCGCGTGCCAAGCGTTGCAGCCAACCATCGCTGGGCGTGTTCAAGCTGTGTTTGGATCCCCATGACGACAGTCCCGAGATGCGGAATCTCGACAACACTCCCTCCGGTTTGTAACGCGATCGCAACGATCTGTGGCTCTTTTACTGGCGGCTCGTTGCTGTCCTGATCGGTAAAGGGATTGGCGTCACCACGGGTAATATAGCCGCGCTCTGTCTGGTCGACGACACGATGGGTCGTCAACCCACCGCCTTGGATCTCTTCGGCCTCAAAGACGATCACCGTGCCTGGTTCCGGTGGCCCGGTAATGGCCGCTGGCACAGCAACAAACCCATCGCCAGGATCTAACGTCGGCGCCATACTCCCGGTTTCAACATAGCTTACCAATACTGGCTGGCCAGCATAACTTCCAGCGACAAGTGCCACTGCAAGAATGAGTATGCCACCCTGTACAGCTAGTCCAATACGGCGACGCCACCCCATCAATCTTCCCCCGAGTGAAAGCCACTTTTGTCTGACATATAAACCTCCCGTTCTGCTCTTACCAGTGGCGATGTCGAAGCACCTGCAGTCCACCAAGTGCCACACCCACGCTCACAATGACACCCCCAAGCTCCCAGCGGTTGATTGATGCAGCTTCGATTGTCGGGGTGGGGCCCTCGTTGGTGACGCCAGGCCCGCTGTGTGCGTGTTGGGGCTCCACGACAGTGATCGTTCCAACCGGTGTCCTCCCAGCATGAAGGGTATAGGTCCCCGGCGTCTCGAAGGTCGTGTTGATCGTGTCTGTCGTTGTTGTCGTTGGCCCAACCGTTACCGTCTCAAGCACGTGGCTGGTGGTTGCTGTCTGTGCTGTAAGCTGTGTGTCAACAGCAATCGCCGCCGGATTTGTTATCGTTGTTGTGAAATTCACAGGCGTTCCAGCAACTGCAGTGGTCGTAGAGGTTGTCGCGGTAAGTGGTGGGATTTCGATCCCAACGGCAACCCGTGACAGCCCCGGCGTGGTAGCACGAACTGTGGTCGTTTCTGGCCCACGATCGACGATGGTCGTCTCGATTGGCCGCCACTGCCCATCGACGCGGTGATACAGCTGTACCTGTCGGTCACCGACAACAGCCGTCTCAATCGCAACGACAAACGTGGCACGTTCGATGTCTGTCTGGCCGGTTGGTGTGGCGGTCAGTGTCCCAGCCAGTGTCATATTTTCTGGCGCGGGTGGCTGTTCGGCAACCGTCTGGGTGGACAACTGCGCTGTTGGCTGTGCGGTTCCCTGTAGGGTCACCGTTCCCGGATTCCCAACGGCCACCTGGAGCTTGGTGAGCGTGATCCGATCGTCAACCACGGCCATCTCCTCGACTGGTACAGTCACCGTGCCCGTGGGGGTCCCATCGATGTGTATCTCCCGGCGATCTGGCGCGAGGGTGGTCACCTGCACGGTCGGTGGCGTGTCGTCGGTGCTGGCCGTACTACCGGGCTGTGTGACTGCTCGCAGCTGTAGTGTCTCCGCCGTGCTGCCCGTCGTGTTGGTGGTATTGACCATGACTCCAACCGACATGTCCCCGCCGGGAGCGATCTCCTGTGACTGGGTCCTTGTCAGTGCCTGACCATCGTGGGTGACTGTCACGCCAGCCGGCTGGGTGGCAAACCAGACTGTCGCGGGCTGTTCAGCGTTGTTATGAATGGTAAAGACATCATCAATTCTCGTGTTCGCATCGGGATTGAGCCCATACTCGAGCTGTGGGTTCTCGGGGCCGATCTGCACAACAAGCTCGCGATCTCCAGTGCTATCGGTGACCAGAGACGCATACGGCGAGGTCGGCTCGAGTGTCAGCTCCTCATCAACAGTATCAACGGCCGTATCTGGCAACACGGCGCCTGTTGAGACCACCAGCCCAACGGCAGTAACCACAATCCCAACGACTAGTATCGTCCGCATGCTCGTCGGTTCGAGCTGTCGACTCCCACCATCATAAGTATCCGCTGCTTTCGGTGCCTATTCAGTGAAAAGAAGGGCCTGGATGAACGTCACAATGACTCCCATCGTGTACCCAAGCAGATGGATATAGTAGTTTGTTATCCCGTTGCCAGTGGTAGGCTCGATTGGAAACACAACGACTGGATACGCAAACAGCAAGACGACCCCCGTGACGAGTATCTCAGCAACCACCGGTTGATACAGAAGATCCTTCGTTGTCCTCCAGATCGATTGGAACTGCCCTCGTAACGCGGACAGATAGACCAGCGTCAAGAGCCCAACCAAACCACTTCCAATCCCTGCAAGTGGCGTGTGTGGCACGCCACTGAGTACAAGCACCCATAGTGGTGGTACGAACAATACCGGGCTCTGTTGGATCTCGAATACCGTGTTTCTCGCCAGTAGTAATCCGATTCCGACCGGCAATGCACCCAGCAGCGCTGTATTCAGCCCCGAAAAGCCAATCGTGATTGCGTTCCGTTCGACAGCGAGATTAAGCCCTGCCAATACCGGTGGAAATGCCAACAGATATGTGCCCATCCAAGGGAGCCAGATGTCCCGGTATCCAGCAAGCCGGTATAAAAGCCAGCCAGTGCTGGCCAACAACACATAGGACAGCAGATTTCCAAGCAGGTGTGTCCACTCGATGTGAACAATGTGGCTGGTATATGCAGTCATGAGTGTCGGCTCAAGATAGGCAAATCCCAACGCTCGTTTTTGTGCTGTTGGGAGTAGATAGCCACCGATCATGCCAACAACGGGGATTGCGAGTAACAGTCCATCAATCCGGAACTGCTGCGTGGATGCCACAATGTGTCCTTTGTTGTGTTATTGAACTATGTGTAAAAACGATACCGCTTTCATCCGTTGAAAATGACCCACAATCGGTGCGTTCGGCCCTCGTCGTTGTTGATGTTTCTACACGCGTTAGTGTTGATACTAACACAGGTAGCTCACAACCAGAACTGTACTATTTTTATATACTAGCTATCGAACAAAAAATGTATCAAGGACTCGTTTTGGTGCCGTAAGGAGTCATTAATACGCTTTTTGTCCGGTTGAAACGCCAGTTTACGGTTAGTAATGTCTATCTAAATTTACATATATAGTATTTGATTTGGTATTAGATATCACGGTCGAAAACACTGCTCACGGTCGTCTGATCTGTCAATAACTACTTATATGACGTTACTGATAACGCATACCTCTGCGTCCGGCAGGGGTCGATTGATTGAAACTATGAGCGAACACGGAGCAGCGAAAGTGCTCGCCGTTGCTGTTGCGCTGATAATGGTCGTTTCCATGCTCGCGCCTGCCGCAGGTGCGAGTTCGTTTGATACACAGCAGGACCTTGACGGTGACACAACTGAGACAGGCGTACAGTCGAATTTGACCGAGGATGGATTACCAGAACAACAACAACCCGATACGGTTGCTATCGATCCCGCCCTTACTGATTTGTTTGCGAATCCGGAGGGTGATGGATCGATCGATGTTGTCGTTCGACTCCCACCAGCCGAGACGAGTCAAGCGACAACACGACAAGCGACAGTTGATACGCTCAAAGATCACGCAATCCAGACACAGCAGCCGATTGTTCGGTTTGCTGAGATGAGTGATCACGTTGAGCTCAAACAGCAGTTTTGGATTACCAACGCTGTCTTGCTCGAAGTGAATCCCGATCGGGTATCGCTTGATGAAATTGCTGCTGTAAAAGGCGTTGAGAAGCTGCATACGAACTTCGAGATCACAACTGCACAGGCAAACACCAGCGTTGAGAACTCGTCTAACGCGAGTCCGACTGATCAAGCCGACGCGTCTGTCGATTCGACGCCCGTCTCGATGCAGTCTGAGGACTATGAGACGACCTATGGCTTGGAGATGATCAACGCCACCGAGGTCTGGGATACTCACAACACCCAGGGCGCGGGCGTGAAAGTTGCGGTCCTTGATACGGGGATGGACGACTCCCATCCGGATCTGCCGGAACTTGATGATGAACACTGGCAATCGTGGGATTCAGATGGCAATCCAGTTGATTCCGAGCCGTCTGATTCAAGCGGTCACGGAACCCACGTTTCTGGAACCGTTGCTGGTGCTGAAGAGCCTGCTGGGGATGTCCCAACCTTTGGTGTTGCTCCCGATGTTGAGCTCTACCATGGGCAGGTAATCCCCGGTGGCAGTGGGTCCTTTACCCAAGTTGCTGCTGGCATGGAGTGGGCCGTTGATGATGCTGGGGCCGATATCATCTCGATGAGCCTCGGCGCTGAGGGCTATTTCACCGAGATGATCGAACCCTCAGAAAATGCGCGTGACGCCGGTGTTATTCTTGTTGCCTCTGCTGGGAACAGCTATGAGGGCTCAAGTGGCTCACCAGGGAATGTTTATCCGAACTTCGCAAGCGGTGCTGTTGATGAAAACTACGATGTTGCAGGCTTCTCCGGTGGTGAAACAGTTGATACTGACTCCGCGTGGGGGAGTGAAGCACCGGATTACTGGCCCGAAGAATATGTTGTCCCGAACGCGGCCGCGCCCGGCGTGGATGTGCTAAGCTCCGTTCCTGGTGGCGGCTATGATGGGACCTACTCTGGGACCTCAATGTCTGCCCCACACAAGGCTGGTGCCTTTGCGCTGATGCTCTCGGCTGCCGGCGGGGACCTCGATCGTGAAACCGCAATCGAGACAATGGAGGATACCGCATGGAAGCCCGATGACTGGGATGAGCCGGATGATGAGCCTGATATCCGGTATGGCTATGGGATCATCGATGTTGCAGCTGCTGCCGATCAAGTCGCACTCGACAGTGGTGTCACCGGGACTGTCACTGACAGTAGCGGGACGCCGGTTGCTGGGGTGACTGTTGAGATCCCAGAAACAGGCTTTACCGGAACCACAAACGATGATGGCGAATATACGGTGTTGTCCCCACCAGGTAATTACACCGTTACAGCCGGTGGGTTTGGCTACGAAGAGACCAACGCCTCTGTTGAAATCCCGGACAATGAGACCTTTGTCCAGCAAAACTTCACACTTGAGGACGCCCTTGGAGTCAGCTTAGCGCAGGGCCAGCCTGCTGCTGCCCCAAGTGGCCAGTCCTTTACCATCCAAGTGACCGTCGCCAACCTCGAAGCCTACGAGATCGTGCGTGCCGGTGACTACGATGGTAATCTGACAGTCACGCTCAACGGCGATCAAATTCCTCTCGGTGAGGAACTCGATCTTGATGGGCTCTCTGGGACGGCCAATGTGACCGTCACAACCGAAAATGACACGGCCGGGTCGCTTGCCCTTGAGCATACCTTCACCGGCCCCGATTCGGCAACGTCGGTGACAACCGGTCCGACGAACGTCTTTGCTGAGTATATCTACATTGGTGTCGTTGACGATGGGACCTACGGCGATGATGTCGTAACCCGCTTGCAGGAGACACTGCCAGCGTCCTATGACATCTCGCTTATCGACGGCCAAACGGCAGTCAATGCCTCTGCAAGTGGCGAGTATGATGGATATGTGGTACAGAACATCGACGCCGAGTATGTCGAACCACTGAAGGCCAACACCGAAAACGCAGCCGTTGGGATCGTCTGGCTCGATCAGTGGGGCTCCTCGAGCGATGGGATTACCACACGCTCTGCGGTCCTTGACGATCCAGCCAGCACTGACGATAGCTTCTCGACACCGTATCCAAGCATGGAAATCACCGCCGACAATCCACTGTTTGAGGGTGTCGGTGAGGTCGGTGACAGCTTCCAGTTACACGAGGCAACCTTTGCCGATCACAGCTGGTTCAGTGACACCGACTTCACTGTCGTTGGCCAGATTCAGGCCGGCGGCGTGACTGATGGCGGTGGTGCTGCAGTCAACCAGCGTGATCGAGAGGTCATGCTCGCAACCATGGGCTCGACGTTCTTTGTTGGCGGTGACGCATATACCGAGGAGGCAAACACGGTCCTTGGAAACGCTGCCGCTTGGGCAGCAGAGCCCCCACCAGCGTACATCAAGGACGGACAGCCCGTCCATGTCGGTGCTGGTGATCCTGTCCAGGTCAACACAAGCGTCGAGAACCTGGCACAGGTCAAGGTGTCTCTCCATGAGGACAGTACAGCCAGCGAGGAGGATCTCACCCTCTATCTTAACGGCAGTGTCAATGCCTTCGATCAGTGGCGTGCCTACGAGCCGGCACTGACCGAACGTACCTACCCAATCACAGTGACAACGACTGAAGACACCGTCGGGTCTGTGATCCTCGAAATGACCTTCGAGTTTACAGACGGAGAAAGCCTAACCTATACGACCGGCCCAACGGCGGTCTTCGATCGCCCGCTGACGGTCGGTCCGGAGGCTGATGTCCCGGCCATTCAGGACGCCGTTGACCTGGCGCCCGATGGAACAGATATCGTTGTCAATGAGGGGACCTACAACGAAACCGTCAGTGTCGACTCGACAACCGGTCTGACGATCACCGGTACCAACGCCACGATCCAGCCACCAGCCAACGCGAGTGCCGACACGCATGTCTCGATTACGGCCAACGACACCACGCTCAGTGGTGTTGCTGTTGAGACGCCAAGTGCACTCGTTGGCGTTGGTGTCAACGGAGCGACCGATGTCAGCCTGACTGACCTCTCGGTGACTGGTGGGTCTGACGCTGTGCAAGTCGTCGGCAGCTCCGCGGTCACGATCACAGACGTGACGGCAAGTGACGCTGGGAATATCGGCATTCACGCAGCCGGAACAGACAACGTTGCGATCACGGACGTGAGTGCACTCCAGAGTACCACCGGTCTTCGCGTTGCTGAGAGCACGAACGCGACGGTGACCGACGCTACCGTCGAGACGGCCACGACCGGTCTGACCGTCGAACGTGTTGAGACAGCAACGATCACCGACGGCACGATCACCGACGTCAACGGAACCGGTCTGTCAGTCAGTGATTCCGCCGGTGTGTCCCTTACCGATAGCACACTCACCGATGTCACCACCGGGGTTGCGGCCAGCGGTGGTGCCGTCCAGAACATCAGTGGTCTGACCGTTGCGGATGCCACACATGGACTCAATCTCACGGATGGTGTCGCAGCATCACAGGTCGTTGACAATGAGCTGACAAACGTCACGACCGGGCTGAATGTGGCCGGCTATGGCACCAGTGGTGAGGTTGCACTCAACGATATCCAGGCCGACACCGGACTCCACATTGCCAATCAGGCGAGTGACCTGACGGTGCATTTCAACGATCTCGCCGAGACTGAGACGGCAGTCGTCCAAGCTGATGGTGAGTCCTTCGATGCCAGCCTCAACTGGTTTGGCCCGGCCGGTCCACACGCAAATGAGAACGTTGTTGGGCCAGCACAGGTCTCACCGTTCCTGACGAGTCCCCCGACAAGCGTCGATCCTGACACAACTGACATCGCTGTTGAACTGGCCATGGAAGCCGGTGGCACCTACACGGTTGGTGTCCCTGGCCCGACAAACCAGACTGTTGGCGACCTGTTTGCGGATGACTTTGCGGGTGCAATCTATGGGTACGATCCCGCAGGGAGCTGGGAGATGCTCACCGCAGATGATTCAGTCGCCTCGATGTCAGCACTGCTTGTCACCGCCGAAGAGTCAGGGCATGTCACGTTGAACTTCCAGCGTGACACGCCCGCAGCGCCGGGCGAACAGCAGCTTGAACCCGGTTGGAACCTCGTCAGTCCCGCCCAGTATACCACCGACGAACAAGCCTTCACTGAGGGTGACCTTGCGCCAAGTAGCTGGATGCAGGCCTATGAGCATCCAAGCGATCACCTTGGGGCATACACCAGCGGTGAGGCTGCGGTGAACCCATTCGGTGGCTACTGGGTGTCGGTCCCGAACGAGGATGCCTCCTATACGCTCTTTGGCGCCATGGCAGAGAGTCCCTCCATACAGGACTACTACCAGCAGTTAAACGTCTCCAGTGGGAGCACTGGTAGTCCGGAGGACGTCTCTGTTGCCGTTGTTGATGAAGAAAACTACCACGAGGACGCACTGACCGACCTCCTCTCGGAGAATCTCGATGAGAGTGTCTATACGAGCGTTGAGACGGTCACTGCCGATTCCCTACTTGATGAGATGGACAGTTACGATGTCTTTGTCGTCCAGCGGTTTGGCAGTGAGTCCCTGGCCAGTTCCTTCCAGGACAATCTCGCAGCAGATCAGGCCGTTGTCTACCTTGATTCCTATCAAGGGGCGACCGCCGAGTCGTATGCCGATGGCGTGTATCGACTGACCCAACTCAACGATATGCCGGCCGACCGTGAGTCAGTGGCCACCGACGCCGATGGCGAACCGGTCGAAGTGGACATCCAGTCCAGCCATCCAATCTTCGATGGTGTCGGCCAGCAAGGTGAGTCCGTTACCGTTGTTGACTCCGGAATCACCTGGGGATCGTGGTTTACCGGCTACGACGGCCAGGTGCTTGGCCATGCTGATTATAGCGCCTCTGTCGATGGCGAACATGAAGGCCCGGCTGTGGCGGTCAACCCAACCCGCAATGAGGTACTGAACACGGCACTTGGCATGGATTTCTTCCATGACGATCCGGACGATTACACCGACGCGGGGACACAGCTGCTTGTCAACTCCGTCGAAGAAGCAGCCGGAATGACCGTTACCAGTGCGGCTGACGCAAGCGAAGACGAACAGCTCGCAGAAGACTCCCCCGACGATAGCAACGACCAGCAGGACCGCCGTCCACGGGCGAATATGACGACAACACCTGCTGTGGGGGCCAGCAGCTAAGCTTACAGACCAATGAGACGGACACAACTCCGCAGTCTACTGGTTGCCATGCTGGTGGCTGGCGTGGCCCTCGCTGGGATGGCCGTTGTCACGGCCCAAGATGACGGGCCACCAGCGCCACCGGCGGCGTACTATGGCACCGTGACGCTCAATGATGCGCCAGCGCCGGCTGGCAGTGAGATCGTCGCCTTCGTCGATGGGGACCCCCATGGCAGCATCATCATCGACACCGCCGGAGAGTACGGGGGTGCTGGTGCTGGTGCGTCCAAACTCGTCGTTGAGGACGTGCCCAACGGTGCCACAGTCACCTTCACAGTCAATGGGATTCCCACCAACCAAACCGTTGAGTGGGAGCCAGGCGCGGTACAGCAACTGAACTTATCTGCCAGCACCACCGATCCCACCCCACCGGGTGATGATCCAAACAACGGCGGTGGTGAGAGCGGCGACGGCTCGACCGGTGGCGGTAACACCGGTGGCGCCACTGGATCGTCCGGTGGTGGGACCGTTGTTGGCGGCCAACAGTCCCAACAACCGGTCACGCCAACGATCACCGCCACTGCGGAGGGTGTGTCCGTTGTCGCAACCGATCTTGCGGAGTCACGTGTCGTCGAAGCCGATGTTGAACTGCCGCTGTCGGCCGGCGTACAGCTCACGGAACTGACCGTTGAGCCGGCCGAGCCGCTGGCGGACATGGAGATGGCGATCGCACCGACAGAGCCAACGGCAGTCAACACCAGCCTTGAGTCTGCCCAACCACTGTCGTATCTGCGTGTTACTCCCGAGACGTTCGACAGTGCGGCCGTTGGAGAAGCCACGTTGGCGTTTACCGTCCCCTCTGACACGGTCCCTGCAAACAGCTCCCCGGAGTATGTCACACTCTATCGGTACGCTGATGGCTGGGAACCGGTGCCAACCGCGTATAACGGAAACGGCACCTACGTCGCCACCACGCCTGGCTTCTCGACGTTTGCCGTTGGTGCCGACACCGCCGGGTTCCGCGTGACAGACTTTGGTCTTGACGCGGAGACAATCACACGCGGTGACCTGGCGGTTGTCTCTCTGACCGTCGAGAACACCGGGACCGTTGAGGGGACAACCACCCTTGAGCTGCAAGTTGATGGCGAGACCGTTGCGGATCGCCAACTGACCGTCGATGCCGGTGACACACGCGCGGTAACATTCACACCCCAGTTCCAGACAACTGGCAACTATACGCTCAGTGTTGGCGAACAGGCCACAACACTGACCGTTCAAGCGCAGTCAAACGATGCCAGTGACACGAGCACGACCGATGAGGCGTCTCCAACCACTGAACTCGCCGGTGGTCCTCTCTGGGTACTTGGTGGTGTGGTTGCGCTTGTGCTGCTCGTCGGTGGCGCTGTTGTGTTGGGACGACGGTAACTGCTTGCACCCTCTTTTTTTGATCGACGCCTGATCGTGGCGTTCAGTGACCGATTGAACACGTGATTGCCGGACCGTTCTTGCGAAAGCAGTCATTGTGTGCCTACCACCCCCGACGACATCCCGGAGATAGCTACTGCCTCTCGGGGACCGTCCGTCCCGTCGGGGAGCCAAGGCCATCGCAGCGACACAATCGGGCGTTGTCAGTCCACGGGACGGGACACTATCGGTCGTTGGGCACCTGAAAGGACTCTCAGAGGGAGTTCAGCTGGCGGATTACAATATATATGGGGGGTATAGGTGCAGTTGCACACGCCCAACCGGTCACCACACGACCGGTGG
>CAYOHZ010000021.1:0-1207 GCA_964403925.1 uncultured Salinarchaeum sp.
TCAGCCCATACCCTGTGAGAACGAGTTTTCTGTTAGTTATATTCTCTCCAACGGTTGCCACACTCGGTACATTTGAAAAATCGTGTTGGTGGCTCATCAGCAGATCCCGTTTGCTTGATCGTGTACCACGCCTCATCGTTGCCACAGTTCTCACAGGTAACGTCATCCGCCTTCGGCTTCCCCTCAAAGTTTACGCCTTCTTCGGTGTCGATCACGTCATCTTGGGTTTGGGTTTCAGTGGTGGTATACTCCGCGACCAATGAATCGTCCCGCTCGGCTTCTGCACCACAGTTGGTACAGACCATCCGTCCGTCGACTGCTTTCATCATCGAACCACAGTGATCGCAAAACTGCATCACTATGGTTGTATGGGATGAGTCCGTTTAGACTTGTCTCCGTTCAACCGCACGGAGCGACGCGTCAGCAAGTTTAAGTCGCGGGCAGAACAATACTTGACTGAAATGCCGGATGTCTGCTCGACGTGCGGGTTGCCTGAAGAGCTCTGTGTGTGTGAAGATGTGGCCAAAGAGTCCCAAGAGATCGAGGTTCACATCGACGAGCGTCGGTATGGAAAGGAAGTAACGATTATTGAAGGCTTTGACCCGAGTGACGTCGATCTTGACAGTCTGTCCTCTGATCTCAAAAGTAAGTTCGCCTGTGGAGGAACCGTTGAAGACGATACTGTCGAGCTCCAAGGGAACCACCAAGGTCGAGTCGAGGACTTTCTTCAGGACCGTGGATTTAACGTCACCTGACCGTCCACTTACAGGAAGCCGTCCTCTTTTGCGAGCAAAATCCCAGCAATCGTCGCGTCGTTTGCCGGTGCTGCCCGGGCAACGCTGAGCGCTTTCTCAACTGGAATAGATTCAATACTCAAAAACTCGTTTTCGTCCCGATTTGTGTTTCCGGGCGTGAGCCCTTCTGCGACAACGATCCCACGCCGATGTCGTAATACTCCAGTTGCGACAGCCTGTCGCTGGAGAACAGTAACTGTCGCAGCGTCATAGCCGGTTTCTTCTTTGAGCTCGCGCTGACCGGCTGTTCGGTATGCTGCCTTCGGAACGCGATCGATCACCGCACCCTCATGTTCATCGACAATGCCTGCCGGCAGCTCGTATTGTGTTTCTTTGATCGTCGGCCGGTACTGGGTGATGAAAATCACCTCATTTTCTGCTGTGATCGGGACAACGACAACTGCCGGCGCCAA
>CAYOHZ010000021.1:1307-18745 GCA_964403925.1 uncultured Salinarchaeum sp.
CATCAGCAGTGCGTCTTCGCCGTCCTGATAGTACGCCGCCTGGTGTCCAGCTTGCTGGAATCCGACTGCTTGATACAGCGCTTTTGCAGCGTCGTTTGACGCTCGCACTTCGAGTGTGACGACATGAGCGCCTGCAATTGACAGTCGTGCGATTGCAGCAGTCAAGAGCTGTCGGCCGATACCCTGTCGTCGGTATGCTGGTGCGACAGCGAAGTCTTTGATATGGCCAATACTATCGTCGTGCTCGACCAGTCGATCGCCCAGGATGAACCCAACAATCGTGTCGTCGTCGGTTGTTGCAACCAGGAATGCCGCCGCATCGAGATATGTTTCGAAGGTGTCGATCGGCCAGGGATTTGCAAATGATGCTTGTTCGATCTGGGCAATTGCAACGAGGTCACCGTGCTGGGCCGATCGTACGGTCGCTGTCGTCACGATCGCAGCAGAACCTGTGTATGGTTATTGGAAGCGAGTCCTCGTAGCATACAACCGATCAGACGGCCGCGTGGAATGCGTCGCGGAACTGCTGTGTCTTGTCTTCAACTCGACCCGCACCTGCCTCGAGTGCGTCAAGTGGATCCATCGTGCCATCTGTTTTGATCGTCAGAATCGGATCCGTTTGTCCACCGGATTGCTCTGGGTTCATGTCATATGTTGCCGCCTGGACTCCTTTCGTCTCAAGAAGCGTTCCTTTGAGAACGTTCATAAATGTATGATCTTCCCCTGCAATCTCGATTGTGAGTTCCTCGTCAGTGTGGTCGATAACCCGTAGATCCATACGCTCATCTAGCTTGATAACGTGTTTGAGACTTTCGGAGTTACAGGACCCGGCGATTTTATTGTGTGGGGCCGTTCCGTTTGAGCATGGACCCACTGTGGGCGGCACAGATCCTTGCTGTGGTTGGTGCCTTCGGCGCCGCGCTGGCACTACTGTGGTGGGTCACCGACGGGGACTGGAGTAACCAGATACGCGCACGGCTTATCTATGGTGTTCCCTGGGGCTCACTAGTTGTTGTTGGTCTTGTACTTAGTGTCTATTTGGTTCTCCAACGCGGCTATTGGGCGTGGTCTGAGCCTGTTGTCCTGCCCTACCGAGCCTGGTCGTATCTGTATCCGACTGGACTGTTGACTGCCGGATTTGCTCATGCATCGCCGTCGCACCTGCTTAATAATCTCACTGCCACAATCGTCTTGGCACCACTAGCGGAGTATCTCTGGGGCCACTATCCGGCGGGCGATCATGGTCGCGGTGTCGGACGATCTGCCCCGTGGTATCGGCTGCCAGTCGTTCGTGCACTGGTCATCTTCCCGGGGGCTGCGATCGGGGTCGGGATACTGACGGCACTGTTCGCAATTGGGCCGGTTATCGGGTTCTCGGGTGTCGTGTTTGCGTTTGGGGCATTCGCCTTGGTTGGCGCCCCAGTGTTGACCCTCGTCGGTTTGTACCTGATTTCGGTCTTGGGGCTTCTGTATCGAGCACTAGAGACACCGATTACGGTGGCGACGATCTCCGGAGCTCCGCCAGCACCCCCCGGCTGGGCGGGAATTGCGATCCAGGGACATGCGCTTGGCTTTTTGATTGGCTTTATCGCTGGTGTGTTACTATTGTGGGCGCGGGATCGATTCCCACCGGCTGGTCAACTCTTCGTTGCACTGCTGATCTATGGGCTCACACGTGGGCTCTGGGCTGTCTATCGGGTGGCCGGGGACGGAACATACGTTCTGTATCGCGCGGGTGGCGTTGCTGTCGTGGTACTACTGGCAATCGTTCTGACAGCGGTTGCGATCACCACTGACCGTCCGCTTGCGATTCCATGGACACCCTCGAGGAATCCTGTGTCACGTCAGCAGGGCAGTCTGCTTGTTGTCTTGCTGCTGTTGGCGGTCATCGCTGGTCCAGCGGTTGCGTTCAATCTCGTGACTTACGCGGATACCACCGCTCCGGGCGAGCAGACGGTGACAGTCGGTGAATACACAGTCGGGTACGGGGAGGGCGTTCCCAATCAGATCATCCCAGCGATCGATATTCCAGGGGCTGGGAATCTGACTGATATCCGGACCAGCGGTGTGATCGTCGTCAACGACAAGCGACACCTCTGGTCACGACACATCTCGGCAACCCGGTTGGCTGCGACCGGGGCAGAACAGATCCGACTCGGTGGGCCTGGCTGGGCAGCGACGGTGACAGCCACTCGAACCGGGTGGGCAGTTGTTGGAAACGACACCGTCTATGCGATTGATCTTGAACATGCCAATGAATCAGTTCGAACGTTCCGCTCCGCTGGCGCTCGTGCGACACCTGTAATCGACAATCGAACGGTCACGATATCGATTGCTGAAACTGGTGACTTCCAAGCAGAAATCCGTCACAACGGAACCTATATTGGTGCGACGTCCTTGCCAGCTGTCAACGACTCCGTCGTTGTTGGTGAGCTCACGATCACCGTCGAACCGGTTGACGATACGACCGCAGTTTTCGTCACACGAGACGGAACACGTGTCCAGGTCGCTCGGCGTGTCTGAGTCAGGACTGCGTCCACTCGATCCGGAAGACCTCAACAGGGAGCTCCCGACGGGCCTCCTTGTGGAACTGAAACTGTCGGTCGATCAGCAGTTCTGCCTCGAAAGCGTGTGTTACTGTACCGCCGTTATCAGTCGCATAGGCTTCGATAAACGAGCGGCTCTCAGCGTTGTGCACCGAATATGAAACGCCGCCTAGCTTCCGAGCAGTCGCGAGGAATCGTCGATCCGCGCCCTCGTTGTCAGCTTGTGCGCCAAACGGCGGATTCATCACGACTGTTGTCGAGTCAAACTGTGGCGCGACCCCTGGACTGGCTGCGTCGGCGTTGAGCCATTCGATGTTGACATGTGTTCCAACACGCCGTTCGTTGTCCTGTCCAATGCGGAGGGCAGCACGATCAACCTCGATACCAATGACACGATCGGGGCCACGAAGTGCGGCTGCGATGGTCAACATGCCAGTACCAGCACCAAGGTCAATTACAGTCCGCCCATCAAGATCGCCGTTGAGATCGGCGACATGGATGATATTAGCGGCTAACTCCGGACTCGTCGGGTACTGTTCGAGACCAACATCGGGATCCTCAAACCCAGCGATAACACCGAGTTGTTGGGCGAGACCGCGCCGTGTCTGCATCTCACTATGATGCACGTTGTAAATACAGAAATAGTTGTATATTTTTCTCAGTTATCCCATATCCCGAACTTACCAGGTTCCATGGAACGTATCGAATGATAGCGAATCCATCGGTTTCTCGCCGATTGCGATCTTAAATTCGCCTGGTGTCAAGACGGGCGCTGGGAACTGGGGCCCGTCATCTGTTGTTATCCGTGGGCAGGCAGTGTTAACATATGCATCGAGCCCGAAGTTACGAAGACGATCCGGTGTTACTTCGTCTGTCGTGATCAGATACGTATGCTCGTGTTCAGCCACGAGTGATTCAGCTAAGTCCCACCGTCCCTGTCCGATCTTCGTCGAGTAGATTACGCCCCATGTCTCTGCATCCATTGCTCGATGGATAGCTCCATATCGTTGTTTGATAAACGGATCGGCATCCGCCTCCGTAATTCGGTTGTTCACCGGGTCAGCGATCAACACCTCCTTATCCGGATGCTCCATCGCGAGTCCGACCGGATGAAATTCGCCGCCACCGACATACAGTACCTGCTCGACGGGGAGATCAGCACTCGCGTAATTACACCCAAGAACCTGTCCCTCTTGGGAGAGTCGTTCGGCCCCCCGCTGTGTATGAACTGTGTATCCAGCCGCTTCGAGTGTGTCACGCATTTCATCAAGGCGATGGATATGCTGTGTCGTTGTCACCAATCCGAGATCTGGCCGATCAGCAGGGGAGGGAAGTTCCGTGAGTGCCTCCTCGATGATCGGGGTTGGATCGACATTCGAGTAGAGAGGAACATAGATGATGCCGTCCGATTCTGTCATCGGGGTATGGCCGAAATGCACGAACACATCGGTTCGTCGTGCAAGATCCATATCAATATCACAGGCCCCATAGCACGGTTCACCAGAGATCAGCGTCGTGATAGACCGATCAATAGATGCCTCGATATCGTCGGCAATGGCCGGTGCCTTGCGTTTGAGTCCCTGCGGGAACTGTAAGCCGACGGTTGTCGCGTCGCGATCGTCGATGATATCACCGATCCTATCGAGTTCATAATCCCACTCGCGGTCGTGTTGGAGGGTCATGCCTCCGAATCGTTCGTGTGTCCCGTCGGCAGTCATCGACATAAGCTTGGGCTACAGGCGTAAAACAATCGCGTTCTCACATTGGGGCTGACGAAAGAGCTATTCGGTTGCTGAGCAACGTGTGCTGTATGTTCCGGTCCGGCCAGTTCGTTGCTGAACAACTCTCACCAATCACAGCCACCCAACAGCAGCCAAACGGGGTTGATCTCACGGTTGAGCGGATTGTCGAACAGACAACCGCCGGTCATATCGGTACGGAAGAAAAGACCATTGGCGATCGACAGTCACTCACGCCGACTGAGGGGACATACACGCTGGCACCTGGTGTCTATCTCGTTCAGTACGCGGAGACAATCCGGATCCCGACGGAACATATCGGGTTCGTCTTGCCACGGTCCTCGCTGTTGCGAAACTCCTGTATGCTTGATACTGCCGTATGGGATGCTGGCTATGAGGGAAAAGGGGAAGGGCGACTTACCGTTGGGCATGAAATCACGATCGATCAGGGAGCTCGGATTGGACAACTCGTCCTTGCAGCAGCTGATCACACTGGTGTCTATCAGGGCAGCTATCAACATGAACGACTGTGAGTCCGACAAGCCTATGCCACCGTCCGCGCTAGCGACGACTGACAGGGCCTGTATCTCAGCCTGGTTAGAGAGAGCGGCTCATAACCGCTTCGTCCTCGGTTCAAATCCGAGCGGGCCCACTTACAGTGTCCCAAGGCGCATGCCCACGATCTTCAGTCGTGTGGAGGAGGTCAAGCTGGTGCGGTCGGGATAACCTCCGAAACCTGTACGTGTTCTTCGAGTAAGTCTTCAGTGATCCAATCAGGAATCTGACCCTGTTGGCCGTGCCCGTCACCCGTTGCCGATCGGATATGCGTCCGGAGCTGATTGATACCGACGTTTTCCGGTTTCGAGCTTTCACTGAGTGCACTCATCGATTCACCACAAATCGGGCAGTGAGCATTAATGCCGGTTGGCCCCCCTGTCATCTCTACTTTGTCTACTTTCTCATGCTTATAAATAAATGATTCTCTCTGGCTGGAGAAAAACCCCACCGCCGCGTTTTGGAAAACCCCATGCAGGCGCCGGTATTCGACAATCACAAAATAGCCTATCGACGATGGTCGAGTAGGCGAAGTATCGATAGGCTTTAACATTCGGCGACCCTGTGATTGTGTAGAACGTCGCGAATGGGAGCCCCAAGAACTGTTCAGCAAGACGATACAGCAATCGGAGTATGTCCAGAGTAATCAACGCATGAATCTCTTACCATCATCGACAAACTCTGAGCAGTTGCTTACATACGCCGGAATCGGTGCAGGAGCTGCAGTACTGTCCAGTATGATCCCGTTTGTTGGGCTGGTTAGTCCTGCAATCGGGGGCGGTGTTGCCGGGTGGCTTGCTGGGAAGACGACAACCAATGGGGCCAAAATCGGTGCACTCACTGGTGGCTTGCTCTCGTTGCTTGCAATCCCACTGTTGGTCTTTGGAATCCTTCTGTTCGGACTGTCAGCACCGATTGCTGGGTCAAGTGGCTTGCTGCTGGCACCGCTGTTTTTGCTCTTTGCTGGGACACTCGGGATTGCATATCTGATCGGTGTCGGAGCGCTCGGAGGCTACTTTGGTGCTAAGCTTCGCACCCCAGATACTGACTCGACAGCAAACGACACACCAGACGTCGACCCGGTTGAACGACTCAAACAGCGGTATGCTGACGGCGAACTCACCGAATTCGAATTCGAGCGTCGACTAGAGCAAGTGATGGACGACAAGACAGAACAGAGAGCGGACGATCGGTCAGCTCGGACCGAATACGAAACCACCAATCGTCGCTAGGTATCGTCTAGACGGTTCTCGATCGCATCAAGATCCTCACGGAGCTGGGCAACAGCTTCCCGAAGGTCTTCGTCTGCCGTCGGCTCACTCTCGGGTGTCTGATCGTGGTCGTCGTCCTGAGTAACGGGAACGGTCACCCGCTGTGACGGTTCGTGTTCGGTCGCAAGGGTTTCGTTTAGCGCTTGGAGTTCATCACGAAGGTCGACCAGCGTTTCTGCAACCGTGTGCACGTCTGAGCCGTGCTGCTCGTGTTTGTGATGGCCGGAGTGATGGTAGTGTTCGTTCTTCCAGCCGTTGTGATGCCACTTTTGAGTCATGAACTTTCGGAATAGCTTGGGATACATTCCGCCATAGTATTGTCCCGTTTGTACAAAAGCGTTCGTGTAACCGAACAGATCGCCGCTGTTATCGCCTATTAGTTGTCCTGTTTTTTGAGCGTGAACCACCAGTCATACTGGTTGTAATCGTTCTTACTCGCCTCTTGCTCTCGTTGTTCGATTTCAGCATCCGTTCCCGGTGGAGGAAGCAGTACGTCATCCCCGAAAAGCTCGTTGTCCGGCCAGTCAGCCGGTGTTGCGACGCCATCAGTGTCGGTCGTTTGTAACGCGTCGATCGATCGCAGGATTTCGTCAATATTTCGTCCAATCTCTTTGGGATAATAGAGGATCTGTCTGACTGTATTTGTCGGATCAACAACGAAGACCGCCCGAACAGTGCTTGTGCCGGCATCCGGCTGGAGCATCGCAAGCTGTGTGCTGACCCGTCCAGCCTCATCAGCGATGATGGGAAATCCGATATCAATATCGAATTCGTCTTCGATCCAGTCTGTCCATTTGAGATGTGAGTGAACGCGATCAACGGAGAGTCCGATAAGGTTGACACCACGCTCTTCGAATTCCGCCCGTCGTTGTTCGAAGGCCATAAACTCCGTCGTACAAACTGGTGTAAAATCACCCGGATGGCTGAAGAGCACAAACCATTCGTCGTCAAATGCGTCCGGTAGTACCATCGGCCCATGTGTCGTTTCAACCTCAAGTTGTGGAAACGTACTGCCGATCAGTGGAAGCGTTTCTTGTTGTTCGTTGGCCATACAGACTGTTCGGTTGAGGGCCGAATAAATACTTGGATCAGGTCACCATGAGGATTGACGTGTTGCACGCTCCATGAGCTGGTCTTGGAGACTCTGTGGTGTTTGTCCGTCTGTGGGCACTTGCGTGTAGGTCCCGTCTGGCTGTAGTTCCCACGCTAACGTGGCATCCGATCGGGCAAGCTCAAGCACAGTCTTAAGATACTCCTGAAGCTGTGGATCGACAACCGGTGCGACTGCCTCTACACGGTTTTCGAGATTTCGCACCATCCAGTCTGCCGAGCCAATATAGTATTCAGGTGATCCCGCATTATAAAACGAAAAGATACGAGAGTGCTCTAAGAACCGGCCAACAATACTTCGAATCGAGATATTTTCGCTGAGTCCATCAACCCCTGGTCGTAGACAACAGATATCACGAACGATCAGCTCAATTGTGACACCAGCTTGAGCCGCTTCATAAAGCTCGTCGATAAGTTCTGGATGTTCAAGACGGTTCATTTTCGCGACAATCTGTGCATCATGCCCCTCCCGAGCATGGGCTGTTTCACGGCGAATTAGTTCCTTGAACCGGCGTTTCATGTTTGCAGGGGCCACCAGCAGCTTCTCGTAGTCCTGTGACAGTGATCGACCGGTGAAGAAATTGAACAGCTTGATTAGATCTTGACCGATCGCTTGATCAGCAGTCAACAGACTCACATCTTCATAGATCTTTGCGGTCTTGCTGTTGTAATTCCCGGTCCCGAGATGGGTATACACACGGACCCCGTCTTGTTCTTCACGGACGACAACCGCCGTTTTCGAATGCGTTTTTAGCCCGACTGTCCCGTAGGCAACATGGATTCCTTCTTCCTCAAGTCGTTCAACCCACCGGATGTTTTGTTGTTCATCAAAGCGCGCTTTCAGTTCCACATTCGCTGCGACCTGCTTGCCGTTTCGGGCAGCATCGATGAGACTTTGGACGACCGCAGAATTTTCTTCTGTTCGATAGATTGACGCTTTCACTGCAAGGACCTTTGGATCCTCTGCTGCATGTTCGAAAAAGCGCTGTACAGAGCCAGCAAACGAATAATACGGGTGATGAACAAGGACATCGCGCTCTCGAATCGTACTGAAAAACCCAGCATGATCATCGTCTTGTGGCAGTCGTGGATGAGGCTGTGGCGTCCATCGGTCGTATCGGTGTGACGGATCGCCCTCTTCGATGAGATCGATGAAATCACGATAATCTAACGGTCCCGGTAGTTCATAGATATCCGCTGGCTCGACATCAAGCTGTGTCGCTAAAACGGTACGGGCTCGCTGATCCATCGTCGGCGCAATATCAAGCCGTACGACCGGCGCAAACCGACGCTTCTCGATGACATCCTCCATCATATCAACAAGATCCTCTGCCTGTTCTTCGTTGCGATCGACCTCAGCACTTCGCATGACCCGAAACAAAGAAGAATGAACGATCTCGACACCAGGGAACAACAAATCGAGATGCGCCGCGATAACATCTTCAATAAGCACATATCGCCCGTCGCCGGTCGGCACAAACCGCGGCCTGTTTTCTGGAAGTTTCACTCGAGAAAACTGTACGTCCGCATCCGGGTCAGTGCGTGTCAATACCGCAAGCGACAGACTGCGATTCGAGATATGCGGGAACGGATGCGCCGAGTCAAAACTCAACGGTGTTAGCGTCGGTAGAATCGATGACTCGAAATACGACGTCACTGACTCTTGTTCTGTTTGTGTAAGAGACTCATATGTGACAAGCTCGATGCCTGCATCGGCGAGTGCCGGGCGCAACGTTGAGTTATAAAGTGCTGCCTGTTCGGTTAACACAGCTGCAATCTCAGCGCGAATCGCTGTCAATACGTCCTCTGGGGTCTTGCCATCTGGAGTTGTCTCGGCTGGACTTGTTGCGATCCGGCGTTTGAACTCACCGATTCGCTTCATCGAAAACTCATCAAGGTTGTCCGTCAACAACCCGAGAAATCGGACACGCTCAAGCAGCGGCAGTTGGTCATCTGCTGCCTGTGCGAGAACACGCTTATGAAAGCCAATCTCGCTGAGATCGCGATTGAAATATCGCTGCTCGTCATCAATCGGTTCCGTTGTGATACGTTGTGGATGATCAGACATCGGTTGGCTGAGAAAGTGTGCTTGTTGTCACAATCGAGTCAGCAGCCCGTGGTTCGTAAGTCCTCTCTGCGGTGATCGATCGGACCATGTCAGCACGCAGATCGTACGCGCTAAGCTCTCGTCCATGGACACAGCCGGTATCAAGTCCAACCGCCCAGTCGCTGACATACGGGTGATCGAGGACCGTGTGTCCAAAAAAGACCCGTGGGGGCTCGTTGTGATGTTCAAACCAGTAGTCCTCACCATCGCCATCCGGAGCTGGCATCCAGCGATGTTCCAACAGGTCGGCCTGGGTTTGCGCAGAGAGTGACTTTCGGATCTCGATACCACCATGGACGACCAGATGCTGGCCAAGGGAGATCGCAAGCGGAAGTGTCTCAAGATACGACACAGCCGTCTCATCGAGACCAGGATCTGCAGTCCCGGCAAGTACTTTCTGTTCGTTATTTCCACGAACACTCAATAAGTTTGGCTGTGACCGAACACGGTCAATGACACCTTGGCTCTCCGGTCCTTTCCGGACGAGATCCCCCACGAAAATAACGAGATCGTCTTCAGTAACGGCAAGGGTTTCAAGCAGGTGATCGAGTTCCGCTCGACACCCGTGTACATCCCCGACAATATAGATCTCATCCCACGCGGCCATCGAGAGCCGACGGTGGGGTATCTCCGGTGCAAACCGTATAGTCTTGTCATCCTCTTGTGAGACAGTCATATATCATAGCTGTTGGGAGTCGTTAAATGACCGTTACTAATAGCACTATAGAGAAGTCTATACGTGTATGTGTCGGCAGGGGAAAGTTCATGCGTGTACATCCCTTCCCTAGAGCATGGCACAACATACAGCAGATGAGACAGACTGGACAGACGAATTATCGACAGATGAGTATGAGATTCTCCGTCAGTGTGGGACGGAACCACCGGGCTCGTCTCCGCTGTTGGATGTCGATGAGCCGGGGGTCTTTCGCTGTGCCGGTTGTGGTCAGGAACTATTCGATAGTGACACAAAATTCGAGTCTGGGACCGGCTGGCCGAGTTTTTGGGATGCGATCGATGAATCGGCAATCGAGACACAGCCTGATCCAGGTCCACTGGGGACCCGAACTGAAGTCGTCTGTAGTGACTGCGGCGGGCACCTTGGCCATGTCTTCGAAGACGGCCCGGAGCCGACCGGGCAGCGCTATTGTATCAACGGGATCGCGCTTGAATTCGATGCTGCGTAAACGACCCCGCCCTAAGAGGCACCCCTCAAGCGTGGGGGGATGCTCAACAGAGTAGAGACAGCTGCCCGACAGTACCGCCGAAAAACACGTAACACGAAGAGCTCCGTTGAGAAAGTCCACCTCTTTGGCTGGAAGAGGAGATCAACGCCGCCACACTCAAGTGTGACAGCAGAACACGGTGTGCGACCGGAACAAACGGCAATCGTCTTTCAGCCACCCGGAGAACGGACCTTACTGGGAAGACACAAACTAACCTCTGTCAGGCTGGTGTCGTTCCCTCCTCGGTTGATTCCGTTCGGATCGCTGTCGCATCCGACCCGGTAAAGATCTGGCGTCGTGCATAGAAGAACACGACATACGGAACTTTGGCGATCACATCAAGGAAGGCATAGGTGATGCTGGCACCGAGTCCCGTCATGTATCCAACGCCAGTTGGCGCCATGATCCAAATAAATGGATACGCAAGCCACAACAGCCCGATGTGGTGTTTAAGCAGATTAAACAGGCCGGTCTGAGCCGGACCACCGCTTAGTCCCTGTGGGAAGATCACATACAGATAGACAAACAGACTAGCATGGAACAGTGCTGAGATCGTGAAAAAGATCCACTGGTAGGGTCCGCCGGTGACACTTGCAAGCGCGCCAAAGACGATCATGAGTGCATCAGCGCTCATCACACCGGCAATCTGGCCGCGAGAGGCACCACCAACATACCCGACAAAGCCGACGAGCAGCGGTGTCGTAATCAGCCAGTCGATATACCGGAAGCCAACAAACTCACCCGTACCGCCCAAAAACTCGACCGTACTCAGATCGATCGTCCCGATTCCAAACGCCATCATAATGTATGAAACGCCTGCAAACCCAGGGATCAGCGCCAAATAGCCGAGTGCTGGTTTATGTTTCGAATCGATATCGCGATACAATGCTGCAACAACCACGACGCCAGGAACGAATGCGATTGCCGCGAGCAGATAGATCGTCGTTACTGTTAGTGTGACCATTATTGCTCACCTCTGTCCGTGATGGCTTCTGCAGGTGCTTCGGTCGTCTGATCCAATGAGAACGCGTCAAGTTCGTCCTGGAGCCGCTGGACGGACTCCGTTTCGAACTCCTCGACAGTCTGTGTGATCTCCGTGATCGTCTCGCGTTGCTGTTCCATCGTCGCAACGGCTTCCTCAGCACTCGTCGCAGTCTCATCACCAAGTGTTGCGATACGGTCGACGCTGTTTGCGGTCTGTTGCATGGTTTCTGCTTGTTTGGATGCAGCCTGTTCGATTTCGTTGACCGATCGAGTCGTCTCTTCGATAGAGCCGGCAATCGTTTCGATATCGCCAAGTGTCGATTCGATCGTGTTCGTCCCGGTTTGGACCCGTTGTTGTGCTTGGCCGATCGAGTCGGTGACCTCAGCGGTCTGATCACGGACTTCTTGGACGGTTGTTGCGATCTCGTCAGCGCGTTCTTGGGTCTCCTCGGCAAGCTGTTTGATCTCATCGGCGACAACACCAAAGCCATCGCTTTTCCCATCGCCATCACCAGCCCGCGCGGCCTCGATCGAGGCGTTTAATGCGAGAATGTTGGTCTGTTCGGCGATTTCGGAAATGACATCCGCGATCCCAGTGATCTCATCGGCTTTCTCAGAGAGGAGATCAACCTGATCGACTGCGCCCTCAACTTCCGACCGGATCAGTTCGAGTTCATCAAGGGCGGATTGTGAAGAATCACGAGCGTTCTTGCTGGCTTCCGTGACCTGTTCGCTGCGTTTTGCGAGATCATCGATCGTGGCAGCAATCTCTTCGGCAGACGCACTCACGTTTTCGATATCCGTTGCGATGGTCTCTAGCTCTGTTTGCTGTGTGTCGGTTTTCGCTTGGATCCCCTCACTTACCTCAACGGCCTCTTGGACGGTCGTGTTTAGAGCGTCACCACGCTGTGTGATCTCTGCTGTTCGTGAGCCGATGACATCTGCGACCTGTGCAACGGCCCCGAGTGTTTCCTCGAGGTCATCCATCATCTCGTTGAACGAGCGACCGATCTGCTCCATGGCCTCATACTCGTCTTGGACAGTCACTCGTTGTGTGAGATCGCCAGTCGCAGCCTGTGTCATCGTCTGACTGTAGTCCTCAGCGATCGCCTGGTATGTTTGTGCCATTTCGGTGGCTTCCTGCTCAGCTTGACGCGATTCTTCACGTGCAGCTTCGAGATCATCACGGGTCGATTCGATCTCTTCGATGCGGGAGTTCAGACTTTGTCGCATGTCCTCGATTGCGCCCGCAAGACTACCAAACTCATCTGTTCGTACCGAAACCACCTCCTCATCGAGATTGCCGTCTGCGACCCGCACAGTTTGCTGTTCGAGTTCTTTGATGGTCCCAAGGGTTTCGGCGGCGTTGAGCGACCCCAGCGCCAACAGCCCAACGATCCCGGCAACGACGGTTGAAATGGCGTCTCCCGTCGCGACCCCCACGATGGTGATCAGTAAGCCAGTGGCGAGGTACCCCAACCCCAGTTTGGCACCATAATACTGTCGTATCGTGCCGAACATTGTTTAAGCTCATAACATGGGTACGTATAGATGCGTCGGCTTAGCAATTCGTTCAAACCGGCATAAACGCCGTTCAGACACCTTCTATCACCAATTTGAGATGATTTATATCACTAAATCAATCGCCTGGTGACGGATACCTATCCTCCGTTGACCGTTGGTAGGCCTGTCGAGAGACAACCACGAAGGCCCCTGTTGCGACAACAACGAACCCCGCTGCGAGGAAAAAGCCCGCTTCAGTCGATATGAGATCCATTGTTGTCCCAACCAGTACCGGGCCAGTCACCTGCCCGACTTTCCATGAGATCGATCGAAGGGACATCGCACTGGCGACCGAATCGTATCGCTCCCCTTCATTGACAAACAACGACATGCTCGCTGGCAATCGGATCGAATCGGCAACTCCCAACAGAGAATACGCAGCAAACAACGTAAAGAACGCCCCACCGAGCAGTTGGGTATCATCCAAAAAGGACACCGCAATCGGATCAATCTGGCCATCGAAATAAGCCGCCAACGGGATCAGTGCAGTGCCAATACCGTAGAGAAGCGCGCCGACTGCGATGAAATAATGTTCATGGCCGAGTCGATCAGTCAAGTCTCCGAAAAACCCCTGTGTCAGTGCCTTCGTGAGTTTCCCGCCGGCCATGATCCAGCCGATGGCAAACGCGGAAATCCCGAAGCTGGTGCGGGCATAAATCGGCAGGAAAATGATCACTGCCATTTTCCCGAAGCTGAATATGAACCGGAACCCGACCAGCGATCGCAACAGCGGCAAGCCAAGGAGATCTCGAAACGTTTGGACACCATCGGTCTCCTCTGGCGAGGTTCGCCCCCCAGGATTGGTCCGAAGGAACGCAAACACCAACACGAATGTCAGCAGGGTAACACCGGAGAGCACCAGATACGTCCACGTAAACCCATACGCATAGAGGAGATATCCACCAACCAGGTCCCCGGCTAACGAGGAAAATGATGCGAACTGATTGTACGAGCCAAGCCATAGCCCCTGTGAGTCATCCGGACTGATTTCGCCGATAATCGTTGCGCCAGTGATCCAGAGGATGCTTGCCCCAACCCCCTGGAGAACCCGAATGAGGATGATATGGGTCGCATTCCCCACAAAAATAAACCCGATAAAGACGACGATGTTGATCAGGAAGCCGGCTAAAAGATAGTGCTTCGCGTTACCAGTATCAACTTTCCGGCCCAACGGCAGCACGATCAACAGCTGCACCAGTGCAAAGGCAGTCCCAAACAGCCCCTCAATGAATCCCGTCGTCCCGAACAGGTCAGCATAGAGCGCAAGCGCGATCAGGATCGTCGAATACGCCTGGCTCCTCGCGAACGCAGTCCCAGCAAGCGCCGCGAACTCGCGATTACGTAACAACCGCACTGCTCTAAATCGTGCCACTGGTCGATAACAGCATCATAAGCCAGTGAGTTGATAAAGAAAAACCTCGCGAAACCACTCCTCTAACAGAGAGACAATACGTGTGTCTCGAGAGCAAACCTCAAGCTATGTCATCAGTGAGACAGACACCAAGAAGTCAACAACAAGCGAGAGTAACTGTTGGAGCTGACACATCGCGAGCGGAGACTCACCTTTGAGAGATGAGCGGAAATCGACTACCGGCGGGTTACTTTTCGAATATAAAACGCGAGTCCACCGACAAGAACGATCGTCACAAGCGCAAGTACACCACTTAGGAGTGTGGGGGCTCCTGTTTCATTGACTGCCACTCGCCAGGCTGGCCGTCCGAGTCCAACGAGTTTCAGGCCGGTCGTGATGAGCAAGACAGCCGGGACCAGATACCGGACAAATGGCAATAGTGGTCCAAGTTCTGCTTGAAGTGGAAGCGTTCGCGCTTGCCAGACGAACACAAAGATCATCAACAGCGCCGAGATCGGCAGAGCAAACGTACCGACAGACTCATCGATAAGATCAAGCACACGTTGTTGTCCGATCGCCAGGTTGACCGGACTGTAGCTCATCGCCGAGAACAGTCCCAGAACGAACACACTGCCAGTGACTCCAAGGGTTGCTTGTGACCGTTCAAGTCGAGTGAGACGTGTCGTCGTCGCAATCCCGACCTCCAGCAATGACACAGCCGAACTTAATGCAGCAAAAAACAGCAATGCAAAAAATCCGATAGCGGTCACACGGCCAAACGGCATACTCGCAAACGCGGTTGGTAACGTCGTAAATGCAAGCTCGGTGCCCAGTGTTGGAGCAAGATCGAACGTAAAGACGATCGGGAAGATCACAAGTCCGGCAATAAACGCAGCCATGAGATCTGCAGCCGTGATGATGGTCGCAGAGCTGAGTAGCTTCGTCTCCGCATCAAGATAGCTCCCATAGGTCAGGATAATGCCCTGACCAACGGAAAGAGAGAAAAACGCCTGTCCGAATGCCGCCCCCCACAGCCCTGGTTCTCGCAGGGCCGACAGATCCGGCGTAAACAGAAAGGCGGCACCGGCGCTCCATCCAGGAAGGGTCGCTGCATATAGCGCCAGCATGACTAATAGCACAAAGACGGTCGGCATCACGAGTTTCGCAAGTCGTTCGATGCCACTACGAATCCCAAGCGAGACGACCCCACCAGTAATAGCCGTCGTCAGGATAAAATAGCCGACTGGCGCCCAACTGCCAGTAAACGCTTGAAAGGTCATCCCCCCTCCACTACCCCAGTTTACCAAAAAGCCGAGCACCCACCCGGTCAAGACTAAATAATAGCTCAAAATCAATAACACGCCAGTGATGACGATCCAGCCGAGGATCGTATATCGCGGATTGACCGAGCGAAATGCCGAGACGACATCTGTCTGGAGGGTACGACCAACGGTGAGTTCAAGCACCAGCAATGGAAGTGCACAGACAACGACGGCCAGCAGGTACGGCACCAGATACGCGCCGCCCCCGTTTTGACCAACCACAGCCGAAAACCGCCAGATATTCCCTAACCCGACAGCCGCACCGATGGTCGCAAGCAGAAAGCCGGGGCGGGAAGACCATTGCTGGGTGTTCACATATCAGGTAGTTGTTGCGTATTGTATAAATCCCTGGTCGGGCTCGAGATGTTGCGTGCCCACGCGGCTGGTGTTCAGTCACTTGGCTCGGGCTGTTCGCCTGGACTTGTATCCTCTCGAAGGCCCTGCAGTCCGAAATAGAAGATGATTGCCGTCACAAAGACGGCCGCACCAGCTAACAACGCGAAGCTCACCGTGTCCAAGACCGGACGGGAAAGCCATGTTGCCAGTTCACCAAGCCCGACCGCTAGACTGGCCACCAAAAGCATGATCCCGAAATAGATGGTCACATCATCCTCATCGACATAGGCGGTCGCTGCAGAGCCAAGCCGGGCACCTAATGCACTCCCGACAAGGAGTGCGGTTACGACGCCAAAATCAATCGTTCCGAGCAGCCCATAACGGAACGTCCCAATCGCGCCGGTGATCAATGCCCCAAACAGACTTGTTCCAACGGCCGCTGCGAGTGGAATACCAATGATATAATAGATCGCTGGCATCCGGATGAATCCGCCTCCAACGCCCAAAAACCCGGAGACGACACCCACAACACCACCAACTCCGGAAATCGTCCAAATAGAGGCACGGCTTCCGTCAGTCAAGGTGACCATTGGTGGCAACTCTATGTTGGACACAGATTGTGCGAGTTCTGACAGACGACCGTCGGTATCAGAGGTTGTGGTGATCGCATTCCGGATGAACATCGTACCGATCCCTGCCAACAAGAGGACATACGTAAGCCCGATCAGGAGGTTCGCATAGCCCAGTCCATCAAGCAGAAAGACGAATCGACTCCCGATCTCAATGCCAACCGCGATCCCGGCGATCATGACACCACCGAGTTTGTAATCGACATCACCCACGTCTTGGTGTTTGAGCGTGCCGATAATCGCAGTTCCAAACACAAAGGCCATGCTTGATCCGATTGCGACAGGTGCTGAGTACCCGAGAATAAGGAGGGCTGGAGTGACCAGAAACGATCCACCCATCCCGAAAAATCCAAAGAAGACCCCGACCATGAGGCCAAATCCGATAAACAACACCAACAACGACGGCGTTAATCCGAGTGGATCCATCGATTAGGAACTTGAGACGGACTCGAGCAGCTCCGGAACAACGAGTCGTTCAACAGCACCATACCCAAGATACAGGCTGATCGATTCAACGAGGACGGCCCCGATCATGAGGACCGCCTGGAGTTCTGCGCTGAGTGCGCTAAGACCAATCATTTTGTCCACTTGACAATAGTGGAAGAGCACCATTAACGCTTTTGGGACGGTAATGCAATATTACTGCAATGTATGGGACAAGTAACCAACAAAAATATCCCCATAAGTTATCCCAATATAGGG
>CAYOHZ010000021.1:18845-32798 GCA_964403925.1 uncultured Salinarchaeum sp.
TTTCGGTCAAACGTCTTGAGCCGTCGAGTGTACGACTCGCCGGTCAGTGGCGCGGTGCCACGGAACTGTGGGATCAGCAAGAACCCGAGGCCGGTTACAACCGCCGCACCGAACATGACAAACAGTAATCCGAGATCGATCAACTGGAGAAACTGCAGGACGATTTCCGGGCGTGCCATCTGACTGTAGGCCAACCCAAAGCCAAACAGAAGGCCACCGGCTAGGATAACGATCGCAAATGCAGGATTGCGCAACTCGCTGTCCGGCCCGATCATGGTGTCACCCCCAGCGCTGCGACCAGTTGTGCAGTCCCGATCGCGACACTCAAAAACACGATCACGTTCACGATCGATGTCGTCGATCGGGACCCAACTCCACAGACACCGTGACCGGAAGTACAGCCTTTCCCAACACGGGTTCCGACCCCGACAAGAATTCCGCCGGCGAGAAGTCGCCAGGGCTGGACCTCCGTCACCCAGGCCCCGCCTTGCCAAACGACGGCATAGATGCCAGCACCGGCAATAATGCCAGCAGTGAACAGGAGCCGCCAGGCTCGGTCTCCACGATAGCGTTGAAACCTGGATTGGTCAGAGCCATACGATAGTGTCGACTCCAGGAACGTGCTTGCCCCTGCGATGATCCCCGTCCAGTAGTAGATCACGACTATGCCGGCCCCAACGAACAGGCCCCCAACTGCATATTGTGCGATCCCGATCGGGAACAACGTCTCGACGACTAATAGCACGGCTAATTCACTGCTCATGGCTATCGTTAGTCATCAGCTAGTGACTGTTGACTTGCTGCGCAGTTGTTCGGACCGAGTTCAAGTTCGAAAGCTTCGTCGTCGCTTGCTTGCTGCTGGCCCAGATTCGTTGCAATAATTTCCGTGTAGTTTGCCGGTCGAGGTGGCATATCCGACAGGATCAGCTCGACAAAGTCGGGCTTGTCAAGGCTGAGAGCGTCCATTTCTGCTTTGAGGTCTCCAAGCGTTGCGGTGTATGTGCCATCAGCAGCCGGGACCGCGGCGTCGCTGTAATGGCCCCCACCGATGAGCGTCTCATCGGGTAACGAAAGAATCCGCGTCTGGAGTGAGTCATACAGCTGCTCTGCTGCCTGTCGTGCGCCGTCTGCACCTGCCTCAAGGTCCGGCCGTGCAACACTCTCGATGAACAAACCATCGCCAGTCGCAAGGAGTGACTCATCGATCAAATACGAGGTCATCCCGGAGGTATGTCCTGGCGTATGGATGACCTCAAGTGGGATCTCCCCGATAGCAAACTGATCGCCATCCTGCGCTAGTGTTATCTGTTCGCTGTAGGTCACTCCACGATCGACAGCTGGTTTCGGAAGAACGCCGTCAACTCCGTCCGCAGCAAGTGCTCGCACACCAGAGATATGGTCAGCATGGATGTGCGTATCGAACGCGTACGCGAGATCAACACCGAGTTCGGCTGCGTCTGCAAGATATCGATCGGTAAATGCACGAAGCGGATCGATCACAGCGGCGGTTGTCTCATCGTACACGAGATATCCGAGACACCCGCTGGATGGCCGTTGGTACTGTCGGACTGTGCCATGGCCATCATAGCGATCGATGTCGACAGCCTCATAGATCCGTGCCCAGCCGTTCATGCCGTCCGTGAGATGGTTCACATCGTATCCGCGCTCATCAAGAATAGCAGCGACCGCGGCACTCGATTTCCCTTTCGCACACACGACGGTCAGTGTCCGATCCGTTGGAAGTTCGTCGAGTACGGCCGGATCGATGTCTCCATCGAACGCCGTATGGGGGATATTAATTGTTTCAATGGTCGGCCCATCGATATGCCAAGTTTCGTATTCCGATTCCCGTCGGGTATCAAGAATCGTTACCGGATCGCCAGCATCGATTCTATTTTTAAGCGTATCAGCTGTAATCGAGGTGACGGTAACATCTGGTGATGAAAGGTCGAATTCACCCATACCCCCAGTATGGGATACAGCCTCATTTAGTTGTCTCCCCGTTTGTTATTGTGAGGATACAACAATAATACGCAAGTGATAGCCATTGTGGGTGACAAAAGAGCAATCGCTGTCTCGGAGTTATCACACGGGAAACTCCAAACTCGAGTAGTGAGAACACGCGTCTGATGTTCAGCACCGATCCTGCGATCCGACGAACGCGAGTGGTATCGTTTCCTGAGAATATTGCGGGAACAAGACAATAAAAGAAGCCGAAGACACGAACGGCAATCGTGAGTGACATCCTGGTTTGGATCGCGATAACAGCTGCGGTCGCACAGATCGGGTTGACCGCATACGCGGCCACGACACGCACGTTTCGGCCGTGGCCACCGGACCGTCTTTCCGGCTTGTTCGGCCTTCACTGGTTGTTGGTCATGGGGATGGCAATGCCGTTTTTTGCGAGTCTTGTCACGACGGCTGGGAGCCTCTATCCTGTTGGAGCAATATCACTCGTCGGGGGACTGTTGTTCGTTCTCGGTGCCGGCTTTAATATCTGGATCGCAAACCGGATGGACGATCCAGCGGAAATCCTGGGCCTTGAGGTGCAACTGCATACTGATGGCCTCTTTCGGATCTCTCGTAACCCGACAGTCCTTGGCCATCTCGGCGCCGTTGGGGGACTCGCGATCGCAGCAGGCTCTTGGCAGGCACTGCTCATCGCAACTGGCATCATCAGCTGGTTCCTGGTGCGACCATACGCGATCGAACCAACCTTAGCGACTCGCTTTGAGCGTCGATACCAGCGCTATCGTGCGAATGTCGGTCGGTATCTCGATCTCCAGCGACTGCAGCAACTGCTCGATCGTTGAGCTACGGCTGGAAGGATGGATTTTCGCCTTACACTTTGTATGATGACGGACTATGCCGCATCGTCTTCGTTGTTCTCTTGGAGCTTTCGGAGAGCCTCCGTTTGTTCATCGACACCTGCACCACTGTCAGTGTCAACGTCACTGCCCTGGAGATTTGCGAGCTGTGATACGGCATCATCGATCGAATCACCGGCCGCAGTTCGGGTTTCGGTGCCGGACTCGACCTCTGTTGCATCAATCTCGTCGACTTCATCGGTTGCCAGCTCTAAGCGTCTGGTCTCCGATCGTTCGACCCCGCCCCAGGTTAACTCGGTTTGATCGAGTTCACGCTCGATATCAGCTTGGACTTGCTCGTCGGTGACGCCCGGTCCGGTGGCTGTCGGTGAGGACTGGGGGCCCGACTGCCCGGCTGTGGGGCCTCGTCTGGCAGCGTCAAGATCGACAGCATAGAGATTCCCGGCTTCGTTTGCCATGTAGGCAACAGTCCCTTGGATGACCGGCGTCGTCACTTGCGGTCCGAACTCGACTTGCCAGGACCGGGTCCCGGCAGACCGATCGATCGCGTAGACGGTCCCCGCTGAACTCCCGATCAGAAGTGTCTCGTCGGTCACCGCTGGGGCCGTCGTAAGCTGGCCTTGCACCCGGTGTTGCCATTGGACCGTCCCCGTTTCAGCATCGATCGCATAAAGGTACCCGCCCTCGCTGCCGATATAGACGGTTCCAGCGGCCACAACTGGTGGTGCAGTCACCCGGCCGTCCGTTGACACCGTCCAATGGGTAACTGGATGGTCAGTACCGATCGCATAGACAGTGCCGTCATCCGAGCCGACATAGACGCGACCATCGACGATCTGTGGTGTCGAGCGGACTGTCCCCCCGGTCTGAAACTTCCAGCGTTCATCGCCAGTCGTGGCGTCAATCGCATGGACTGTCCCACTACTGGCACCGACATAGACGGTCCCATCGGCGATTGCGGGCGCTGCGCTGATCGTATTTGATCCGAACGTGCTCCCAAGCCAATGGCGCCAACGAGTAGTCCCGTCGCTTGCGTCAATCGCGTACAGATGCCCTTGCTCAGACCCGATATACAGGGTATAGTCGGTCGCCGTGGGCGCTACTGTCAGGTTGCCGTCGATTGTTCGCTGCCAGTCGATCTCGCCAGTTTTCGCAGCGAGCCCATACACGTCTCCGGCAGTCGTTCCGACACAGATCGTCCGACCGGTCATCACCGGCGGGAC
Source organism: uncultured Salinarchaeum sp. (assembly GCA_964403925.1). GTDB lineage: Archaea > Halobacteriota > Halobacteria > Halobacteriales > Salinarchaeaceae > CAZFMU01. Next base: position 22,897 of record CAYOHZ010000021.1, read on the forward strand.
AGCAATCGGTGTGTCGGCGTTGAACTCCCAATCAGCGGTACCGGTCGGGCCGTCAATCGCATAGACAGCCCCAGTGTTATCGGCTAAATAGACACGGCCATCTGCAATCGTCGGGAGAGTGATCTGCTCACCTGTTGCCAGAAATCGCCATTGTTGTCCCTGGGACCGATCCATACAAACGCTACGGTCTGTCGACTACTAAAAGATGCGGCCCTTACTCGCTGCTGGCGGCTGCAGTGCTTGCTTCCTGTTGGGACTGCTCTTGTTCATCCGATCGGGCCGCGACCAAGGCGCCGCTTGCGACACTGTACATCGGATCCTCAACGGATCGGACATCACTGATCGAGAACGGAATCGTTGCGTCTTCAAGATGATCCTCAAACAGTGATTCGAACCCATCCGGTCGAGAGGTTCCACCGGTTACCACGACCGGCACATCAAGCCCTTCTTCGACGTCCTCCTCGTCGATCTCGTCGTTGATGTGTTTGATGACATAGTCGATGAGATTCTCATAATAGATCGCCAACGCGCCTTCAACCCCACCGACATCGGTCTTGAAGTCCAACTCGAAGTCGGATTCTTTCGTACTGGTCACCTTATCGACCGGCGTGCCCGTTGCGGTGGCCGTTTGTTCATCGATCCAGTCACCACCACGGGCGATCGAGAATTTCATCACGGGGACCGCGTAGTAGGCCAGACAGACGTTGGTCATCCCAGCACCGAAGCTAATGCCTAATCCAGTGAAGTTGTTATCAGCAAGCTCCGAGTAAATCACGGCCATGCCTTCGTTGATCGGCTCGGGATCATAGCCCATATCAGCAAGCATCGATTCAAGCGTTTTTTCGTGATACAGCGTCGAAAGATCCGAATCAACCGGATCTGCAGGACTCGAATAATAGAGCCGCTCGTTGTTATACTCCGGCTCACCGACGACTTGCTCAGTGATGAGCTTGATCATTGGAATGGCGGAGGACTCTTCACTGGAGAGAATGCCGGACTGCATCGGGCGACGGGTCTCTGTGTTGAAGATATTCGCAAACTGCAGTGCGTCATCGCCAACGACATAGACCTTGTCGTCTTTACGGATATGCAACACCTCGCTGCGGGAGAGCATCTGCTCTGCCATGTCGCTGTGTTCGATCTCGACAAATGAGTTGCGCTGTTTGACAAAGACTGTTTCCGAACCGTCCTGGCGGGCAGACAGGATGTTCATCGTACCGACATCTAGACCCTGGGCCATATCTGATTGTACTAACCACGGCGGCATAAGTGTTCGTCAGACGAGCCAAGACAGGTGATCAGGAGTCTTTTAGTGGCCTGTCCCGAAGCTCCCTAGCAAGACCGTGTCCCGAACATGTCCCCGCTGTGGATCGGGTCTCAGCTCCTATCAGCTCCAAGAAACGGAGACGGTCGTCTGTGAAACATGTGGCTATGTCGGTGTCGAGGTTGATCACACCGGCGAGCACCCATCGACAGAGTCCTGGGCTGACGCCCTCGAACGATTTAACGAATCCTGACGATGTCATCGATCGAACTCACCCCTGAGCAGGAAACACGGATCGCAACGCTTCGTGACGAACTTGATGCCCAAGCCGGGCCATATGCGCGCGTGACCGACAGTGATGTGTTGTCGTATCTGTTGGATCTCGAGGCGGCAGTCGATGATCCCGACCGGACGGCAACACCCGCTGTAGCAGAGACAAGCGGTTCGGAATCGTTCCCGGTCGATGGGCTACGAGCACGATTGGCAGAACGAAATCGGCGCCACAGTGATCCAGACGCTCATGAAGAGCTGGATCTGTATTCGATCGCGGCTGCATACGATATCACTGGCCGAAGTCAGATGACGAAAGCAGAACTAATCGACGCGATCGTCGAGGCAGTCACCCGCCGGTATACGGAGCCGTTAGCCCCGATCGATCTCTCGCGGACAGACCTAGATAGTGATCCGACACCCACAACACCGGATGACGACTCGGATCCAACGCCAGAACCCGAGGAGACACCACCAGCCGATACCACGACGACAGACGAAGACGACGCCACCCAGCTTCGTGCAACGTTGAGCTTGCTTGAGGAACACGACGAGAAATGGCGTGAGGCAGATGGCGACGCTCGATATCAGGTCGATCTCCCTGATGGCTCAACTGAAACCGCACGCACCAAAGACGACGTTCGAGCCGTGTTGTTCAACCATTACTGACGATCCATCGATATCCTACCGCTGGGAGGCCAGGCAGCGAAACACTATGGTGGTCGCCAACGACGGATCGTCCACAGGAGAACGGCACGCCCCGTCGTAGTCTGGTCCTGATAAGAACGGCGGATTCTTACGGATCGAAGCCTACGGAATGGATATGTCGGTGGTACAGGACTCGATGCGAACGCTTCGTCCATTGATCGGGATCTCACGACCGTCGTTTTTGCTGTTGCCGATCACCCTGGTTGCCGTTGGCGCTAGTGTGGCGGCGTCTGCCGGGACCGTTGATCTGTTCCGAACCGCAGTTGCCCTAATCGGGCTGTTATCGTTGCATATCTCGGTGAATGCACTCAACGAGGCAGCCGATTACGAATCCGGAATCGATCGTCAAACGAATCCAACGCCGTTCTCCGGTGGCAGTAAAACCCTCCCACAAACCCAGTTGACCCCACAGACAGCCTATCGCTTTGGATATCTCACCGCTGGGATTGGGGCCGTCATCGGCGTGTGGTTTCTGTGGGTTGTTGGCCTGGTTTTGCTCCCGGTTATCGTGATCGGAGCGATCACCGTGTTGTTTTATACGGATTATCTCACCAAATATTCCCTCGGTGAGGTTGCTGCCGGAGCTGGGCTCGGTGGGCTCCCGGTAATCGGAACAGCGCTCGTCCAGAACGGCCAACTCTCTATTGCTGCGATCGCAGCCAGCGTCCCGGCATTTTTCCTCACGTTTGATCTGCTGTTACTCAATGAATTCCCTGATTTTGATCCGGATCGGGCTGGGGGACGAGCGAATCTCTTACATCGGCTCGGCCGCCCGACAGCAGGGCGTCTGTATGTGCTGGCGACGCTGCTTGTTCCGATCAGTATTGCCCTTTCGGTCGCTGGAGGGCTGTTCCCGCTGTGGACGTTACTCGGCGTGGTACCTGTCGTTGTCGCGATCCGGCCGATTCAATGGACTCTTACATCGCCAACTGAGCGTCCACCAGTCGCTGTGTTACGCAACAACGTCCTGTTCATTCTGAGTACCAATACGCTGCTTGCAGTGGGCTTTCTGGTCGAACTGATTTAAGCGTCCTACAGCCAGCAAAAACAAGTACCGAGCGTCCACAGCAGGGATATGCTAACCGTCTATCTCGTTCGCCACGCCCAAACTGAGTGGAATCGGGCAGGACGGATTCAAGGCTGGGCATACACATCGCTTACTGAGACCGGACGACAACAGGCCCGAGCACTCAGAGCTTACCTGTTAGATCATATCGAACAGCTTGATGCGATCTATACGTCGGATCTCCCCCGGGCCACGGAAACAGCGGCGATTCTGACAGATCATGACCGCACCACTGGGTGTCCGGTCACTGAACTACAAGCACTCCGAGAACGAGATTTCGGCGTGTATCAGGGCTTTCAAAGCGACGGGTTCTTTCAGCGGTACCCGGAGTTCTCGATAGTTGACCACGGGATGGCCGCCGCAAATCGAACGCCTGAGCAAGGAGAAAGCTATGTTACGTTCGACTGTCGGGTCCAAACAGCCTGGCAAGAACTCCGCACACAACACGGTGAGGGAGCTGAGACGATTATTGTCGTCACCCATGGTGGCGTGATCACACGAATCGTTGGGACGATCGTAGGATTAGGCTATGAAGACGCGATCAAGACCGTTGTGGCACCCAACGCATCGGTGACCAAACTCACGATCGACGGCGATCACCAGCACATCCAGTATCGGTCACGGGACTCGTTTCTGCCGGACTGAGTCGTGTCACGATTTGTCGTGGTGGGTATTCAACACGATAATACCACCAGTTATATAAATAGAACCATGAATTACTGGCATAAGTACTTATGACAGCTACTGACCGTATCAAAACAACACATATCGGAAGTCTTCCCCGACCTCCAGAACTGCTTGAGTTGCTCAAACAGCGTCAAGACGGGACGGCTGTCGATCAAGAGACGTGGGACCAGACAGTGGCAACGGCGACAACGGAGGTTATCGAGCGCCAGGTAGATATCGGGCTTGATAGCATCAACAACGGCGAACAACCGCGAGTTTCGTTTAACTGGTATATTTCTGACCGGCTCAACGGCGTCTCTGATACCAAACGGGAACAAGATCTGTGGGCTGACCTTGAGGACTATCCACAGTATGCTGAGAAGACGTTCAAAACGGATGTAATCGATCTTTCGATGCATCCAGTCATCAACGGTCCAATCGAGTATACCGGTCGTGAGCAAACCGCTGGCGAACTCCAAGCACTCACGGAAACGGCCGAAGCTGTCGATGCCGATGTGGATGAGTTGTTCTTGACGGCGGCATCGCCAAGTGTGGTGACCGCGACCCACGTCAACGAGTACTACGAGTCCTACGAGGAGTATCTCTTTGCGACCGCCGACGCGATGGCAGAGGAATACGAACTCATCGCTGATGCCGGTGTCACCCTCCAGGTTGATGCCCCCGATCTGCTCACAACAGGCCAGACGACAGCGTTTGCTGATGCATCACTTGAGGAGATCAAAGACATTACGCGAATGCACGTCGAGGCGATCAACAAAGCCCTCACGAACGTCCCGGCCGAGCAGGTCCGTCTGCATACCTGTTGGGGGAGTTACGAAGGTCCTCACCATCTGGATGTCGAGCTTGCGGAGATGCTCCCGGTCATCTATGACCTTGATGTCACCGGGCTCAGCGTCGAACAGGCAAATCCCCGGCATCAGCATGAGTATCGTGCCTTCGGTGAGCATCCAGTACCGGACGACTGGACGCTGATACCGGGTGTCGTTGACGTCAAAACGAATATTATCGATCATCCGGAGACGATCGCCGATCGGCTAGAACGCGTTGCTGGTGTTGTCGATGAGTCGACAGAAATCATGGCTGCCCCTGACTGTGGATTTGGAACTCAAGCCGGCCTGGGGATGGTCGACCCGGAGATCGCGTGGGCAAAACTCGAGGCGCTTGTCGAAGGCGCCGAGATCGCAACCGAACGACTATACAGATAGGTCGCCCGCCGGTCCGGCTGTTCTGGCTGGAGAAACGAGGCATTCAGATATCTTGTTATAACGCCACAATACTCTGGGAGAAGAACGTAATCCATAACCACGTGGAGACCAACAATATGGTGTGACAGACGAGATTACTGATCATCGCCAACTCGTTATCATCGGGTCAGGAATCGCCGGGTTGAGTGCGGCGGTCTATGCAGCACGGTCGAACAACGAGCCGCTTGTGTTCCAAGGTGACGAACCAGGCGGACAGCTGACACTGACAAACGATGTGGCCAATTATCCGGGCTTTCCGGAGGGCATCAACGGCACGCAGCTTATCCAGCAGATGCAAAACCAGGCTGAACACTTTGGGGCCGAACTAGAATATGGCATCGTTGAGAAGGTTATCCCCCGTAATCCGGACGCCAATGAGCATGAAGGCCCATTTGAGCTTCAACTGTCAACAGGGGACCGGTATCTCGCCGATGCGGTGATCGCTGCCTCAGGCGCGAGTGCACGAACACTCGGCGTTCCAGGTGAGCAAGAACTGCTCGGAAACGGTGTGTCGACCTGTGCGACCTGTGATGGAGCATTCTTCCGGGGAGAAGACATGCTCGTCGTTGGCGGTGGTGATGCTGCCATGGAGGAAGCTAGTTTCCTGACGAAGTTTGCTGACACCGTGTATCTGGTTCACCGTCGGGAGAACTTCCGCGCTGAAGACTATTGGATTGATGAACTGGAGGACCATGTCGAGGCCGGCGATATCGAGGTCATGCGGAATACCGAGCTCCTGGAAGTCCATGGAACGCCGGATGACGGTGTTGATTATGTGACCCTCGCCCAGAACGAATCGGGCTATCCGAAAGACAATCTGGATGCACAAGAGACCGAGACGTTTGATTTCGATGTCGGTGCAGTGTTCCTTGCGATCGGGCACACACCAAATACTGCATACTTAGAGGGAACCGATGTCGAACTAGATGAGGCTGGATATATCAAAACCCAGGATGGCCGTGGCGGCGAACAGACGAAAACGGCTGTCGACGGGATCTTTGGGGCCGGTGATGTCGTCGATTATCATTACCAGCAGGCAATCACTGCCGGCGGGATGGGAGCCAAAGCCGCAATGGACGCTGATGAGTATCTCAAAACCCTGCCCGAAGAGCAAGCAGTCGCCGTTTCAGCCCCGATGACGGCCGATGACTAACACAGCAGTGTGATCGCTGCGCAGATGACCAGCGAGCCGAGCTGTCTGTAACCCACGACCGAACCGTAGCTTGTCGTGTGCAATAGTATTGTTCTGTCGGCACACATCCCCAGTTTCCCATTACTTATATGCGTCACACACGTATGATAGGGTACAATGTCATTCTCAGACTCTGTTGACACGTCACTCTCGCTTGATGCGACCTGGGATCGCCTGTATATCGACGGTGAATGGCGCCCCAGCGACAGCGGCGAGACCATCGCGGTGGAGGATCCCTCAACCCGTGAGCCGATCACAACAGTGCCAGCAGCAACCGAGACGGATGTCGATGCGGCTTACGAGGCAGCCGCGGCGGCACAGACACACTGGCGTGAGCAACCACCCGCCCATCGGCAGGAGGTGCTTCAGCAGTTCATTCAGGCTTTCCAAGAAGCCCACGATGAGATCGTCTCACTCCTTCGGTATGAGGTCGGTGGGGCGACGATCATGGGTGAAACCTCAATGCAGATCGGCCTCGATCATGCCAGTGAGGCGGCGAGTCTGCCCCGACGGATGAAAGGCGAACATGCTGCATCGAACATCCCCGGCAAGGAAAACATCGTCCAGCGTGAGCCAAAAGGTGTTGTCACAGTCATCTCGCCGTGGAACTTCCCGTTGAATCTCTCGATGCGGGCCGTACTGCCGGCGATCGCGGCCGGGAACTCCGTGGTCCTGAAACCGTCAACGAACTCCCCGATCACCGGGGGGCTGTTGTTCGCGAAACTCTTCGAGCAGACGGACCTTCCTGACGGCGTGTTAAACGTCGTGATCGGTCAGGGCAGTGAGATCGGGGACCATCTGGCGAGTCACCCAGAAAGCGATGTCGTGTCCTTTACTGGCTCGACGGCCGTCGGCCAACATGTCGCTGGGCTTGCTGCTGAGAACCTTGCCGTTCCGGCGATGGAGCTTGGTGGGAACAATGCTCACATCGTCACAGCAGATGCGGATCTCGACCGAGCGATCGATGGTGCAGTGTTTGGATCCTTTGTCCATCAAGGACAGGTCTGTATCTCGATCAACCGTCATCTAGTTCACGAGGAGATCTACGATGAGTACGTTGAGCGTCTGACCGAGCGAGCAGAGGCCCTGCCGGTTGGAAGTGCCCATGACGAGGAGACCGTTGTCGCGCCAATCATCGACGAATCCCAGCGCGATGAGATGCTTGCGTATGTTACTGCATCCATTGAGGCGGGGGCAACAGTCGAAACTGGCGGTGACACGGTTGATCTGCCGGACGTTGCTGATTCTCTTGTTGTTGCTCCGACAGTCCTCTCGGATGTGACAAACGATATGCCCGTGGCGAGCAACGAACACTTCGGTCCGATTGCCCCTGTTATCCCCTTCTCGGATATCGATGAGGCAGTTGCGATCGCCAATGACACCGACTACGGGCTGTCTGGATCCGTCCACGCCGGTGATATTGGTGTTGCAAAACGGATTGCTGACCGACTCGAAACAGGGAACGTCCACATCAACGATCAACCGATCAACGATGAGGCACACGTCCCCTTCAGCGGAGTAGGGGCCTCCGGCATCGGCGAGTACAACAGTGATGCCTTCCTTGAGGAAGTTACCGAGACGAAGTGGATCTCTATCCAACACGAAGCCCGCGAGTATCCCTTCTAAGAAGGTCTCTGAGTCTCCAGTCTGTTCTTCGAGTGCCACAACAAGCATGAGAACGCGGGAAATGGGCACTCACAACTAGATTCGGAGAGTCCCACCCGGTGTGGATAGCCCGGCACAATGATGTGACTTGTGTAGTATTCTAGACATTCAGCAGATATTTATCGTGTTAGCAATACGTATGTGATAGAGTGGGGGACATGTCACAGCACACTGAGGGCAAGCATGCGCGTACTGTGTCGGCAAGTACAGATATCTACACGATTTTGAGCAATCCACGCCGTCAGCTTGCTCTCTCAGTCATCTACGAACACGGCCCAGAACCACTTCCAGTAAAAGAGCTGGCAACTGCAGTTGCGAAACGCGAGACGGATGACACGGTATCAGAAAGCCACGAACAGAGTGTGTATGTTTCGCTCCATCAGACGCATCTCCCGAAACTTGCTGAACATGATATTATTGAGTATGACACCGACGCCAAGAGGGTCAGTCTGAAGACGACAGACCATCCTGTGTTTGCCCATCTTACTGCTGATTCCGATTCGGTGCTCTCCCCGTCAACGACAGTTATTATTACCGGTGGAACTGGAGCAGTAGCTGCCATACTCGGGCTGGCAGACATGATGGATCCACTCTGGATTGGAGTCGGCGTCTATGTTGTCTTGACAGTCCTTATTTTCGCACAAACGGCGCCTGAGGTAGTGCCCGGTCGAAATCACCGGTAGTCGACTGGGACCTGCGGCGTCTCTGATAACGGAAACAATGGTACTTTCCTGTCGTTGGTGGATGCTCCCACAGCGTTAATCGGGCATTTATCCCACTACAACCGGGGGCTATCCGGGTAAGCGGGGGGCGCTGACTGAAAAACATAACAGGAGTTAACCACTGGTTTAGTGGAATGAAGTAACTAAGTAGTTAATAGTTATTGCCTGTATTATTCCTCTTGGGGCAACACACAAATGGTAACCACCACCTACACAGGGGGGGAACGTACATGATCGGGGAGATCCAATCGCCGGCGGTTGAACATGGGCCGTCATCACCGGATTCAAACGCCGAGATCGATCGTGATGCGATTTTCGAGATCCTCAGCAACCAGCGACGCCGGTACATCCTCTTGTATCTCATACACCACATAGAAGGGGACACGGCTGACTTACGCGAGATCGTGGACCAAGTTGCCGCCTGGGAGAATGACACCACGATCGATGAGCTTCAATCAACCAATCGAAAACGAGTGTATACTGCTGTCCGACAGTCACATTTACCGAAAATCGATACTGTAGGTCTCATCGAATACGATCAACAACGCGGAAAGGTATCACGTACTGAGGCCACAGCGGAGATCAAGCCGTATCTGGAATATATCCCACGCGAACAGTCCAGCTGGGGGATCTACTACCTTGGGGTTTCAATAGCCTGTTTGGTTGCCGTCGGAGGGCTCTATCTTGAGCTCCCGGTTATTGGGAACCTCTCTGCACTCACGTTAACGAGTATGATTGTTATCGTAATCGGTCTGCTCTCAGTGGTGCACATCTATCACACCCAACTGCAGGATCCGACGGTTGATGACATCCCGGTCGAACAAGCCTGATATTCACGCTATCTGCGAGCCAGCAGGCACTCAGGCTCCCGGGTGCTATTCTTCGGGGCCAAGTCCAGCGCCAGTATTGGCTGAACACTGCTGGGTGAAAAAGCCAATATCAAAGGCGACACTATCTGACTGGACAGCATTGCTCGTTTCAGCCGGGAGGGCCCACTCGAAGCCGATACAAGTGGTAGTGAGTGCTTCAAAGCACTCGCGGTTGGGATCAATGCCATCGTCGACAGTCCCGCCGACAATCGCAT
>CAYOHZ010000022.1:0-32458 GCA_964403925.1 uncultured Salinarchaeum sp.
GCAGCCACCGTCCTTGATGTGCCACCGGAGCGCCGCACCCAGTTGATCGATCAGGCCGTTGAGAGTGGGATTATCGACCGACGACGCCATAACGGCCGCGAGGAAGTCAAACTGGTCGATCGATATCCGACCGACTGGTTTGACACGATTGTAGGCATCGAGAACAAGCCAGAGTTAAGTCGTCCTGGAGCGCTTGAGAGACAGCTTCGGGTTGATGTCGAACTTGCGGTCGTCGATCGAATCATCCTGGCAACTGCCAGTCATGTGACTGACACACACCTTGCCCGTCTCCCTGATCCGGTTGGTGTGTGGCGATATCAACCAGGTGAGTCAGTAGCGGTCATTCGAGAGGCGACGCCACTCGATACGGCTGCGCCAGGAATCGAAATCACTGCCCAACGGCCTGGACAGACGGAACTCGAGGTCGTCAGGACGGAAGCGAAACACAGCACAAGACGCCGACTCGCAGAGCGGGCCTACGGCAAAGGCTGGCGAACCTATGAGCTGCCAGCCTGTGGGAACCTTGCTCCAATAACCGTCCACGGGACGGAGGGAATCCCGTACTGTCAGTGGGCAGATCGAATCGTCGATCCGGCACGCGAGTGTGGGCCTGCCTGTCCAGGCTATACTCCAGCCGATCCTCCGGACGTGGAGTTCGACGCTGAACGTGCCCGACGGACAGCGTGGACGCCTGATTCGACACAACACCAGCGCAAGCAGACTGGACTCGATCGATTTCGGTAGTCGGAGACGACAGGTTCATGCCCTCTGATCCATTGGCATGTATCGTTTCAGTAGGTATGGCAGACTCTGCGTCCGGGGAATACATTGCGGTGATCGATCAGGACAGCGTCACCGATGAAGTGCGTGATATCGCGATCAAATATGATCCGTTGAACCGATCCGGTGATACCGGGTTCTATGTCACCGAGGACGGGGAGTTACACATCGATGAGGCGAAGGTGATGCGTGAGCACAAGCTCATCGAAAAGAAAATCCCGAATGATGCGATCCAAATTATCCCGCTTCCGACAGCAACCGGTCAACTGATCCATCAGTACGGCCAGAACGGCTTTCGTCTGTATAACCTGCCAACATCGGAGGCTGGCACGGTCACCGGCCTGTTAGGACGGAACGGGATGGGCAAAAGCACAGCAGTCCGTGTACTGGCAGGAAAACTCCTCCCTAATTTCGGCCAGTCATCAGCTGACATGGACTGGTCGTGGGCTGCCGATCAATACGAGGGAACTGCGCTCAAAGCCCACTTTCAAACTCTTGCTGCCGGCACGATCGATGTCGCATACAAGCCCCAGCGGGTCGATACGATGCTTGCCGATACCACGACCGTGCGTGAGTATCTCCCTGCAGAGCCTGCTGAGACGTTGCTTGAAGCACTTGACCTGCACTCACTGCGCCACCGGCAACTGGCTGCGCTTTCGGGCGGGGAACGACAACGGGTCGCAATCGCAGCAACACTACTTTCAGAGGCAGATCTATACGTCTTCGATGAGCCGTCTTCGTTTCTTGATGTCTCCCAGCGGTTGGCAGTCGCACGGGCGATCCGATCGTTCACGCAGCGCCGTGAGGTCCCGGCAGTGGTCGTCGAACACGACCTCGCGACGCTGGATCTGGTGTCGGATTCGATTCATGTCCTGTATGGCACGCCTGGCGGATTCGGGGTTGTTGCTCGCCGCCTCTCACCGCGTGCAGGGATCAATCAGTTTCTGGCCGGGCATCTCAGTGAGGCAAACGTCAGGATTCGCCGTGATTCAATCGAGTTCTCGCCACCGACACCCACTGCGGGGGCACTTGGAACGCCGCTGGTTGCGTACGGAAACTTGGCACACGCGTTTGAATCGTTCACGCTGGATGTTGCTCCTGGAGAGATCCATGCTGGTGAGGCGATCGGGATCGTTGGTGCCAACGGTCTTGGAAAGAGTACCTATATCAAGCTTCTCGCCGGGCAGCTAACGCCGGACACGGGAACCGTTCCAGAGCAGCTTACTGTCTCTTGGAAGCCACAGTATCTCAGTGCCGATCGATCACAGACGGTTCGTGCACAGCTTGATCAGGTCACCGACATCTACACGCAGTCGTTTAAAACACGAATTCGTGATCCGTTCGATCTTGAAGTGCTGTACGATCGCCCACTCGAGACGCTTTCGGGCGGTGAACTCCAGCGGGTTGCCATCGGGCTGTGTCTGGCTCGCGATGCAGACTTGTACCTGCTTGATGAGCCGTCCGCGTTTTTAGATATCGATCGTCGACTGACGGTGGCAACGGAACTGCACCGTTTCAGTACCCGGACCGAACGGCCGATTATGGTTGTCGACCACGATCTCTACCTCATTGATCGTGTTGCTGATCGACTTGTCGTCTTTACCGGCACCCCCGGCCGCCATGGGCAAGCCCACACGCCATCCTCGCTGCGTGATGGGATGAATCGGTTTCTGGCTGATCTCGGGATCACGTTTCGTCGAGATGAACGAACGGGTCGCCCACGAGTCAACAAACCGGAAAGCCAACTCGATCGGCAACAAAAGGCCGCCGGCGAATATTACTATCCCGACTCTGTGACCGGCGAGTAAGCCTCGCCAGCGCGGTCAATCAGTCGATCAAGGAGTGTGACACCCATGTCCGTTTGGTCGGCGAGATCAGACGAATCAGCCGCTGCAAGTTCAGCAACCGTCGTGATTCCGGCCGCCGCTAGCTGCTCTGAGCGGGCCGGTCCGATCCCATTGACCGCCGTGACCGGTGTGCCGGCGATATCGCCGTCGACTGTGCGTGGCTCTGTGTCGTGCTCGACGGTGACTGACACCTCACGATCGGTGGGTGATGGGGTCGTCAATCCGAGCTGTTGTTTCAAGCGCTGGAGATACGGTTTGATCATAGCCTCTTGTAGCAGATCAACCGGCAAAACGGCATCGCAACAACTACAGCTGTGCTCGTAGTGCTGCATTCATCGTATCGACCGGGGCCGCTTGTCCGGTCCACCGTTCAAACGCACTGACACCCTGGAACAGCAACATCCAGGCCCCATCAATCGTCTGAGCACCTTGCTGGCGGGCGGTTTGCAACAACCGTGTCTCACGTGGTTGATAGACGACGTCCATCACGACAAGCTCACTGTGAATCGCGGCTGGTGGGACTGGGCTCTCAGCTGAGTCCATCCCGACGCTGGTAGCATTGACCAGTATGTCTGCTGCTCCAATCGCTGCCGTCACCGTACTGTCATCCAGCCCACCAACAGCGTGTGCCCCCACTTCAGCAGCCAGTGATTCTGCGTTCGAGACCGTCCGGTTGTACAGCTCGATCGTTGCGCCTGCATCTACAAGCGCGTGTGCAACCGCCCGTGCAGCGCCGCCGGCACCGATTACGACCGCTCGCTGCCCGGCGAGTGAAACCTCATGATGCTCGAAAGCACGCTGGACACCGTCGATATCAGTATTGTGGCCAGTTGGTGGCTCCTGTGTCAGATCGATCGTATTAACCGCTCCAATCCGGCTGGCCTGGTCATCCGGGACGACAAGATCAAGGACCGTCTCTTTGAACGGAATCGTGACGTTTAATCCGGCAATCCCGAGTGTCTGTGCTCCGTCGATGGCAGCTGCGACATCGGTGGGACTAAAGGTCACGTAGGTCGCATCGAGTCCCAGCTCCGCAAAGCCAGCGTTGTGCATCGGCGGGGATAAGGAATGTTCGACCGGATCCCCGAGTAGTCCATACACATCCATGTCCAGACGCTGGCATGGGGGAGAAAAAGTCCTGATGGTCGCCAACCGGATCGGTTATTGTGGTCCGGTGACATCGCTTTGTCGTGATCGGAATCGTCGTCAGTCAGGCCGATATCGCCTCCGAGCGGATCGGTGACCAGCTCCGTGCACAGGGTGACTGGACCGAACACACTGATCCCGACCGTGCTCCAGCCGACGGTGGCGGGACGTACTATCGGCACGCACACTTCGAGTTACGAACGTTCGAAGACTGGCATCTGGAGTTGGCCGATATGGCACAGGCATTTGATGCCCCGACGGCGTTACTGGTCGCTTCACGACACTCCGGAGAGACCGGCCCGTTGTTGACGGCCCATCATCCGGGAAACTTCGGCGCTGCCGAATACGGTGGACAGCCCCGATCGTTGGGGATCGCTGCGCCCGCGTTGACTGCTGCAGTACTTGCTGAGTTACATCGGACTGCACCGACAGACTATGACGTTGGGATAGAATGTACTCACCATGGTCCAACGGAGGTCCCGGTTCCGGTCGTGTTCGTCGAACTCGGGAGTGACAAAGCACAGTGGACCGATCCAGCCGGTGCGAAGGCGCTTGCGGAGGGGATCCTTGGGGTCCCAGAAATCGATGCGCCACAAGGGAGCCGGTCGATCGTCGGCATCGGTGGCGGGCATTATGCCCCACGTTTTTACCGTGTGCTTACAGAGACCGACTGGACGATCGGGCACATCGCTGCTGACTGGAGTCTTGATGCCATGGATGGAATCGATACTGACGTTCTCACAGCGATGTTCGAACGGAGTAACACGACCCGGGTGCTGTTTGATGGAGAGTATCCAGCGGTTCGTGAGGCGGTTGAGGAAGCCGGATATACCCCTGTCAGTGAGACATGGCTTCGGGAGACAAGCGGTGTCTCACTCTCAGTTGTTGAGACACTAGAGGACGCTCTCAGGCCGGTTGATGAGGGGCTTCGGTTCGGTAAGCCAGCCACTGCCCAAACGACAGCTGAGTTTGTGACTATTTCTCTGCCGACCGCACTCATGGATACCGCAGTTGGCATCGATCAGGACCAAACCATAACAGCACTTCGAGACACCTGCCTCGCGTTTGAAACTCGCGAACAGGGGACACGTGTCGGCGACCGAGCTGCCGTGTCGCTCTCAGAATCCCGACATGAGTCCGGGCTCCCGAACCCACTGCTTGATACAGTGCTGGAGATCCTCAGCAGGAAATACGATAGTGTCGCTGTCACAGACACAGCTGTTCAGACCACACGGACGGGCTTTGATCCTGCGAAAGCACGTCAACACGGGGTTCCCGAGGGGCCAAAATTCGGGCAACTCGCAAACGGGCAGCCTGTCACTGTCGACGGGACGGAGGTGACACCGGACATGGTAACGAGCACACGGGAAGACCGCTTCCCCCTATCGGAGTAGTAGTTTCCGTCGCCTGACGTGCAAGGTAGTGGCTGTCAGCTACCCATGACTGACGTCCTCCCACGACTGCAGCCGGGGGCTTTCGCGCTGTTACCGTTGTGAGTTCCGGTAAACAGCGCCCTTTTTAGGCCGGGACTCATAGTACGGGTAGCATGCAACCATCTTCCTCACCGTCCGAGGGAATCGGATCGATCGATCGGACACCAGCCGCTCCAACTGACCCCTATTCGCCACAGATCGGCACACTGCCGGACAAACAGCACGCTGAAGACGGGCTTGAGAACGTGACGAAAACCGGAACGACAACGATCGGAATCGCAACCGAAGACGGCGTTGTCATCGCGACTGACCAGCGAGCAAGTCTCGCCGGCCGGTTCGTAGCAAACAAAAACGTCCAGAAGGTCGAGCAGGTCCACCCACAAGCCGCGCTGACACTTGTCGGCTCGGTTGGGGGCGCACAATCGTTTATCTCGAGTCTCCGAGCAGAGGTCAATCTCTATGAGGCACGGCGTGGGAAAGACATGAGCATGGAGGCGCTCTCGACGCTTGCCGGTAACTTCGCTCGCGGCGGGCCGTTTTTCCGGATCAACCCGATCCTTGGCGGGATCGATCAGGAGGGCACACACGTCTACAGCATCGACCCGGCTGGTGGTGTCATGGAAGATGATTACACCGTCACCGGCTCCGGAATGCAACTCGCATATGGGACACTTGAACAGGAATACGATCCGACACTCGATGTCGAGGCTGCGATCTCGGTTGCTGCCAAGGGCATTCAAAGTGCAACCGAGCGCGATACTGGCTCCGGCAACGGGATCTACGTCGCAGAAATAACCGACGCAGGCGTTGATATCCACGGCCACGAGGCCTACGACGACGTCCTATAAGCGGCATCGCAACATCGGTGCATCGCTAATGAAAGCAATCAAAGACAGCGTTCACGATCACATCGACGTCACGGGCATTGCTCGTGAGCTCCTTGATACCCCAGCCGTCCAGCGACTGCGTCGGGTCAGCCAGCTTGGTACCGTCTCGCTTGTCTATCCGTCAGCGAATCACACCCGCTTTGAGCATAGTATCGGCGTCTATCATCTCGCCTCGAAAGCGGTTACACAGCTTGATCTACCGGCACATCGGGCGAAAGAACTGCGCGCAGCCGCATTGTTACACGATATCGGGCATGCACCGTTTAGCCACAATATCGAGCCGTTGTTCTATCACCGGACTGGAAAATACCATGATGATGTCGATGAGCTTATTCGAACCGGTGCGGTCGGCGACACGCTTCGTGCCCACGATCTGTCTCCTGATCGGATCGCTGACTTGATCGCCGGCAAGGGAAAGTATGCGGCGGTGATTTCCGGAGAACTTGATGTCGACCGGATGGACTATTTAGTCCGGGACGCGCATCATACTGGCGTGCCATATGGCACCATTGACCCGGATCGACTTATTCGGAACTTGGTGTTTCAGGACGACGAACTCGTGTTAGCAGCTGGTAACGTTCAGAGCGCGGAAAGTCTCCTGATCGCCCGGTCGCTGATGACGCCAACGGTATACAACCACCACGTGACCCGGATCGGCAAGTCGATGCTTCGTCGGGGGACCGAGCGGTTACTCGCTGTGACTGACTGGACGGCCGACAAGCTGCGTCGTGTTGATGATCCACGGCTGCGGATCGCACTTCGGGAGTGTGATGCCGCCAATGCGTATATTCGTCGTCTCGAGAATCGTAAACTGTTCAAGCGAGCGATCTGGGCAGAGCTTCGGACCGTTCCGGAGTCGGTGATTGACGCCCCGATTGAGAAGATCAGAACCTGGGAACGAGAGATCGCCGAGCAAGCGTCCGTCTCCGAAGACGAGGTTATTCTCGATGTGCCGCCTCGTCCGGAGATGACTGAAACGACATCGAAGGTGATCGTGGCTGGCGAAGCCCGGTCACTTGGTGAACAGTCTCCACTCGTTGAAGCGCTCAGAGAATCGCACCGTTCGCAGTGGCGACTCGGTGTCTATACGACACCCGAGCAGACAGACAGTGTTGGGACGGCAGCAACCAGGGTCCTCGGTCTCAACGGCGCACCGATCAGTGATCGATCAATGGAAACGATCTCTCCCCTCTCCGACTCTGAGTAGTATTGAGCGACCCACAGCTGAAGCCGTTGGTTTTCGCTTCGTACTGTCTGTAACCCGAGGCCCTATCACGATCCAGCCATACAGGAGGATATGGAACTGACCGGGACGATTCTCAGAGGCCGGTCGTTCGAGCCGGTTGAGGGACGGCTACACATTGACGATGGGATCATCACCGATATCGAACCGACAGCAGTCGATACTCAGCAACTGATTGCGCCGGCGTTTGTGAATGCACATACTCATCTAGGCGATTCGATCGCGAAAGGAGCCGGTGAGGGGCTGAGTCTTGCGGAACTTGTCGCACCGCCAGACGGGCTGAAGCATCGACTGCTCCGTCAGGCAAGCCCAGAGGAACTAATCGAGGCAATGCGTCGGTCCCTCCAGTATATGCAAGCCGGGGGGACGGCTGCGACAATCGAGTTCCGAGAGGGTGGCGTCGAAGGGGTCAGGCAACTGCAAGAAGCTGCAGCGGAGATGGCGATCGAGCCAGTGATCATGGGTCGGGAGACGACTGCTGTCCTTGATGACGCTGATGGGTTCGGTGCCAGTGGTGCGAACGATGCCGAGTTCGATGCTGAACGACAAGCAACACGAGAGGCAGACAAACTGTTCGGTATCCATGCCGGCGAGGCCGACGCCAGTGACGTGGATGCCGCCTTAGATCTAAGCCCAGACTTTCTCGTCCATGGCGTTCATCTCAAAGAGCGCCATTTCGATCGCATTGCAGACCAAGAGGTCCCACTTGTTGTGTGTCCACGATCGAACATGGTAACAGGGGTTGGAATGCCACCCGTCAAACGACACCTTGAGACGACGACCGTTGCACTTGGAACCGACAACGTGATGCTCAACTCCCCATCAATGTTCCGTGAAATGGCACTCACAGCGAAATTCTATGATCTCCCCTCTTCGGAGGTGTTGGCGATGGCAACCTATCGAGGTGCGGAGATTGCTGGGCTTGACTACGGTGTGCTTGATGTTGGCCGGCCCGCCGCGTTGCTTGTGGTCGATCTTACCTCGGATAATCTCGCTGGGGTATCCGATCCGGTCCGAGCGCTTGTTCGACGAGCAAGTCATGCCGATGTCAAGCGGACGATCCTTCCCGAACACGTGTCGACCCCACAGTGATTTTCCTCAGTTCTCGTCTTGGATCGCCCGGAGATGCTGACAATCACCGGTCGTTACTCGACGTGTTCCGGTCTCGGTTTCAATGATGAGTGCTCCAGGTGGTTCAATATCGACTGCACGACCGTAGATCGTTTCAGCGTACGTGTCAACTCTGACCTCCCGGCCGAGTGTATATGCTCGCTTGCGCCACGCAGGGAGAATCTGCTCCGGGGCGGCTCGAAGCTCCTCGAATCGATGAAGCACCGCTTGGGTCACGCTTCGGCGATTGACGGGCCCGATCAGTGATTGCAAACTCGTGCTCTCCGCTGGAAGAACCTCCGGATCGATGTTTGCGTTGAGTCCGATACCGATGATCACCCAGGACACCCGATCCGCTTCTCCTTCCAACTCGGTGAGAATCCCGGCCAGCTTGTGTTCATCTGGGCCAGCCAGGACGTCGTTTGGCCACTTGATTCCTGCTGTTACTCCATGTTCCGCAACCGTGTCGACAATAGCGATTGCAGCTGCAAAAGTAAACAACGACATGTCCGCTGGTGGGCGATCAGGGGAGATGAGTATCGACAGCCAGATCCCGCCAGTCGGCGAGGCCCACGTTCGATCAAGTCGCCCACGGCCACCGGTTTGTTGATCTGCCAGCACAACGACATCCGTCATCCCGTCTGCAGCGAGTTCTCGAGCCCGGTGATTCGTACTGGGAAGCGTTGGTTCATACTGGATCGTATACGGCGTATCCAATCCAAAAGCCACTGCATCACCACCGAACTCCGGCACTTCTGTCACGTGATACCCATCCGGCCGGCCCTCGATCTCGAATCCCTGATCACGCAACGCGGTGATATGCTTCCAGACAGCGTTTCGAGAGATAGCAAGCTCATCGGCGATCTCCGGACCAGACTTCGGACCGGTTGCCAAAAGCTCCACAATTGCGCGGCGGGTCGCGCCCATATCACTAGCTACTTCAAGAGCCTTTTGAGAGTTCGGACCGACGACACTAAGCCCCCAAGCGTCTACCGACACCATATGGACGCCGAGGAACTGATCATTCGGAATACCGTTGAGGCGGTTACAGAGGAAGAAGTCAACGCGCTCGCTGCCGATCCAGAGGGCAAACGAGCCTATGTTGGCTACGAGCCATCGGGGGCGTTACATTTGGGACATCTCTTGACCGCGAACAAGCTGATTGACCTCCAACGGGCAGGTTTCGAGGTCGTTGTGCTGCTTGCAGACGTCCATGCATACCTCAACGGAAAAGGCAGTTTCGAGGAGATCCGTGCAACCGCTGAGCAGATGCGCGAGCAGTTCCTCGCCTATGGACTTGATGAGGCGGCTACGAAGTTCGTCTTTGGATCCGACTTCCAGCTTGATGAAAAGTACCTGCTTGATTTACACGAACTGGCTGTCTCAACCTCGTTGAACCGCGCACAGCGTGCAATGGCTGAACTCCAAAGCGGTGAGACCGCAACTGTCTCGCATGTCATCTACCCCCTAATGCAGACGCTTGATATCGAGTATCTCGATTTGGACCTCGCCGTTGGCGGGATCGATCAGCGGAAAGTCCACATGCTCGCACGAGAAAAGCTCCCGGATCTCAGCTATGATGTTCGTCCCTGCATCCACACTCCAATTTTGGCCGATCTCAAGACGGGGGTCGGAAAGATGTCGAACAGTGAGGGCGTTACGATCTCGATGGACGATTCCCCAGCACGTGTCGAGGAGATCATTACTGAAGCTTATTGTCCGCCGACGCGTGATCCAGCTCCTGATAGTGATGGCAACGAGCGTGAAAATCCCGTTTTGCAACTGTTCCAATACTATATTTTCCCCCGATTTGAGAGTGTGACCGTGACACGACCGGAGAAATACGGCGGGAACGTGACCTTTGAGACCTACGACAGTTTGGCCCACGGTCTCGAAGACGGCGAGCTCCATCCTGCAGATGCGAAATCCGCACTTGCAGAGTACCTCAACCAGCTTATCGATCCTGGACGACGCCGACTTGCCGAACTACGAGAGTAGGCAGTGTCGGGCGTTCTGCAGCTTGTTTTTGTAAGTAGTCTGAAATCCCGTCAAGGCACACCCTACCCAGCAACGACTCCGTACGTCTATATGTTATAGCAATACTTTGCAATGGTTCGTAAAATTACTATGATAGTATTGGCAACGAATATCTCAACGATACTGCCTAGGGATTTATAATGGCGAGAATAGTAGTTCATGATGAGGGGGGTGTACAGATTATGCCAAATAGGATACATCCGGTTTTCCGTATCGCCGTTGAACCGCTTCGATCACTCTCGGTCAGTCGGTACGATCTCCAATTAGGGCTGATTCCGGCCGCGTTTGGGAGTGCAATACTTGTTGCTGGTTTGAGTACAGTGACACTTGAGGTCGCGTTGGTCATGGCCTCATTGATCGGGCTGCTCGTGATTGTTGATGGGTTGTTCCGAAACCCGCCGTCTCCAATTGGTGCTGAGGACTAACAGCCAGTATCGGCATCGTATTCTGGCACTGCAATGTACTTGTGCTTGCTCCGATAGAGATTCGTATGGCCACTGCAGACGCGATCTGGGTCCTTGGGGATCACCTCACGGACCGAGTTGGACCGCTTGCCGATCAGTCAATTGACCGGGTGTTGATGATCGAATCAACAGGGATCGGGCAACAGCGGCCGTATCACCCGCATCGATTAATGTTCGTCTACAGCGCGATGCGACACTTCCGAGACCGACTTCGGGATGCGGGGTACACCGTGGAGTATTATCAGGTCGAGTCAATGGCTGATGGGCTCACACAATACTTCGAGCAGCACCCGGATGACCAGCTACTGGCAATGCGACCGCCGGAGTATGGTACTGTTGATCGTCTGTCAGAACAGGTGACAGCTGCTGGTGGTGAGGTTACATGGGTTCCGGATGCGACGTTTCTCGTTGAGCCAGCGACGTTTGATGATTGGATGGGTGACCCTCCGTATAAACACGAAACCTTCTATCGGCAGGTACGACAGGAGACCGGCTATCTCATGGCTGACGGTGATCCAGTCGGCGGCGAATGGAACTACGACGACCAGAACCGTGAGACACCACCAGCTGATTATCAGCCCCCGACACGTCCACAGGTTGACCCTGATGCGATCACAGCCGACGTTATCGAGTTCGTTACGGAGACCTTCGATGGCAGCTACGATACCACTCCATACGGTGGCGAGTGGGCCGACCCTGCCCCGTTCGATTGGCCGGTCACACGGTCGGGGGCGCTGGCGGCCCTCGATGAGTTTATCGCCCATCGGCTGCCGGAGTTCGGCGTGTATCAGGATGCGATGGTAGCCGGTGAACGAACACTCAATCACTCACGGCTCTCGCCGTTGTTACATGTCGGGTTATTACACCCCCAGGAAGTGGTTGAACGAGCAATCGACGCATACGAAGCTGATCAGGCACCGTTAAACAGCGTTGAGGGATTCGTCCGACAGATCATCGGCTGGCGCGAGTTCATGCGGCATGTCTATCGACGCCGGATGCCCGAGTTAGCTAATGCCAACCAGTTTGAGGCCAGCGAGCCGGTTCCTGAAGCGTTCTGGACGGGAGAGACAGACATGGCCTGTCTTGCGGATGTTATTGATGGCGTCCGCAAACACGGGTACGCCCATCACATCGAGCGGCTCATGATCCTTGCAAACCTTGCGACCAGCGCACGGATCGATCCTGCAGCGTTTAATCGATGGTTTGCGGCGGCGTTTGTCGATGGCTTCCACTGGGCCTCAACACCGAACGTTATCGGGATGGGGACCTACGCTTCGCCTGTTCTCTCTTCGAAGCCATATGTCTCAAGCGCTAACTACATCGACCGTATGAGCGATTACTGTTCGACGTGTCCATATGACCCCGATGCGACGACAGGAGAGGAAAGTTGCCCATTTAACGCGTTATACTGGGATTTCCTCGATCACAACGAGGAGACACTTCGGTCGAACCATCGGATGGGACTGATGTATAGTCACGTCGATCGCAAATCAGCGGACGAACTGACTGCGATCCGTGAACGGGCAGCAGAGGTCCGCCAACGGCTCCGTTCTGGCGATCTCTGAGCATACACCAGTAGCTCGTTTTCCGTCGAAGCAGCGGATCGATCCGAAACACGCCGGGTTAGTTGATCGTTACCGTATCGGGATCCGTGTCGACACGACGACGATCGCTCGTGAGCAATGAGAGACCAAGTCCAGCCAGAAGCAGGGGTACAAGCGCCAGTCCGACGATCACACCGCCGGTGACAAGCAGCGCCGCGATTGGCAGCGTCACTGCGGTCCACACGAACAGCGCCGCACCCGTGAGTGCGCCACGAAGTGCTGGGCGGGAGCTCCGTGTCGCTTTCGCGCCACGATAGATCGCATAGCCGCCGAGGGCTGCGACCGCTGTTGCGCCAGCAACGGTGAGTGCGGTGAGGAGTACCATCATCATATAATAGTGGGGGTGTGATCATAAAGTTTCTGCCACCCTTGAGCACTCTCACAACCGGTTGTGAGATGGATCCACACGGCTTCAGTCAGCATGAACTCACCTGTTGAGCAATGTCTCTGGATCGACGCCAGCAGGAAGAGGGGAGTGATACTCACGACCCCCTGTCGCCCGATCAAATTCTTCGCGAGCACGCGCGAGTAGTGCTGGATCAGCCGGTAGGTCATACAGTGCACCACCAATCGTCTTGGCAGCAAACAGCATCCCCGCTTTTCCGAGTGTGCCACTCGCAGCCACTGCCTGCCAGGAGTGTGGTGCTGTCCCGACTGGCCAGGTTGCTGCGGTGAACCGTCCTACTGGCACAACCTGACTGACATCGCCGGAGTCAGTTGAATAGGCTCCCGTCTCGCCTGCATCTAGGGCCTCAATAGGCGTCGTAAATACAGCCTCCTCACGAGCCGCCGATCGATGGGGTTCCGGCAGCTCGGTGATGGCCTTTTCGGTGTTGATCGTTTCCTTGAGCCGTGTTGCCAACGACTGCTGTTCTGCTGGAATCTCAAACCCACCGAGATCCTGCATCGTGTCATGGATCACATCGCCAAGTGTCACGTTTGGCTCGAGATCATAGACGCCAAATGCCTTCTGGACAGTGACATCCACATCCGCCATCTTGGCAGCACCGTTTGCAGCCTCCTGAAACCACGCACTCAATCGCTCGACCGCGTCTCGATCAGGTGCCCGAAGGATATACTCGCCGGTGGCCGTTGGTGGAACGACGTTTGCTGCCCCACCTCCATCGTTGATGACATAGTGCAGTCTTGTTTGCTCGGAAACGTGTTCGCGCATATACTCGATGCCAGTATTGAGCAACTGCAAGCCATCAAGCGCACTTCGCCCGGCTTCAGGGGCCGCTGCTGCGTGTGATGATTCGCCAGTAAAGGTGACTGTCCAGGCGTCGTTGGCGAGACTACTTCCTTTCCCAGGCGCGTTATACCAGCCTGGGTGCCAAGAGATAATCGCATCTACAGGGTCGAAGGCCCCCGCATCGACCATCGCGACTTTCCCAAGCCCCACTTCCTCAGCCGGGGTTCCATAATACATGACTGATCCGGACACTTCACCGTCTGCGATCGCATCACGGACAGCCAACGCCCCGCCAAGACTACCGACACCGAAGAGGTTGTGGCCACAGCCATGGCCTGGCACCCCCTCCTCAACCGGTTCCCGAGTCGCTGTCCGTGTTTGTGAGAGTTCGGGCAGCGCATCGTATTCTCCCATGGTCCCGACGACAGGTGTCTCAGTTCCATAGCGAGCGACGAATGCTGTCTCCATTCCGCCGATCCCTGTCTTGACGTCGAATCCGGCATCTTGGAGCTGCTCGGTGAGCCACGAGACCGCGTTTGTCTCCTGAAGTGCAACTTCCGGATGCTCCCAAATGCGGTCTGCCAAGTCGTATGATTGCTCCTGTCGATCGTCCACCGCAGTATAGATCGCCTCTTTGGCCATGCCCAGCAATTGGGAGTTGTTCAGAAAAGTCTCGGGGGTGGTCGAACTTTTTTGAGAGCAGGCCACGTGGCTGCGAGCATGGCTCGAACACAGGTACCAACAGCCGAGTTCGAGGATCGTATCGAGACCGTTCGAGACAAGCTTGCTGCGCATGATCTCGATGGACTCTGCCTGTTTTCCAGTACAAATATCGAATGGGTTTCTGGCTTTTACCATCTTCAAACCGAGCGCCCGGTTTGTCTGGCAGTCACGCCAACAACGGTTGCCATTACAGTTCCACGGTTGGAATACGATCGAGCGACCAGTGAGCTGTTTCCGACGCTCGATCGGGTCTATCACTACTATGATTACCCTGGCGGAGACGGGAGCTACCCGCAGCATCCAGCACAACGTCCAGAGACGACGATCGCTGAGATGTTGGCTGATCTCGGTGTCGACACGGTCGCTGCAGACAGCAACGGAGCCCCCGGACACTGGGGCTATCAAGGCCCCGCGCTTGATGAGCTTGCTCCGGTCACCGTCGAACAGGTCGACTGGATTACTGACCTGCGGACACATAAATCACCAGTCGAACTCGATCTGCTCGAAACGTCTGCGACGTGGGGCAACCTCGCCCATGAGAAGCTCAGGGAGTATGCCACGCCGGGTCGGCATGAGCTATGGGTTGCACAGCGAGCGAGTCTCGATGCGTCACTCTCGATGCTTGATGCACTCGGCGAGCGGTATGAATCACACCTTCGAGGCGGACTACCAGCACACGCCGGATTCTTGGCCGGTCCAAACACAGCCCGGCCACACGGGTTGACTGCCAATCGTCGGCTCCAGGCGGGCGATGTGCTTGTGACCGGAGCCAGTGCCAATGTCGGGGGCTATGTGAGTGAGTTAGAACGAACGATGTTTCTTGGAGATCCCGACAGTGAGGATCGACATTACTTCCAGTTGATGCATGAGGCTCAGTCAATCGCGATCGACACGAGTGGCCCAGGAGTCCAGTGTTCCCGAGTTGATCAAGCTGTCCACGACTATTTCGACGAACAGGGGGTGCTTGAGTACGCCCAGCATCACACCGGGCATAATATTGGGCTTGAGGGCCATGAACGGGACTTCATTGATCGCGGCAGTGAGACAGTTATGGAACCCGGCCACGTGTACACCATCGAGCCAGGACTGTACATCCCAGACCGGGCAGGGTACCGCCACTCGGATACCATCTATATCACAGACGACGGCGTCGAGCCGATCACGTACTACCCGCGATCGCTCGAAGCAAACATCATTTCTCTGTCCGATTGACGTCAGCCGCACGACTGAAGGTGTGGGCTTTCGCTTGTCAGTCTGTAAACTGCTCCGGGGACACGCCCCGAGACACCCGGTTTGCCCCGCCTGTAGAGACACCTTGTTATTGTGAGACGCCGAAGACGATTTCAGCCTATGTTGAGTCCATCTATCATCACCCTTGCCTCAGATTTTGGGAGCCCGTATCCGGCCGCCATGCGTGGTGTCATCTTGGATCGCGCGCCCGGACTCCCACGGATTATCGACATAACACACCAGTTTCCCAGACAAGACGTGCGAACAGCGGCATTCTGGTTGCGGGAACTCCTGCCGTGGTTTCCACCGGCAGTTCACTGTGCCGTCGTTGATCCTGGTGTCGGTACCGACCGTGCCGCAGTCGCACTCCAAGTCGGGGAACACATCCTCATCGGGCCGGATAACGGGCTATTAGCACCAGTTGCCCGGGAACTCGAGGGCGATATACAAGCATTCGAAATTGTCGTCCCGGAGTCAGCGAGCAACACGTTCCATGGTCGGGATGTGTTCGCACCAGCAGCAGCCGTCGCCACCACCGAGAAGGCACTCGCAAGAAAAGAGATGTTTGTCCCTCGGGATGAATACGTGGATCTTCAGTTCCCACGTCCGACAACGGGTGATCATATGATCACCGGAACAGTCCTTGTAACCGACGACTTCGGAAACCTGATTACGAATATTCCACGCGAAAAGCTCCCAGACCGAGAGACACTTTCTGTCAACGGGGAGCAAGTACCGTTCGCAAAGCAGTTTGCGGCCGTCCCACCAGGTGATCGTGTTCTGACGATCGGAAGTCACGGAAACCTCGAGTTGGATGTCAATCAAGGACGTGGTGAGGACGCATTCGGGCTCACCACTGGCGAGACAGTCCACATCGACTGGTAGGCCAAGACGATTGTCTCGGGGGCAAGCCTCGTGACATCCGCCTTGATTCGTCTGTAAAACAGTCGATCGCTGAACGGTGCGACTCACCCGAAAGGATATAAATATTGACTCGAAGTATGAGATATGGCGGGCCCTTCAAAAGGCGTCGTGGTAGCCGAACAGATCGGTAGGATCTTGTCCGGTGCGTTGGGGTGGTTACTTGTGGTTATGGGCGTTCTCGGCTTTTTGATTAGCCTCGGTGGGCTCTTCTTCGGCAGAGGCCCGATCGGCTCGTTGGTCACCGCTAGTATATCGTTATTCGTGGTTGCGATCGGTCTCTACGGAAACCCCCAATACAGAGAACGGATTCACTCCTTTCTTGGATAAGCTGTATTGACCGCAACCGGATGTCACTTGTTGAGGAGTTCAACAAAGCCGCTTTGACCTATGTCCACCCCATCACAGGCGTCCGACGACGGGACCGAGATCAGCTCCGATCCGGAACGTATGAGGTCGATCCTCGTAGTCGGGATCGGCACGTTGGTAGTCGGTGTATGGACACTCATCGACGGCACTCCCGTGACGGCCGGATCCATGTTCGTGTTCACAGCACTATGTATCGCGAATCTCCGTTCCGAAACCACCCGCCGGTGGATGAACGATCATCCGATCATGGTGTTGGTCGGACTCGCTCCCGTGGCCATTGTTGGTGTCGTCGCCGCGATGCCGTAACCGACTGACATCTTGTGAAACGATCGGTATTAGGTGTCGATACGTGAGTTCCCTGTACTGAGCAATCCGTACCTTGCCCGTCCAGGCGGTCAAGGCGACTGCCTCGGGACCTTTGGGTGCGTTCACTGGGATCGTCTCTATCGCTTTCTGAGACGTTCGACAAAACAGTAAAAACGAAACGACGGTGGCTTATTCGGCGGAGATAACGTCGTCGATCCGAACGATCATCGTCGCTGCTTCAGTCGCACTCTTGACCGCTTCGTGTTTGACCGTTGCTGGGTCGAGAATGCCGTGTTCGACAGGGTCTCCAACGTTCGCACTGCGACCTTCAGCGATCAGCCCGGCCTGTCCTGTGTTATCGTGCTCGGCACGCAGATCGACTAAGGCGTCAATCGGATCGGCGCCTGCATTCTCAGCAAGCGTCCGGGGGATCGCGTCAATTGCGTCTGCGAATGCACGCGTTGATAGTTGCTGTCGGCCTTCAACGGAGTCAGCCTCAGCACGGATTCGATCGGCAATCGCGATCTCGGCAGCCCCAGCACCCGGGACAACCGCATCGGTCTCGACGGTCGCGGCAACGACATCTAGTGCATCGTTGATCGCTCGTTCAACCTCGTTGACAACGTGCTCGGTGCTCCCACGGACGAAGACCGTAACGGCGTCTGCAGCCGAGCCGCCCTCAATGAATGCCAGCTCGTCTTCATCGAAGGTGTCGGTGTAGATCTCATCAACGGTGCCGAGGTCCGCTGTTTCAAGATCATCGAGGTCACCGATCCGAGCTGCACCGGTCGCGCTGGCAACGGAAGCAGCATCGGAATCGGACAACCCACTGAACAGGAGGATACCATCGCGGGCCAAGTACGAGGCTACTCGGTCATCGACATCTTCGGTGGTGAAAACAACATCAGCACCGAGATCCGTCAGCGTGTCAGCGTATGACTGGAGTTCACGCTCTTCGGATTCCATTGCCGCAGTCAGCTGGTCAACACTCTCGACGCTGTACTCGGCATCAACGTCACCGGTCTGGACCTCCAGCTCGACATCCAGCACAGCAACGGTGGCGTCGGTAAGCTGGTCTGGCATCGCGTCGTTTTCAGGCTCTTCATCGAGTACGATCCCCTCGATGAGTTCAGTCGAGGACGAGGACGCCCCAGCCTGTGACTGGACACTGATCTGTTCGCGATGAGCATCAGTCCCAGACCGGACGGCTTGGATCGCATCAACAACAACCGTGGCCAGCCGCTCTGCAGTGACATCGCCGGTGCCTTTCCCAGTCATCGAGGACTCAGCAACCTGCTGGAGGACCTCCTGGTTGATCTCGGTATCCAACGCGAGTTCATCGATCGCCTCGGCAGCGATCTGTGCAGCCTTGTGATACCCTTCGACGATAGTTGTCGGATGCACATCGTCATCAAACAGCTCTTCGGCCTGATCGAGCAATTGTCCAGTGAGGATCGCGGCTGTCGTCGTACCATCACCGATTTCTTCTTCTTGAGTTTCGGCAACTTCGACGATCATGTCCGCGGCCGGATGCTCGATATCCATCTCATCGAGAATCGTCGCGCCGTCGTTGGTAATTACCACATCGCCGTCATCCGAGACCAGCATTTTGTCCATGCCTCGTGGACCAAGCGTGGTCCGAACAGACTCGCTAATCGCTTTTCCGGCGGCAATGTTCGACTGTCGGGCATCCTGCCCGGATGTTCGTTCGCTATCCTCGTTGAGAATCAAAAGGGGCTGTCCTCCGAGACGTTGTTGCGCAGAATTAGATTCGGACATCGTAGTGTCTATCGATAGTAGGGCAGCGGTTCAATATAAATCTTGCTAGCCAGGATTCCTCGCCGATACCGATCGATACCACAAAGTAGCCATAGAAGAGACGACCGGATGATGCTGGAACTCGAGCACCGGTACCAGGTGATCGATATGGGGGCGCAGTTGACCGTCGAAACCCAACAGGCAGATCACCCTGAGATGACACCGGATCGGCTCGAGCGTGAGATGCGACAGGCTGGGATTGCACAAGCAGTCGTAACGCCTGATCAAACCACTCCCGGGTATCTACGGGCAAACAATGCAGTTGCCCGCATGACCGTGAATCGGCCGTTTATTGCCTTTGCTCGGATCAACGGACCCAACGAGACGGACAGCGGACCGACAGCGCAACTTCGGTCGGCTGTTCGATCTCACAACAATGACCACACAACGCCGGACGATATCAAACAGTATGGTTACGACGATCGATTCTACGGGTTTATGATCGATCCACCGCAAGATGGGCTTCCGGATGAAGCGATGTTAGAGGCACTAGCGACAGTGGACCTTCCGGTACTCGTCCACGGCGGCGAAGCGTTTCCGCCAGCACAGGTCGCCGAGACGTTTCTTGAATATTCGTTTCCAACAATCCTCACACATTTCGGTGGGTATCCACTGAACAGAACGCTCATGCACGAAGCGATCGCACTATTAGAACAATACGAGTCCTGCTATCTGGAGACAAGCGCGGTACGGTATCGGACGATTCTCGAACAGGCACTCCGAGAACATCCTGATCGGGTGGTGTTCGGGACCGGGGTGCCGATGTCACATCCGAGCGTGGGCGTTATGGAAATTCTGACACTGGATGTCCCGGAGGACAAGCTCCGCCGTGTGTTGTCACGCAATCCACGACGTGTGGTCCCCGGACTGAGCCAGTAGGCCAGTCTGGCTTCACCCTGTTTGGCCCGGAGATTCCGTTCTCAACGAGCTTGTTACGGGCAAGCGACGCAGGATGGAGTACTTGACTCGCGAATTCGATCCCGGCACCATTATGAATGGGGGCCACCATCCTATACTTGTGAAAGGGCAGGAGTGGTATCAGGCAAGCGATGTCGCTGAAGAATACGAGGACAAACGGTTCTCGGGAGGCGGACAGCTCATCGATCGGCGCGAAAAGGAAGCCGCGGTAGATGCGCTCCAGCCTGTCGAAGACAAATCGATCCTTGAGATCGCCTGTGGAACCGGCCGGTTTACCGCGTTGCTTGCCGAGCAGGGCGCAGACGTTGTTGGGTTAGATATCTCCGCTCCCATGCTCGCCCAGGGCCGCCAGAAAGCACAGGCAGCAGGAGTTGCCGATCGAATCGAATTTATGCGGGGCGATGCCGGTCGATTACCGTTTCCTGACAATCATTTCGATGCTGTTCTTGCAATGCGGTTTTTCCATCTGGCTCCGACACCGGATGCCTTTATGTCGGAAATGCGTCGCGTGACGCGGAACTACGTCGTCTTCGATACCTTCCGGCGATACAGCACAAGAAGCCTCTATACGTGGGCGCTCCCGATGGGATCGCGATTATACTCACGAAACGAAGTGCGTGAGCTGCTTGACGGAGCCGGCCTGGAACTGATCGACGAAGCGCATGATTTCGTGTTCCCGTATGGGTTCTACCGACAGATTCCGGGGCAACTTGCTGGGCCGTTTCGCTCAATTGACCGTGGGCTGACTGGCCTTCCTGGCGGGCAACACCTGGCGTCGGTATCATACTGGACAGCGGCACTTGAAGAGTAAGTGATGTCGTAGTCTCACCAGTTCTCCCTGAAGAGCGTCTTGAGCAGTGCTGTGGTAGAACTGACCTAACCTTATACGATTTAAGGAATATGCACAACCCTATGGACAAAATTTACCACTGTGGTTGATCATTCAAGAGGTATGCATACCGGGGTCACGGATGACACTGTCCAGCAGGTAGGCGAGCTGACACAATCGGAGTATCGGAATCGGCTCCGAGAGCTTCCTCCAAGCGCAAAGCTCGTCGCAAAGGTACTTGAAATCAACACGCCATTGTCTCAGGGTGAGCTCGCCGAGGAAACGCTTCTGCCGGATCGAACGGTTCGGTATGCCCTTAATCGGCTTGAGGAACACGAGCTTGTCGACGCTCGATACAGTTTTCGGGATGCACGAAAGCAGGTTTACTACCTGCAGGTAGCCGAGACATCACCGACCCACCGGTAGGCGTTCCCCTCGTATAGCTGTATACTGCCTTCTCTTACGCTGTTCGAGGGCACTAACTGGCTCTCTGTAAGGAACGACCAGACAGCATCTAGACCGGTATCCAAACGGCCTGCTGCCAACGACTGGCCGAGAAGGCGGCAAACGAACGTATAAGTGCCGGCAAGTCCCGGTGTAGTCTGATGACAGAGGAGCCCAGCACGAACCAACCCAGCGATACGCCGGAACACATCCCTGAACTCACAGACCCGTATGTGGAGGCTGTCGGACAGCGGCTTGTTCATAATTACGACCTTGAGGGGGACTATACGGTCAATGGGGAACGGTTCGACCTCTATGGCTATTTAGAGGTCCACAACCAACGGCAGGTGCTCCATCCGGCCCTTTCGGTCGGACATCATGAATCACGGGAACATGTCTTTCTCAAGCGGACCGAAACGCTCTCAGAAGCCGATCTCGATCGAATGATCGAGCTGGGTCATGCGCTTGCTGAGGAATGGATCACTGCCGATGAAGAACATTATTCAACAGAGTTTATCTTCGTGTTTGTCTGTAGCTCGCTGTCGGACCCTGTTAGCAATCGAATCGAAGAGCTTGATGAACGAACCCTCCTCAAGTTCGGATACCACGGGCACTATGACATCCATATCGCAGCTGTCGATCCAGCCCAGCAACACTTAGTCAGTAACGCTGCCTTCAATCTCACCGAAGCGGTACGCACCTGGGAACCGGTTGGAGGCACAGATTCGGGACTAATGCCCCGCGTTGTGCGACGCTTGATCAGGGGCCTCTAAGGACAGGCGAGCAGTCAGACACAAGTTTGTTGCCAGCACAACTAGAGCTATGGAGTTCGTCGTTGCGACGGACGGCTCACAAGCAAGTCGCGCAGCCCTTGAGTATGCACTTGAGATCGGTGGTCGTCTCGATGCCACCTTGACAGCAGTCCATGCGGTTGATCCAAACGTTTACCAACAGCAGGGTGGAGATCCAATTGCGAGCCTGTCAGACGCTGATCGCCAGCTTGTTGTCGAAAGCATCGAAGACAGTGAGCAACGTGGGCAGGACCTCCTTGATGATGCACAGGAAGTCGCTGCCGGACACGATCTCACGATCGACACACAACTGCTCTATGGCGATCCGATCGATGCGATCCCCAGATACGCCGAACGGGAGGATGCTGATGGGATCTTTGTTGGACATCGTGGTCTCTCCGAGAGCCACGAACGAGCACTTGGGAGTGTTGCAAAAACCCTGGTTGACCGGACACCGATTCCGGTTACGATCGTTCGCTGATCTGGGTCCGTTGGTTCCTGCCAGCTCGGCTTGCTCGATACTGTGACCTTCGATCCCCCGCTCGAACTCCGCGTTAGCTGTCAGGCTCTCACCTGTCGTAACAAGCGTGTATACACGAATCCGATCGGTGTGTCCCCTCTCCGGTGGGTTCGGACCGCTGTCGTCATTTTCACCTTCCTGGGCCGGGGAATCGACCGTCCAGTCTTCCGGAATCAATGTGTGGGCCGGCACGATAGCCCAGACGAGCCAGTGGGTCCAGATCCGGCCAGTCGGTTCGACGGTCTCCGGATCCTCAATGACAAGGCCGAGCGACTGTGTCCCCTCTGGAATTCCTGTAAACTCAAATGGCGGAGTGATATTGAACTCGGTATACCCGTCCTTATTGTACCGATAGACGGCCTCCATGCTTTGACCTCCTCTAGACGGCTGGCGCCGTGAGCAATCCCGGCTGTGAACTGGGTCGTTGCACAGCATAGCGGCTTCATCCCACGGGTAACGCCGATAGGCATTCGCCTCGCTCCCCCATGGCTAAAGCGGTGGGCACCTGCTGTTTCAGTTTCGAGACAACGACCAAGGCGCTCGGGCTCGACGAGAGGTAGTTGCTCAGTTAGTTCGATCGAGTTCCGCGGCGATAACTCGTCTGGCGACGGCAACGGCGTTATCACGCCCGACCTGAAACCCAGACTCGAATTCCGGGTCAAAAAACGATTCGCGGGCTGTCTGTCCGGCTGGTTGACGATCATGATTGGCAATGCCGCGGATGCTGAGATATCGATCCGTCTGGTCGAACCGATCGAGTGCCTGAATCGTCCCGCTGTCTTCCATTTCGGTTGCCAGATACGAGCCGTCGGTCCGTTCGGCGACTAACCACTCAACACTCGCAGCCAGCGTTTGGCCATGCCAGAGTTCATCCCCACACACGTTGACGCCAGTCCGGACAACAGGCGAGCCAGCACCATCGACAGGGCTGAGATCGACCTGTGTGGCATGTGACTGCGCCCAGTCTCGAAGTGGCGGTGAAATTTCAGTGACCCCCTGCTCGCCGGTATAGGGGTTCGGCGTGATCGGTGGTTGGGCAGTCGGGTCGGGATCAAACCGACACTTATCATCCCAATCAAGGATGCGATCGGCAATCACAACCGAGCCGATGGGCAGTGTTGGTGGGCCACCAGCAACGCCAACTGACAGCACGAGTGTCTCCGCAAGATCAAGCTGGTCGCTTGCAAACAACGCGGTCGTTGTGGTTGCAGCCGCCGTTTTCCCGATCCCAGTCGGGACAAGTCCGATGCCACCTGTCGTATATCGGACGGGCTCAGGAATGCCAGGAACTGCCACACGCTGATCGAATGAGTATGCTTGTCGCCACGGTGTGGTCTCACTTGGGAGCCCCTCGATATCGTCCATCGCCGGAAGAACAAGGACGGACAGATCAACACCCATGTGTAGGCGTTTCCCGAACCGGTCAAAAGCCTATGGATGTGTCTGCTATTATGGTCTGATACGGTTGCACAAGCACAATAGCACGGCTTTCATGTCGTAGGAATACCGGCCACGTGGCATGGCCAGCCATCCACCACACCGCGATCATGAGACTCCCCGAACGGTGTGGTAGTTCGGTGGTCGAACTGCGCAGCTGAAACGCCAACCGCTCGGGATTTCGCCGCGTTCACACAGGAAAGGCTGTCACTCCTGCCAACGGATCTCCCACTCAAGCTCATATCGTTCCGTGCCAGTTTCCGAATCAGTCAGCCGTTCGAGTTCAACCTCGAAGGTTGGGTCAGCTGGAATCGTGACGGTTGTCTGATCGGCGCCGTCACCTAAGACGACGGGGCCGGATTCGAGCTGTTCTGCGACGGTTCGCATTGTTGTGGCAATCTCATCGAGGGTCTGGGCTGTTTCGGCTTTGTAGAGTACTTCTTCAGGCATCCTCTGTTAAGATTTGTCTCAATACACTAAGGGATTGTCCTGTACTGTCGAGAATACTGACAGTAACGTTCGTGATGCGCCAGTTCAATACCAGACTCGCGGAGCAACCGATCTGATTGCTATCGTATACAAGCGCGGAGCTCAGACACGCCACGACAGTGAGATGGCATCACGACGATCATCCAAGATGGAAAACTCCTCGTCGCGTCGTTGTTCAAGCCACCGCAGCAGTCGAGCAGCCCACTGTAGCTTCCGTCGTTTCATCGGATCCACGGTCGGATCATCGAACTCCCAGCCAGCAAAGTGCAGTCTGCTCGCCCCGAAATGATCGGCCAGAAAGGCCGCCCGGTCGCCATCAGTGAAGCCGCCGAAATTATACACTGGCCCGACCGGAGCAGCCTGCGTTGTTGGGAGAAGTGTTTTCGGTGGGAACTCGGGGACCCACTGATCGATCGCTGACTGGTTATCGCCGTGTGCGTGAACCGCAACCGGGATGCCCGCTTGTGCCAGCTCGTGGGTTCGAGCCGGGTCGCCATCGAGGTCCGTCACAATCAGATCCGGCTTCCAGCCGAGGTCGGCCAGCCGAGCACCCGCATCGGAGGCTGCAATAACGACTCGCTCATCGCGGGCAGCGGGAAGTTCTGCAGACAGCGTCGATGCACCACCAGCGATCACCACCGGTTGCTCGGCAAGTGGGAGTGTCGTGGGGTCAACACAGCGACGACGACGGCAAAGCGAAGCGAGTCGATCACGTGTTCGTTCGTCTGCCCGCTGCTGGAACGGAAAAGCCGCGAGCACAGCCTGGTATGCCGGGTTCCATTCAGTAAACTCCATAGGGTGATCTCCTCCGGGCAATGCCAAGGAGAAGTATCGCGAACCGGAATGGCGTATGTACCCCTACCTCAGCGACGCCCTTCCGGTCTCCATACCCAACTTTCCGTGCATCCGGTATAAGTTTTCTTACTGCGTTCGAGCGAACAACCGGCGGACAGCCAGGTCGTAGCCGATTTAATCCGTCAGTTGCATCTCACTGTTGTGGCACCCGATCGGACACCACCCGCAGTCGCAGTCGTCGATCCCGAGACACCGGGGAATATCGGCACGATCGCCCGAGCGATGAAGAACTTTGGATTCGAGGAGCTGCTGTTAGTCGATGCGCCAGAACTTGACCCCGGCGGCGAGGCGTATGGATTCGCGGGACAAGCACGCGAGGACATTTTGCCGAACCATACCCGTCTCTCATTCGAGGAGTTGACCACCCAGTATTATACGGTCGGGTTCACCGATACGACAAACGAAGATGCAACGAGTCACGTTCGCTTTCCATTTATAACACCGACAGAGCTTCACGAGGAGCTCTCGACTGTTACAGCACCAACGGCGTTGGTCTTTGGCCGAGAAGCAAACGGACTCACCAATGACGAACTAGCCGTGGTCGATCGTGTGTGTTCGATTCCAGCGAGTTCAGCCTATCCAGCGTTAAATCTCGGCCAGGCAGTGACAGTAACACTGTATGAACTGCGAGAGCTCGCACTCGCCGAGACACAGCTGCCCGATGTCGACCGCCATCGAGCCGATGAGGCTGATATTGAGCGGTTTTACAAGCACTTCGAGCAATATCTGGCAGCAATCGAGCATCCGCCCGAAAAGCGTCCAAAGACGATGCGACTGATCCGACGGGTGATCGGACGGGCGCATCCAACCGATCGGGAGATACTCACACTTACGGGCATCATCAGGCGTGGCCATCAATTCGTCACGGGCCCGAGTGAACGGTCAGATGAGACTACCTCGTAGTGTTGATCGTATGGGTTAGTCGGCGACCGAGATATCGCCACTCGAGTAATAGGAAACTCAGAAAGATCGCACCGAAGCCGACAACGACGTTCACAGCAAGCGCATAATCGAGCAACAACCAGCCGAGGATGGCAGCAACAACCGGTTCCAGATAGCCGACCAAATGAAGCTGTGTTGGATTAACTAGTTCGAGAAGCTGGAAGTACAACAAAAATCCAACAACGCCGGAGCCGAACGTGAGATACAAAAACGTCCCAGCTGCAGTCGGTGTCCAGCCGATTGCTGTCAGTGACTCGCCCCGAACAAGCCCACCAACAAGTAACAAAGCGCCACCGAGAACCATCGCCCAGCTCTGTAACGCAGCCATCGACAGTCCATGCTGGATGGGTTTGAGCAAAACACCACCCAGCGAAAAGGCAAAGGTGGCAAAAAAGACAAGACCAATCCCGAGCAGCTCAAGACTCCACAGCCGATTGAGACTCGGATCTGCGATCGCAATAACCCCGCCAATCCCAACCAAAAATCCCGCAGCTTGGATCGGTGTGATCCGACGCTCCGAGTAGAGTATACTGACGATCACGGCGGTCAACACAGGAGAGAGACTCACGATGATGGCGGCAACAGCGCCTGAGATATGGAGTTCACCGATGTACAAAAGCCCGTGGTACGCTGCGATAATAAAGACACCAGCGATACCGATCCCCACCGCATCTGGGATCGATGTCGGGCGCCACGACTGGGTAAACACCACAGCATAGGCAAGGATAACAACACCGGCAACGAGATACCGAAACCCAGCAAAAAACAACGGCGGCCAGTCGGCAAGCCCCACATCGATCGCGACAAACGAACCACCCCAAAGAACGGTCATCACCACGAAGCCACCGACTAACAGTCCGATTTGGAATCGAGTCCAGCGCATCAGTACTCGGATGACGATGTGAGCTTTGCTTAAGTGTTAATCAATCCTTGTCGTAAAAACGATAAGAGAACCTATATATTTGGATAAAATCCAAGTTTCATTCCATATATCGTTCTGACTTGTAGCTTTCTACAATCTATCAATACCTATTTGAGTGCAGGTAGCGAGCAAGGAGTATGGACGAACGGGATGTTCGCTTACTGAAGGCAATTGCAGACCTCGAAACAGGAAGTCCCGAACAGTTACATGAGGCGACGGGGATCCCCGTTTCGACGATTCATTATCGGCTCAACAATCTCATTGAGGCGGGCGTGCTCTCAAATGACCTCTATGATTTCGATCATGAGGCACTGGGACTTGGGCTGACAGTGATCGTCGAAGTACTCGCAGATTATGATGGTCCCTACGAGGCGTTTACCGAACAACTGCTGGATATCGAAGGGGTGACACAGGCGTATTTCACGATGGGTGAGACCGATTTTGTCGTCATTGCGCGCCTCCCCGATCGGGATGCCGTTGAACGATTGATTGGGGACTTCGAGTCGATCCCGGATGTCGACCGAACGAACTCAACATTTGTGATCTCAACGCTTCGAGCAGAATCCCGCGCACCAGCGACATACGATCTCGATAGTCTGGTCACAACACTGCCAGACGATTGAGCGATCAGGAGCGTGCCTGGAGTTCCTCACGAAGGAGGGCACTAACAGTTTCACCTTCGGCCTTGCCCCGGAGTTCACTCATACACTCGCCCATAAGCGCCGAGAACGCTCCCATCCCCTCGGTGGCAACTTGATCGGCATTCCGCTCAACGACCGTTGTGACGACCTCATGAACCTCAGCGTCCGACACGCCGCCGAGATCGGCTTCCTCAACTGCGGCTGCTGGTGCCAACTCCGGTCGTTCAGCAAGAATGCGGAGCAACTCGGGGAGCCCTTCAGAGGGAACCGTGCCATCATCGACGAGTTCGAGTGCACCAACCAATTGCTCATCAGTAAGCGACGCGACGGCCACATCGTCCCGTTGAAGTTCAGTCAGCGTGCCAACAAGTGTATCTGCTGCCAGTGTTGGGTCGACGCCAGCATCGACGGCAGCCTCAAAGACAGGCATGCGAGGACTGTAGGCGACGTTGTCGGCAAGATCTGCTGTGAGACCATACGCTGACTGATATCGCTTGACTTTCTCGGTCAGCAGCTCCGGAAGCTCTACGTCACTGGGATCAGGCTCAACAGGGGGGACATCCGTCTCTGGATACATCCGGGCAACACCCGGAAGCGGTCGCAGATACTGGGTTGTCCCATCATCGTTGGCACCACGGGTTTCTTCTGGAACACCGTCGATGGCAACGGCAGCACGATCAAGGACGGCCTCCATTGCAAGATCAGCCGTCTCCGGATCGTCAGCGACAAGCACGACTGCATCGTCCGGGGCTGCATCGAGTTCCTCGCGAAGCCGCGTCACTTCCGTTTCAGTGACACCGTATGCTGGTAACTCATCGGTATGGAAGATCCCACCAGCGCCATGGCGCTTTGCGTGGTCAGCAAACTCGGTTCCGAGACGACGATCGGGCTGGAGCTGTGCGCCAACGAGCCCATCAAATCCCTCCAGACGGGCCGCCAACACGACACCGCCACGGTCGATCGCCCCAGCGATAACCCCACTGTCGGTCTCTGCAAACAGCTCAGTGACCGACTGCGGATCACCAACACTCGCAGCACGGTCCTGCAGTGTCTCCGCGATCGAAACGAGTCTCGTCTGTCGAGTGACTTCATTCTGAACGATCGTTTCGATATCTTCCAGCGACTGCACACCCTTGATCTCGACGCGGGCGCCTTCTTCGATCGAGACGTTGACGTCCTGGCGGATCGTCCCGAGGCCTCGTTTTACCGCGCCCGTCGACCGCAGGAGCATCCCGATCCGTTCGGCGGCCTGCTTGGCTTGTTGTGGCGTCGTGATATCGGGTTTCGTGCCGATTTCAACAAGCGGGATCCCGAGCCGATCAAGGCTATAACGAACTCCTGTATCGGTCTCGGTTACCCGCTTGGCGCTTTCTTCCTCAAGCATGAGATCATCGATTCGGACGGTGCCTGTGTCAGTCTCGATCGCGCCATCAACGGCGAGTTTCGCAGTTCGTTGGAACCCGCTGGTGTTCGAGCCGTCAACAACAATTTTCCGCATGACTTCCAGCCGGTCGACGATCGACATCTCCATTAACAGAGCAATCTGCATCGCAACTGCCAAGGCTTCATCATCGATCCGTCGAGGCGGCTCTTCGTCGGCCTCAACCAGGCAGGTGCTATCGTAGGCGAGATACTCGAATTCACGGGTCACTCGCGTCTCCTCGACGGCTGCTGCATCGAGTTCGCCAAGTTCGCTGCGTGTGGGATGGAGATACCGAGTGAACCGATGGGTTGCGTCCGCTGGCTCTCGGAGTTGGGTCGGACAGTTACAAAACAGCTTCTCCTCAGTGTCGAGTTGCTGGTGGATTTCCAGCCCTGCGACCAATCCAAGTGCCTCATAATCGAGGGAGCCGTCAGCGTCAGTCGTACCCTCGTGTGTACTCATTGATAGAGGACTGGCGGCCGGACGACAAAAAACCCTCACAATACCGGGCTCGATATCGTATCGCTGACAAGCACGTTTAAGTGGTGTCAGGCAGCTCAGGAGACCGCAACAAACTGCTCTTCGAACGCCCGGATGTCTTCATCAGTCCCTGCGAGCAACAACTGATCAGCAGATTGGAGTTCGGTGTCAGCACCGATATCGGTTTGCAATGTCCCCTCGCGATCGATCGCAATGACGGTACAGCCAGTGCGCTCTCGT
Organism: uncultured Salinarchaeum sp.; assembly: GCA_964403925.1. GTDB lineage: Archaea > Halobacteriota > Halobacteria > Halobacteriales > Salinarchaeaceae > CAZFMU01. The sequence goes on from CAYOHZ010000022.1 coordinate 30,042, forward strand.
ATCTGCGCCTCTCGGAGTGTTTGCCCAGCAAGCGCCGGGACGGACGTCTTTATCATCGACAGCTGTTGGTCCACTGAGAGAACATCGCGGTCTTCAAGCAGGCGTGACACAGAGAGGCGCCCGGTCACACTGGCAAGCGACAGAACATAATCGGCGCCAGCACGGTGTGTTTTCGAGATGTTTCCACTTCGTTGCACACGTGCAACAACTTCTGCTTCTGGGGCGAGATCACGAACAACGAGTGTCGCGTACTCTGTTGTTGTATCATCCGGCAGCGCTAGTACAATCGTTTCGGCATCATCAATCCCGGCAGCTTTGAGTACTGCTGGATCCGTTGCATCGCCGACTACATCGACAGCTTCGCTGTCGGTCTGATCTACAATCGTATGCGGGATCTGGTGATCGTCTAACTGCTCAGCAACCGTCTTGCCGACTTGCCCGTACCCGAGAATAAGTGTGTTTCCGGTCCGAAACTGATAGGTCGTTGATTGTGTCAAGCTGATGAATTGATCTAGCTGTGATCGCGTCCCTAACACAAGTAAGACCATCTCCTGAGAGAGTACCAAGTTAGAGCTTGGAGTAGGGATAAACTTGCCCTGATCCCAGGCACCGATTACGTTAACACCAGTTCGCTCTCGGATATTGTTCTCTACCAGTGTTGATCCGATTAATGGACTTCCGCGTTGAATCGGGATTTCCGCCAGTTGGACACCGGCATCAAGTGAAAGCGTTTCAGTCAGTTCAGTCCGAACAGCTAAGGTGATCTTACTGGCGAGGCTTTCACCGATAAGTGTTCGGGGTGAGAGAACGTAATCGGCACCGGCCAATCGATGGTACTGCTCACGGTCGGGATTCTCAACAACACTCACAACTGGCACCGATTCGTTGAGATCCTTTGCTGTGAGAACGATACTAGCATCGATCTGATCGTCCTGATCAACATAGATGGCCTGTGCCTCTTGGAGGCGAGCTGCCCGCAGGCCGGATTCTGATGTCGGATCGCCACGAATGACATTATAGTCATCCTCAACTAGTTCCTCAACGCGAGTGCGATCACGCTCAACAATAAGATACGGGATGTTATTGCTCTCAAGCTCTTTGATAAGCTCTTCTGCCCGATCCGTGTGTGAGCAGATAATCACATGATCACTGAGCGAGGCGTCCGCTTCTGTCGGTATCGTTACGCTGAGTACATTCTGTAAAATTGGTCCAAGAAAAACCGGCAACGCACCCACTAATAGGACCATCCCATAAATATCTGTGAGGATAATAAAGACGTTCAACTGCCAGGACTCCCATGGTGAATCACCCCCAAACCCGGTTGTCGTATACATCTCAACAGCGAACTGTAACGCATCAATAAATGGTCGTGGGCGACCTTCATATCGACCCATAAGGTACTGGTATCCGAGTGCCGTCAGGACTAATGATATTGCAAGGATAATGATATATCCGATCGCGCGGCGACGAAACCGATCCATGTATGGGTGCTACTAACCAACCTAAATAAACGACACGAGACGCCGTGCAGTCTGGTGACGGCCAACGAGCAGATACTGGAACAGACTAATTCCAACGAGAGAAACAGTTTAGTCATGACCAAAGCTACCACGGCATATGCAACATCCCACAGTGCTTGTGCTCTTTACGTTCCCTGATCCAACAATCCCGACAGAAGGGTTTCTTGACGGGCTCTCGTACCCGGATGTACAACTGCTGGGTTTTTATCCGCTAGATGAACGCGAAGATGAAACAGAGATACGAGCAGCACGTGAAGAGGAGTTACAAGCTCAGCTTGAGACACAAGCAGAACGGTTCGAACAGCGGGGGATTCGAACGACGACTGAACTCATCTTTAATCACGATAAGGTCGCGGCCCGACGAGCTATCGCTAAACAAGAAGGAATCGATGGGATTTTGCTTCCGGGGGAGTCAAATACGATCGGAAAAATACTGATCGCAGCACGCGATCTTCGGAATCTCGATGCGAAAACAAGTCTTCTGAATATCGTCCAAGAAGCGTCGCTGATACAGATCGATCTGCTTCATATCATCAGTTCGCCAGAGGGTGAGACAAACGAGACTGGAGAACACATCCTTGAAGAACTGGAAGCGGCGTTTGTTGAGGCTGGGATGCCTGCGACACGAATCGAACAGGATCTCCGGACCAGTACAGACCCGACATTCGAACTCATGCAGGCGGCTCGTAATTACGATCTTGTCGTTGTTGGACAAACCGAACGTGATATCGAGGATCGTATTTTCGGGCCTGTTAGTGACCAGATCTCGACAGAGGAGGATACACCGGTCCTTATCGTCCGATGAAACCTGCGTGCAGATCGGCTCGCTTGAGCGAGGAGCAGCTCACGTACAGTTGACACGTCAACCCCGTCTCCGGTAGAGCCTTGTGTATACCA